>NVXK01000016.1 GCA_002733905.1 Robiginitomaculum sp. | reverse complement strand
CAAAGGGGCCAATTGGCCCCTTTGTTATATTATTTAAGCGTAGCTACATTGGTAGACTTTTACGCCGCCACGTGGACTGATTTTACTCCGCCGTTGACAAAATATAAAGTTCCTAAAGTCATCCCCATCACTCCACACTGGTAAAAATGCTTGTTTGTAACGCTCACTAAACTGATTGTCGTATGGTAATAATAACTGACAGCTATTTGTACCCAATGCAATTATTGGGACTTTGAGTTCATTTCCTATCCATTTCAAAAAATTCAAAGATGATAAAATTTTCATTTTTGATGTTGCCATGAGATTATGAAACTCATCAATCACGATAAGCTTTAGTCCTGCCGCACCACTGATGTTTCGCAATACGGATAGAAGGTGTGCTTGAGATTTTTTCCCAACAAAATCTACACCCATTTTTGAAAGTAACTCCAGCATAATGTCACTCTCGGTTGGCATAGCAGGCATCTGCATCCCGACTATTTGAGCTGTTGTAGGAGAGTTTGTATCATCCAAGTTTGCTCTAGCTGATTTTATGAAAGTGTCAGCAACAGCCGTTTTTCCGCAACCCGCATCGGCAGTAATCAGTAAGTTTTTCGGTCTTTTATTGAGTTTTGACAGTCTTAATATATGTTCCATTTCACGCAAAATATCACTTGCCTTTGCGTGCACAACAAAACGATCTTCAAAATATTCGCTAAATACAATTTCACCCATTTTAGTCCCCAATCACATTCAGCCGTTGAAATTTGAAATCAACAGATACTTTTTTATTCTTTGGCTTGTGCTCCCCGCCTCCAGCTTTGCGTATTGGATGAGCCGATTGTGAACGATCAATTTCATTCTGCCTGCGTTGAGCATTGGTCAGTTTTTGACTTTTCTTAATAAGTTTTCGCTCTCGTGAAATTTGATCTGAAATCTGTTCTGCCGACAATCCAGAGAACCGCTTTGATAATTTCTTAGCCTCATTAAACTCTGACCAGCTAATATGAGGTGTGCGTACGTTTTTTGAATGTACAATATGTATCTGCCCCGAGGTTTCCCTTATGAGAACCTTAGAAATATCACTATGGAACGGAAATACTTGAACTCGTTTTGTGCCATTGTCATACAAGGATTGAGTGATATCACTCCAGTATTTTTTGGTTTTAAACTCAATACCTTCTCGGGATACAACCCTGCTCTCTGACTTTAAGAAATCTATTTTAAACTTAAGTGGGTTTTGATGACATAGTCGCGGGGAAAATCCGTTTTCAAGGGCTTCGTTCCACTTTTCTAACGGTGTAGCATTTAGGGATCTATGGCGACGGTTATGATACCGTCCCAATATAAACTCGGAAAATAGCATCTCTAACTCGGCAAGCGTCATAACTGCTTTACCCGCACTGTCGTAATCTCCTTTATTAGCTATATTTGAAAATGTTGTGCCAGGTACTGACTGTAACCTTTTCATAAATGTACCAATGACGCGTTCAACATGCCCGCCAAAATGAGCTTTTCCGGGAGGCCGGTAGTCTAACTGAATACCATATTCCCCTGCCCCTATAGTCATAGCCTTTGAGCGAAAATCTTTTCCATTGTCGAGCATTAGACACTCTGGAATTCCGTAGGATGGCCATTCATGTGGAATGTTTCGAAAGTTAAGCCATTCATCTTTTTTGAAAACTAATTGGGTTAGTACTTCGGAAACGTTCCAAGAGCTTGGCCCAATGATATCAAGATGGAACCCCAAAATCATACGACTGTAGATATCAATCGCTACCGTAAATATTGGCCTACCTATAGGCTCTCTAGATACAGTATCAACAATTATGATATCAGCTTTTGTATGATCAATTTGCACTTTTTGAAGTGGATAATCGGCCTCCAAAGATCCCCGCGCAGATGAGTTTTTCGATCTGTAGGCCCTCGAACCGTTGTGCGCCATAAGTCTATCCTTTCGTGAAATAAGTTTGCTCCTTCTGAGTACAGTAGAATATCCTGGGGGGCATAATTCGCGCGTATGGCAATCCATTACGGTTGCCTCCCATACATATTGGATAGTTTGCTTGGGACGCTTCAAAAAATACTTCCTAATATTATCGGTTATGACCTGCTCGATATTTGGATCAATTTTTGTATCTTCTTTTTTAATGCCACGCGTATTGGGCAACAAGCTACTGGCGGTTTGGTGTTTTTTGAATTTTGCAAGTTTACGAAAAAAAGTCGCCCTACTGCATTCCATATGAAAGCAAACATCCTCCACTATGTAGTATGGGATGGAATTGTAATTCAATAATGGCCAAAGATGACGGGCCCATTCTTGAGCCACTGTCCAGTTTTCTGTGGGAACATCTTGAATGTCATTTACGTCAATAGTCATAATCGGTTGACTATCCGCATAATATGAAAACTCTGAAAAAGAAGATGTTTACTTAATAGTTAGTAAACATGGTGACTAAATACCACTATGTATCAGCGAGTTTGATTCATTAATGCCTTACTGTTTGGTCGAGTTAAACTTTACCTTATCAATATAGATATACAATAAATCCAAATGTTGAAGCCAACAATTATTTCTAAAAAATATGTATTGCTAAAAACTAGAATGCATTTTCTGATTTTATTTATGTGCAAAAATTAGCTTTTAGTGTTGTGCGGTTTTTAGCTTTTAGTGTCGCAAAAAATTAACACGGGTTGAAACCGCTCATTTTCGACAAGGTTTTGTTAAAGTCTATCGATAAGGTCAAACTTGGTTTACCATGTGAGTATCCAATGTAACGTTACCTATTTTGTGCTCGTTTCGCGAGTCTCTGCTTTGAAGTCAGGTTTTCTTCTGGATCGTAATCCATGTCAGCAAAGGCAATTGTTTTCAGCATAATCATGGAATACCCATAATTTTGATGCACCACTTGTTCATACATTTTTGGTGTACGGCTTCCAAATTTTACATCAATCCATTCTTTAGCCATTGTCTCCTGAAGAGAGCTGGTTTTATCAGTTGTTACAGGATGAGTATACAATGCTGATATATCAGGGATAGCTTGGCCTTTATTCAATTTTATCCACGGAAAATCTCTTTTACTATATTTCCGCAATAATTTTCCGTCTTTACAAATTAGAATTGATACGCATTCAGGGTTGTATTCTACAAATGATCGAGCAGCGGCTTCTTTACTTACATCAAAAAACTCATGAATTTCAAACATTCTATCAAGGTAAGTGAAACGGTCTCGATTTAAAATTTTTCTCAATTGTGGTGGAGGTATAAGAATAAGAGAGGCAAACTGATTTGCTTGTGCTTCCATTTTTCTCGCCTTAATTTGTTCCTTAAGGTCCCAGTTGTTCATCGCAGTCTTGTCACACAAAAAACCATTAGGGGCTGAAGGTTTATGATACGAAATCAGGAAATGAGCCAGCTCGTGCCCAATAGTAAAACGGCGGCGTTGATGATACATTCCTTTTTTAATTAAAATATCACCAGAGCTACGGGCTTCATCAGTAACTAATCCCCCTTCGTATCCAGCAGTAGTAAGTTCCTGAATTGAGTTGATGTCTAGTTTGTATGCTAACTCTTCAATTGGAATAGGGATTTTTAAGTTTGGTTCAAGTTTTAGAATTTTTGTTACCAAAGCTATTGGTGAACAGTTACCGTCCAAGTCCATTCTGGAAATCGATAAAGTCATATCGGTTAAATATCTGTTCGTTTTTTGAGCCGCTCCATCATTATTTTTATAGTTTCTCGATCTTGTTCATTCAGCCCTTGCAGATCACGATACATAACTACAGACTCTGATTGAGCAATACCTTCTGCTTTTTCTGGATTCTCTCCAATTAATGTAGCAATTGGTATTTTTAAATGTGTAGATAGTTTTTTTAGCACTTCCAATGATGGGTTTTTCGCCCTTTCTGTTTCTAGATCCCAAATGTGAGCTTTTGAAACCTCCACTAAATCCGCTAAACTTTGCAATGATAGCTTTTGAGCTACTCGATATTTTTTTAACCTAACCGCAAATGACATATAGATATCCCCTTCAATACTCATTTATTAGAATAAAATTACTCATATACGAAATCGTACCACGAGGGGTTGACAGATAGCAAGGGCTGTGTTGTATGTTACACAGCATACGTTTTCGTATGTAAGAAATGTGAGTCGAGTTACTAACTCTTATCATTTGCTTTTAACAGACAAGGCGTTGGAGCGGTAAAACTCCAAAGCGTCAGGATAATAGCATGTAAGCAAGGGCATACATATAAAGGAGAGCCACATGGGCTTTGAAAATTTCGACTTCTCGACTTATGCAAGTATTGCAGACCAGTTATTGATGGACGTAGCATTTAAAATACAGCTCACGCCTTCTGATTATAAGGAAGCAACACAAAACTACGAAGCGGTTTCCTCTTATGTAGATGGCTCAGGATCACTCTTAGAGGGTAAAGTGATAATCATTTACCCATCTGGTTCCTTTGGTATAGGCGCTCCAATTTTGGGAAAAATTAAAGCCCATAAGCATGATATTGATGTAGTTATTGAACTTGATTTACCTGAAAATTCTGATCCTGAATGGGTGCTAACAATTCTTGAACGTTCGCTAGATCGCGGACCTGGGTCACGTTACCATAAAATGGTAAAGCGAAACTCACGTTGCATAACTATAACTTATGCGGATGGTCACACACTAGACGTTATGCCAGTAGTTCGACGAGCAAACATCCTTACTGAACGCGTATCCCAACTCTTCCACTGGAAAAAAGAAACCCGAGAATCTTACCATAAGGATGTTAATCCAAAGGGGTTTACAAAACACTTTAAATCCCGAGTTGGTACAAACGATATCTTCATGGAACGTTTTGGCAGCCATCGTCTGGCTTTATTGGCAAAAGCTGAAACTGAGGATTTTCCAGAATTTGAAAGTCTTGATAGAAAATCTCCGCGCATAGTGGCATTACAGCTGATAAAGCGAGCGCGCGATGTTTCTTACCGTTCAAATAAATCTTCGCGAAAACGCAAGCCGCCATCCGTAATAAAAGCCGGACTCGCATTAGAGGCGGGGCCAATTTTATCCCCTAGCCTTAGCCAAGAGCTATTGAATGTTGCGACGCATATTAGGGATACTATTTTACAGTGTGAACGCACAGGTGTACTCCTAGACGTAAGAAATGTATCATATCGCCCTGACTGTTTTACAGATCGATGGCCTTCAAATAATTCCGATCAATCTACTTTCCGTAAAGACTTGGATAGTTTGATAATGGATATTAACGTGTTGCGTAGCACTACGGATGTTGAAAAACAAAACGAGATCCTTGTCCGGTTATTTGGCGAAACTGCTGCAACACATGCCATTAAAACCTACTCTAAAAGACTTGGTGAAGCTCGCGCCGCAGGTAGGACCATTGTTGGAGTTGGAGGCTCAGTATCGGTGGCTCCTAATGTGTACCCATCCGTTCCTAAGCGAACAAACTTTGGAAGCCAATAATAATGTTATCAATCCTTGAACAAAACAATCGATTACTCAGGGACTTTCCAAACTTTAAAATGGTAGTTCAAAAAGAAAAAATTGGTGTGTGGCAAGGCTGGGTAAAACCATCAGAAAAATATTACCTTCTCAAAATAGAGTATGAGTTACCCCAATCAAAATACAAACAAGATTTTTTTCAATATATTCCACATGTGAGGTTTTGGCATCCCTCTTTGCTAAAAATGACGGATTATCAACTAGCCCACTTTCCTCATGTGTACCCTGCAAGACAAGACGAACCAGATCGTCGCCCTATTCTGTGCATATGCCTACCAGGAAGTGGAGATTGGAACTGGGATCATTTTATTTCTGAGACAACAATCCCAGACGCATGTGAGTGGCTACAGTTTTACGAAATTTGGCAGGTCACCGGCATTTGGTATGGCGGAGGTAAAACACATAAAATAAATCAGGAGATAGAATATGCAGAGCGACAGAAGGTCATCAGGAACCTTATTACAACAACGTCACCAATTGCCTTGGCCGCAGGATAAAAAATTTAAAATTTTATCTATCGACGGTGGTGGGATTAAAGGTATTTTACCTGCACAAATATTAGCTGAAATTGAAGTGGAGTTATGCAATGGAAAGCCAATAAGTTCCTATTTCGACATGATTACGGGCACTTCAACTGGAGGTATTTTGGCTATAGGGCTAGCCGCTGGGGTAAAAGCTCGAGATTTGCTTTCAATGTATTTAGATCGTGGTTCAGAGATTTTTCCAAAAAAAGGGAAAGTTCTACTTTCCCCCTTCTCTACCATTCATGATCGCGGACCTCTTGAAAGTATTGTCCGTGAAACACTTGGAAAAAGAAAGTTTGGCGAAGCCAATACTCGGTTATGCATCCCGTCTCTATATAATGAAGGCGAACCGGTAATGCGAAAAACTGCACATCATCCAGACTATAAAAAAGATCACGCACGGGAAATGGCATCTGTTGCTCTTGAAACTTCCGCTGCGCCTCTTTTCCTCGGTGGCTATAGGGAAAGTGAAGAGATTTTCTTGGACGGAGGCTTGTTTATCAACAATCCTATTATGGCAGCTGTTGTAGATGCATTAGCTTGTTACCAAGTTCAGAGGCATAAAATTAGTGTTTTGTCCATTGGTTGCGGTCATACACCTCTAACCTTTGATGAAAAAATCGCAAATAAAGGTGCGACATACTGGGCAGCAAATGCACAACGATTTGCATCTCATCTTCAATCTCATAATGCATTGGGACAAGCAGGTTTACTAATTGGAAGAAATAATGTTTTAAGAGTTGATCCCACTATTAAAGTGGAAATTGACATGGATGATTATAAGGAAGCTGCATCACGGCTTCCGTCATTAGGTAAGAAGGCATTCACAGATAATAAATCAGACATGCTCCATTTCTTTGAAACCCAAGTTCTCCAGTACGAACGGCACCACTCTTAGATACAACTTGTTCTATTCTTTACTATTGTTAATGTCTCCTTTGTTCATTTTCATAGATAGTTGCTCGTATGCCATGTTGGGTTCAAATAGATCGGCCAACCAACCGGCCAGATATTAGGGAAAAGCAAAGTAAATTCCTTTAATACAATGAGTTATTGAAGCATAATATCGGCCAAATAAGTGATCGAACCACCACTTTGAACGACAAGGTCACCGTGCTTTTTCCACGATTTGGGCACGAAAGTACGTAGGGTATTAGCCTCCATTAATAAGACTGCCAACATGGGGTTTTTTCAGTTTAATTGTTCACTTTTTTGGGTATATATAACCCCATCGTTAATGCGCCTTAAGTTCCGCTGATATTCATCCCGCAGGTTTTACATAGTTTGATCATGTAAGCTGGTATTGTTAGCATATGTATCAGCGTTCCAAAAATAATCATGACGCCGTTAACAGGCTTGTCCTGCTACTAAAATTTCTAGATTGTCCACCATATATATTTATATTGTTTAATTTCAGAACCGTGCAACAATTAGCTTTTAGTGACGTGCGTCAATTAGCTTTTAGTGTCGCAAAATAAATTCAATACGGCTCAAAACTCCAATCATGGACCAAATTAGAGCATTATTACAACACCCATTCATATGTTCCTTTATTTATAATAAGCCCCTTATTCATTGCTTTTTAGGAAAATGGTCGTATATAGGGGTTATTATGAAAAATATACTTGAACAACTAAAAATTCGCCGATTGGCTTTAGGGCTTAAGCAAAAAGATATGAAGCTTCGTATCGGTATGTCACGTAAACAATACCAGCACTTAGAATCCAGAGGCAACCCCAGGCTCGAGACCCTAACACTTCTGGCCACAGGGCTAAAGAGTGAATTGATATTGGTCCCCAATGACAAGCTAAGCCTTATAAAGAAAGTCCTTGAAGATGATACGCTTTCTCTCGACACCCTTAAACAGATTGCCAACAAAAAGAGTGAGAAAGGTCAACTTGCCAATGATCCTTGGAAAAACCTATTAGGAGATGAGGAATGAGCTCAAATGACCAAATAGATAAAGTGAGCGTTCTCAAGCTTACCTTACATGGCCAGCTCGTCGGGTATTTAGCCGGCTTTCAAAGCGGGCGCAATGTTTTGAGTTTTGCGCCAGAATATAAAAATAATCCTGGGCGGCCAACCTTCAGCCTTGTCACACATCCAAACTTTCCCAAGTCGGAAGAGCTCATGTCACAAACATGGGCAAAAAAACAAAAACTACATCCAGTTTTATCAAACCTTCTTCCCGAAGGTAGCCCGCGAGACTTGCTTTCTCAGGAATTAAAAATTCATATTGATAACGAGTTTAGGATGTTTTCACATCTTGGTCGAGATCTCCCCGGAGCTTTAGTGGCGACCCCAATGGATCCACAAGATGTCCCAACGAGCATCATGAATACACATGGGCCAGCCCAAGCCATAAAATTTGGAGAAATGGACCAAACACCCAAGTTTTCATTGGCCGGTGTTCAAATGAAGTTTTCTATGAAGGCAATGGGTAGCCGATATAACTTTAGCGAAAACGGTGAACTTGGTGATTGGATCATCAAAACTCCATCCACCCAACATAAACACGTCCCTCTCAATGAGTTCACAGCTATGACATTGGCAGAACTTGCAGGTGTAGATATTCCGGAGATTAAACTGATAGAGCGCACACGATTGGACAATTTGCCGTCAATAAACCTTCCCGATGAAGAACTGGCATTTGCCATTAAACGGTTTGATCGTGACGGGAATACAAGAATTCACATGGAAGACTTTGCGCAGGTCTTAGTGAAAGACCCGCGTAACAAATATGATTCTGCAAATTATGAGCAAATCGGTAGAGTACTTTATGAATTTTCGGGTGACGGTCTAGCAGACGCGCAGCAATTTGCCAGGCGCCTACTTGTAAATATCTTACTGGCAAATGGTGATGCCCATTTGAAAAACTGGAGTCTATACTATCCAGACCAAATTACACCAAGGCTCTCCCCTGCCTATGATATTGTCACTACCAATGTTTATTTCGACGATGAAACAAAATATGCTTTAAATCTTGGTAAAACAAAAGAATGGTATTCAGTGACAGAAAAACATTTTCAGGCATGGGCTAACAATTCTGGTATTCCCTGGCGAGCTATCAAGCCCCATATTGACGATACAATGGATAAAGCCCGCTCTTTATGGCCAGAAGCATTGAAGACCTTGCCCATGGATGCAAAACACAACGAAAAGCTCAGAGCTCATTGGGGCAGACTTCAAAATGACTTCAAAATTTAAGCGCTACTAATAGATTTGCTGTTTTAACATCAACATGTTGTTGGCTAATAAAGCGGCCGTTCCTGTCGGTGTTCACCATTAGTGAGACTTCTTGTCTCATTAATGGTGGCTCCCAGAATATCTAATGAGTCTCATCAATTGAGAACATTAAAAATTAGATTGACGTTATACTTAGAGTTTGAGTCGCATCAATTGAGATTACCGACATCACAATTCATAAGACTCAACGTCAATGTTCCCTAGACTCTACCTCTCCTACACCACTTGAGTAACTTATAGAGCTTACAATTTGGCTCGGGCTTTCTTTGAGATTTCAGATCCTAAAACCTCATTGCAGACGTTAATGCATGTAGCTGATTTGACCACATTACAATTACGAAAGGTGTCGTTTTGTATTTGCCCTGAACAGGTTCGAGACTATACGGTGTGCGTTTTATAGGGAAATTCACAATCCCAAGTAAGCTTCATTCTCTCGGGCAGGAAAAAACATGACAACTATTTTCAATCAGTATTCGAAGCAAAGTCGCTTTAGTTTAATCGTTGTACTTCCCTTTATCGTTATGGCTTTGACAGCCTGTGCGGCTACGCCGTACTCGCAGCAGAAGCTGACCGCTAATGACGGTGCCTCCGAGGATTTTTTTGGCTATAGTGTAGCGCTCTCAGACGACACTGCAGTTATTGGCTCCTTTAAAGATGACGACCAGATATTGGGTGTTGACGCAGGGTCTGCATATGTTTTCATTCGCTCTGGAAAAATTTGGCGCCAACAGGCCAAGCTTACTGCCATAGACGGCGCGCCGAACGATACTTTTGGCGGTAATGTTGTACTTTCTGGCAACACGATAGTCATAGGTGCTATGCGTGATGACGATAAAGGCGAGAACTCTGGTTCCGCCCATGTATATATTCGTTCCGAAAATATCTGGAATCATCAGACAAAGATTACCGCGGCTGACGGAGCAAAAGATGACGCCTTTGGTCAGAGCCTCGCTCTGTCTGGTAATACGGTTATAATCGGAGCGCCACGTGATGATGACAACGGCGAGAACACAGGCTCGGTTTATGTGTTCACCCGCATTGGGACGAGTTGGCACCAACAAGCCAAGCTTACGGCAAACGATGGTGCCGCCGGTGATCTATTCGGTATCAGCGTAGCATTATCCGATGACACCATCTTAGTGGGCGCAGATCTTCATGATGAGATTGCCCCCAATGCAGGCGCGGTTTATGTTTACACGCGGTCTGGTGATAACTGGAGTCAACAAGCCAAGCTAACCGCTGCAGACGGTAGTGAGACTGACATTTTCGGCGTAAGGGTCGCTCTTTCCGGCGATACCGCTTTGATCTCAGCCCGAAGAGATGACGACGATATAATGGGTGTTGACGCAGGGTCAGCCTATGTATTTGTTAGGTCTGGGACAAGTTGGGCTCAGCAGGAGAAACTGACGGCTCCTGACGGCGTTGCAGACGACAGATTTGGTCGTAGTGTTGCTCTTATGGGCGATACGGCGTTAGTGGGCGCCATGTTTCGAGACGACAAGGGCGAAAATTCGGGATCAGCATATTTGTTTAAGCGCAAGGACAAGGTCTGGGTCTATAAGGCTAAGCTAACTGCCGCTGATGGCGCAACGGGTGATGTCTTCGGATGGAGCGTGGCACTCTCGGACGAAACTGGAATTGTTAGCGCAAGTCGCGACGACGACAATGGCAATGAATCAGGTTCGGTATATGTATTTGATATCCAAAAATAGTCTTCTAATAACTCAACGAACAACCTATTAAGTACAGGGTGTTTGTTTAATTCTAACGTCATTTTAGCATACCAACATCATCAGTGTTAATATGCAATTTATATGTTAGTATACTGATGTACCCCTAGAAATATAGATGCCAGTATTCACCATTAGTGAGGCCCCCTGCCTCATCAATGGTGGCTTCCAGAATGTCTAATGAGTCGCATCGATTGAGACTACCGACAGTATTGTTGTCAGAATTCATGTGACGCGTCAAAGTTAACGAGATCAATGACCAATGCTCCCTTTTGTCGATAAAGCTAATCTAAACAGCATTGGCTACAGCCAAAGTTACTTAAACTTGGTGAGGTTCGATGCTTTTAATTTCTCTTTTACATGCCTGAGGAACTCTTCAAGGCCACTTCAGACTCCTTAATCCAAAGCCTCCAAAATTAGTTGATAAAAGCGGCTTGGGCTAAAGTTTTATACTTTTCAATATACTGGGATTGTGACCAACCGCATTCGATTGTGAGGTGTTCCCAATTTTGTACAGACAATAGGCACCACAAAAAATCAGTGGCTTGCTCAGGGGTGAAATTAGGTGATAGGCGCCGCTCGTGGTCTAGCATATTGATGGCGGCAGCACAGCCCTCGTGCATATCTTGCATCCGTTTTTTCCATGCTTTAACAGCCGCTTCATCTGTATCACTCATAGCGATCAATGCTTTGGCAACGCCATATATTTCAGGTATATAATTCCCCCATGCTTCAACATAAGCATCAAGACGCTTAGCTCCAGTCTTTGCTGCCCTGCTTTGCATGAGACGCGCTTCACTTCCGTAGATTTCATCAAGATAGTATGTTGTCTGTATCAAAAGCTCTGCCCTGGTTTTGAAATGTAAATATAACGCTTGTCTCGTTATACTCGCCTTTTTAGCTATATCCGTCATGCGTACCACCCGGCCATCGCTTGCTTCGAGCAAATGGATAGTGGCTTGCAAAATACGTTTTCGGGTTTTGAGGCTTGCACTTGACATGGTGTAAACTATCGCATACTGAATCGATTGTCAACTTGACACTGTGTCAAGTATTGTACTTGTACGAAACAGACGTGAAAGTAAAACCATGAAAATTACAACCCCACAGAAAATAGTACTCATTACTTCGGGTTTGGTGAGCATGCTTGTTGGCATTGCCACCCTATTTGCCCCTGACTTTTTGCACGCAACGAGCGGTATTACTCTGGATAGCAGCGCAAGCCTACTTAATGAGACAAGAGCACCGGGCGGTGCAATATTAGCGCTTAGTATTTTAATTTTATCAGGAGCCTTTGTGTATCGCCTCACACTCACCGCTCTGCTGATATCGACTATTTTGTTTTTATCTTACGGTATGTCGAGACTATATAGCATGGCTGTAGACGGGTTGCCCGATAAGGAGCTCATGCAAGTTTGTGTATTTGAAATACTCATTGGCCTTCTGTGTCTTTTTGTACTCGAACGATTTTTAAAAGAACCGCAGCAATCTTAATAACACAAACATTTCATACCAACGTAGATATATTTATATACAGGGCCCCCCTGCTCTTCTGGGAAACCTCAATGATCCTTATTATATCATCCGAACTCTGCCTTTCTTATCGAAAGACTAAGTAGAGTTCTTAAATGAGGTGCTTAAAGCCATATTCAAATCGAGAATGCTGAAGTTTTTTTAAAAAAAATGACGGCCCGAAGGTCGCCACTTTCTTCGTTGTGTAATTGTTACGTTAGAGTTTTATTTTCAAGCCCATAAAGATAAAACGACCTGTATCATAAGTCGATGGATAGGTGTTCCCATTACCTAATGGTGCACCTGCAGATATAGAAACGGGCGCTTGAGCATTGAATATGTTCGATACACCGCCTCGAAGAATGACGCCTTCAAAAACTTCATAACGACTAGAAAGATCAAAATAATTTCTCGTATTTAATCTTGTATCAACGGGCGCTGGACTCTCAGCAATATTGTCAACACCATCAAAATAGCGCCATGTCACAGTTGTTTGAAGACCGTCTATAGGCGTATTCCAAGTCCCAATCATATTATGACGATATGACGGGTTAACAGGCTCTTGACACTGATTGCCAAATAGACCCGCACACTCAATAACTGTTCCACTGGGAAATGGTGTAAAGTCAAACTTAGTCAAGATTGTTGCAGCGTATTGTAAATCTACACTACCCCAATTATTGATGTCAAACCCATATCCAAGTTGAAGGTCAATGCCAGACGTTTGTAATTCAGCAATATTAACATTGGTTGCCTCGAAGCCAACACCAGCATTACCAGAGTTTAGAGTTCCACGACCGTCTCGTGTGATAAGATCGCAAAACGCAGCATCACCCGTTGATATACATTGATCAAGGATTGTCTGCGCTCCAATACCTGGTTGGATAAAGTCAGTGACAGTAATATCAAAATAGTCAATTGACGCCGTTAAACCGCTAATAAATGATGGCGTGAAGATAGCACCAATTGTGTAAGTATCCGAGAACTCAGGATCTAGGTTTGGATTACCACCTGTAATGCTCTGGGTTTGCCCTGCGAGTACGTCGAGAATGCTTCCATATTGTGCTGCCGTCACGCCTGTATTTTGGCATGCAGCAAGCGAAGCTGTCGGTGCACTCGTTGCACATGGGTCAAATGCCCCAGTAGAAAGAGCATTTAGGTTTGGCAAGTTAGTATTTTGTCCCGTAAATAGCTCAATTACATTTGGTGCGCGAACGGAGCGCTGATATTGGCCACGGAACTTGACATCCTGATTTGGAGCCCAAGTCAACTGCAAACCATATGCATCTGTGTTAAAGCTATTTTGACTGCCATTACCATCAGTGTCATAGCTAGAATTACGGTATTGACCGTTAAACACTAATTCATCAATCATTGGCATACCCGTAATAAGAGGTATTTGAAGCTCACCATAAAATTCAGTGACTTTCACTTTCCCTTGAACAGGGAGGGTTGCGCCACCAACACCCGTGAAACCACCACCAGGAACTTGACTGATTTGATCAGGGACAGATTCTAAACTGTCTTCGCGGTATTCAAAACCGACGAGAAGCCCAATGCCAAAATCAGAGTAAGGAGATTTCATACCGTATTCACCAAGATCGGTCTGTGTATTACCACCGATAACAATTTGTTCCGTTTGGCCATTCGTAATGCCAATACCTTGAATAAAGTCGGTGGAATCAGAACTCACTAAGCTTTCACCATTTGGACCACGTTGGAAAATATTATAAGGAACGCATCCTGCATTTCCACTACGACAGACGACATTGCCATTCCCATCATCAACGGCAAATAAAGCATCCTGTAAGTTCGCAATTATAAAATCATTGGTTGAAATTGACTGATCTGTTGTCCGAGAAAATTGACCGAAAACTTCATAGCCCCAATTTTCAAAAACCGTGCCACGTAAACCACCAACTAAGCGATAAGCAGAGTTTTCCAAACGCGAATTACGCGCCCCACCCTCAACGTTACGGTGAGACAATGAGACGCTCTCTTTAACAGTACCAGCGGCAATATCAGCAGCTGAACACCCGTAAACGTCTGTTAGTAATACACCTGGCGTATTTTGAATAAATGGATTGTCGCAATTGATTGAATGACTACCGAATGAAGCGGTTGGTGCAACTTGAGCATCCGAAACATTGTTCGTAAATGAAACGCTGGCAAAAACTTCGTGATCGTTAAAAATCTCGTACTGACCTTGCGCGTAAATTTGCAAGCGTTCGGCTGGACGTTGGAAAAAATTGAATGGCCCAAAGTTAAATGTCTGAGCCCCTCCGCCAACAAAAGGTACAATCGTACCATCTTCTTGTTGAAAGAAATTCCCACCATCACCGCCAAATAAACGAAAATTACCTGAACCAATACAAGCAAGACCGTTAACACCATCAGCATCAGCACCAAGTGCACATGCTGAAATGGAACGATTATCTTGGGTAATTGCTTTGCGGTCTTGATAAGAGGCAAACATAGTAACATTACCACGACCATCTTCTGTATTTGCACCGAGTGTCAAAGAGATATTAAATTCTTCACCGTCTGTACTACTGCCAGGAACAGGTTGACCGGCAGCACGCGTAACAGCGTCATACTCTTCGACGCCATTGCCATTTTGAGCAAAACCGTATTGTACGTCAAGTTCGGCACCTTGAAAATTCTTCTTAAGGATGAAGTTTGCAACGCCGCCTACAGCGTCAGAGCCATAAACAGCCGAGCTACCTCCAGTGAGAACTTCAACGCGTTCAATCAAATTTGTTGGAATAAGGTCAAGGTTTGAAGGTGAGAAAGTTGATGAACCATAAGGAAGGCGGCGACCATCAATCATTGTTAATGTACGTGTAGAACCGAGTCCACGAAGATTAAGTGTCGCTGTACCTGAAGCGCCGTTGGAAATTTCACTGGCTTGACCCGCGAAAACTTGTGGCAAGTTGTTGGTCAAGCTCTCAATATTGACTGTACCTTGTCTACTGATATCATCTTCAGTAACGGTTAAAACTGGGTTTGCACCAGCCAAGTTCGGGTTTACGTTAAGACGTGAACCTGTAACGATAACTTCATCTTGAACCTCTTGTGCAAAGGCTGTCACAGTCATGGATGCCATTACAGCTCCTGACAATAAAGTCGTTAATAGCAATCTATTTTTATAAATTTTTCTCATTAAAATCTCCGATTTTGAAATATTTTTGTAGTATTTCCCAACACTTCGGTGGGGTTAAAATTATTTCTTCATAGACAAATTTCTATGAATTCAGATTTTCTACCTAATGATGAATTTTTTTTAACTCAAGTAACTCCTCAGTCACATTTTAGTGAAAATCGCTTGAATTATTGTGATATGGCTAAACAAAGTACTATTTATACTTGGTTGAAAAGCCCGTAATATCGGTGTGAATCGACACATGATGACCATGAGGCAAAACATTGTCGGCAAGTACCTTTTAAGATGTAGATCAATGTCTTAGGGCAGTATAATCACATATACCATTGCAGATAATAGTATTATTGCAGGCATGTTTTCTCCACACAATGTGTGGTGTCTAGGTAATTTTGCATTCAAGATTGTGATGGAGAGTTTGGAATATATGAACGGTCTTATGCCTGCCGTGCATTCCTATTTTATAGTAAAATGAGCCATACAAAAGATGTGGAAAGCAATTTTTACTTAATAACGTTTCCACATTTATGGGCGAGCCATGTCTGACTAATACAAACTATTTTTCCCAATCACGTTCGATATGACGACTTGCCATGTAGAGAAGTATCGCGGCAATAACATAAAAAATGGTGCCTGCAAGTATGGAATATCTAAGAGATTCGTTGCCATATTTAGAGCTTAGGGAATCGGAAATAACACCAATTAAAAATGGGCCAAGAGCTATGCCTATTAAATTATTGATGAGCAGAAAAAGAGCTGCCGCACTGGCGCGCATATTCGGCGGTGCGATGCCTTGTATGGCCGCGAGAACCGGGCCAAGCCAAACGAGCCCAAGTCCTGTTGGTATCATCAAGGCAAAGAATATAACGGTCAAATTATTAGACATAAGCCCAAGTATATAAAACGGAATAATTATGGCAAAAGCAATCGTAGGCACAAGTACATAAGCGCGTTTGTCTTTGCTACCGAATTTGTCTGATAACGAACCACCAAGCCACATGCCTATTATGCCCGCGAATAAAATAATTGTTCCGTAAAAATAAGCAGCATATAAAACTGGTGTCGGGTTTTCTGGAAGCATCCAACTCGGCAGCCAACTAAAAAACTCAGGCAAATCATTGCCAAAGCTTCGCACAAGATAAGAGGCCATCCACCCAAATAATCCATACCCCATCATAGAAGAGGAAGCCGCACCAAATGACATGAACCAAAAACTTGGTTTTTTGAATATAGTCTGTGTAACTTCTTTCATACTGGCAGGTTCGACTTTGGCCGTAGGCGGATCATAATATCCGCGCTTGGGTTCACGCACTATGAAGCGAAAAATTGGGGCAATCGCAATACCCAAAAGGCCAACAATTATAAACGCCCAGCGCCAATCCAAAATAGTGCTAATCACACCGCCGAAAACAATACCAATTGCACTACCAATGGGAATGCCAAAAGAATACATTGAGAGCGCCCGCCCTCTTTGTTTGACGGGGGTGAAGTCTGAAATAAGGGAATATGCAGGTGCAACACCACCCGCTTCGCCTATGCCCACGCCAATGCGTGTAACAAATAATTGTGTGAAACTACCTGCAACTCCGCACAAGGCCGTCATGCCGCTCCATATCGTGAGTGCTATGGTCATGATCCACGCCCTACTTCTGCGGTCAGCAAGCCATGCAATCGGCACCCCTAAGACTGCGTATAATATGGCAAATGATGGCCCTAACAAAAGCCCCATTTGTTTATCTGACAAATCAAATTCTGCTTTAATGGGTTCTGCCAATATACCTATGATCTGACGATCTAAAAAGTTAAAAGCATAGACGAGCACCAACATGGACATAACCAATGTGCGGTAGCTTTTGGAATGGGCGGGGACGATATGCGGAGAAGATGAGGTCATATAAGAACCTATTATTTAGTTAAAAAACTTGCAATGACTTTCGCTGTTTTTGTTGGGTTTTCTTCATGGGGGACATGCCCCGTATCAGCAATTATGTTGATTTCGGCATTTGGCAATGCTGCTTTAAACAACTCAGCGTGTGTTGAAGATATAACGGCATCATCAGAACCCCATATTATCAAGGTTGGCGCTGTAATTTTCGCCAAATCATTGGATGGGTCTGGCAATGTGAAGATTTTAAACATGTCAACATATGCCTGACCATTCCCGGGATATTTCATCATTTCGAGAATTTTATCGGCGCGCCCTGCTGGAATGTTTTTGGTGTCATAATATTGGTTTTTCAAGCCATAATTTACCGCAAACTTTGTTGGCTTTAAAAAATAATTTTTAAGCATAGGAGGAAGTTCGAGTGGGGTATCTTTCAACTCGTTTAATGGAAAGCCACTGGCATCAATGAGAACAAGCTTATTGACGTCATTTGGGTAAGTTGATGCATATCGCCATGCGATATTCCCGCCCATAGAGCTACCAATAAGATTTGGCTTTTCATAGCCTAATTTATCAATAAGGTTTCGAACGGTTTTTACGCGTGCGGTATGTCCATATCTTTTTTGTTTGTCAGGACCTGTAAGGCCGTGACCAGCTAGATCAAAGCGAACAATCTGATAATCGTCTTTTAACGCGGCTGTTAGACCATCCCAACCTTCTAGCGAAGAGGTAAAGCCATGCACTAAAACGAGAACGGGTTTACCATTCTCTCCCTCAATTTTATAGCGAATACGAAGACCATCTACGGCAATATATTGCTCGTGAGTCTCAGCTTCTGTTTGCGGCATTCCATCAGTTATGACAGGTTGCTTTTCGTTACAGCCTGTCATTGCAATAAAGATTGTGGCGCTTATTAAAAGTCCATATTTATACATAGCTCTACACCATAAATAATTTCCTGCAGATAGCGAGTGGGAACGGCTCTCTATCTGCAGGAGGTATTTGCTTTACTTGAACTTAAATCCGAGTGTAGCTGTAAATGTTCTCGGTGCACCATAAAATGCTGAATATGCTGCGTCAGCACCAAGTTGGCTAGGCGTTACGAAATTATACGCAGCCACACGATACTCTTTGTCCGTAAGATTACGACCATGAACACCGAACGACCAGCTATCGCTGTCACTTGTCCAGACGACACCTAGGTCAACAAGTGCATATGCTTCTGGGTCGAGTGCGGGGCCACCATTTGGAAATACAGCACTTGCTCCTGCTGCAAATCCAGGAAGTTCAACATTGAACAGATTGTATTTATCTCGGTAAGAGACCGCGCCGTTCACGTTTATATTCCCTGACGCTAAATCGCGATTGTAATTAAAGCCAAGCCTTGCTGTGAGTTCAGGCGTATTTTGAGTTACAAAATTTTCAGAAATATCCACGCCATTAGAGAGGATCTCTTTTATGTCTGCATCAATATATCCTAACACTCCTGACAGACTAAAGTTATCGTTCACATACCACTGCGCTTCAAACTCCAATCCTTTATATTGGGAGTGACCCGCATTGAAAACTGAGGATATGAATGTATCATTTACACCGTCATTATCACTATCAGCACCCTGCTGCACAGTTATTTGCTGATCTGTATAATCTGCTAAGAATGCAGCAATACTATATCTGAATGTCCCGTCGGCACTAGATCCTTTAATGCCAGCTTCGTAGCTGTCTACTGTCTCAGGTCCAAACCCGTCTTGAGAAAGACCCGTTGGATCAAGGTCGGCGCGCGCGCGTGGGTCAAAACCACCAGCCTTCACACCTTGTGAATAAGAGGCATAAAGAGATAAATCATCATTAGGTTTATAGCTGAGTGCGACACGAGGTGTGAAGCTGTTATCTTTACGCTCTAGACCTTCATAACCTGTTTGTGTTGTGAAAAACACGGATGTATTTGACGCGTCAAATGAACCAGACCCAAGACCTAGCCATAGTTCGCGAGTAACATCTGCGACCGTTTTGTCTTCTGCATAGCGCGCCCCAACAGACAGGCTAAATTTATCAGAAAAATCATAAGTAATATCGGCAAAGGCTGAAAGATTTTTCTTTTGCTGGGTTCCGCTTTGATACACGGTTAAACCACCGAAAACGGCTTCCAAAATTACGTCAAACTCTCCTGCGGCTGTACCATCAAGATAATATAAGCCCGCAACACCCGAGAACTTGTCTGCACTAAAGAGTACTTGTAGTTCTTGAGAGAACTGCTCGTCATCATAACGCGCAGGCACATCAAAATCTGGATTAGGTAAGGCATCAAAATCAATAAGAGTTGTGGTGTCCCCTTCTCTAAATGCAGTGATGGACTTTAGCGTGATATTTTCGTTGAGTTTATACTCGGCTGTCAATGATACACCTTGTGTCTCTACAGAGTTTTCATCGCCTATACCTGCACGTGTATCATAAACGTTTTTGGTTACTGGAATGCTTCCATCAGCACTCGGAAGTAAACGGTGACCATGTTTTGCATTTGAGTCATCTTGTGTTTTATCGGCCGCAAGACGTAGATTAAAACGATCAGTCGGTGCCCATTCAGCACTAAAACGCATGGCAAGAATGTCTTTATCATAATGTTCCGCGCCAGTATTTAGGTTTTCGCCAAAGCCGTTACGTTTGTAATTGGCGATAGCACCACCAATTGCAAACGTCTCACTAAGCGGGAGCGAGCCACGTATGATTTGATCAAACTGGCCATAACTACCAACATTAATACGTGCTGACAGCTCAGAGCTCTCCATGTTTAAATTTTTAGTTATATATTTCACGGCACCACCAATTGTATTGCGGCCATAAAGTGTACCTTGCGGCCCACGCAGAACTTCTACACGTTCTACATCGAATATATCCATCACCGCGCCTTGTGGACGCGCTAAATATACATCATCGACATATATACCAACTCCAGGCTCAAAGCCCCAAAGAGGATCTTGCTGGCCTACACCGCGAATGAAAGCAATCAATGTAGAGCTTGAACCACGCGCTACTTCGATAGTTGTATTTGGGGTCATGCGCTGAATGCTCGTAATATCAATGGCGCCTGTTTTTTCAAGCATATCACCGCTAATCGCTGTCACAGCGATAGGCACATCTTGGATGTTTTGCTCACGCCGTTGAGCAGTAACGACAATTTCGTCAATGACAGTTTGTGCACTTGCTGTATGTGCAAATCCCATTGGCACAGTTGCCGCTCCTAGGCATAATACCGCAGATAGACTTAGGTTATTTTTAAACTTGGACATGATGGTCTCCCTTTTTTGTGTTTACTGATTGTTGTGTTGATTTTTTCACTACGCTTTGAACCCCAACGGCAAAATTTGCCAAGGTCTTGGTGAATTGTTCTGGCTGTTCGATATGTGGCGCATGACCAGATTGCGCGAAAAGCATAAGTATTGAATTTTTGAGTTCTTGTTGTAGGTAATCAGCAACGCCTGATCCGTACAATTGGCTAAGTCCTCCGCGCATGATCAATGTGGGGGATTTTATGTTTGGCAATAAAGCGCGGTAATCTTGCGCCGCCATAGACCGCCAATAACTCGCCATAATCTCGGGCGTATTATCTAAGGTGTCTCTCATTGCACTTTCAGCGAGTGCCGCCCACTTACCACCAAGACCTTTAGCAAAAATTCGAGGTACCAAACGGTATGAAAATGTCGTCCAATCTTGGAGCATATCATCGAGCATATCATCAATACCGTCAATTGTGCGCCCATTGAGCGTGCCATATTTCCATTCATCTGTATTGTATATTTTTGGTGACATGTCTTCGATGACGAGCCCTGCTAATCGTGCCTCGCCGTAGCGACTGATTAATTCCCACCAAACATGCATGCCCATTGACCAACCTAGAGCAATAATGTTGGTCAAATCTAATGCTTCACATAATAAGTACACATCATCTGCGGCGCGTTCAATCGTGTATGGGCCGCTAGTATTACGCGAAGCGCCATGTCCAGCAAGGTCGATGCTAATCACTCTAAACTCGTTTGAGAGATTGTGTGCAAGATCAGTGAAAGTATCTTTATTCATGGCCCAGCCATGAACGCATACGATTGGCGTGCCCTGTCCTACATCACTATAGGCTATTTTTGCTCCATTTAATGTCACAAATTTTTGCATACCCAGAAGAATCCCTTATTGTATTTCTAGAAGGAGTATGCACAATATGAAACATGAATCAACATTCAACTTTAAAAAAGCCAAAAACAATGACTGAACCAAGAACAGCAAGAGGGAAACGCACCCGTGATAAAATCCTTCAAGCCGCCGCATCAGAGTTCGGTTCCAAGGGGTTTCATGAAACGGGGATAACTGATATTACCAAAACGGCTGGTGTCGCTTTGGGTACATTTTACACCTATTATAAAAGCAAAGAAATTGTGTTTCGTGCACTTGTTTCCCATATGGGGGAATTAACCCGCGAATGGATCTCCACAAGGATTGCGGGCGCACCTGATCGTCTTTCGGCCGAACGTATGGGTATTGCTGCCTTTATCGAATTCGCACGCGAACATAAAGATTTGTACCGTATTGTTATGGAAGCGCAATTTGTCGCCAATGATAGCTATGTCGAATATTATTCTATCTTTGCCGAAAGCTATACTCGCAATCTCGCCGACGCCGCCAAGAAAGGCGAAATTCGTTCAGGTCATGATGAAGAACGCGCGTGGGCGTTAATTGGCATGAGTGTGTTTCTCGGTCTTAAATATGGTGTTTGGGATGATACACGTGACCCTTCCGAAATTGCCGATGCTGTAAGTGATTTGCTGGAAAATGGTCTTGGTATAAAATAATGGGCCTTGATTTATTCGATTTAACGAGAAAACGGGCGCATTTAACCCCTGAGAAAATCGCATTTGAAGATTTAATCTCGGGTGAGACACGCACGTATAGCGATATCGAAGATAGAGCGTCTCGCTTTGCTGCATGGCTACAAGATATGGATGTCCAGCCTTTGGATAAGGTCTCTATCCTTTGTAGAGGGCGAATTGAGTTTTTTGAAATTTTATTTGCGTGTGCAAAACTAGGTGCAATTCTTGTTCCGTTAAATTGGCGCATGCCGGCTGCCGAACTCACGCCAATTATTTCCAATTGTAATCCAAAAATACTCGTCTATGGAAAAGAAGATGCGAAAACGGCCATAGAAATTTTCTCGGGGCTCGGCCCCCTGCTCGCGCTTGATAATATTGCTTTTGAACAAGAATTAATGACATTTTCACCGCTGAAAACACGTGAAGTTTGGCCCAGTGATGATATTTGGTATTTGCTCTATACATCAGGTACAACTGGCACACCCAAAGCGGTCATACAGACCTACCAAATGGCTTTAGTAAATGCGATCAATGTTGGGCAAGCCATTAATATTACTTCGGATGACTGCACACTAAATTTCCTACCTCTGTTTCATACAGCGGGCATTAATTTACATACTTTGCCTACCTTCATGAATGGAGGGAAAATAAAACTCCTTGATGGATTTGATGCTGACAAAGTTATCGACCTCTTGTCCGTCGGAGAAATAGATACTTTCTTTGCTGTGCCTGCTGTGTATCAGGCATTGGCAGAACACCCAGAATTTGCAGACATAAACCTTGATAAAACACGCTCATTTGGATGTGGCGGTGCACCTATGCCAGATATTTTAATTCGAAAATTTGCTGATAAAGGTGCGCTTGTCTGTAATGGTATGGGGATGACAGAGACTGGGCCCACACTTTTTTTGATGGATGAGGCGCATGTTCAATCAAAAATTGGATCAGTTGGGAAACCTCAAATTCTCTCTTGTGTACGTATTGTCGATACATATGGCAAGATCGTAAAAAAAGGCGATGAAGGCGAGCTTGAAATCTCAGGGTCAGGAATAACGCCGGGATATTATCAAAACCCACAGGAAACTGCGAAAGCATTTTCAAAGGACGGTTGGCTAAAATCTGGAGATATTGCAAGGCAAGATGAAGATGGTTTTTATTATATCGTTGGACGTTCAAAGGATATGTTTATTTCAGGTGGTGAAAATGTCTTTCCTATCGAAATAGAAAACCTTCTCGCAACACACCCCTCTGTTCTTGAGGCTGCAATCATTGGTAAAGTGGACGAAAAATGGGGTGAAGTCGGGCATGCATTTATCATGCTACGGCAAGGATATACGCTAGATACTGACGCGCTTACTTTGTTTTGTTCAGAAAACTTGGCACGTTTTAAGGTTCCAAAATCTTTTAGTACAGTCTCCGAATTTCCACGGACAGCTGCTGGAAAAACACGAAAACACCTTCTGACCTTGCCGAGCGAATTATGACACAAACCCACGTTGAAATTATAAAAACGCTGACGCAAGACGATTTTAATCGTTTTGCGGCCTTAAGTGGTGACTATAACCCGATACATGTTGACCCCGTTTTTTCTGCAAAAACAAAGTTTGGAAAAACAGTTGCACATGGTGCGTTGCTTGTCACAATTTTGCGTGGCTTAACGGACCAACTCATCAAAAATGGAAAACAAATTTCTCATCAGGTTAAATTCACCGCACCAACATTTACGGGTGATGAAATGAAATTTTCCACCACATTAATCAAGACCATATCGAACACCCATCATATAAAACTACAAGTGCGTCGTCTAAGTGATGATACTGTAACCTGTGAGGGAGAAGCCATGGTTTCTACCAAGAAAGACGTACATGCAAGTCGGACATAAGGTAGAAATTAAGAGGTCTTTTTCTGGGCAAGATTTACGTAGCTATTACGAACTCGGTGGGGAGCTTCCTACCGACAACCAAGTTCCAGACCCCCTCCTCGCCAGTTTGTTTTCCTATTTACTGGGCATGAAACTCCCAGGTCTTGGTACAAATTACCTCAAGCAAGAAACAGAATATATGCACGCTGTCTATATTGATGACGTCATTACAGCCAGCGTAACAATTACACGATTACGACCAGAAAAACACTTGGTAGATTTAGAAACAATGTGCGTGAACGCAGAGGGGCAAACCATTTGCTCTGGACGCGCTTTGGTTTTCATAAAGGATGTTAAATGACTAATCTCGATGGAAAAACGGCTCTCGTTACAGGGTCAACAAGTGGTATTGGCCTCGCAATCGCTAAAGGGCTTGCCCATGCGGGGGCAAATGTTGTTCTCAATGGGTTTGGAGATAAAAATGAAATTGAAGAAATCCGTAAGACACTTCAAGATTGTTCAGAGCGTACAATTCTTTATTCCGATGCAGACATGAGCAAACCTGATGAAATTTCAAACATGATCGCACAAACAAAATCTGCTTTTGGTACAGTAGATATTCTGGTCAACAACGCTGGCATACAACATGTTAGTCCCATCGAAACATTTCCTCCTGAAAAGTGGGACGCGATTATGGCGATAAATCTTACCTCTGCTTTTCATACGACACGTCATTGTTTAGCAGATATGAAAAGCGCAGGTTGGGGACGTATCGTAAATATAGCTTCCGCCCATTCACTCGTCGCCTCTCCTTTTAAGAGTGCTTATGTAGCTGCAAAACATGGCTTAGTTGGGTTAACAAAAACAGTTGCCCTAGAGTGTGCCGAGAACGGCGTGACCGTAAATGCCATCTCCCCAGGTTATGTCCTTACGCCACTTGTAGAAAAACAAATCCCTGACACGGCAAAAGCAAGAGGCATTAGTGAAGAGAGCGTCAAAAAAGACATTCTTCTCGCCGCCCAACCTACAAAACAATTCGTTGATGTTGATGAAATCACCCAATCTCTACTCTTTCTATGCTCACCTGCTGCGCGAAATATTACGGGCACAAATCTAAGTATAGACGGTGGCTGGACTGCGCAATAATGCGCTTATAGTATCGGCCTCAAATCCAATCCAGAATGACTTTCCCCGTTTTACCTGTTTCCATAAGATCGAAAGCTTTTTGAAAATCTTTGATAGGGAAATGGTGGGTAATCATAGGGGTCATGTCGAGACCACTATCGAGCATAGCAAGCATTTTATACCATGTTTCATACATTTGGCGGCCATAAATGCCGCGAATTGTCAAAGCCTTGCCAACAACAATGCCTAAATCTACAGGAAATGGCTTTGCAGGAATACCGAGCATCGCAATATTACCGCCCATAATCATGGTGTCGAGCATTTGTTCAAATGCAGGTTGAGAACCACTCATTTCAAGTCCGACATCAAAGCCCTCTTTCATGCCAATTTCATCCATGACGTCACGAAGTTTTTCATTCACGACATTAACAGTGCGAATACCCGGAGCAACTTTGTTGGCCAAGTCTAGGCGCCAATCATTAATGTCGGTGAGGACAATACGCCGCGCACCTGCCCGTTTTGCCACGGCCGCCGCCATCATACCAATTGGGCCAGCACCCGTTATCAACACATCTTCACCAACAAGGTTGAAGCTAAGTGCCGTATGCACCGCATTGCCCAACGGGTCCATGATCGCTGCAATGTCGAGTGAAAAATCAGAGCTTAAAGGAATAACGTTAAACTCTGGCAAAACAAGGTATTCAGCAAAGGCCCCAGGGAGGTTGACCCCAATCCCTTTGGTGTCTGGGTCAAGATGGAAACGCCCTGCACGCGCATTCCGACTGCGGTTGCCAACAACATGGCCCTCGCCTGTGACACGCTCGCCGATTTTCACACGTTTCACTGTGGAGCCTATCGCAACCACTTCGCCGCCATATTCATGCCCGACAATCATAGGTGTGGGTACATTATTTGCGGCCCAATCATCCCATTTGTAAATATGCATATCCGTACCGCAAATCGCCGTTTTATGGATTTTGATAAGGACTTCATTTGGTGCATAATCTGGCACTGGCATGTCTTGCATCCAAAGTCCCCGCTCTGGTTTTGCTTTCACGAGCGCTTTCATCATTTTTGGAATTATGGGTGTTGCAGTATTGGTCATGATGAGATCACTCCCATTTCTTTACCGACTTTAGTAAAGGCAGCAATGGCACGGTCGATTTGTTCTGGAGTATGGGCTGCGCTCATTTGGGTGCGAATACGCGCTTTGCCTTTTGGAACAACAGGGAAGAAAAACCCTATGACATATATGCCTTCGTCTAATAATTTATTGGCCATTTCTTGCGCGATTTTGGCTTCGCCTAACATGACAGGAATAACGGGGTGTTCACCCTCTTGCAGTGTGAAACCAGCTTTGCTCATGCCTGCACGAAAACGCTTGGCATTTGCAAAAAGGCGTTTTCGTAATTCGTCACCATTCTTGGCCATTTCAATCGCCTTAAGGCTCGCGCCAGCTAATGAAGGCGCGAGTGAATTAGAAAACAAATATGGGCGAGAACGCTGTCTCAACATATCGACAACTTCTTGCTTGGCGCAGGTAAAGCCGCCCATAGCACCGCCTAAAGCTTTGCCCAAAGTGCCTGTAAGAATATCAATACGTCCCATCACATTATGATACTCGGCCGTCCCACGTCCGCCCTTACCCATAAAACCTGTAGAATGGCAATCATCGACCATGGTGAGTGCGCCGTATTTATCTGCCAGATCACAAATTGCAGGTAGGTTGGCGATGTAGCCATCCATAGAAAACACACCATCTGTAACAATCAATATATGCCGCGCGCCATCAGAGCGGGCTTGTTTTAACTGGGTTTCAAGATCTGCCATATCAGAATTGGCATAGCGGTAGCGCATGGCTTTACACAGGCGTACACCATCAATGATGGAAGCATGGTTTAGGCTATCTGAAATAATGGCGTCTTCTTTGCCAAGCAATGGCTCAAACAGGCCGCCATTTGCATCAAAACAGGCCGCGTATAAAATTGTATCATCATAGCCTAGCCATTCTGCAATCGCTTGCTCTAGCTCTCTATGGACAGTTTGGGTGCCACAGATAAAGCGTACAGACGCCATGCCAAAGCCAAATTTTGCTTGGGCCTCGATCCCCGCTTCAATGAGTTCCGCACTGTCGGCAAGGCCAAGATAATTATTCGCGCAAAAATTAAGGACATCTTTCTCGCCGCTTTCACTTAGCACAGAAATTTGTGATGATTGCGGGCCCGAGATAAGGCGCTCGCGTTTATACATGCCATTGTTTTCAATGTCTTGGAGTTCATTTTGGAGATGTTGAAAGAAATTAGACTTGGACATTTTAGACTCGCGCTTTTGATGTAGATTCCTGATTATAAAATCCACCGTGAATGGTCAATTGCAGAGTGAAGCAGATTTTACCAAATAAAGCTAATTTTCGTACGAATTATTTCTGTCGAAAGCAATCACACGTATAAATGAATGTGTCGCGGAGCCGTTTTTTGCCACCACACTGACTTTATAAAACCCATTGCCTTTAGGATACCATATCGTCTTGCGTGATGTTTCTTGCCTAGAAATTGGCTTTCCGTCCACATACCATTGCAATGGATCTGCTGTTGGCGAACGTGCCGCGAAACTCAACCCACGTCCTGCTTTGCCAAATTCGCTAACAGCTATTTCTGCGCCATTAGGTGGGAATAGAATTTCAGGTTGATTTATAGCCGTGCCGCCAAACACTTTAAGACCACGCGGCGCAGATTGTATTTTTTGATAGTGTTGATCGCTACCAACACCGGGAAGGTTTGCAAAAATATCAAACAAAAGTGGCGCGGCCGCCTGACGTCCCGTTTTACCTACGCGTGGCGCACCATCTGGTCGCCCTACCCAAACAATAATTGTCCATTTGTCGGTATATCCTGCCGCCCATGCATCACGAAACCCGTAAGACGTGCCTGTTTTATAGGCTATGGCATGGCTGTTTTGGGTCAACCAATGCGGTACGCGACCATTCGGAGTTGGGGCTTGTCTCAATATGGTCGTGATTTTACGGGCACTTTCTTCGCTCATTAATTTATACGAAGAGTGAGGCGTTTCGTTCTCAAGCCACACAAGCGGCCTTGCCTGCCCTCCATTGGCAAGAGCGGCGTAGAGGATGGCGATATCCTCAACCGTCATACCTGCTCCGCCAAGGGCGAGCGCGAGCCCTGCATCACTATTGACACTATTGGGTTTTGACACTTTTGCTCCCGTAAGGTTAAGAGCAGATTCGAACCTGTCTGTTCCAACCTTATCAAGAGCGATCACAGCAGGCACGTTTAGAGAGTGACCGAGGGCTTCGAAAATACGAACCTGCCCATAATAGCGACGATTGAAGTTTTCAGGTTGGTAGCTGCCAAATCGTGTCGGCGCATCAAGCACAAATGACCCCGGCGCTGACAGACCATCATCAAATGCAAAAGCATAAATAAAGGGTTTGAGCGTTGACCCTGGAGAGCGTGGTCGTGATGTCATATCTATCCAGCCACCGGGTTTGTTTCGCCCTGCGGATCCAAGGTGACCACGAACTTTCATCGTTTCGTTATCTATAATTATAGCAGCAACATTGAACTGATCACTCTGGGTATAATCACGCCCCAAACGTGCAAGCATGGTTTGAATACGCGTATCAAGACTTGACGTAATCTTGGGATATAAAGGTGTTGCAATGTTTTTTAATTTCCGCCCCGTTAGCCACGCGTCATTCGGGAGAGTGTATTTGCGCGTAGAGATTTTTTCCTCTTTGGCTTCACGTAATTGAAGTGAAGTTATAAAGCCCGTTTTATGCAATTTCGCCAATATTTTATTGCGTGTTTTTTCTGCATTTTCGGGATGCCGATCAGGCCGCCTTGCTTCTGGTGCTTGGGGTAAACTGATGAGCTGGGCAATTTGTGCATGTGTCAGTTGATTTGGTGTTTTGTCAAAATAGATACGGCTCGCCGCAACAATACCTTCAATATTAGCGCCATAAGGCGTGTGCGTAAGGTATAGCTCAAGTATTTCACGTTTAGAGAGCCGCATTTCTATTTGTACCGCGCGGATAGTCTCAATAGCTTTCGAGCGCAATGTACGGGGACGAGGCTCTAGCTTGCGTACGAGTTGCATGGTTAATGTGGACGCACCAGATACAGCGCGCCCATGATGTTTCCATGACCGAATGGCGCGCACCACAGCAATAGGATCAACACCGCTGTGACGATAAAAGCGCTTATCCTCTATCGCAATAAGTTGTGCAATAAAGTTTTCATCAATACCGTCAAGCTCTGCCTTGATACGCCAACGACCATTTTCCACCGTATAGGCATTTAGCCATTGACCGTTCTTATCCACAATCAGAGTTGAGGTATTATAGGCTTTTTCTAATGGCGGCGGAAAGGCAACGTTTGCAATTAATAATGCACCGCAAAAAAACAGAAACCCATATATCCATTTTCTAAGCGTGGCCATATTAGCCCTCATTGCCTGAATGGATAATCAAGCGGTGGCTTTGCGTGTTCGCACGGTCTGAGGGACGATACATATCTTCGACAACTGCGCCGGGCCAGATGAAGTCTCCTTCTGTCACAGCGCGGACAATATATGCAATTGCATAATCGTCTTTGCGGCGTGTTTCAACAACAGCAATCACACGGTCATCTCGAATTTCCTGAGTTTGAAACGCTGTTAATTCTCCTAGCCATTCAAAAGCACCCGTTTGACCATTTTGTTGTTCGCCGTCATCAGGACTTAAAATCGCTTCTACTTCCATACCTGCTGGAAGTAGATCTGCGAGAACAGCTTGGCGCGAACGAGAAAATGTAGAATGAAAACGCACACGAACAATGAGTTTGTCGCCTTTTTGTATAGAGGCAATATCCGCTCTATCTCCATTCATTTTGAATATGGACTTGCTCAACATAAAGCCTTTCGCACTCGGCTTAGGTGCTTGAAGTGGTGAACCTGTCACCATGATAGAACGCCATGTATCTGCATCGCTATTATTGGTAAAGCTTGGTGAATTGACTAAATCCACACCATAAAAATGCGCTTTGCTGACACCTTTTGAGTTTTCAATTTTAGTATTCTTTGCGCTAATATTTAAAGGTTCGGCCCTCATGAGGAAACTACGTATCGCCATAATGGTATGCGCTTTCTCCTGTGTATTCAAATCACTTGGCGATTTGAGATAGTCCGAAAACTCCTGTTGAACCTGAGAAGAAAAAGTTTTGGCATCGACTTCATTTACAAGTGCCATAAGCCCTGCTGCGTCACGAAGTTGCGATTGGTAATAATTGGAATCGTTTTCATACCCTATACGTTTTACCGCCGTTTCAAATGCAATCGTTGCACGTTTTTTGTCATCCATCATATAAAGCGCGCTCGCCATATGCCCCCAAGACAAGGGGGTTTTCATATTTTGAGCGTGATTATCGTTGAAATAACGTAATGCACTTAAGTCTGATTTTCCTGCACGCGCCAGAACATAATGTGCATAGGCCGCTGCCTCTGCTTGGCGGGTTTTCCGTGATGATGTATTGTCGTGATAATATGTCCATCTGTACGAAAGATTTGGATAACGTTCCATTTTCGTGATTACTTTTAATGACTTATAAGCCTTGTCTAATGCGTTCGCATTGACAACATGGCCTTGCTCTTTTGCGCGTTGTAAAAAATCACCCGCATATACACCGATCCAAGGACTCGCATAACCATCCCCTTCAGACCACAAGCCAAAGCTTCCGTCATGGCCTTGGCGATTGAGTATGCGGTCAATAGATTTTTGAACCCCTTCACGCGATTTTAAACGGTTAATACCTGCAACGCCCCCAAGGTCATGTGCATAAAGAAGTGGCAAAGCAGCACTAATGGTCTGCTCTGTACAGCCATAAGGGTAGCGCGATACAGACGCCGCATAAGCGGAAGGGTCAAGGTTTGGCGCGTTCGAGAATGAAATATTAACATCAACACTCCCTGGGTCAAGACCTTCGATTAGGCTTGTGTCAAATGCAAATGACTGACCTGCGACAAACTTACTTGTATAGGTTTTGGTTACAGGCAAAAAGGGTGAGCGCGTTTGTAGTTGTGAAATGGTTTCAACGTTATATTTTCTTGGCCCTGAAATATTAAGAACAATTTCGCTTACACCTGTTTCACTTGCGATAATTTCGTGACGCACAGTTTTACGTTCACCTTTCGCAAGGTCTAGCTTTTGTTTGTCTGTTTTAACACTCAACATATCTACACTGGATAATGCGACACCATATTTGCCAGATTTACCATCTATATTGTCGAGAGAAATCGTTGCCAATGCACGGTCACCCGGTGCCATAAAACGAGGGAGAGCCAGAAGTGCAGGCACAGGGTCGCGCACTTTCATAGGCTTGCTATCACTACCGATTGCCGTTCTACTCCACGCCACAGCCATAAGACGTAATTCCCCGTTAAAGTCAGGGAGTTGTACAGGTATTATAGCGCGGTTGTTTTTCACAACCACAAGGCCACTATAAAGCGAAACGACTTTGATAGGTGTAGCGGTTAAGCCTTCCCCGCCAAGACCGTCACCGCCAGATTTTGCGATACTGGCCATGCCAAGGTTTGGGTTTAACAGGCGCGCATAATCATCACGTACATCCACGCTTAGGGCTTTCTTACCAAAATACCAATTTTGAGGATCAGGTGATTTGTATTTAGTTACTTGCAAAACACCTTCGTCAATTGCGGCTAGTGTTAGCCAAACTTTCTCACCTTTCGGTAGATTATCAAACTTGACATTGATATTTTGTTTTTGTCTAGGACGCACGACTTTCGGTGTATCTATTGAAACTCCCAGTCTTTGTTTATCCACATCCAACGGGATATAACCAATGCCAACGGCACGACGTGGAACAGGGCGTTTATCAAGGCTACGTGGCGTATAGACGGTCAGCATGGCGTAAACGCCTGCCCCCATGTCTTTACCGAGCGTTACATCAATTTCCGAACCGCCTTGAGGAATTTTGATCGTACGGATTTGTTGTACACGGTCATTAGCAAGTACCAGCTCACCAATGCCTGCATATGGTGCTTTCACCGTTAGAGTTACGGTTTGACCTGCTTTCATTGCTCCAGACGGCACACCTATTTGAATCTGATCTGGTGCGTCTGACGTTGAAGAACCGCTCCAACCCACGGGGAATTGATAGGAGCTCTGTACGCTCGTTTCGGCGTCTGTAACAATCAGGCGGTAATTACCCCAATCTAACCTATGTTTAAAAATAGCACCGTTTTTTTCATCAATATCAAAGCTACCGCGTGCGCGTTCAATATCGCGATATTCGCGGCGATAGCGCCAGCTACCGCGCGTGCGATACCAATTATAGTGCCAGTCTTCTTCTACAAGTACCCACTCCGCACCTTTCAGTGACAAGGCTTTTCCTTGCCAATCAACAGCCATAACATTCATACTAAACGGTGTGTTGCGTGCTACACGATTGTCAAAATTTGGTTTAATGCCAATGTAAATGTCATTTGTACGCACAGGGATGCGTGTTGAATTCTTTACATAACGTCCACCCGGTTCAGACGCGCCAACCGTAATTTCGGCGCGGAGAGGATGAGAGGTCTTGATGTTTTCGCTCTTAAGGTCTAGGCCAAATTCTAACAAGCCTTCGCCGTCTGTAACACCACGACCTAAGTCCATGAATATCTCTTGAAATTTCTCGTCGGATTTCCCAAAGACATAGCCTTTGTATTTCGGAAACGGCTTAGGGTCGATACGGATACGCGCTTCGCTTTCCCCTTCAAGCCCTGCACCATTTGCCCCATAAAGGAATTGTGCGGACATGTTGAAAACTTTTACACCTGTTTTGCGTATTGGTGTATCTTCAATTTTAACATCAACTTTTAATTTTTGTGGCACAAAGTCTTCAACGGAAAATTCAGTACTCCCAACTTGCCCCATACCATCAATTTCGATGATTGCGCGCCATACACCGCGCGGTGAGGATTTGGGAATGTCAAATCTATGCAGAAGTGTACCCTGATCTGTGTCTGTAAAACGCGTTTTACTAAACTCAATACCATTCGGTTTTGTAAAACGTATATGCCCTGTGCGGTCAGCGGTTGCGATTGCAAGTTTGCTGCGAAGCATGGCCGTTATATTCGCCGTTTCTCCAGGTCTGTAGACACCGCGATCAGCAAAAACATAAGCATCAATGTCTTTTCTCGTCGTGCGCCCACCAATTGGGAATGCTGATAGATCGAGCGGTGAACGGTTGAAATCAAGAACCGCATAATCACCAGTTTTCCCATAGGCCATTAACATGCGGGGCGAGCGTACGCCTTTACCCTGTAAAATTTCACGAGAGAAATGTACGCGCCCATTCTTGTCACTTATAGCCGTCGCCAATACATCATTATTACGCGCAACAAGATCAATACGGGCCTTGCTAACGGATTTCGCCGTATCGATTGAACGTAAACTTATGTCAAGACCCGTCGCGCTTTGATATGTGGTCATAGCGAGATCAGTTGAAATAATCCAACGCCAAGCACGTGTTGTACGGTATTCATTGCTTTTATGAGGTCGTTCTGCATTTATGATATACGCGCCTGGCTTCAATGTCCCTACTAATTCATTAAGCGGTAAAATCGTTGTGACGAGTGTATTGGGAGAACTTTTGACGGGCAAAGTCCCCTTCCAAATACTTTCACGAATTTGCGTAGCAGCATCGGAATATTCATAAGAATAATCACCTTCAGGTGTTGCTGTACCTTCTTGCGGTGAACGTCGCGCAATCATTCGGTCCCCAACACGGAAAATTTCAACATTCAGCGTGGTGATATTTACAGTTTCGATCGCGAGACCTTGTGCGCCAATACGCGGCAGGATTACACCATTGCCTACGAAAGCCACATAAGGCGGTCTATTGCCAAAGCTAATGTCTATGGTTTTGTCGTCGCTCAGTGTATTTGCATTTGCGTCTTTAAGGCCGCTCAGCATTGTCAATTCATAGGTCTTGCCAAATTTAAGGCCTGATAAACACACTGATTTACCCGAGATATCTGCGGTTAGTTTTGCCTTGGGGGTAACACGAATATAGTCAATTATGGAGAGACCATCGTCAGTATTTAAATCATTTGTGAAATTTAAACAAGCTTTTGGAGGTTGGCTACCATTATCAATTTTCCAGCCATCATATTGAAACTGTGAAGACAGAACACTTGTGTTTGTACTTGTACTTTTATTACTCGTTTTGGTTTTTGTTCTTGTAACTGAAGACATTTGATCATGTGCTACATTGTTTTCTGAAACGCGCACCTCACGCGTTGGTGTCCATTGCCCAAGAACGGAATATCCAATCCAGCCCGCAAAGGCAAATAGTGCTAAAATTGTACAAGTAAATATCGATTGACGCTTCATAGTTAACTCCTCAGAGAATCAGGTATATCAAGAATATGGCTACTATGTGTCGTTAATGTTCCCAATGTTAAATATTCATGAAATTTTAACCACGTATGCTAATAGGACATAAATATTTTAAGGGTTATTATCCATGCGTTCACGCATAATGGCTGCTGTAAAGCGCCAGAACACAGCCCTGTCTTTGATACCTTAAAGGGTACAAAGGCAGGGTTTTTGCACTTTACCTAATATTTGTTTATTCCCATTCAATTGTCCCCGGCGGTTTGGACGTAATGTCATAGACAACACGGTTTACACCACTGACTTCATTGATAATACGGGTGGCTGTTTCACCGAGGAAATCATGTTCAAACGGGTAATAATCTGCTGTCATACCGTCTGATGACGTCACGGCCCTAAGTGCCAATACATATTCATATGTACGACCATCCCCCATAACCCCTACAGTCTTCACAGGTAGGATCACCGCAAAAGCTTGCCAGATAATATTGTAAAGGCCGTGTTTGCGAATTTGGTCAAGATAGATAGCGTCCGCGTCACGCAAAAGATCAAGCTTCTCTTTTGTAATGACCCCTGGGCAACGAATGGCTAGGCCTGGCCCTGGGAATGGATGACGCTCTACAAATAATGGATCAAGGCCAAGTTCGCGACCGAGTTCCCTGACTTCATCTTTGAACAATTCACGTAAAGGCTCTACCAATTGCATGTCCATGCGCTCTGGCAGGCCGCCGACATTGTGATGGGATTTAATTGTGACCGATGGGCCACCGTCAAATGATACACTTTCAATCACATCAGGGTAAAGTGTACCTTGTGCAAGGAATTTTGCGCCGCCAATTTTATTGGCTTCAGCTTCGAAAATATCAATGAATGTCGCGCCAATAATCTTACGCTTACGTTCAGGGTCCGAAACCCCTTCGAGCAAATCAAGAAATTGGTTTTCTGCGTCTACGTGAACAAGGTTGAAATTGTAGTGTTTCGTGAACATATCCACGACTTCTTTTGCTTCGTCCTTACGCATCATGCCTGTGTCAACAAATACACAGGTCAGTTGATCACCAATAGCTTCGTTAAGCAAAACGGCGACAACAGACGAGTCAACACCGCCAGATAGGCCGCAAATTACTTTATTATCACCGACCTTAGCGCGAATGGCGGCAATTGCCTCTTCTTTAAACTGGGCCATTGTCCAATCGCCTTTAAAGCCAGCGACTTTATGGGTGAAATTACGTAAGAGCTGAGCGCCAATTGGTGTGTGAACGACCTCTGGATGGAACATTACGCTATAATATTTACGGGCTAAGTCTTCCGTAGCGGCAAATGGTGCGTTAGGAGAATGAGCGATTATTTCAAAGCCCTCTGGTAATTTGCTAACGCGATCTCCATGGCTCATCCATACACGGTGCTTGGAGCCAACTTTACCAATCTCATCAAACAAAACACTATCTTTTACAATCTCGATATCTGCACGACCAAATTCGCGTTCATCGGATGTTTCAACAATGCCGCCAAGCTGTAAACACAAAGATTGTTGACCGTAACAAATGCCAAGCAAAGGAATACCCAGCGCAAATACAGCTTCTTCAATACGCGGGCTATTTTCACCAATAACGCTGCTGGGGCCACCTGAAATGATAATCGCCTTTGGTGCGAATTCTTTTAACAGCTCCGGTGTAATACGATTGTAAGGGTGAACTTCGCAATAAATACCGCTTTCACGTACACGACGTGCGATCAGCTTTGTCACTTGCGAGCCAAAATCGATGATGAGTAATTGTTCGTGAAGGTGCGTATCGGACATGTGTATTCCTGTTATTGGTCTTGCTTACGTTCCATGACAGCAAAGAAAAAGCCGTCCGTATTTGTTGACGCTGGCGTTAACGTCACGGTCAGGCCATCTTCTGACCAAGGTTTGGATTTTTCAGTACCAACTTTATCTTCCCAAACTTCTCCAGCCGAAAGCAATTCAAACTCTGGGTTCTCATCCAGAAATTTATATACCTGTCCTTCATTTTCTTCTGCAAAGAGAGAGCATGTGACATAGAATAATAAACCGCCGGGTTTGACATAGACTTTGGCTTGTTTCAGCACCGCGTGCTGTTCATTTAACCTAACTTCTAGCGTTTCAGGTGATAAACGCCATTTAGCGTCAGGCTTTCTACGCCATGTACCAGAACCAGAACATGGTGCGTCTACGAGAACACGATCCATTTTCTTTAAGAGTTTACCCCATTTGCTAATGGGAGGTGGGCACATATGAATATTTTCTGCCCCTGCCCGCATGGCACGTTGATAAAGTGGTGCAAGACGACGTTTATCAATGTCGTAAGCAAATATTTTGCCTTCACCGCCCATATCACCTGCCATTGCGAGGGTTTTACCACCACCGCCAGCGCAATAATCAAATATTTTCTCACCGGGTTGTGCATCAACAAGGAGCGATACCAATTGGGACCCCTCGTCTTGAATTTCGATACCGCCTGTGAGGAATACAGGTTCAGCTTGAATGTTAGGCAAACGGTCAAGGGCTGTACCTGCATTGATACGAATACCTTTTGGTGAAAGGTCGCAAGCAACAGGGTTGAACTCTGCCAACTCTTTCATTGCATCTTCACGGTTAGTCTTCAGTAGATTTACACGAAGATCAAGTGGGGGCCGTCGGAGCATGGATTGCCCTTCGGCAATGGCATCTTCGCCGTAATTGTTCTCAAAACTTGGCCACACCCATTCTGGAATATCAGCCTGAATCCATTCTGGTGCGCTGCTAAGGTCTTTTTGACCGCTTAGAGATTTCTTTTCAGAATTTAGGAGTGGTTTCGGCCCGTGATCATCGTCTGAAAAAGCAGCTTCAAGGCTTTCAAGCGTTTCTTCCCATGCCCAAACGAGCGTACCAAGCACAAGTGCACGCGCACTGTCGCTATCCATACGCCACGCGATTGAAGAGCGACGACGCAATGCGTCATGTACAAGTCCGCCGATTGCAGCCCGATCTTTCGACCCTGCAAAACGGTGCTTTTTGCCCCAATCTCTAAGGGCTTCTGTGGCTGGCGTGTGCTGGTTAAGCACATCTTCTAAAATCTCAATTGCCGCCTGTATGCGTCCACCAAATCTCATAGTATTATCTCGATTATGTTTGATTAGAATAATTAGGTGCTTCGCGTGCGATTGCAACATCATGCACATGGCTTTCGCGAAGACCCGCATTTGTAATTCTGATAAAGCGTGCATTCTCATGAAGTTTGAGAATGTTAGCTGACCCTGTATACCCCATTGCCGCACGTACACCACCTAAAAGTTGGTGAATGATTGGGCTTACGGGGCCTTTAAAACCAATACGTCCCTCAATACCTTCGGGAACAAGTTTCATAGTGTCTGAAACTTCTTTTTGGAAATAACGGTCAGCAGAACCACGTGCCATAGCGGCCACAGATCCCATGCCGCGATATGATTTGTAGGAACGACCTTGATACAGAAATACATCGCCCGGCGTTTCGCTTGCCCCAGCAAAAAGTGAACCAATCATCGCACATTCTGCGCCAACAGCCAAGGCTTTGGCCATGTCGCCAGAATATTTAATACCGCCGTCTGCAATTACAGGGATATTTGCTTTGTTGGCGGCTTTACATACATCGACAAGAGCCGTGAGTTGCGGCACGCCTACGCCTGCAACGATACGCGTTGTACAAATCGACCCCGGGCCAATACCAACTTTAAGGGCGTCAGCACCAGCATCGATTAAGGCTTGAGCGGCTTCTTCTGTCGCGATATTTCCTGCAACGATTTGAGCATTTGGAAATTCTTTTTTTAGTCTTTGCACTTGTTCAATGACTTGAATGGAATGACCATGAGCCGTATCGATAACTAGAACATCTACACCCGCCTGAATAAGTGAAATAGAGCGGTCATAACCTGCGTCACCAACCGTCGAGGCCGCGCCAACACGCAAACGGCCATGTTCGTCTTTACAGGCATTTGGATAAGAACGTGCCTTGTCCATATCTTTGACTGTAATCAGACCAACGCATTTATAAGCTTCATTGACAACAAGGAGTTGGTCAATGCGGTGTTCATGCAAAAGTTCCTTTGCCCTGTCTTGACTTGTGCCCTCTGGAACCGTGACGAGTTTTGTTGTCATAAGATTGACAATTTTTTCGCGTGGGGTTGTCGCAAAGCGAATATCACGGTTTGTAATAATGCCGACAAGCTTGCCATCGGACTGCGCGACAGGAAAACTTTTAAAAGAATGTAATTCCGTCAACTCACGCAACTCTGCAAGGGTCGCATTCTGATCAATTGTCACAGGGTTTACCACCATGCCTGATTCGTAACGCTTAACTTTGCGAACTTCTTCAGCCTGCTCTGAATTGCTGAGGTTACGGTGAATAATACCCATACCACCAGCCTGCGCCATAGCAATCGCGAGCGGTGCTTCCGTCACAGTATCCATCGCCGCCGAGAGCAACGGAATATTTAGCTTAATCGTTTTGGTAAGTCGCGTGCTGAGATCAGCATCACCTGGCATAATATCAGACGCTCTTGGCTGTAAGAGTACGTCATCAAATGTAAGACCTTCACGAATCTCCATGGGAAATCTCCTTTATTCTTACGGGAGCGCATTAACAGGAAAAAACAGGGTGCGCTAGTGCAGATTTGATAAAACCGTAGTTTTTTATCCCGTAGGAATTACCCCTTATAACCCTTCGCTACCAAATACATTTCTGGGCTACCATCGCGTGAGGACTTTGGTTTCGCGTGACGCACCGTTTCAAACTTGATTTTAAGTGAATCAAGGAGGGTTTTTTCTGCCCCGCCTTGGAATACTTTCGTCACGAATGCACCACCCGGCTTTAGCACCTGAAAGGCAAAGTGAGCGGCCAATTCAACAAGGGCAACCGTCCGTAAATGATCTGTATTTCTGTGCCCCGTAGTATTCGCAGCAAGGTCAGACATAACGAGGTCCGCTTTCCCGCCCAACATGTTCATAAGGACATCTGCGGCACGTTCATCCAAGAAGTCCATTTCGATAATGTCAGCGCCCGCAACAGGCTCCACAGGCAATATATCGATGCCAATAACTTTGCCCGCATTTTTCTTTACCGCGATTTGTGACCATCCCCCCGGGGCAGCGCCCAGGTCTACGACAACTGCACCTTTGAACAGTAAATCAAACTTCTCATCGAGTTCTAAAATTTTATAGGCCGCACGGCTACGGTAGCCATCCAGTTTCGCTTTTTTCACATAGGGGTCATTTAATTGACGCCTCAGCCACAAGGTTGAGGATATTTTCCGACCTCTTGCCGTTTTTACACGCTCGTCCATCATACGCGTTTCGGCTTGTTTCTTGGCGGCCTCACGCGTAATCCAGCCGCGTTTTTCACCGCTAGGCTTTGAACCCGTCATTTTTCCTTTGGAAACGCTTGGTTTTGAGAACCGTTTGCTTGGCGGTTTGGCTTTACTCATGGGCTTATCTCTTGATTTGGGTCTATTGCAATTGGGTCAATATTAGCTTCAACGATTGCTTTGCCCTCAGTAACAGTGTTTTTTTGTTTGTGTCCAATTTGAGTTTTATTCATTAAGCCCATTAACATGCCTTCACGAAGGCCTCTATCTGCAACACGGGTTTTTTCTGTAGGCCATAACTCAGTAATAACATCAACAATTGCACAGCCTGCCACGAGCATTGTGGCACGGTCTTCGCCTATACAAGGTTCTTTTTGGCGCTCGGAGAGGGAAATAGAGCTCAGATGACGCGCTGTATTTATGAGGTTATCGGTTTCCATCCAAATGCCATCGATTTTATTACGTTGATAATAAGGTAGCTTTAAATATACGCTCGCTAGACTTGTGATCGTACCCGATGTTCCAACAAGGTGACCGCGCCCCTCTTTAAATGTATTCACGAAACGTTTTTCACACCCCTGCTCTTGAATGTGTTTAAGAACACAAGCTTTCATTTCGTCATACCACCCTGCCAGATCATCTGGGTTTTCAGGATATAACTCACTTAAGTTTACAACACCAATCGGTAATGATGCCCACGCGCTAATTGGTGGTCTGTGAAGACGGGCGCCGCTTTCCGATTTTAACCTGCGTACATCAACCCAGGAAAGCTCGGTTGAACCACCGCCTATATCAATAACAAGAGCAACATCTTTGTTATGGTCGATAATATTGACACAGCCCATCACAGAAAGCCTTGCTTCAACGCGTGGTGAAATTGTTTCAAAGGTTAAACCCGTTTCGCGTTTCACACGCGCCATAAATTCTTCACCATTTGAAGCCGCGCGGCAGGCTTGAGTGGCAATACAGCGCCATCTTTTTACAGATTTCGCTTTCATTTTATGCGCACATACAGCGATGGCCTTAACAGCCGCGTCCATGCTTTCCTCAGATAAACGACCTGTTGTAGCCAAGCCAGCACCGAGGCGCACGACATTGGAATATGAATCAACAACTTGAAAACCATTTGGTCGTGAGCGTGCAATCAATAATCGGCAATTATTTGTGCCAAGATCAATGACACCAAAATAATTAGAATTATTGCGCCCGGAACCACGTCGCGAGCCTTGATTTTTACCACGTCTACGTCGTCTCTTGGGCGCGCCGTTTTCGGAGTCGTCCAATGAGCCGGCATTAATATTATCCGGCATTCTCTCTCTACTTTCTGGCTGGTCGCAAAAAAAAGCGCCGCTAAGCCTATTCGCGCACAAGATAGCAGTGTTTGAGGGTAAAAAGAAAGTCTTATTTCTAATGAATATCGATATGATCCGAGAACTGTGACCAGTCTGGTTCTGGGCGCAATGCCTCTATGGCTTCGTGCTGAGTGAAAAATATTTCACCAGTGAGTTTCTCAAGGAAAGTTGAGCGATGTAGTCTTTCCCGAACAAGGGCGTGAAGCTCGGACAAATGGAGCTTAATATCATGCTCATCTAAACGCGCATTGATCACGAGGAGGCTTTCTAACGCACTCGCATCAATGCGGTTTACCGCTGGACACATAAGCACTAAATTTTCCATTTTCGGGTATTTTACGACCAATTTTGCGATTGTATCTTCAAGGAAACGGGCATTGGCAAAATAGAGGCTTTCGTCAATACGAAGTGTTTTGACTTCATCAAATTCTTCTACCGTATAGAGATCTGCGTCACGGTAATGCTCCGTTCCTAGAAAACGCCCAACCTCCACAGTATGAGGCTTTAGGGTCAAACGAATATGGAATACCATTGAAAGGATTGTGCCGATCAGTACCCCGTATTGAATGCCAACGAGTAACACGGCACAAAAAGCACCAATTGCGGTCCATGCATCTGCTTTAGAATAACACCATGTTTGCCAAATCTCTTTGAAATTCAGCAGGCTGAAACATGAGTAAATAATAAGGCCGGCAAGGGTTGCAAGTGGCATGGACTTCAAGAACGGCAGAATGGTAAGCACGGCAATCGCCACAATCACTGCGGTCATTACGCCAACAAGTGGGCTTTTAGCGCCTGTTGAATAATTGATGGCAGAACGGGATAAACTGCCTGCGACAGGGTATGCCCCCGTAAGTCCAGCGGCAATATTCGCAACGCCTACCCCAAGAAGTTCTTTGTTTGGGTCTACGCGGGTTCGATTTCGCGCGGCCAGTGTTTGGCCGATGGATACACTATCAACAAAGCCGACAAGACTGATAAGAAGCGCAGAAACGATCAAGCTTTTCCAGTGCCCTAAATCTGATAATGGAAACACGAAATGAGGCAAGTTGGCGGGAATATTGCCAACTGTTGCAACGCCGTGTTTTTGTTCAAGTCCAAGTGTCGCGGTCGCCACCGTTGCGACGGCAATCACAAGAATTGGGCTAAGTTTGATAATTAAACGTGCGTGTCGTTTTTTCAAACCAGCAAGGCGCAACCATCTTAGGCAATAACGATTAAGCACATAAAGGCTAAGGATTGTCCCAACGCCGATAAGGCTGGGCATAAGAAGCGCGTCACTAAAATTTGAAATCAGTGACGGGACCATTTCTGCAAAACGACGGCCTTCAATCTCGATTTGAAGTATGTATTTAATCTGGCTCAGTATGATGAGGATGGCTGCACCTGTGATATATGCGGATACAACGGGGCGGCTAAAAAATGTCGCAAGTGAGCCACCTCGTAGCAAGCCAAATACGGCGAGAAAACCACCTGCCATTATGGCGAGCATAGCCGCGCTGATCAAACGTAACTCTTCTGGCATTTGTGAAATCACAGCCATTGTCATTAAGGACGTAATTGCCACAGGGCCAACGGCTAAAAAGCGCGAAGACCCAAAAAAAGCATAAGCGATTGAGGGAAAAATAGCCGCATACAACCCCACTTGCGGTGGCAAGCCTGCCAATAATGCATATGCGAGGGATTGCGGAATGAGAAGAACGGAGAGTATGACCGCTGAAATAAAATCACCAATTAAATAGCCACGCCGATATCCATTTAGCCATTCATAATTATTATAGATTGCGGTGCGAAGGCTCATCTATGACTATTCTTGAGCGCTGTAGTGTTCGAGGGAGGTGCGAAACTGTTCCAGATTGTAACCTGCATGTTGTGCGCGCGAAAGTATTTCATCTACACCAAGTTCTGATGCATTTGCAAAACACCATAAAAGCGTCGAACGCATACCACTCCCACAAAAAACAAGTATAGGCTTTGGAAGTTTTTTCAATTCAGTTTGCATCATCGTAACGACCTCCAAATCAAGCGCCCCCATCGACATAGGAATAAAGACGGATTCTATTCCGTGTGTTTTTGCAGCCTCTTCAAGCACAGAGAATGTGGGTTGCATTGGCATTTCTTGATCTGGCCGATTACAAATAATAGATTTAAACTCTGCCTTTGCAATCAAAGGCATTTGGTTTTCAGAGATTTGCCCATATACGGATACTTCATCAGATAGTTTTTTGAAATCACTCATACTGGCTCACATTTAGAATTTTCATTAAAAAGGCCGACTCATATCTAGAGTTTCCATAAAAATGTGTATATCGCTAAAATGCAAAACTTCAAGTCCTATGGGCATTGCAGGCATGGTCAAGATGACTCGGCTTCTCTCCAGAATAACCGTTATTTTGCGTGTCATGTATCTGTGATGTATAAAATTCTCTTTTTGGTGTATCTTTCTTTTATCTCTCATAGCGAGGTTGATCACAACGAAAGCAATAAAAAATTAAAACTTGGCACTTTCCCCATAGACAGTCGCCTAGCCTTCGCTTATAACGCCGCCTCTAGATACAAATAGATGTATTTGTTGATGGCCGCATAGCTCAGTTGGTAGAGCAACGGATTGAAAATCCGTGTGTCCCTGGTTCAAATCCAGGTGCGGCCACCATTTCCCCTTAAAGTATAATTATTTTTCAAATACACGCCTGAATACCTAGAATATCGCATTTTTTTCAGTTTTTTTTAATAAAAAGTGACATTTGTCATTTTAATTGAAGAAAATATAGTTATACTCAATTTGAGTGTAACAGGCTGATCATCCCTTGGGTAGTAGGCATGCAGGCCGTACATACTGTTCATAACAATGCCTGTTACACTCATATCTGCTATTTTATATGAATGTAAAATAACAAGATGTGTCAGCTACCCTTCACGTTTAAAATTGTATCCAAACATAGACGGTTCGACTCGACATAATTCGGGTTTGAAAATCAACATGTGGAGTTACAATATGAAAAAATTATATCAAACGTTTGGACTGCTTGCGATTACAGCTTTGGTACCAAGTATTTCTCTTGCCCAAACACAATATTATCAACCATCCCAATATAATGCTCATGATAAATGTAAGAGCAAAGAGAGTGACAAGAAACTCTTGGGCGGTGTAATCGGTGCGATTGCTGGCGGTGTCATTGGGTCTCAGGTGTCGGGAAATGGCGCCCGTACTGAAGGTAGCGCAATTGGCGCGGTTTTAGGCGGGCTTGCAGGTGCAGGCATTGCTGATAAAACTGTTGATTGTGATCCCGTTTATGTTTCCACCCCCTCCACTACATATGGCTCTGGTGGTTATTCAAGCACACAACCTACATACGGGAATGGACAATATGGAAGTACTCAATACTCGACAATACAGCAATATCCAGACCAAATTACCTATTCCACACATCCAGTATATAACAATCCAACTTATGGGGCTAATCGTGGAGGTGTAAGGCACGGGACAACATATTCTACGAATACGGTCACTTACCCCATCAGCACAACGACTTACCCTGCACCTGTATATTCGACACGCAACATTAGGACGACCAGCTATCGCGCGCCAACATATTCGGGTCGTCAGGTTTACAATACCCGTTATCAAAACCACGGGCATTCCCGACCTGTATCACGTAGGCATAGCCAGCGTCACTATCACGGAAAATATACCTGCAATACACATCACTAAATATAGCAGACTAAAACTAAATATAGCTGACTAATTTTACTTTTGTAAAAAGCCTTCTTCGGAGGGTTTTTTATTTGCCTCAGTAAATAGAATCGCTACACTGAATTCATGTCCAAAATTCTTATGCTTCTCCCCAACACAGACTTTGATCCAACGGAATCCGCAATACCGTGGCAAATACTCACGCAGGCTGGTCATGAGGTCTTTTTTGCGACGCAAGATGGCAGTATTGCACAATGTGACAAGATTACACTCACAGGTGATGGGTTAACAGGCATGTTAGGCTCACTCGCAATTCGCCCTGCGAATAAACGTGTTTATGACGAAATGAGCAAAGATACACATTTCAACTCCCCATTCTCTTGGCAAAATGTCTCTCCGCAAGACTTTGACGGATTGCTACTCCCGGGCGGACACGCAAAGGGCATGAAACCCTATTTGGAATCTGAACATGTGTTTTCCATATGTCGCCATTTCTTTGCACGCAAAGCCCCTGTGGGATCAGTTTGTCATGGCGTGCTGGCATTGGCGCGCACACTTGATGAAAGCGGGCAGTCGATATTGCATGGATATCGCGTCACAGGACTTAACAATTTTCAAGAAAAAATAGCGCTTAGGCTTACGCAAAAGACTATGGGGCTGCACTATCAAACCTATATACAAACAGTACAAGATGAAGTCAGCAGTGTTTTAGCCCGAAAGAAAGATTTTAAAACGGGGCCGTTTTTGCCGGTATTTGGTACAAAAAAATCACCCCAAAAAGGGTTTGTCGTTGTTGACCGCAACCTCGTGAGTGCGCGGTGGCCTGGTGATGTTTATAAGTTTTCTTATGCCTATTTGTCCCTGATTGATGTAAAGAAATCTGCTTAATCGTTTGTTTTTATTGCGACTAACAAATAACCCATATTTATTCCCCTTTTCAAGACTATATAATCTTGTTAAGAAAATGCATGATAAATTCAACATACCGTTATTTTACTATACTCTCGCTCTTGGTTTTTTGTGTATTTTGGGGACTGTCTTCACTGACACAGGGGCCTCACCCTAAATCTGTCAATGCACCAACAGATCAGTTTTCGGCAATGCGAGCCTTTGCTGAACTGGAATCTCTGGTTGGTAACAATCAGGCCCATCCAAGTGGTAGCCTTGAAAACCTACGCATTCGCAAAGCTATCGAGAAAAAATTTGTCGATATGGGCTATACCCCCGAAATACAAAAAGGGCTCGGATGTACTCTACATTATCCAGGCTGTACCGAGATTGAAAATATTGTTGTTGTGTTGAAAGGTACCAATACTGATAGCAATAATACGATTATGCTGACATCTCATTATGACAGCGTACCTGCTGGCCCTGCTGCCGCAGATGACGGCGTTGGCGTTGTTGCCATGCTAGAAATTGCACGGATACTTAAAACCACCCCTCCTCTTAAAAATGATATTTTGTTTCTGATTACCGATGGTGAAGAAGGTGGGCTTCGCGGTGCACAGGAATTTACTGACCGTGGTACAATGATAAAAAATGTAAAGCTTGTGATCAACCTTGAATCACGAGGTGCTTCTGGCCCAAGTTCAATGTTTGAAACTAGCGACGGTAATTTGGCACTCATAAAAGGATATGCGCGTCATACCCCTCGCCCAGCGGCGACTTCATTATCTTATGAAATTTATTCACGCCTGCCAAATGATACAGACTATTCCATCTATAAAAAACAGGGAATCATGGGATTAAATTATGCATTTACTGGAGATGTCGCATTATATCACTCCAAGCATGACACTGTAGAGAATTTGGATAAAACGAGCCTGCAACATCATGGTGATAATATGCTGGCGGCAGTTCATGCCTTTGGCAATGCAGACTTAGAAGCATTGAACGGCACAGTAAACGCCACATATATTGATGTGTTTGGCAAGGTGTTGTTGCATTGGAATGCGGGCTTGAACCTTCCCCTGTCTATTTGGGCGCTCCTTCTTTTAGGGTTTGCAAAATTCAAATCACGCACATTTAGTAAGACGGACACGGCTTTTGGGTTAACCTTCATCCTCGGGAGTCTCGGTGCAGTGATTGCTGTTATGATCGCCTCCCCGCTTATGGGCTGGCTATTATCATTTCCATTGGGACGATGGCCTGATTTATTTTATTTAGACCACCCTCAACCTTGGCCTGGACGCCTTGCTATATTGTTTGCAAGCCTATTTGTCGGTTGGAGCGTAACGCAACTTATGAAACGCTGGCTCGATTATAATGCCCTTGTTATTATGAACGGTATTGTGTTTTCAGTCATAGCATTGGCATTGTCTATATATGTAAGCGGCGCGAGTTATATTTTCTTGATACCCGCCCTTGGTATCACGTTGGGAGCTATGATTGATATCTGGCGCAAGCATGAGCGCCTAAGCGTCGCGGCCCACATAGGCCTTATCCTTGCGCTTTATATGGCGGTTTATCACTATATCGCTATCGAAGTCATTGTGCATTACAAGCAATCTGCCATACGCATATTACCGCTTATTTTGTTTAGCATGACTCTCTTGCCAATATTTGTGGCCACACCGCGCAGAATTTCTGAAAAACTTGGCATTGGGTTTGGCGTCTTGATGATATGCTGTACCTTTATTTCCTTCTCTCTGCCTGGCTTTAATACAAAACATCCCCGTGCACACAATCTGGTTTATGTGCAGGGGTATGAAACAGGTAAAGCGGCTTGGATATCCGAAACATCTACTCGACAAGACGAAGTATTTCTGAAAGCTGCAGGTTTTGAAACATCCATTAAACCTTATGGCTTGATGAATATATTATGGGGAAAAGCCGTTGCTAAAAAAGCAAGCCCCGCCAAATTCTTGCCACCAGTTTATACAATTATTGACAATATAGTTTCAGGCGACATCAGAACGCTAACCCTAAACATTCGTTCGTCAAATGCGGGCTACGCTCTTAATATTGGTTTCGATGCGGAAAGTATTCCGTACTCTGTGGAAATCAACGGACAGATGGCCGCAGATTACCGCGTGAGTGCATATCGTCGCCCTGTAGCCATTCGCGGTGCCGCGCTAAATACGTATAATGTCGTGATCAAGGGCCCTGCTGACCAAGTACTTAATATGGCAATCATTGATAGTTTAAGTTTAAAACTTGAGCAATTAGAGGGAATGGAAAAACTACGCGCAGATATTTCTGCGCCTCTACATAGTGGTGACCGCGCACATATTTACACACCCATATCAATTGGTTGTGAGGAGTATTGTAAAGCTAGCAATAAGTAGTATTATACTTTCAGTATTGGGCCAATAATAATAACAACAACAATAATTCTAGGGATGCACAATGAAAAACAATATCACACTTACTCTCGCTACACTCCTCGCTTTTAACCTCGCTGCGTGTAGCCCTACCCCCACCAAAGAAGATAAAACACATATGACAAGTGAAATTATTAATGACGTAATGACCGGAAATGTTTTACTCGACAGTTGGAAAGGCCCCTTTGGCGGCGTACCGCCGTGGGATAAAGTTGATGTTGCAACCCTCGCAGCGACTCTCGATAAAGGCATCGCAATGTCAAAAGCTGACATAGAACGCATTGCGAACAATTCAGAGGCCGCTAGTTTTGAGAACACGATTGTAAACCTTGAAAAATCTGGGAGCGCCCTCGACCGCGCTTCGACAATTTTTGGTGTGCATGCAGGTAATTTAAATATTGGCGACATTGGTGATATCCAAGCTGAAATGTCCCCTAAATTTGCAGCCCTTGGTGATAGTTACACTCAAAATGCAGCATTGTTTGCACGTGTAAAAACCGTCTATGAAAACATGGATGGTCTGAGCGACGAACAAAAACGCCTTGTTGATGATTATTACAAAGGCTTTGTCCGTGGCGGCGCTAACCTTAACACAGCAGATAAAGCCACGATGAGCACGCTCAATTCACGTCTTGCGACATTAACGACCAAATTTGGCCAAAACGTGCTTCATGATGAACAAGGCTATGTGACATTTATATCTGATAAAACAGATTTGGAAGGCCTACCAGACTGGCTCCTCAGCTCTATGGCCAATGCTGCCACGACACGTGAAAAAGAAGGCCAGTGGGCCATTACAAATACTCGCTCGTCAATGGATCCATTCCTCACCTATTCAAAAAACCGTCCTTTGCGTGAAATCGTTTGGAACAATTATTATAACCGTGGTGATAATGGTGGTGAGTTCGACAATAATGCGATTATTTCCGAAATTTTACAAATCCGTGCAAAACGCGCAAAACTCCTCGGCTATGAAACCCATGCCCATTGGAAACTCGAAAACCAAATGGCGCGCACGCCTGAAAATGCCATTGCACTCATGGAAAAAATATGGCCGCACGCAGTTAACCGCGCCAAAGAAGAAGTTGCAGACATGCAAGCAGTTGCTGACGCCGAAAAGGCTAATCTAAGCATTAAACCTTGGGATTACCGTTATTACGCAGAGAAAGTTCGCCTTGCAAAATATGACCTCGACTTCAATGAAGTGAAACCATATTTGCAAATGGAAAAACTCCGTGAAGGCATGTTCTGGGCTGCGGGGGAGTTATATGGCTTCCAGTTCAATCAAATCACCAATGTGCCTGTATATCATGAAGATGTACGTGTATGGGAGGTTTCAAGCCCAAAAGGCGATCATATCGGCCTTTGGTATTTCGACCCCTACGCACGTATTGGCAAACGCTCTGGCGCATGGATGAATGCGTACCGCACTCAAGAAAAACTGGACCCGAAAAACCCAACGACAATTATTGTGTCCAATAACTCTAATTTTGTTAAAGGCGCGGAAGGCGAAGTTGTTCTGATCTCTTGGTCAGACGCAGAAACCATGTTTCATGAATTTGGACATGCTTTGCATGGGCTTAACTCTGACGTGATCTACCCGAGTTTATCTGGCACATCTGTGTCGCGTGACTATGTAGAATTTCCATCGCAATTGAATGAACATTGGCTAACCACACCTGAAATTTTGAATACATATGCTGTGCATTACAAAACTGGCGCACCTATTCCGCAAGCTCTCTTGGATAAAATCTCAAAGGCAGGGAATTTCAATCAAGGTTTTGCAACGACTGAATACCTCGCCAGCGCACTGATTGATATGAAACTTCATATGGCTGGTGGTGAGCCAATTGACGCGGATAAGTTTGAACGTGAAACCCTTACCGCGCTCGGCATGCCAGAGCAAATCGTTATGCGTCATAGAACACCGCACTTTAATCATATTTTCTCAGGCGGTTATCATGCGGGCTATTATAGTTATCTCTGGGCAGATACTTTGACATCTGACGCGGCTGAGAGTTTTAAAGAAGCGGGAAGTTTTTATGACAAGACCGTTGCGAAATCACTTCGCGATAACATCATGTCTGTAGGTAATACTATTGATAGCGCTGAGGCCTTCCGTGCATTTAAAGGTCGTGACGTCACTGTTGATGCCTTGATGCGTGATAGAGGTTTCGCACCGCAGAAAGACTAATTAATATTCACAAACGTGCCTGTTCCAATCTTATTGGAGCAGGCAGTTATGGACGATTATGCAAACTGTTCCTCTCGATATTTCCAATTTGATCTCCCACAGGTTTCGTGGATTCTCAAAACATGAAAACACATTGGATGGTTTGCTGTCTGCCTTGGAATTTGGTGTTCAGCTTTTAGAGTTTGATGTACGGGTCGCTGCATGTGGCACGCCTATGGTTTATCATGACCAATATGCACGTGACAAAGACGGTGTTATTCGTAATTTGAGCGACTATAAAGCAAGCTCTTTTCCTGCTCTTGGCGGTGATTTTGTACATATGCCTACATTAGATGCAGCTTTGGGACTCGTCATGCTGCACGGAAATACAACAGCGAAACTCCTTGTTGATATAAAAGATTTGGGTTTCGAACATGAGATACATGCGCTTGTCATGCGCCGCAAACTCGCGCCCCGTTGTATCTATGTTTCATGGGTGCCGGAAACATTATATCGACTACATGAAATGGCACCAAACATTCCACTGTGCCTCAGCCATTGGTGCAAACCAGCCAACATAGCTATTAAAGCTACTCACAAAGTATATGTATCTCATGATGGTCATATCCCGCGACGTGAGGAACAATACTCATTAGGCGAACGATCTGGTTGGGCTGTTTTAGCACCACTAGGAGGAGATATTCTTGCTATTTTGAAAGCGTCAAATGGCGGTGTTTGTGTCCCAAAAAATATGATTACACAGAGCCTAAGCGCTACATATCATAATCACGGGCTCTTTGTTTCCACATTCTCTTATACAGATTGGAAAACAATTTATCGACATAGAGATGAATTTGATATCGACTATTACTTTATTGATAAAAAACAAGTTTTTGACGAGCTTCCTTAAACTACCAAAGTTTAGAATCGTCATCTGGGTCAATATCATTGGCAGGTATTCCTGCTTCACCGTCATTTCCAGGAATGACATATCCACCTTTTAGCCAGCGCCCAAGATCAATATCTGTACACCGCGATGAGCAAAATGGATGATATTTCTCAATGATTGGTTTTTTGCATATTTTACAATTATCCTTGCTCATTATGCGTCCTTGTAAACGTCAATATTTGTGCCAAGTTTTAGCGTAAAACGTTGCCCTATTTTACCAATAACGCCATTTTTCCATTCAATATGTTCTGCTTCAAGCCAATCATAGGCATCCTGCGGTAATTCTAATATTAGTTTTGCACCGCCGTCTATACGCCCTTCTTTCAGCAAACGTCGCAGGCCTTTAAGTGCCTTGGTTTCTGCTGTTGGTTCACCGTCTTGCCCTAAAAGTATTTGCGCGAGCGTTGCGCCAGAACGTGAGCGTGTAAGTTCCACCGTATCAAAGCGCGAAAACGGCGCGATTTTGACAGCATTTGGGTCGTTCGCGAAACAATCGCTCAGCGTTTGCCATACATCGGCCCTGTCTTTTTTCTTTCTAAAATTCGGGAAATCAATCAATATAAGTCCACCAATACCACGCAGACGTACTTGGCGTGCGATTTCTTTGGCCGCGGCAATACTGACCTTAGTCTTTTGACCACCAGCCGTATCAATATCTATCATAGTGGCCGCACGTGTGTGTTCTATATAAATAAATCCACCGTCTTTCAGAGCGTTTTCTTCTTCGACAGCCCACGAGATACCGTTTACCGGTTTGTCTTCAAACTTCACATGTGGGTATTTTTCGAGCAGGCTATCTTCAAGGCTTTGCGAGGTTTCAACTTGTATATAGGGGGCTTTACTCAATTCAACATAACCAACGAGCGGCCCTTTGCCAGGTTCAGCGTCACGTAGTATTTTTACGCGTACCATTTGGCCTTCATTAAGCTGAGGCGCATTAGGCGACATAGAAAACCGTAATAGCCCTGCTGGGCCTTGCCCCAAATCAATAAATGCAGCCATGAGGCCTTTATCAACACTGCTAACACGGCCTGAAAATATATCCCCTGCATGAGGTGTATTCTTACTCGACCAACGCCGAATGTAATATTCAACGACTTGTTTCTTGTAAATGATTGCAGCACGGGTTTCACCGACTGCATGTTCAATGTGGCAGAGGCCAATTGAGTTGTTCGCTTTAGCCATTTTTATATCCTGCTCCTAAAAGCATATTTCTTGTTTCGTAAATGGGCAGGCCTACAACATTTGTAAACGAACCAATGATTTGAGAAACATAAGCACCTGCGAGGCCTTGAATGCCATAACCGCCTGCTTTGCCATCCCATTCTTTACTGTCGAGATATTCTTGTAATTCTTGTGAAGAGAGACGTTTGAACTTTAGACGTGTTTCCACAACACGGCTCCGCACGACACCATCAGGTGAAATCAAACATACGCCTGTATAAACACGGTGAGAACGACCAGAAAGTAATTCTAGGCATTCACGTGCTGTGCCTTCGTCTTCTGACTTGGGTAGAATACGGCGGCCAACCCCCACAACAGTATCTGCGGCCAAGATAAAGGCGTCTTTATGGGATAAGGCGATTGCCTCAGCCTTGCCTTGCGCTAGTCGTAATGCATGCGGTTTGGGTATTTCCAACTTTCCGGGTGTCTCATCAATATCCGCAGGTAATATTTGATCGGGCACAATGCCAATTTGTGCAAGCAAATCTAGGCGTCGTGGTGACGCACTCGCGAGGATAAGAGGGAAAGATGTTTTAGAGTCGCGCGTACGCACAACCATGTTATTTAAAGCGGTACGTGATACGGCCTTTGGAAAGGTCATATGGTGTCATTTCAACCGTTACAATATCCCCTGCTAGGACGCGAATACGGTTTTTACGCATTCTGCCTGCAGTATGAGCAATGATCTCATGGTCGTTGCCAACCAATTTTACACGGAATGTCGCATTAGGGAGAAGTTCCATAACTTCGCCTTCGAATTCCAATAGTTCTTCTTTTGCCAAATCAAATCCTTTTAAATAATAGCAATACGTGCCGCTCCGCGACTCGTGATGATGGCTTAAACCATGTTCATCATATTTTATATAGGGTTATTTTGTTAAATTGCACGAAATTAGCTGAATTTTCGCTGTATTCGCATGGAAATGCTGTCTCGAACTGCACGGTAATTGTCCATCATGGCACGAACGTTTAAATCGCCCGCAGTTGGATCGGGGGTTAGCCATGTCTCAACATCTGTATCACTATCATCAAATACGGCTTTTACAGCATTTGTGGCATCTTCGGTAAAAGCAATCACAATGTCAAAACTTGTATCCGCCAAGTCTTCGAGACTTCTGGAGCAATGGCCGCTCATATCAATATTTTTCTCGCCCATAACACTGACCATCAACTCATTCAACTCCCCTGCCTCAAGGCCGCATGACTGTACATAAACATCTGTGCCAAATGCAGCCTTCATCAAGCCCTCTGCCATTGGCGAGCGTATGGAATTAAGCGTACAGACGAACAAAACCGAACTTGGTGTATTGGAATTCTCTAAATCAGACATTATTTAGGCCGCCTATATAGTGCACAAATCAAAGTAAAAAACCGTCGCGAAGTGTTAAAATCAACCTCTATCGTATTTCGCAAACTATCCGTCAGAAGGCGAGACCCTTCATTGTGCAGCCCCCTACGGCCCATATCAATGGCTTCGATTTGGGCAGATGTGGCAGTGCGAATTGCATCATGATAGGCTTCGCAAATCATAAAATAGTCTTTGATAATACGACGAAAAGGTTTGAGCGATATTGTATAATCACCACGCGGCGCACCATTTGTGCGTATGACATTAATTTTTAAACGGTCATCAACCAAAAATATGGTCACGACATACGGGCCAGATGGAGATTCTGCGGGTTTAAATTCATTTTCTTCTAGCAAATCAAAAATGGCAACACGGCGTTCATGTTCCATTTCCGGGCTTGTAACTGGCAAGCTCCCCGGATCGATATATAACTCGGTTATATAATGATCAGTGTCTGACATAATTCATTCAAATTTCCAAATACCACAGAAGGTCAGGCCTTATACATCAGGATGAAGCGGCTGTTTGTCAGTGTCGCGCGTTTGCAAGTAATCTACAAGATGTAATTCAATATATTCCGCTTGCAGCCTTAACTCTCCACCTCCTGCAAAACGCAAACATAATTCGCCCCCGGGCGGTGTTTTATCCTCCTCGTATTCTATCGACAATAATACAATATAGGCTTTGGGGTCGGCGCGTACGATGTCTTTTGCTTGTACTGACAGGATATTGTGAAATTGTACACCGCATTGAATACGCTTGCCAGTTTGTTCGCTTCCCTGCTCGTGCATGTACCGGCTTGCGCGTAATGTTAGCGTATGAGCGTTTTTATCAAAGCGGATATCACCTACTTGCAAAATCGCGTCTTGGAGCGCCGCCGAGATAATCGTTAAACTCTCTTGCGATTCTGCGCGTAATTTTAGTCCTGTTGTCATATTATTCTGCTACCCGTTTTATACGTGCGCCGCAATTACCAAGTTTAACTTCGATATGCTCAAAGCCACGGTCAAGATGATAGACACGTAAGACTTCCGTTGTGCCCTCTGCCGCCAGACCTGCTGCGACAAGGCTCGCTGAAGCGCGCAAGTCAGTTGCCATAACCTGTGCGCCTTTTAGGCTTTTGACACCACGTATAATAGCCTCGCGGCCTTTAACGGTAATATTCGCGCCCATACGCACAAGCTCTGGGCAATGCATAAAACGGTTTTCAAAAATATTCTCACGAATAACGGAAACACCGTCTGCCAATGACACCATTGCCATAAATTGCGCCTGTAAATCTGTTGGAAAACCTGGATAAGCTTGCGTTTCAACATCAACTGGTAAAATCGGCGTGCCAAGACGTTCGACAAGAACTGAATTCTCATCCATTGTTACTTTAGTACCTGCCTTGGCTATCAATGGCCAAAGCGCGCCAAGATGCTCAGAGCGTACATTTAAGAGACGTACAGAACCACCTGCTGTCGCAGCTGCAAGTGCATATGTACCTGCCTCAATACGGTCTGGAACAACGGCGTAGCTTACGCCTTTTAATTTTGTCACACCTTCGATACGCATTTCCGAACGCCCCGCGCCCGTAATTTTTGCGCCCATAGCATTCAAACAATCTGCCAGATCGATAATTTCAGGCTCACGCGCGGCGTTATTCAGGACAGTTTCTCCCTTTGCCAAGACGGCCGCCAGCATTGTATGCTCGGTCGCCCCTACGCTTATAAACGGGAATGTAATATTGGCTCCGACAAGGCCGCCCTTGGCTTTGGCGTACACATAACCTTCTGAGAGTTCGATGTCCGCACCGAGGGCCTTTAGCGCATCGAGATGTAAATCAACAGGTCGAGCACCAATCGCACACCCACCAGGTAATGATACTTTTGCTTGATGTTCCCGTGCAAGCATCGGCCCTAACACATTGAAACTCGCACGCATTTTTCGTACAAGTTCATAAGGAGCTGTGGTCGAGGATAAAGTTTTCGCATGTAAAGTCATGCGTGATGCGTCATTTTCTGTTTTCACAGAAACCCCAAGGCTCGCGAGCAATTCACCCATTGAGCGCGTATCTCGCAAATTGGGCATGTTGGTCAATTCTAGTGGTTCATCCGTTAACAGGCATACGGCCATCAGTTTAATCGCAGAATTTTTTGCGCCACTAATTTTGATTTCACCAGAGAGCGTAAGGCCGCCTTCAATTACAATTTTATCCATAGTCTCTCATACCTTTGCGAATTCATAAATTATGAATCATACATTCTACAAACTCTAGGCAAAAATAAGGCCATTGGCGAACCTTTTCTCAGGGGCAGCAAAAACAACAAGGTAAACTGGGCATTATGCCCATATTGCGCGATTGAAAATGCTCAAAAAACCCAGTATTACTGGTGCCGCAAGGGAGAATTGAACTCCCGACCTCATCATTACCAATTATGAATTATAATCACCTACTCAATTGTTATTGCTAGGCTTTGTTTTAGCTCAGCGTAACTCTGCCCATATATTGCCCAAGGTTTGGCCAAATTTCACGGCCCTAAAACACCCCAAACCGCTTTTTCTTCTTCTGTGTTTTCACCAATGTATCTGTAATAACCACACCATTAATCTCAAGATGGTTTTCAACCGTATCAAGCTGAGCACGACAATCACGACCTGCAAGGGCTAGGCGTGTGATATAGACGCCCTTCTCTTTGGCTTGGCTCTCTTGCGACAATATTGGCTCAGCGTCACATTGGAACATTTGCCTAGTCAGGTATAATTGTGGGCTTGTCTGGGTTGTTTCGCAGCCAATCAAGGGCAGCGTCAACAGGATCGTCAGCATTATTAACATGGATTTCAGCATCATTAGATTGCTCCTCTTGTTTAGATTTACGGGCTTGTGTTTGGGCTTGGGTGCGTATGGTGTGGTCTTTACCTTCACTCGCAGCCTTATATGCATCTCTCTGTGTTTCAGTTTTTGCAGTCTTGGCTTTGGAGAGATGTAGTTTAAACGTCTGCAAACCACCCCATGCTAGCGCGGCAATGAGCGCGTAACTGGCGTAGCCGCTCAACATGTTTGCGAAAAAGGATATTAGTTTGTTCATTTAATGCTCCTCAAAATCACGTAAGCCTTGCTCCAAAACAGATATAACCTCTTCGCGTGACAGCTTTGCAGATATTAGCCAGATAACGCCATTGAGAGCTTGATATGAAGCCTCAAGGTCTTTTTGGATACGCGCGCGCTCAGCCTCTTCATTGCAATCAACAACCTTATCTTTGCTACCTTTGAATGGAATTATGCTCATCTATCGCTATCCCTATATTCAACAGTCACACGCCCCTTAAGAGCCGCCTCGATCACCATGTTGTAAACGCGCATATAAGTTCGTTTTGATTGCCAAACAGCCATAGCGTTGTAGTCTGCACGGCCTAGCAACAAGCACCCTTGGGTATCTCGGCCATAATTGCCAACGTGCCATAGAATGTACTTAAAATTAGGCACATTCAGTACGTGGAGCATACCTCTGTGGAATGGCTTACCGAACTTATGCAGGTAACGCTTATGGAACCCACCGACCTTACGAACGCCCATTTCATAGATACCTGCAGGAATGCGGGTTTCACCTACCACTTTTATTTCGTGATATTCTTGCTCTAGCCCGTGACATACGAGTTTCCCTTCAATGTACACACGTGAAATTGTTACATCACCATCACTGACAATGCGGTCTACGAGAATATACATGATTACCGCCAAACCTGATTTACATCGATCAGTTTCCACCAGATACGCACAATACCATGATCGTCAGTGGCAAGGTTTTCATTCGTACCAAAGTCTTCGTCAATGATAGTATTCAGGCCTGCGTGGATGAGCGCGTTAATAGCGCCCTTCCCTTGATTTCTTGCAGTTCCAATAACGTCCATATAAAGTTTACCACCTTCAATACGTAGTGTGCCCTCAACAGGCATGGCTTGGTCTTTATCGCTCAAAATTTGCTCAATCTTATCAATGTCAGTTTGTTTCATTGTGTTTTCTCCATAAAAAATGGCTCACTCAGGAGCCTGTTTGTTGCTAAAATATTGCTTTTAAATGTTGTCGAGATGGTTTGTTGCTAATCTATTCGCTTCAAGGCTATTTCCTCAAGACGTTCGTGGATTCGCCCGTTTTCCTTTTCAAGCACCTCAACTCTTCCCTGCAATAAGCTAACCTGTGAATTATAGTGCCTTTCCATCTCAGCAATTTGCGTGTGTGCCATAAAAAAATACATGCATGCGGCACCAGAAAGACCGCCTAATGCAAACAACCCTCCCCTAGGCCCTGTAATGTGCTGTAAGAGGGTTTTTCTAACCTCATTTGCTATATCGGACATAAACTATTCTTTCTTGAAATGACGAGCCACGCCCGTCCAAATTAATGTTGTGAGGAACAAAACCCACGCGAATGCAGGGTGAACACCAAATACAAGGCAGGCCCTGCGAAACTCAGATGATGCAAATGCAATGTCATGACCCAAATCTAAAAGGCGATCATGTATGGCGGCGGCTAACAAAACACGCCTATCAAACGGACTGAGTACCCACTCAAAAACGCGCGGTACAGATATATCAAACTCATAGCCTTTTGGAACTTCTAGCCACCAACCAGAGCCTTTAGCTCCAATTTCCCAAGGCAATACACTTGTAAGCCCATGAAGCTTGCGTGTGCCTTTGACACGTTCGTAATCCATGAAGTCTGTAATAGAGGTCATTGCGCGTTGAAGGAATCAAGGCCAGCGGCAACGTCCTCTTGTGCAGTTGTGATTGCGCTATCCAGCTCAGCTTGGGTAGTTGCGGATTTAATGGCAATACGAGATTTGCTACGAATGCCACCTGCCAACCCAATAAGTTTGTGAAACGCCTTTGCTTTCACAATTATAGTATCTGCTATTTTGGCTGGCGTTTTACCGAGAAAATGCGCCTCCGTACCAATCATTAGAGATTGTGAAGAGCTTGCAGTACCTGCAATTACTGCACGGGCAGCTAATTCTTTTGCCTGCCACGTGTCCCGCTCTTCAATGCTTGCGCCGCCCGTAAGCTTGTTTAAAAGATCAGCATGGATTTTATCTACAACGACAAGTCTTTCAAATTGTTGTGCATCAAAAATAATCGCATCCGCTTTGTCGCCGTACTTAGCCCTGAGCCACTCTTCGGATCGCGCCTGTAACATGACACCATCAACATTTACATTGTATAATTTTGGCATATTGATTCCTAAATCGAAGTTATGTTAGAGGAGAGCCAGCTAAGACTATTCGGGTCTTGAGAGGTAGACAGTCCTGAAATAATGTTGGCACCAGCAACGCCAAAATCATGGTTTGAAAATTCGATACGCCCGTTTGATGAAAAATCTGCGTAAAATAAACTGGATGTAGCACCCGATTCTTTTGTTACTATAAGGGCGGGACAATTCCCTATTATAGCAGCATTTCTCCACCAGAATGCACCATACCCACGAGAACTAGCCAAGTGCGGTTTCATACCATCCAAATATAGTGGACCAATGCCTCTAAATTGGATGCCTCCAGGAGAATACGAATTATTTGTCGCGTTCGCAAATGTGGCAATCGCCGATGCGTTAGTAGATGTAAATACCAACGCGGACACAAGAGCAGAGAGCTCAAACATGTAATCAAATAAGATATTGTTGTTATACCGAACTACATTTCGCGCACCTGGCACAATTAATTCTGCCGCCTGCTGCCAAGTTGAAACCGCATTACCCCAATTGGAACCATCTGCGCCAGATGTTCCAGACACACTGTCCCAATAAATATCATGATTTGCTGTCGGACTAACGATGCCATCTACCGTTGCCTGCAATGCCGTACCGCCCACATCCGTAATGCCATCTTTACCATTCTCACCATCCTTACCATTTCTGCCTCTTGGCTTTAATATAACTCTACGGTTGCTACTCATTATGCGCTCTCCACGATTGTAAAACTGCCTACGGCAATAATTTCTTTTTGAGGTGTTAACTGGGTTAGTGTCCAATAAAGATGTGTTGATTTTCCTGCCTGAACGGCTTTGGGCAATGCTACTATTGAACTTTCCGCACTTGTGATTGTAAGTGTTGAGATAATCACATCATCATCAAGCGTATCACAGCCTTCTAAGTCACCATCTTCCAATACACAGGCCACAATCCACTCTTGATATGTTTTTGTGACCACCTCATCAACATCTACTGATAATGTTGCTAACGGATCACCTGAACTGCCAGGATAACTCCGTATTTCAGCCTTAAAACTCACGCCACCATAATCAGCATGAAGAACATCGAATGTCTCTTCAAACGGTGCATTCCGGAACGCTGTTAAATGGTATGGGTACGCGCCTGCCGCTGATACATCCGCGCCGTAATTTATGTTATTCATAGTTTTGTCCTATTCTTGCTGATAGCCGCCATTACCACCACCAAAGATTGATGTTTCATAAGCGCCAACAGTGACGAATATTGTGAATGTCGCGCCATTTGCGTCCGTAATCGTGTCTTGGTAGATTGCGCCTAAGCTCTCATATAAACTCGGGGTTGCTGTGAAGCTTGTTGTCGCGCTCGTCGGGTTATTCACTGTAAATGTATCACCAGAATGCTTTGACCATGCGTGTGTATATGGCGCTGTTCCACCAGTGACAGTGATTGTCACACTCGCTGTTGTTGCACTGGCAGGATAAACAGAATTGCCATGTACAGTACTTACAGATGCCGTAGCGATGAGAGAGCCACCACCAGCCTCGGAAGCGGCTGTTATAGCTGCATTGATATTTTGGTTTAGTGCGTTAAATTCCGCAACTACCGAACCACGCCCCGTAAGTACAACATCGTTTAAAGATCGCGTCCCATCAACAATCCCACCAAGTTGACTGTTTGCCGCAGCCAAACCTGTTGTCTCATGATTTACAGCCACATCAACAATATCAAATTCCTCACGAAGCGTACCAACCGTGTCAATGATTTCAGGATGCACAAACGCACTTGGCGTAAACATATCATCCCAGCTTCGTGCAATACGTGGATACACAATAGGCATAGGTGTTTCAGTGGTATGATCGAAATCGAAGGCGTGTGTACCTGCGTATTTTCGTAAAGTAAGGGTTATGTCGCCACGGATAGTTTGCCCTCGGCCTTTAACTACCCACCCGTTTTGATTAACATCCTCAATGTCTGCATTTGCTATATCGATCAAGCTACCTACGGGAACAGCCATATAGCCAAATGGAAGCCCTGTAATCGTACATGCCGCCGCGTGACGTGAGATATTTATCTCTTGCTTTTCAAGTTTCCCTGCTTGCAGTTTGTCCGTCACAAACAGCAAAGGTAGTGACATTTGACGCGGCACATGATTGTCGCTTGCTATCCATTCAGGCTTTGAATAAATCGGCAAATCTTTCTCTGAATAATATTCCTCTGGCTCGGCGTATTTCGTATGGATTTCATTATAGACCTCTGTTGATAATCCATGCGCGTCATAATTGCTGATATACGCCCCAATATGGTTTTTTAAATCAATCGTACCGTAGACCTCTCGGTTGCCCTCTGGAACGGAATAAATCTGTGCCGCATGTTCAACACGGTCTGCATTGTAACATTTCCAGACCTCTTCTTGATCGCCAGTATTTGCCGAGCGTATCAATCCTGAACATTTAAACCCTTCATTGTCACAGTAAATTGCGTTCGAGATGATTTGAGGAATACTCATCATTTCCAGTGGATAGCCATTGCCAACTATCAGAGCGCGGCCCTCACCTATTCCAGAATACCAGCCAAAATCAATTTGCCCATCAATTAGACCTGCATTGTCCGAATAAGCGTATGTGCTTTCATCACCGTAAACCCCACCATTTGCAGGGTCACAAACTTTTGCACCTGATAGCTCCAGTTTGTACGTAGGGTAGCCTTGAAATGGGATGTAATTTTCGCCATTTTCTTTATCAAAATCATCATTAGTGTTGCGTGCCGTGACAACAACAACACAATAATCCCCGTGATTATCAGTTGCGTCATACTTCGCTGGAAACTTAGATGCTAAATATGCTCCCAATCCCTGACCTGCATTATCATGCCCAAGAAATACACGAACCTTTAAACGCTGTGCACTATTTTTACCTGTAAAATGTGAAGTTACGGAAACCTCACCAACTGTCGGATCACCTGATAATGTTACAGGCTCACTATCAAAGAACATGCGGTGAAATTCAGTACACGGCTTTGCAGATAAAATACTAACAGAGACGCCATACTCGTTCTTATACCCGTATCCATCGTCAAAAGCGCCAATACCTGCAACAAGACGCTTTCCCACCAACACCTCTAGCGGTTGCCCGATTGCTAGACGCCTGTTAACCGTTTGCTCAAAATCAAGAGCTTGGGTCTGTGATTTTGGTTTTTTAGTGAGAGCCTTTGATGCCAGATGAAGGGCGATACCAAGCACGGCGTTTGCAACAATAGAGCTAGACACAATCCAAGCAGCAGCAGCGGCTAGTGCAGAAAATAACGCCATTACAGAACCCTCATATGAGTGTATTCAATCACAGCATATCCCTTCCTACGTAACGCCCTGTGCAGTAATTTTGTTCTACTTTCGGGGCTTTCTATAGAAGTCATAAGATCGATTTGCGCTCCCTTTTCTTTTGCCCAATGATGATAAGCTTTTAAAAGTACGGCCCCGTGATTTTCTGAAAACCAGAACAGTTCTTTCGCAAAACGCATCTCGCAAAACGGGTAATTGCTTATTGTCGCGCCAATACACCCATGCTCGTGCATGAATATAACCGCATTCGGATCAAGCATGATTTGCTCAAAACACTGCTTTGAACCAGAAGGGCTAAACGGGTAATCCTTAAATGGCGACTTGGCGTGGAATGCCCGAGCAAAGCCCAACAGCGCCTGCATGTCGTTATGCTGTGCGATCCAACATTCAATCATCGATATTGCTCGTGGTTATTAAAAAACCTACCACCGCCTCCGTTGCCAGGTGAACGTCCACCCCCTCCACTGGTAATTTTTTCATTCCATTTGTACTGACCACCCCGAAAAACTACGTCCGAGATATGCTTACATGCACGATCATCGGAAAACCGTGTTTGGTGATCTTGATCACTGTAAATTCTTGGCGTTCGTCTAGAGAAATAACCACGTGCAGACGCGAGTTTAATCTCTAGTTTTGAAGACCCCACACCTTTACCATCAACACTTCGCGTTAGTGGTGTGCTATCTACAAACCCAATAAACTGAGGGATAAGACCAATCACCACACCCGTTTGTGTATTAAGTACAATCAACCCGATTTGAACAGGCCGATCCCTTAAGGGGTACGCTTGCAATTCCTGTAATACCGCGTCAACAGAAGCCTCACCAGTTGAGACTATATCTACGCCATCGAGCGTTATTGTGGCGGTATCCGCACCCCGACCCGCGCCCGTTGTTATTGGTGAAATTTGCGCGTAAGGAACAGGCTTAAACACATTCCCATCTACCTCTATTTCTATTTCTGCAATATCAATGACGAACCTATGAATTTCACTCTCTGGTTTAATCGAAATGCAAATTCGCGTGTTGATAAAAGGCTCCATCAAAGCGGCCTTTGCTATTTCAACATTATATTCGTCACGAAGTATCATTTATAATCGCTCCGAGTACTGCTTACCTGAAAGCTTGAATGATGTGAGCCTGTTCACACCTGTACGACCACCTGTATTATTGATATTCACACGAAAACGACATGTAGGCTTAATGCGATCAGCAAGGATGTTTTCACCACCAAAAGACCGTAGAGGCTGTAACCAAACACTCAGCGTTTGCTCTGAACCGTCTAATTTAACCTCGTCATGGAATTTGAAATAATAACGATACCCGTCATGAGTAAATGCAATCGGATCTCCGACTGATATTATGTCACCAGCTTCACCAACAATGGTAAGTGTAGACGCAGACGCGCTCATAGCCTTTACGCGCACATCTGGAATAATACCGAGAGGGCTATGTCTACCCGCAACCCCTATAAAACGCTTAGGATATGGCGCACGCGGATCAAACACATTTACAATGGCTTGCCCTTTGGTGCGTGCCAGAAAGCTCTCTATCTCCCGTCTTGTATCCAAAGTTTGTGGCGGTAATGCAAAATCAAACACCCAGTACGGCGACATGAAAACATGCCCCTGCATCCCGTGTGCAGTCTCATAGACGGAGTAGTTTGGCTTAAAGTCAATCTCACTTGGACACCACAGCCAATCATATGCTTGCATTAGGCAAACCCTCGCTCACGGTCAAAACTATGTTCAGCCAATTTCCCCTTAAGCTCACCATCAATTTGGCGTTTTAATTGACGGTCACGAACATCAAGGCTTTGTGTTAAATCGTCTTCTGTGAATCCGTAGAAATTACTGACGGGTGCGTAGGTTGTATTGGTCGTGCCACCGCCATTTGAGCGGCTAATCACGGGTGTAGATTGTGGCCTCATTAAACCCTTAGTGTGATCAACGACAGTTTCATTCGGGTGCAATATGGCCGCAAAACCGCCCTTCCCATCGACGCCGCCTGACCGCGAGCCACGACCTGTAAAACCGCCACCGTCGAATGAAAACAAGCTGCTAAGGAACCCGCCAATTCCACCAGACTTACCGCCTCCAAAGAGTCCAGAAAGAGCACTTGATGCAATATCAGCTAAAGAACTCGATAGATTATCGAGAGCCTTGTCAAATACCCTATCTCCAACACCGTCAAAGAGAGCCGCTACTCCCGACTTTAAACTTTTATCGGCGAAGGCTTGACGTAAGGATGAATTAAAAACGTCATTTAACTCCCCTTTAAGGTGAGCTTTATCTAAATCTAATTGTTGTTTATTTGCCGTTTTTAATGCTTGCCCGCTAGATGCTCCACCGAGCATAAGATCATTTTTTGTACGTAGAAGCTTTATTTCTTTCTCAAGACGCTCTTGTTCTTTTGTATTTCCAGATTCCTGAGCTAGCAGCAGTTTGAAATCTAATTCGCGTTCGAGTTCGTAATTTTTCTTTGATAAAGCTATGGCTTCATCAAGAGCCTTTTGCTCTTTATTGGCCTGATCTATTGCCTCAATTTCGGTTTTTCCCGCTTGCATTAAATCAACAATACGCTGCCGAATTTCGGCAATACGCGCAAGCCTTTCGACTTCTGCGCCATCACCTTTTATGCCAGCTATTCTAATTTGCAAATCAAGTGCGCGTTCGATTTCGTCATTCGTGCGTTGCTTGGCCTTTACTTCATCAAAGGCTGCTTGCTCATCTTGCGCTAATGATAAAGCTTTGGTGCTATCAACTCCAATATCAATGAGTTCATTAGTACGCCGTCTTAATTCAACAATTTTTGTTAGTTTTTCGACCTCTGCGCCGTCTCCTGATTCACTCGCAATTTGAATATCAACGTCAATTTTGCGTTCAGACAGCAGTCTTTTTTCTTGTATTCTTTCAGCTTCATTCAAAGCCTTTACTTGATCTTGCGCTGCTTTTTTTGCATCTGCTGGATTACCTTTATAACCCGCAATTAGTCTAGACAATTCAAGCTGCTCTTCAAGAGACCTAATTTCGTCGTGATTGCCTGCAATACGCGCTACATCTAGTCTATCCAATAACGCTATACGTTCACGAGCGGCTTTAAGTTTTTCCTCACGAGCGGCTTTAAGGCGGTTTACATGCCCTTGGGCTTTCCCTTCAACATCCGCTTCATCATAGATGCCTTCTTTTTTGTATTTTGCTATTGTCTCAACAAGTAATTTTTGATCCTCAAGGGCATTTATAACGGACTTATCTCCGCGTGCTCTTGCAATCGCTAAAGCATTCTCATCTTCAATCTTCTTTCGCGCTGTTTCTTGGCGTTCTCTCTCCGCGATTGCCGCCGCCTTTTCCTCATTGGGAGTCTTTGCCTCAACTTTTGCATTTTGTAGAAAACTAGCGCGTTGAATTTCAATTTCCAGAATTTCGGCTTGAAGTATTTTCTGCTTCTCTAACGAACCGACAGCCCCCAAACGTCCGCTATTAGAGCGAAGCTTCTTTAGTTCTTTTTCTTTTGCCAGCCGGTCCGACAGTAGCTGTGCGCTCCGTTCCGAAATACCTTCAATAGTCTTTAGTTTTTGCGCTTCACCCGCTTCCTCTGCGCGACCAGCAAGGGTCTTATAGGCTTTCGCTAGTTTATTAACCTGCGTGGTTTGATCATTAAGGCTTTTAGCTGTGCCTTCTAAGAGCGATTTATACTTTTCATTAATCGCCCTAGCCTCTTCAAGGCGTTTATTGAATTTAACTTGTTCGATAGCGGCTTTTTTATTAGCCTTAACCACCGACAGTATGGCAAGCGCAATACCGCCAATTATTAAAGCATATGGCCCACCAACAGCTTTTAACGCGAGGTTGAATTTATTTGTTGCTCTGCCCGCCAAAATTGAGGCGGCGGTAACTCTGGCAAGGTTCCCCGTCACGCCACCTAAAAGAAGGTTGGCTGATACAAGTGATGTAACAAGTTGCACCATCGCCTTTCCTGCCAGAGTTCCACCGATAGATACAGCGGCAATGACTGATGCGTGCGCAAGGAGATCGAGATTATTTGCTACAACCAAAATGAATTTTGAGAGTGCGTCTGCTGCGGTAGCTGCGTCCTCAGACGTTCCTATGAATTTAATAGCCTCGTTCCGAAGCCTAGTAAAACTATCCCCAATGGTTCCCCCAGTTGCAGCGTATTGATCTTCAATTTTCTTTGCGCCAGATGTAAGGGCTTCAAAGATAATGTCGGCTGTAATTTTGCCTTCTGATCCTAATTTTTTTAGCTCCCCTATGCTTACACCCATCGCGTCTGCTATGGCTCGGGCTAGTAACGGTGCGTTTTCACGGATTGCCCTTAGTTCTTCGCCTTGAAGTGCACCTGATTGTAACCCCTGTGACAGTTGAAGAATGGCTGAATTTTGCTCAGCTATAGTTGCGCCGTGCGCTTTAAACGACTTATTGGCAACCTCGGTTGCTTTAGCAATCTGAATTTGAGTTTTACCTAGTGCACCTCCAGCTCGTGCTAGCCGCGTATAAAGGTCAACCGTAGCAGTAAGGCTTGAGCGAGAATTATTAGCTATTTTAGTTATCTCAGAAACGTTACCTAAAGCCCCACCAAAGGCAATCTCCGTTGATTTGATTTTATTAGCAGCCTCTGTGTACGCGTCTGAAAGCCTAACACTTTCTCGCACGGCGTAACCCACACCAATTGCTGCAATGGCCTTGTTAAACCCCTGCGCCATACGAGCGCCAGATTTAGCCATCTTATCCGCACCACGATCAAAACGCTTTTCCATTTGCGACAAACGCTTATCTGTAAGCTTATTTGCGCGTAGAAAGCCTTTCTCATAGCGGCGTAAGTCTACAGACAGTTGAGCTGTTAATGTCTCAATAGTTGTTGCCATAATCATTCTCTCATAAAAAAACCCCGCCATAGCGAGGTGTAAAATTTGTAATTTGAGAGCTATACTTGGGAGTACTGCCCTTTTTGTTTGATTAATTTGATACGGCTTCAAGACCAGAAGCTATACGTAGGTTGATTAAGTTGGGAATTGACTCTTTAAAACAATAACCTAAAGCTGTAATCTCTTTATATAGGAGTATTGCATGGACACTTTTATTGCGCTTGACGTAGAAACCGCAAACAGAAGCAACCAAGGCTCAATTTGCCAAATAGGAATAGCCAAATACACCAACGGTATTTTAGTTGATAGTTTTGAAACCTTAATCAACCCAAATGATAATTTTTCCCAAAATAATATTTCCATACATGGTATTACGCCAAATGATGTAGCGGACGCTCCAACGTTTCCCGAAGCAATTAAAGGCATTCTCACTTTTATAGGTACGCATCACATTGTAGCGCATACATCTTTTGATAAACGCGCGTTAAATAAAGCCTGTCACGACCACGATCTAGAAACGATTAATAACCCGTGGACAGACTCCGCACTAATCGCTCGCAGAACGTGGGATGAAGTGTCTAAACGCGGCTACAACCTTCCAAATTTATGCGATATTCTCGACTTTGAGTATGAAGCCCATGACGCCCTCGAAGATGCTAAAGCATGTGCCAACGTTCTGTTATCTGCAATGGAGCATTCAGAAGTAAATCTTGCAAAAATAATTTCTCGCGGTCAAACCAAAGCCAAATCTAGAAAGTCTTACCCCCTCGTGTACAACAAAAAGGAAACCCTGAAAGCGAGCACTACGGACAAACAATTGTTTTTTCAGGCGACCTTCCCATACCACGAATTGAGGCCGCAGCTCTTGCGTGTCAAAAGGGTTATACCGTTAAAGACAACGTTTCCAAAAAAGTAGACTTCCTCATTGTGGGTCTAAATTATGAAAATACAACAAAACACAAAAGAGCCTTAGAGCTGCAAGAGCAAGGGCATCACATCCTAATTAAAACAACACTTAAAATTTTCACAGCAGACGAAATGGCAGATATTGCAGATAAAATAGAGGTTGCATTAGATGAGCGAGAGTACACAGCACCAAAAACAAATTATGCACCTACAAAACCTAAACCAACGGATAAGACCTTAGATACCCCCGCTAGATCAAACTCGTTATATTGGGCCTTTGTTATTTTAGCTTGCCTTGTAATTGGTGTAATCATACTTCAATAGAAATATTCATTAAAACAAATGAGCCAAGAGCTTCGTGTAATCTTTAGATTTGCATTCACCAATAAATTTTCGTCCGTCCTCTAAAACCATGACGAAAGCGGTTTTCTTGCCACGACCTCCCAGTATTGCACCAGCCAGTAAGCCTGCGGGCCCAAGTAGCAATCCTCCTGCAATTCCCCAACCAGCGGCCCCACCAATTTTAACAACGCTATCTTCCGTAGCAACATCCAATGTTTTAACCTGCTCCCTTGCTATATTAATTACTTTTGGCGTCCAACCTCCATCGAGAAAATGTGATATATACAAGGAGTCGAGAAAGCTAATTCCGCCATCACATTTACCAAAATCACCTGCAAGAACCTTAAATTTAACACCCATACCAATCTCCCTTTTGAAGATTAATAAGAACAAATCTAAACAAATCAACTTTTAGATGCATTCAGTTTAGCCAAATCACGGGCCTTACTTGCCGCAATCTGAGAATTGAGCTTATCGATACTAGGCGCTTTTGCGGTTTCACCACCACCTTGAGAGCGTGTATATGCCTTACAGACCGTCACAAATTCCCAATAGCTCATGGTTTTCACGTCTTGAGGTGTAAACCCCATGACAGCGCCATTGCCAAGAATAAGAGCGATATTTAGTTTTTTGGGCGGCTCTCCTCGCCCTCTACGTTTCCCTCCATGTCCTCGTCTTGATCAATTTCATCAACAGGGCCGCTAAGCCCTCTTGTTAAGATCATGGCGGCGACAATACTTGCGTGTATCCAATTACCACCAGTTTGATCCATATGAAGCTTAAAAAGCCCCTCAGCATCGGCAATGCCTTCCCCTGCACCCGTTAGACCAAGAATTATTACATTCTTGACCCAAGATGTGCGCGCGGAAGAATTTGCCAAAGCCTGTTGAATGAGGAACGCGGATTCATCACACTGCGTTTCGAGTTTAAACAATTCGCCTTGTGCAAATTTGAAAGTGCGTAACGCACCCGCAAATTCAATCGCCTCTGTTTCGCCAGAACCGTCACTCATTAGACGATTGCGCTCGTTACAATTTCGCCATCGCTTTCGAAGGCAATGTCAAATTCAGCATTGTCGGTACGATCACCAGTAATATTGAGCGATGTAATGACGAGTTTCCCTGTAAAGGCCGTGCCGCCACTACCGCCAACCTCAACTGAGCCATTTACAGGCTGTCCAGCAATTAGCAAATCAGCCAAAACTTTAACATCTGGCTTGTGTGACACGCCTGCACCGCTCACAGACAAACTTAGGCCTGTAACGTTTGTACTTTTCCAACCCGCTGCATATGGATCATCACAATCTGGCAATACTGATCCAGTTGTTTCAGCCGTTAAGCCTATACCGCGACTTGAATTGATTGAACAATACGCAACCAGTGTATTGTCACCAACGCCTGTTGAAATTTTGACAAGTATATCTGCGCCTTTGAAGGCTGTAATCTCACTCATAGTATTCTCCATATTTGAGCGCTGTGCCCTTAAATGGGCTTTAAGTTTAGAATGTGAGAGGTGTTATTTTTCGTAAAGTAAATAACGAAAGGTCAGAACCCCATGCGTTTCTGTTTTGTTTTGAGTATCAAAATAGTTACCATTCTGAAATTCATGTACGGTTATGTAATGATCAGCGAGTGACAGTTTTGTATTGAGCAAATCGCGTATTCTCGCGCCCATCTTTTTCGCTTCAACTTTCCCTTTTTCATGGCGTGACCAAATATGAACCTGTGCATAAATCTCACTACCTTTTGCACATGTGTTCGAGTTATCAATTGTCTGATCATCACCAATTTGAATGTATGGAAATACGGCATTATCAGGAGTGGTCTCGTCTACACGTACCTCGCCGCCCATTAATTGCTGTAAATCGGCGTCAGCACTTAGCTTAGAGAGGAATGCCTTTTGAACATCGAGGGATGCAACTTCCATATGACTTAGCCTTTTTTATGTTTTGCAATTGCGTTTTTATGCCCACGCCTTACAGCGCGAGTTATACGCCCCTTAACTCTACGTTTATTTGCACGATATGCAGGAAAGAAGAATGCACTCCCTGGAGTAAATTCCGTCATTCGGGCATAAACTACCGTAGCACCACCCGCCTTAATTGTTCTTTGCAATCCGTACTTACTACTTGTGTCAAAATGACGAATAGTGCGCCTCAAATCACCTTTGACAACAGGCACAATCGCCTTTGCTGTACCCACAATATCAGCACCACCCATTTCAAGGGCTTCATGCGCTTCCTTTTTAACCTCGTAAGGCATTGCCTTGAGGATTTTGGAATAGCTACCGCGATTGCTGAACCTTGTTTTACCCATCACTCCCGCCAGTTGAACAGCTCAAGATCAAGTATCGGCTTCTCATATCAAGGTTTACAACAGCAGTGATATTGTAAGTTACACCAGATCGTGCATTCACGATCCGATCAGAGGAACATATATCCTTTGTCAAAGACGAATACCGCACAGTGATTTCATATAAAACAACACCAGCAGCTCGACCCGCAATCAGCGTTTCATTGCCCCGTAATGGAATTATTCTAGCATAAAGGTTTTTAGGGGCTGGCGGCGTAAAGCGCTCCCAAGCGGTTGCGGTATTTCCATACCCATCATTTGGACCTGTGCCACGTCTATCGACGTAGATTACGTCTCTAAGTGTTGCTGCTCTCATCGTTCTTCTTTGTTTTACGAGGTTCTACAATTTCACCAACACCAGCCGCTTCAGCTAGCTTTGCGCACTCCTCATTGACCGCTTGGGCCTTTACTGAAGGGTTATAAATGATGGTAACTTGCCGCTTTTCAGTTGGCCTATAGTGGTAAACCTTATCAAATCTAAATTTGGGCATATTTCTCTCCTAAATACTCAGTCGTCTATATGGTGCTATAAGTGCTTGATATGTGCCAGTTTCTACAAATGAAACGCCCACAAGTTCACGTTCGCGGACTTCATAAAGAGATCCGACATGCAGCATAATGGCTGCTTTGATTGGCGCAGGAACTTTCGTCTCATCGCCGTATCCAGCAATATATGTGATTGTTACACGCCCACTGACATTAGAAGGCGTGTTAAGTATCGATACATAAGCCCCAAGTGCGTCCGCAAGGACTTCATAGGAAGCCTCAGCAAGAGTTTCCTGATCCCCTGCTGTATTGGTATAACTTATTTCTTCAATGCTATAGGCAGGCAATAGAGGAAGGCGCATACATGCAGAGAAAGCGTCAAACACTTGCTCCCATGTTTGTAAGATCAAACACCTGCCTAAAATCCCCACATACCCATCAAGATACCCAGTTGCAGCCGCAATATAGCCATTTATCAACGTATCATCATCTGCATGACCAACGCGTAAGTGCTGTTTTACGTCAGCAATATCTACCGGGTATGTTAATGGGGCTGTTACCAGCTTAGGGGCGTGCATTTATTCGTCTGCGTCCGCTTCTTCTTTGTCAGCCTTCGCAATTTGTTTAGCGCGAGCTTTTACCAAAGCTTCTGCTTTTTTAGCATCGGTTTCAATAACTTCCAGAGCTTCCGCTGCAGCCTCAAGCTCATTAGGCACTACATCACCCGCTACATATTGAGTTGGGTAAATATCGCCCTTCGCACAGCCACTAAAATTACCGTTAAAAATATTTTTCTTTGCCATTTCGGCCTCCATTATGAGAATGAAAACAGGGCGAAAACGCCCTGCTCTATTTAGTCAAAGATTTGAGAAAGCCTAAGCTTTAACGCGATGATAAAGCATCCACTCAGGGTTCATCATGCCGCCGCCCACACGCTTACGAGTGTAGAATTCAACGTAAGGCTTAGATGAATACGGGTCGCGAAGCATTGTGACGCCAACACGATCAAAAATCGTATAAGTACGCTTCATATTACCAAACAGGATTGGAATTGTGTTCGCGGCTACGTCTGGCATGTTTGACAGACCCCGTTGACCAAAGCCCAATAATTGAGCAGGTTCGCCCGCTTCATATGATGGACGCCAGAGGTAGTTTCCGTCCCCATCCTTCATGAGGCGGATCAAGCCAACGGTTTTACGATTCATAAAGAACTCCGCACCCGCCATACGGCCTTCTGGAAGCCCATACGTCAGGCTAACAATTCCGTCCGCACTCAATGCGGCCGCAGCCCCAGTGTTCACTTCTTGAATGGCGCCTAATGGATGGCGAAGGTTTTCAACAAGCGCAGCCTCGGTTGCAGCGTCATACGTAAGAACGCCACGAGGTTTATTGACACCATTACCAGACACTGTGGCGGTGCCTTCTTGAACTGAAAACTCTTCGGAAACCTCGCCCGCAATCCATGCCGCAAAATCAATTTCCGAATCCTCAAGGATTCGCTGTGTGGCTTTTGGCTTTGCGTAAATCTCACCAAAAGAGAATGCGTAAGGCTTTAACTTAGATGTGTTGGTTTCATCCCGGTCATCTTCTTCGCCAACCCACCCAGATGTAGTGCCTTTGATGTTGTAGAATTTAGAGTACCCCTGACCCTTTACAGGCTTCACTGTTGAATAACCGCGCATTTCTGCGATTTCAACGTAACCGTCCGTGATAGTACGATCCCATTCAACGGGTGCAGTGTAACCCCCGTCTTCATCGGTATTTGTACGGCCAACAGCATAAATTTTGCCTGACTTTTCGGCAGCACGCAATTTTGCCTCAACAATTGGGTCGCCAGTTAATGCCCATGTTTTGAAATCAGCATTATATTCAGTTTGTTCTGCGGAAATTTCATTGTCATCATCAGAACCGCCGCCAATGCGTAAACCTGCAATAGTTTCATTAAGTCCATCAATAGAAGCTTGTGAATCGCTCATAAATTTATCGAGCGTATCCAGTTTTTCCGTAGTGAGGGTATCAACAGCGCCTTTTGCAGCGGCTTTTACACGCTCATCTTGAGTGTCTTTGAATTCTGCAAACGCTTGATTGACGTTTTTAATCTCACCCTGCAGGGCAAGAACCTCTTCTTTTGCATCGGCTCGCACCGAAATCATACCAGAACTGAACATTCCAGCACTCATCATTGTGGCCGCAAGGGCCATATAAGTTTTTTGCATGATTTTCTCCATCTATGCTTTGATTGTTTCCGTTAAGAGGCGCAGTTGCGCCAGAGTATCGTCAGCGCCAAGCTTGACGGATTCAGTAGCGCGAGGCGTACTGGACTTCATGGACGAAAGAAGCGCGCGGCGTTCTTTACGGCTCATGTCTGGATTATGCGCCCTAAGCGCAGTATCACAAATTATTGCGGCACGCGTTTCCCCTGCCATAGCTTTCGCATCTTCATCTTCCTCAATGTAATCACTAGGTAGATACGCATGAGCGAAACCGTTTTCTATGGCTTCTGGACCGGTGAAAAATGTTTCTTCATCCATCCACTTGGCCGTAACGCTTTCATCTTCACCGCTAACCTTCGCATAGAGCTTTGCCATCGTTTCATCAAAACGCTCCATAGTGTCCGCGCTGTCACGTAGGTCATGGCGATTACCAAGAACAATTGACCACGCATTATGGATCATTAAAAAACCCGTTTCGGCTATTTCAATGCGGTCCCCTGCCATCGCAATGAGTGAAGCCGCTGACGCCGCAAGCCCAATGATTTTTACAGTTACATGCCCATCATACAGTTTGAGTTCGTTGTAAATTGCGACACCATCAAAGAAATCACCACCAGGGGAGTTAATTGTTACAACAATATCCCCTTTCATAGTTTTTAAAGCCGCTGCACATGTCTTTGATGTGAAGCCTTCCTCCCAATAGCTCTCGCCAATTGTGCCATCGATCGCAATTACATTTGTTTTTCTATCGTCATTTGATCGGATAGCAGGATTCCAGCGCGCAATAGCGTCAGCCTTCATATTCCATTTGACATTTTTCAGTGCTGGATTGGCTTTAAAATGCGCATACACACCAATTATACCTGTATTATTCAATAGGTTTTTCATTTTTACCTTCTTTGGTTGGCGTAGCTGTCATGTTTGGTGGTGGGTAAAATTCCCCACCCTTTCCATCTGGTCGTGCTGGTTTGCCGTTTTCTCTGCGAATTTCATCTGGACTTGCAAGCCCGAACTGAACCTCTTTAACCTGCGCCTCTGTGAGTGTTGCGCGGTCTCCCCTTAAGAGGGCCGTTGTACTGAAATCGGCTATCATACGGCTGCGAATTGGTAGTAAGTCGCGTAGGATTGCGCCTTCCCACATACCAAACCAATCATTCATTGTGTACGCGACAAACCCGATCGATAAATGTTCAATCCCTGACCCGAACGATGATACCTTTTCAGTGTCGCCGTAAAGATGTGAAGGCACACCATAAAACATACCCAGTTCAGTCATGGTCAGCTTACGAGTGTTGATGAATTCCGCATCCCTTGCTGACATCCCCATAGACTTCCAGGTCATTCCCTCTTCAAGTATCAGGGTTTTGTTTGCGTTTTCGGCACCCCTGAACTTATCCAATGAACCGCGCAGCGTTTCTTGAGCCTCTGGGCCAAGTTTGTTTGGATGGACCAGGATATTTCCGACATTTGTCCCGTTTTTAAAGACCGTTGAGGCGTGCTTTTCCGTGGATACTGACAACCCCAATGAGTTCCGAGCGTACTCAATAACGCTCACACCCGTAATACCATTCAAACTAAGACCGCGAAGATGAAATACTTCGTCTTGTTCAAAAATAATCTTACGGCCATCATTGCTAGTATACGTGTATTGCAAAGACATATCGCGCAATTGCTTTACGCTATATGTACCGGGCATCATTGGAATTAGGCCAATTAAACGAGAGCCAGATTTTACTTTATAAGCAACCCCATCCCCGTGATTGAGAACGTGCTTTGTCATCATGTTCTTGAACTCATGCGCGCTTTGCCATTTGTTTGGTCTGCGCTGCAATACAAAACGAACATCGTTTTCATAAAACAACTCTAAACTAACCTCATCCTTTATCTGGATTGGGCTAGAGGCGATTACGCCTGCGATAATATTCTGACACCTAAAGGCAACTGCGACACTACTCGCAACTTTTACGCTTATACTTTCACCAGTAAATGCCCCCGAACCGCCACGCATGAACTCAGCCAAAGCATGGGAGTCTTGAATGTTCGCTATATCCAGTGTTTCAGAAGAAGCCTTAACGCCGTGAAGCATCCAGTTAATAAAATGTTGTAATTTTGACATCCTACCCCGCTACATAATCAGCGCGCCGCGTTCTTCATAAACGCTGCTTGTCGCTTCAATATCAGCAGTTGCAGAACCAACAGCCATACTAATCGTAACCATACCGTCGATCCTTCCCTTGCTTCGCTTCTTGTCAAACATTCTGTTCTTTTGCGCATCCGCATCTACAATCGTATTACTTGCGCAAATCGTAGTGAGTTTGTTTTTTTGAATGATGATTGAACCCTCAAGGATACCATCCTCAGTCCGCGTTATGGACTTGGGCATGCACATCATTTTATCTTCAAAGACCACGCGCTTACCTTGCGCATGCCTTACAATTCTTAATCCCGTGCCCTCTGGTTCATCTGGCCCTTCATAGAGCCACACCTGAAAACCAATATCATCACACGCGCTTATGAAATCCTGTATGAAAGCACTATCAACAACCAATTGCACAACGTCCTGAACGGCGCAGAAGTCTTTTACTTCCTGAGCAATAAATGACATGTCGATAATCATGCCCTTAGTGATTGTTATCTCACCCGCGCTTTCCAAAACCCTATAATTTATCTGGTCAGCGGTTGTACGTTTTTCAATTTCGTAATCTCGTGTCCAGTATTTTGTTACGACTGCCAGCTTTTCCCCATCTTTGCTTGGCTCCCAAGCTGCAGACATCGCGGATAAATCGTTTTTCTGTGACAAGTCCAAAGACAAATGACATTTCCGTCCACGCATTTCATTTTCGTTTACTTCACCAAGCGCAGCGTCCCATTTTTCTTCCGACATCCAGAAGCCAGCCGTACCGACAGGCATGCCGAAATACAGGCGTTTCGTTGTGAGCAAAGTAGACGGCGAAATTCTAGCCGATGCCACTTGCTTGCGCACATTCTCAATCGGATATGTAATACCCAACGCTGGTAAAGATTTAATCCAACAACTTTCGTCATTCATCGGATCATCTTTTTTGTCTACACGCGCAATATAAGCGAATGCGGAATCGTCTATAAACTCTCCACGAAGGATTTTCTGAAACCCATCGCTGTACTCAGTCCCTACAATCTGATCGATTGCGGGGGTGTTGGTTCCCAATATCATAATCGGGTCACCTGATTTTTTTGCAATCGCCGCACGCCACGTCTCGATTGCGGTATCTTTCTTCATCTCATGAATTTCATCACCCATAACCGCGATTGGTTTAGGGCCTGAATTGGAATCTGTATTCGCAATAGGTTTAAGCTTAGAATTACTTTCAGGATGTTCGATTTGATAGGCTAGATCGCCCTTGCCTCGAATTAGAAACTTACCGCTATTCTCTAAAGTGTCACCTTCTGCTCGCCCCGGTATATCAGCCTTAAGCATTGCAGTTGCATCGGCAAACATAACCTTCGCGGTACTCTTGTCCTCACCAATACAATAAACCTCAGCGCGCTCAATTCCGCAAAAACCCAATAAGTATAAGCCTATTGCCGCCATTAAAGGCGACTTCGCTTGCCCCTTGCCAGTTTCTAGCCAAACAAAACGAAAGCGCCGAAGCCCATTTACATCCTTCCAGCCAAAAATTGAACCAACAACAAACAAGTGCCAAGGCAGGAGCGTAAATGGCAACCCCACTTTCTCACCCTCAGTAATCGACAGTACAGCAGGAAAAAAACGAATAGCCTTTTCAGCCGCTTCATTATCCCACGTTAAATCTCGTTCATGCCCATGAATTAAATCATCCAAATGACGTTGCGCCGCAAGCCTTACAAAGAGCCCTGAAACAATTTTACCCGAAACAACATCTTTTGCGTGTTGCGTGGTTTGGTCAAACACCAAACTCACTTGCAGCATCCTGTTTTGGTGCTGGCGGTTTAACGCTCAACTTATCACCGACAGCTTTTGGAGAAACTAGAAGCGAATCTTCAAATTTAGCGATCCTATCATTCAGCTTTTCAACAGCAGACCATACGAAATTAAATACATCGCCGCCGTTCGGTCCCTCTTTAACGGGCCCATCAACGATAGCTTTCTCATACAAATCATCATACTCAACTAACGCGCGGACATATCGGTCAGCAATGCGAAGCCGAACCTGTGTAATTAAGTCATTGTCTTCAAGGTGCTTAACTACCTCAATCCACCGCACACAGGCGTTTTCTGCCATTTCAACGTCTACAAATATCTGTCTATACCGAGGCTGGCGTGGTTGCGTCTTAGTCATTGTTACCCCTACCCCTGTTTGAGAATTGAACTTATTGCACATAAAGGAGGGGCTTGGGTAGCCGCTCACGAGGCCCTGAACTTTTGACCACCCCCCTATCACTGGATATTCCTAACAATTGTTGACCTAGCTTTCATTTCCCTATGGTCCGCTATGTCATTAAGCGCGTGGTGTTCTTCGTATCGCCAATCAGCAACAGACCACCAGAGTAAAAGCCCCTTACATTCAGCTATATGCATATAATATGTCGAGCATTTACCTCTACTCCAAACACTTACATTTGCTGATTTAACCCTGTATTTTGAGGCCATAACGCTACCTATTCCACGGGTGAGACGGATCGAGAGGCTTGCCCTCATCATCATAGCCCATGCCCTGCCCGTTCTCTTGTCTCTTCTTAGTGCTGTCATGGTGTGTCTTGCACAGCGACTGCAGCTTACCATTCCAGAACAATGCCTCATCACCTCTATGCGGTGTCACATGATCTGCAATGGTTGCGGCTGTTACCCTGCCTTCATCTGCACACATGCAACACAAAGGCTGTTTACTTAGTTGATTGGTCCTGTGGCGCTTCCAGCGTGCAAGGCTGTACCATTTGTGGTGAGAAGGTCTAGCCGTGCGACCAGTATAGCGCATCGCCTACCACATACCCTGTAAGTTAACCGCCCCAACCTTCAAGAAACTGTATGCTTCCATGAAGTTCAATAACACCCGTTTCGTTGCTAATGTGAGAAGTTTCAACACCTACGAATTGTGTATCTGTTCCGTGCATGTTAATCTCCTGTGCTTCACGCATTAAAAAACCCACAAGCGCTAGCCTATGGAGATTTCCGTATAGGTACCTGCGGTTTTGCAGGGACGTCTTGAAATAGAGAACCGATGCGTACACTTTCGTGAAGAGGCATCGGGCATATTCTTATGTTCTAGGAATCAAAAAAGCCGCCCAAGAAAGTCACCTCTCCCATAGCGGCAAGCTGATATTGCCTAGGCGCGAAACGGATATTTCCTGCTTGTGATCTCGTACTAATAGAGCAAGTCGCGTTAACTAATCTGGTATTTAGCAAAGCTACTTCCAAAAGTCAAGCAGCCTTTGGCTCCTTTTTCACCTGCGTCTCTAATAGAATTAAATCCGTGATTGGGATGGTTTGTTCCGTATCCTTAAATAACCCACGCACAAGCACCCTTGCCGCTGTATCCTGCCTCTCGAAGCTAAGCACTTCTAACTGCATTTGTGAGTGGAAGCCTTTTTCGAACTGAACCAAATCACCTACCTTGAACTCTAACCCAGTACGCATATACGCCTCTGCGCCCTCCACTTGTTCCCGTTTGGCATGTAAGCGCACATCAAACTGGTTGAAATCGCACTTAGCGTCCATCACATCAATTTCGTCCTGACTAACGATGAATGGATTGCCGTCTCTACCCAAGAACCCATATACAAGTTTCATGTTTTTAAGCTCGGATAGAATTGGGTGGAAGAATGGAACTTTGGCGAATACGTATGACCGATAAAGCGGATACGGCACGGCCATTTTTGGCGCATTCTTCTTAGCGCAATATTGATTGACCCTTTGCGCTTTAAACTCGCAAGGCGTAAATACGGATATATCACACTTGTCCAGTTCAATATGAACCTTAAACTCACAGTTGGAAGCAGTTCGCAGTATGTACCATTTATTCATTCAGTTGTTTTCCTTTGGTGGGGTTGGTGGGAGAATTGCGTAAAGGTTATCGTCTAGGCATGGTTTATAGTCTTCTGCGGCGTCGAAATCATGCCACCCCTGACCCTCTAGCCACAATATTCCAACGGTGTCGTATTCTGCGTCGGCACTGAAAATGCAGACACAACGCCCATCCTTCCACTCATCAGGAATATCTTTAAACAACACCCATCCGCTTTCTGCTTCACGGGCTTGGTATCCTGCTTTGAAGGCGTTACTGCATTGATGAATTACATTCACTCCATACGGTTTTGGTGCGCTCCAGTACTGTAGCCAAGCCTTATCCATCTTATCTGTGTTACTGGTCATTGGGTTTCTCCAATAGCGCATTGCTGAGAATATTTCTCAGTCCTATCTCCGTTATAGCTCTCTCACAAACCCCTAAAGCCGATAGCAATACTGCATAGTTAAATTCACAGTCCTGCTCAGAACTAGGCGCGGCTAGAACAATCTCGGCGGCACATTTGATCTGAAATAATTGATTCTCCCTGAGAACCAAGCTGATTGAATTACTCACTATCTCTCTCCTTCTTATCAAGTTCTGCAATTAGGGCGTCTGCATACAGAGCTGATATTGCCCCTACATGCTCCTCAAGTTTACCTTCTGGGTGTTTGTTAGCTATGTTTTGAATGGCTATGCTGTTGTTTAAAATCCCCTGCATAGCCGCCATAGCGAACTGTTCTCTTTTGGTTAGATTGGTCATAGCTTCACCGCCTTAATGCTACGAACCATGTCGAGGCATAGCGGACACGTAATGCGGCCATTCTTTTGCTCAAACACTGCGTTGCCTTCACCGTAACCAAAGACCTCACCAGTACAAAAAGCGGCAGGTGATCCCGCATAATTCCAAGCTAAATGCCATTTCGGGTTTTCAATTACCTCGCCGTCCTCGTCTGCGATGATCTTAACCAAGCTGTTTTCTCTGTTGCTCACTTCATTCTCTCCTTCTCTAAAACTCTACGCCCTGCACTTCCTATATTCGCATCACATCCGTAATCTGACCTCGATAGGTGTTTGTGTCTGGCGTGTTCTTGTTGGGGTGTGGGGGATTGGGAATTGTGTTTTTTAATCACGTACATAATCGCTGTGTGGTCGCGATTGAAATAAGCGCCTATCCACGGGTAAGATTTTCCCAATTCCTTGCGTATGCGGCAAATAGCTTCGCCCCTAGCGCGACATACGTCTTGAACACGGCTAGGTGATTTCATCTTTGGTATAGAGATAAAATGCTTGGTTGAAACTTCGCGCATTATTTGCTGTGCTGTGGTCATTTCTCTACCCTCGCCATATCTCGCTTATGCGCTTCCATTCGATTTTTCAGATAATCATCGCCACCCGTATTTTCGCTTGCGCCCAGATAGCCCTCGTATTTTCGACCGTTCAAACAAACTTTGATTGCAGGGGCGAACTCGTATTTGTTTTTATTGATTTTTGGATCGCTGTAGAAATTGCGAACGGCGCGATTTAGGTTTTGCAACCCAAGCTCTTTTGCTTGCCGAATGAAAATCTTTCTCGCACCCGTTTTATCATTCCTTCGTGACTTAGGAAGCTTAGGATTAATGCTCTCCCAAAGCCTTTCAAACCAATCCTCAGCTTCACTCAAAACACCATTTCCCCCCTGATGGTTATCTTGATGGTTAGTTTGAGGTATATTGTGGTGCAAATTTTGCGTGTGGTTTTGCGCTATTTTGCGTGTGGTTTTACGTGATTTTG
>NVXK01000015.1 GCA_002733905.1 Robiginitomaculum sp. | reverse complement strand
AAAATGGAGAAATCGGAGCTGGCTGGAACCGGGTCGGTAAAACATCAGGCAAGCCTTTTGTTTCACTCACACTCGCCCATCCCTCTCTTAGCCCTCGCAAGGTCTACGTCAATTTAGGCCAAGTTAAAGGTAAAGACAACAAAGGCACATTCGCTCTCCTTTGGAACCCGGAAGACTAATTCCTTCCCTAGCAAAATACCCCCTTCGCTCTCTGATCGAAGGGGGTATTTTTATGGGAATTCAAACATTTTTCTATTCGGTGGGCTGACTAAATTTTAGCTACAGAAAATTAGGTGGGTAGGTCAGCTAGTAGTGTGTCCAAGTTTTTGAGATTTGCCCGTAAACTATTCGCAAAATTTGACAGCCTAGGAATATCAGTTTCGTCATGGCCGGTTTTGATTGATTGAACCAATCCTTCGATAAGTTCTGATAGTGTTTGCTTTGGCATAAGGCTGTTAACGCCAAAGGCTCTTTCGGAATCATAGGCATCGAGTTCATCATTTGCAAAAAGAATGTCACCAGATGGTGTCAAAAAAAAGTGTGTTTGTTCAACATCTACGAATATTTTTGTCATAATTTTATTCCTTCTTGTCGCGAGTATTCATCCCGAAAATTACCATCAAGGCATGTTTCGCTGGGAATATGCCCATTTGAATAATACAATATTTGTTGGTCTAACCATTACAATTGAGTGCATAGCTCACTTAACCATAAGCTATATACTCATGCAAAGTCAAAATACCATGTAAACATGGTGGCGTAAATTCTTTATTTCGTTTCTATTCTTGCAGATGGGACTTAGTAAAACATTTGCGAAAAACATGCGCCACGCCCGCAATGAGATGGGTTTAAATCAAGATGATTTTGGCGACCTTTGTGGTTTAACGCGCAATCATGTCGGCACAATTGAACGCTGCGAACACTCTCCAACGCTCCATACAATGATTGATATTGCGAACGCTTTAGGCGTCGAAGTTGTCGATCTTCTACAAAAACAATCCTAGAATATATCCACTCCAAAACTCAAATAGTACGATGAATATTTGAACCTATATTCTTTGTAATAACGTGAGGTTGTAGTGGATTTTTACACCATTAAATGGTAGACAGATTCGAGGAGAAAAGCATTGTCTAAATTACACAGTTCACCGCTTCCATATCTAGCACTTGCATGGCGACATTTGCGCGAAAACCCGCGCTATATAAGGGATTATAACGCTTGTAAAAACCGTATTCCCGAACCGCGAATTTTAACAAAAAACATGACGAAATATGCCTCAAATGATATGTTTCCCGAGATGAAAAAATGGGGTCTTTTATTCCCTATTGACCCTACACTTGACGCAAAGGATTTACCCGTAATGTGGTGCCCCGATGTGCTTACATCAGCCATACGCATTATGGATGCCTCAAAGGATGAAACCGATGAGGGTTTTAAGCCCAGATCGTTCCTGAAACTATCTAGTATGAAGTGCGAGATAACCGTGTTCAAAGACGGGGCAGGTACGTCCCATGTAAGGCTATGTTCCGACCAGATTTGGCTCCAACTCTATTGTGAAAATACAGATATTGTCAGTGATGATTTTGCTTTTCATTTGAACTTCAAACGGCTTTCGGGTATGGAAAAACGTCTACAAACTGCCCAAGATTTAATCGCATTATTTGAACGGCGACCGTCTAAAAAAGGGCTGCATCATGGGCCAAAATCAGATGAAACTTACCTAAAAAACCTTGAATCTTACAAGGTTTCGGCAGGTGGTGGTACACTCAGAGACATTGCCATTGCCAATGAAGGGCTTAGAAAAACGAAAAAAGAGTGGGGAACAGGAACCCCCATAAAAGACCGCGCTCGATATGCGAGAGACCGTGGGAAAAGCCTAGTATTTGGGGGGTATAAGGACTTACTGAAACTGCCATAATTAACTATATTTTTTCAGTGGCACGGAAAATTTGGGCTATTTTCCCACTTTTCAAACCACTATTTTTCTGCCCTGATTCGGGTCTGCTTACTACTGAATACCCAGTTGTAAGCAAGAGAACCGAAGGAGGCGCATATGGTTTGCAGACCACAAAGCACTTACTTAACCGAGAATACATCCGCCGATTTAATGCGGCTACAAATGTTTTTATATGTGTTTTGCGCGCCCATTGTGCGTCGCAAATTCCGGTTATAGGTAGTCTCCAATGGGGCCAGTTCTAAATAGTCCTTATCTTACACCAAGAGAGGCCGCAGAGTTTTTGCGTATTAGCGAACGTACTTTGACCAGTATGCGTTACCGAGATGTGGGGCCAAGGTTTCGCAAACACGGTGGCACAGTCGTTTATCAAATTGATGATTTGCGTGCATGGTCGCGTACCTATGATTACGGTTCAGGCCCAAAACACCGCGAGTTAGATCGCGAACAGCCTTCATTATGAGTATTCCCCATAACGATATGAAGCAAACGGCGACGAGCGTTTTGATTTGCTACCGCAAGAAAACGACTAATCACCGTTTACGATTTGGCACACCCGTCTCGACTATAAGGCTCGGTTGGCGCAGATCAGCGGCGATATTTATGCCAGACCAAACCTTCGGTTATATACGTTGGCGCGGTAATAAATACGGAACACAAGATTGGCAATTCTATGTTTGCAAGGCGCGTATATCCAACCAATTAACCCGCATCCCTGGCGTTATGCCAGCGGCAGAATTGCTCCTGCATACGCGTGGTAGCACCCGTACAAAACGCGCCCTTCAACTCATAGACGAGCTTGAAATACAGTACGGACACCTCGCTAAAGTGTCGGTATCTCACTGGAAATATCTCCATAACCAACTCGAAATTGGCTGGCAGGTCAGACCATTTCGGGAGGTTTTAACCGCAGAATGAGGATAATATTATGATGATGAAATTACTATTAGCCGCAGGAATTACCGCGTTATGTGCTGGTGTTAGCCTGCAAGTGATACTGCCACCCAAGAAGAAATATATCTATAATCCAACCCCAAGCGCGCCTGTCGGATGGTATAAAATTGCCGCCAATGACAACGTAAAAGTAGGTGATTTTGTTGCTGCATACGCGCCAGAAAGTGCAATGGAATTGGCTGTAGAGCGCCAATACTTACCCTCCAATATCCCTCTTCTCAAATCAGTTTGGGCGGTAGAGGGGGCGGAAATCTGCTTTGAAAACGATAGGGTAAGTGTCCCAAATTATCCTGTCCTCACAAGGAATCAGACAGATAATTTGGGGCGCGAAATGCCGGTTCTTACAGGGTGTCTCGTCCTTAAACAAAATGAAGTTTTCCTTATATCAGATAAAATTGGCACTTCTTTTGATAGTCGGTATTTCGGGGCAGTCCCGGCGAAAAATGTCCTCGGAACGGCGGTTTTTCTCGGAGAAAAGCGGAAATGATAGGTGGTGTAAAAATGGTCGGTGGGTGGGTCGCGGGTGAAGGGGCGCAGGGCAAGATTAAAGGCCACCGCGCCAAGTGGCTGCTAAGTCATTGTCTGCACATCGTTTTTTGGGGTACTGCCCAAAACAGGGGGGTGCTACGGTTTTGTGCAAAACCCGTGCTATATGTAGGTTTATTGGGGGCGCTATTCGTATTTTCGCTCAAAAACCACCAAAATGCCGCATATTTGTTGTGTGTGCGTAGTCCATGAGTTCGGATGATTTTGAAGTTTACTTAGGGATTATACGAAGTCCAAATGGCGCTCGAAAAGCGACAGGGTTTTTGAAGAAGCTTGGAAAAAATATGCGGTCAAGACCTATGCGTGGTGGACGCAGAGCTTCGCCGCGCTTTAGACATATTGTTGCTCAAAATTTTCAACGCAGGGTGATGGTCAAAATGCACATTGTTCGGATGGACGGTGCAGGCATAGCGGCGCAAAAATTACACATAAATTATATTCAACGGGATAGTGCGGCGCGTGAAGGAGACCTTGGGCATGTGTATGACGAAACTCAAGACAAAGCAGGCGACAAAGCCTTTGTAGAAAGAGGGCGGGAAGATCGTCACCAGTTTAGAATTATTGTGTCGCCCGAAGACGCAATCGAGATGGTTGATTTAAAACCTTTCGTTCGGGATTTGATGAGCCAGATGGAAACCGACTTAGGGACAAAGCTCGATTGGGTTGCGGCCAACCATTACAACACGGACAATCCACATACGCATATTGTTATCGGCGGTAAGCAGTTGGATGGAACTGACCTCGTTATTCCCAAACGCTATTGCTTTGAGGGCTTACGCATACGCGCACAGGAACTCGTGACGTTGGAGCTTGGCCCAGTGACACAATTGGAAGCGCGCCGTAAGCAGGCTATGGGCGTAAAGCAGGAACGGCTTACACAAATTGACCGTGATATGCTCAAATCCATCGAGGATAATATTGTTGACCACACCGAACCGTACAAGACGGGGCAGGGCTGGAAGCGTCAACTCGAACGCGCTCGCCTAAAAACGCTTGTGAACTTGAACTTGGCAAATCAGATAGGACGGGAGCAATGGAAGTTAGCTGATAGTATAGAGGATACCTTGCGGCGTATGGGAGAGCGCGGGGATATTATCAAAACTATGCACCGTGCTATGGCCGAAACAGGGCTTAAACGGCATGTAGATGCCAACTCCATTTATAGCCGACACAATGAAACAGCTAAACCTGTCACCGGAAAAGTTATAGCTAAAGGCATTGCCGACGATGTGCAGGACAAAGCCTATATTGTTGTTGAGAATTTGAACGGTAAGACGGTTTATATCGATGTGGGGAAATCAGATGCTATTGACGGGATTGCTAAAGGTATGGTGGTGACGGCCAGTATTCCCGAAGCCAAAGTGAAAAAATCCGATAAGACGCTTGCAGAAATAGCGAAAGCACATGGCGGGATTTATAGCCCATCCTTGCATATGGAAACTGATCCAAAGGCCCGAGTAGAGTTTGTTGAAGCACATGTTCGTAGGTTGGAAGCATTACGGCGGGGTGGTGTCGTGGTTCGCAAAGCGGATGGGTCTTGGCAACTTCCAAACGATTATTTGAAACAGGTCGTTGCGTTTGAACAAAACAAAATGAGGTCTGCGCCTGTATCCCTCGTGGTGAATAGCCGCGAACCTATTTCTAGTCTTACTAATGTTGTTGGCGCGACTTGGCTTGATGAAACGCTGCGGGACGTTGAGGACAATTTACAGGCAAGAGGGTTTGGGCAAGATGTGCAGGCGGCAAGAAGTGCGCGGCGTATGTTTTTAAGGGAACAGGGTATTCTCGGGAAAAATATGAATGCTCTTAATCAGAAACATTTGGAAGAACTTGCGTGCCGAGATTTCCAAGATGCGGCTAGGAGTATCGAGAAGACCCTTGGTAAGAAGTTTGTCGCAGTCGGTAGGTCTGGTCGTATCGACGGAACATTTACTAGATCCATAGATAGGCCGAGCGGGAAGTTTGCAGTCATAGAACGCTCGAAAGAGTTTTCTCTTGTGCCTTGGCGAGATGTGCTGGAGCGGAGCCGGGGTAAAATGGTTTCAGGCATTATGCGGGGCGGAAATGTGTCGTGGACTTTGAATCGGGGACGGGGTGTATCTTGATGTTGAATCGAGTTGAGGGTTTTATATTTCCCGTGATGTTTCTATTTCAATTGCCTATTTATCTGCTTTTATTGCCAGAAAATTTTCCAGAAGCTTCGGAAGCTCTTGATCGATTTCGGCAAGACCAAGCCGTGTTAGATGGTCTAGGCCTATCAACGCTGCATACAGTGCTTTTGCTAAGCGTCTTGCCTCGCTTGGCTCAAATCCCGCATGTTCGAATCCGTTTGAGACAAAGTTCAAACGTCTTTCTTCAACTGATTTAACAATTTTAGCGACATTTGAATTATAACGTGCCCATTCCCGAATGGCGGCATCATTCCTTGAAGCGGCACTCGATTGATGACTTAAATACGTCGATGTAACTCTCGCAAGATTTTGTAGTGTTTGCTTACCCTTATCGCGACCATCCTCGGATTGCTTAATAATCCCAGTAGTGGCTGAATCAGACCAATGTTTCAACATCGCTACCTCTAAATCTGAAACGGTTGAGAAGTGCCAGTAAAATGAACCCTTACTCACCCCTAATGTCTTCGCAATAGACTCCACTTTTACAGCATGAGGACCGCCATTGCGCAGCGCTTTAAGGCCTGCATTCACCCAGTCTTTTGGGGTTAAGTTTATTTTTTTCATGAAACACCATACGGTTCCGTATTGACAAAGGCAACCTCACATTCCATACGCAACCGTATGGTGCTTGCGAGCACCTTATTTTTGGCAGTCCCTGACTGCATTCTAATTAAGAAGGAACGTATTATGCCTATGATTGATATCACCATGACTGAAGGCTCTATTTCGCCAAAAAAACTTGATGAGCTCGTTGAAAACCTGACCGCGGCATTGATAAAAGGAGAAGGTGCGCCTGATAACGAATATGTTAGGTCATTGAGTTGGTGCTTTGTCGATCAACGCCCGTTAAATGCCGTCTTTGTAGGTGGGAAAGTTCCAGAGAAGCCACATTACCGCATTGTACTTACCGTGCCCGAAGGGGCGCCTCGTATTCATGGGCCTCTTATGAAGGCTGAGCGGCAAAAGTTGAGTAAAATCGCAACTGAATTGGTGTTGGATGCTGAAGGTTCTGAACATAATTTTGAGAACTATAGTCGTGTGTGGGTGCAAATTCTTGAAATCCCAAATGGACATTGGGGCGCTTTCGCAGATATTGCTGAAATCGGCGACATTGGAACATTCGCAAGGGGTGAACCATCAATCGGTTCTGCAACAGAACGGGGCATGAATTGGCGCTCTCAGTTTGATGCAACCAAAGCTTAATCAAGCATATTGGTTGTACTTGCTAGATAATTGAACGCTATTAAGTATCAAGCTCTACGAAAAATGAAATGATTAGTAATGTATTGGTGCTTAGTACCGCTGGGCGCATCGGAGGGTAAAGCGGTTTCCGGTATTATGCGGGGCGGCAATGTGTCGTGGACTTTGAATCGAGGGCGGGCTGTGTCTTGAGCTAAATTTGTGAGATAGTTGGCTGGCTCAATGCCATTTCCGAAGATCGAGGGCATAACTGCCCTATTCAGGGTTATTTAACTGTGAATGTATATAAAGTTCTCATGAACATTTCGCCCGCTATAACGTCTGCTTTTACTGCGCTGACCACGCTACAAACGTCTGCGAGTCAATTAGGAGCCTCTGCGTCCGTTTTGACTGTGCAAGATGGTGAGCAGGATTCATATGGGAAACGCACGCACACCGATCGTCTTGAGGGTGCTAGAGCAGATCAAAGTGAATATGCGGCTATAAAAAAGCAGGAATTTTCGGAGAGATTGGCTTACGCCCACGAATTACAAAACCCAAAGAATGCCGCGCCTCGGCGTAAGCACTCTGAGTTTCATATAAATCAGTTGCGTTCTCGTGCGAATGAAATGCTCAAAGCTCTGGAAAAATTACAAAGCATTTCACCAATTCCCCGCAATGCAGATATTTTGGTCGTCGCCTATCATAACGGTAATGCAAATGTTTCGGCCATGACTTCCGGTGCATTCTCGGTAAATACTGGGAGCGGAAATGATGCTTTGGCAATTTCGGCGGAAACTGTCTCTGATGTTCATACGGGTGATGGTGCCGACGCACTTGCTATCGAAGCCAATATTGTCAGGAGCATTCACTCCGGCGGCGGCAATGATGCACTCGCGATACTAGCAAATGTGGTGCAAGGTATCGGGACTTCGGTGGAAACTCATGGATCACAAAGCAATACTGTAGAACAAGATAATGATGCGGTATCTATCGTCGCCAATTCTGTTGATAGCGTTTACACGGGGGCTGGTCACGATGCTGTCTCTATCAATGCTCGTTTTGTGAGCAGTATTTATACTGGCAAAGATGCTGATTCCATATCCATTCAAGCAAATGTGGTCAGTAGTGTTTATGCGGGTGCTGGTAATGATAATATTGCCATTGAGGGCGATGTGGTTTCAAATATAGTCGGCGGATATGGTGATGATACTATCTCTGTAGATGCTGTTATCGGGCAAGGCGTAAGCACAATGCGCGGGGATATGGAGTATGTGAGAGGGAGCACTGTCGAGGCTCGCCTTGCAATGGCTGCCAAAGGTTACAGGTATGACTCCACAAACCAGATAGGGGTTAGTGGCGGGGCCGGGGACGATACAATCGCCATCCGTGTTCAAGAAATCATGAATGTATCGGGCGGTGCAGGCGATGACAAAATATCTGTTTCCGGCGGCACAGTCGCTTTGTTTTATAGTTCTGGTGATGGCTCCGATACAGTAACTTTATCCAATCAGGCCGAAGTCGTTATTCAACTCGGTAAAAATGTGGACAAGAGCTATACGGTCGAGCAAAGTGATGACACCCTCACACTCCATTTTGTCAATGGTGAAACCATGCAGTTTGACGGCCTCAAAGATGCTGCTGCAATTGGTATATCGCGCGCGGGAGGTTTGGTTACAATGCTCTACACGAACCCACAACAATCCCAAGAACCTTTGGATGTAGTGATTTAAAACTCAAATTTTGAATATTTCTATATACATTTACACCTAGCGCGGTCGAGAATGCTTTTTAAGGTAGCGTCCTGCATCTTCTTTAGTCATTTTACCCTGTGCCAAATTTTCCATCATATCAGCGTGGTTCTCGCCTTCACTCGCCTGTAAATCATGGCCGTTATAGAATAAGAACACATCTGCGGACATAAATGCTGTTCTTTTGTTTCCGTCAACAAAAGGATGGTTCCTAGATATGCTTTTGGCATAGCTACTCGCCAATTGAAAAATATCAGTCTCACCATAGGCATACAGGTTTTGTGGCCGAGCGAGGGCAGACTCCAGCAAGCCGCCATCACGAATGCCATGTGAGCCTCCCGCTTGTTGAATTGATTTTTCGTGGATAAATTGAACCTCAAGCAAACTTAGCCATTTGGGTTCTTTCATTGGGCTAGTTTCTGTAGAGTGGCATCATGTTTTTTCATGCGTGCTTCAATGAGTTTTTCTAACTTCATTTCTTCTTCATTCTGCCTAATTTGCCGTACAGCCGAATTGATTACATCGCTTGGGCTTTTAAACTCTTGGCTCTCTATTTGTGCATTAAGCCATTCTTGATTTGGCTCGGTGAATGATATTGTTGTGCGCGCCATTATTGCCTCCAATGATAACTAGTTGTGATGCAATATTGCATCATTTTGCATCAATGTCTAGTTTTAAGATAGTGCCAACTCCACTTATAACCGGCACAACGAGAGTGCCAAACCCGTTACCGGCTTCGCATGAGTTCGAAATTCCCTTGGTATCTAATATAATCATGAACTAAAACCCGCGCCTAGCCGCGAAGACTTTGCACATATGTAATCAATAAAACCAAAGCTGATATTCAAGTGTGCAAAGTTTTATTGTTACATTGCCGATGCAGATAGTTTTATATCAAGTGCGGAAAGAACTGCGAGGATAGTGCCAAATTGGGGTTTTCCCGACTTCTTGAGGCCGCGATACAAACTAGGGCGAGATAGGTTTGCTTTGGCGGCAATGTCACTCATGCCTTTAGCGCGTGCAATGATGCCAATGGCGTCAATGATGAATGCTTCGTCGCCTGTCTCAAAGGCTTCCGATAAATACATCGCTATATTTTCATCATTCTTGAGGTAGTCAACAACGTCAAATTTGGTCGTTTTAAGAGTCATAGCTTACTCCTTTGCCCGTCGTTTGGTGGTCTTTATGTCTTTGGCTTGTGTTCGTTTTGAATCACCACATAACAATGATCGTATTGCCCTGTTTGGTGAAATATATTCTATAGCCGGGGCCGTAGTTGATGCGCATTTCGCTGACACCTTCTCCAACGGGCTTAACATCCCCTAAGTGCCCTAACTCGGTTTTGCGAACATCAAACATGCATGGTATGTAGCTTGCGGGCTACAATAAGTCAAGGCCGTATGACCTATCTACAAACTCTGCTGGAATGGGAGTGCTTTATGTGCACGGTGCAATTCTGAAATAGCACAGAGGGCTATTTCAGAATTCACAACTCGATTTCCCTTGTCAGTGATGCATCATGTTCAAGGTTTAACGCAACGCCTTTAAGCGGAGAGGCCTGTAGAAAGGCGGCCAAAGAAGGCTTTGGTTCTTTCAATAACTCAAAATCCTTTAACGATAGAATGACTACGGTTGGTTTACCCCTAACTGTGATCTCTTGCGGGCCTTGTGTGCAGGCACGTTTAATCAACTCACTAAGGCGCGATTTTGCTTCCTGTAATTGCCATTGTTGCATAAGTAACTCCTTTCCGTCTGGCTGGTTATAAATGATTTTGGAACTGAAGCTCAATAGCGCCAGTAGAAGGTTTGTTTACATAAACCCTCAAAAACACACCCAATTTTACACAAAAACACTACAAATAAGTACAAATTCTCTCTGATTTTACCCCAATTTTGCACGCAATAGACTCATTTCGCCTTAGAAACCCTCAAATAACCTCAATTTTACACCGAATTTATCTCAAATTTTCTTACTATCTTATCCCTAGATAGCTCAGGCAGTCTTGCTTTCAGTAATCAACTGGAAAGCAAATATGTCACCGCAATCAATTCTCATAACCCAAATCATAATCGTCTTTGTGACGATCATATGCGCGGTATGGTATGCGACTGCATGGGTAGCAGCAGAACTTGCTTATAGCCCTTATCTTGGCCCAGCTTGGTTCACAGTGTCCGATACCCCCGTCTATTATCCTTGGAGATTATTCGAGTGGTGGTATGCGTTTGATGCTTATGCTCCGCAGGTATTTTCCAAAGGCGGCATGATAGCGGCTGGCGGTTCCTTCATTGGCGCGGTGTTTGCTGTTATCGGTTCTGTGTGGCGTGGTCGCCAATCCAAAAACCTAACCACATTCGGTTCTTCCAAATGGGCGAACATGAAACAGATTACAGATGCGGGCTTGTTTAAAAACGCGGGCGTATTCCTCGGCACTCTCAAAAACCGGTATATCCGCCATGATGGTGCCGAGCATGTGATGGTGTTTGCACCCACACGTTCCGGTAAAGGTGTTGGCCTTGTTATTCCGACATTGTTGTCATGGACAGGTTCAGCAGTCATACACGATATTAAAGGCGAGAATTGGGAGATCACTTCCGGCTGGAGGTCTACATTTTCCCACGCTCTTTTGTTCAATCCGACTGATCCTAAAAGTGCCAAGTACAATCCACTCCTCGAAGTACGAAAAGGCGCGAACGAAGTCCGTGACGTACAAAATATTGCCGACATACTTGTTGACCCCGAAGGCGCGCTGGAAAAGCGTAACCATTGGGAGAAAACGGGCCACGCCTTACTTGTCGGTGCTATCCTCCACATTCTCTACGCCGAAGAAGAAAAAACACTTGCCCGCGTAGCTTCATTTCTCTCTGACCCTGCACGTTCTTTTGAAAAGACTTTGTGGGCAATGATGCGCACAAACCATCTTGGCGATAGTCAAAACGCTATAGTTCATCCAGTCGTCGCCCAATCAGCGCGAGAACTACTTAACAAATCTGAAAACGAGCGTTCAGGGGTTGTTTCAACTGCGATGAGTTTTCTCTCTCTTTACAGAGACCCGACTATTGCCAAGGTAACTTCCGAGTGTGACTGGCGCATTGATGATATTATCCATGCTGATAAGCCAATCTCATTATATTTGGTAGTCCCCCCATCCGACATATCCCGTACAAAGCCGCTTATTCGCCTTATCCTCAATCAGATAGGTAGACGTTTAACCGAAACCCTTGAAGGCCAAAATACCGATAGTGAGCTTGGTGTGAAACGCCGCGAAGTCTTATTCATGCTCGATGAGTTTCCCGCTCTTGGACGGTTAGATTTTTTCGAGAGCGCACTGGCATTCATGGCAGGGTATGGATTACGCGCCTTCCTTATTGCCCAATCTCTAAATCAAATAGAGAAAGCATACGGCCCCAATAATTCTATTCTCGATAACTGCCATGTACGGGTAGCTTTTGCGACCAATGACGAGCGTACAGCAAAACGTATCTCGGACGCACTTGGCACGGCCACAGAAATGCGGGCTATGCGCAACTATGCAGGGCATAGATTAGCCCCTTGGCTTTCCAACGTCATGGTATCGCGCCAAGAAACGGCTCGTCAACTCCTAACACCGGGCGAGGTGATGCAACTCCCTAGTGACCAAGAAATCATACAGGTGTCCGGCAACTCGCCAATCAAAGCGCAAAAACTGCGTTATTATGAAGACAAGAACTTTACAGGTCGGGTGCTTTCTCCCCCGAAACTAGCCGCTCCAAATCTCCCTTACGCAGATGTCCCCATGTCTCAAGGTGATGATTGGAATGGTTGCACCCGGCCTGTAGATGACCGCTTATTCGGTGAGGAAGATCAAAAGGCCAATCGTGCTGCCCATGCAGGCGGCAAAGAGATTGAACAAACACTGGACGAGAAACCTCCCCAAAAACCGGAAGGCGACGAGATTACTCCAAGTGTAGAGATTGACGAAAACACCACCGAGATTGAGGCCAAGCGTGCCTCTGACCTCGCCAAAACAACGGCAATCGCAAAGCAGGCATTCGCCGCTGACAATTCCCCTGACATTGATTTACTGGATTTTTGATATGGCTAAAAAACCACGCATACATCCATATATTACCCAAGATAACTATGTGCGCTTGCGTGCGCTCGGTAAGTGTCCGGGCCGCTACGAATCCGAAATTGTTGACCAAGCCCTTGCTGCTTACTTCTCTAATGAGGTGGACGACAAAAGGGACGCGGCAATCATACGCAGGCTGGACCGCATGACCCGCCAATCGGAACTGTTAAAGCGCAACCAGATTATTAGCTCGGAAGCCTTCGCTCTATTTGTACGCTATTTTCTGACTGTTATTCCTGCCGTGCCAGACCAAGAAAAAGAACTCGCGCGTTCCCAAGGTGCATCTCGTTTTGAAAGCTATCTCGAATCCTTGCAAAGCATTTTAGACGGCGGCGAACGTGTGTTGTTCAATGCGCTTGAGGATATTGTTGTCGATGAAAGTGTATGTTTCACGCCCGAAGAATTGATGCGAATGCACATTCCTAAACCAGAAAAAAAGTCACAAAAAGCGGAGGCGACGAATGTCTAACCTCAATCCGCAAACCGCAAAGCGTACACGCGCCATGCTCAGTACGGCTCTTGGCCCTATCATTACGGAAGCTCTCGCCGATCCTCTTATTGTAGAAATCATGGTCAATCCAGACGGTCATGTTTGGACTGATAAACATGGTGTTGGCCGTGTCGATACGGGCCAAATTATGCCACCATCTGAATCCGAGCGTATAGTACGTTTAGTGGCAAGCCATATCCATCAGGAAGCTAACCGTAAAAACCCTGTTGTAAGTGCCGAACTCCCCGGAAATGGCGAGAGGTTTGAAGGCATATTGCCACCCGTATCTGCCAACCCATGTTTTTCAATCCGAAAAAGTGCCAGCCGCATATTCACGCTGACTGATTATGTAGAAGCCGGAACACTTCAATCTACCCAAGCCTTTGCATTGGAACAGGCCGTAAAGTGCCGGATGAATATCTTGATTGTCGGCGGTACGTCGAGCGGTAAGACAACGCTTGCTAATGCACTCTTGCATGAAATGGCGAAATCCAATGACCGCATTGTTATTCTTGAAGATACGCGAGAACTCCGTTGTGACGCGCCCGATCAAGTGGCTCTGCGTACACAGGTCGGGCGAAATGGGGCTGGCTCCATAACCCTTGCCGATCTTGTCCGTTCCACTCTGCGTTTACGCCCCGACCGTATCATCATTGGCGAAGTGAGAGGGCCGGAAGCTCTTGATATGCTGAAAGCATGGAACACAGGACACCCAGGCGGCATTGCCACCATTCACGCCAATTCTGCATACGCAGGACTTTCCCGCGTTGAACAACTTATTCTTGAAGGTTCTGCCCATCTTCCCCGCGAACTTATCGCGGAAGCCCTCGATTTGATTGTCTTCATATCAGGGCGCGGTAGTGCGCGTAAAATCGAAACTGTAAGCGAATTGACCGATCTCAAAGACGGCAAATACACCCTCACACCTTTCAACCCCAAACCCATTCAACTTGTCAAAACCAAAGGAGACAGACAATGAAAACACGCAATCTAACAACGGCAGGAATGACCCTCGCACTGGCGGTTTTACTCTCAAGCAATGCTTACGCGGCAGGTTCGGGAATGCCTTGGGAGGGGCCGCTCAATAGCATCCTGATTTCTATCGAAGGGCCAGTGGCTAAGATGATCGGTACGCTTGCCGTGATTATTACGGGTCTAACATTGGCCTTTGGCGATACAGGCGGCGGTTTCCGTAAACTCATTCAAATCGTATTCGGTTTGACCATTGCCTTTACCGCGACGAGCTTCTTCTTGTCATTCTTCTCATTTGGCGGCGGTGCGGTGATCTAATGGTTGATGGTTTTTCCATACCCGTACACCGCTCGCTAACCGAGCAAATCCTAATGGGTGGTGCGCCTCGAAAGGCCACCATCCTCAACGGGACACTTGCCGCAGCCCTTGGGCTTGGTCTTCAATTATGGCTGGCCGGACTTCTCTATTGGGTAATTGCTCACGGCATTTGTGTTTGGGCGGCCAAACGTGACCCTCAATTCATGGACGTACTGGCTCGCCATGTTCGTCACAAAGGATATTTACTGTGATAAATTTAGCTGAATACGCAAAAACCCAAACACGGCTTGCAGATTATTTGCCTTGGGCATGTTTGATTGCCCCCGGTGTTGTCCTCAATAAAGACGGGAGTTTCCAACGTAGTGCCATGTTTCGCGGGCCGGACTTAGACAGTTCCACCCAAGAGGAACTTGTGAGCATATGTGCGCGTATCAACAATGCCCTCAAAAGATTTGGTTCCTCATGGGCTTTGTACTTTGAAGCGCGTAGAGAACCATCCGTATCCTACCCGACTTCTACATGGCGTGACCCTGTAGCTGAATTGGTTGACCAAGAACGGCGTGGGGCTTTCGAGACTTTAGGCCAGCATTTCGAGAACTCATATTATCTCACATTTGCCTATCTGCCACCAATGGACTCGGTGAACAAAATCGAAGACCTGATTATCGAAAAACCCGAGGGCGAGAAGAAACAAATGGCGGCGGATTATCTAAACCGCTTTCTGGCAGAAACAGAAAAGACACTGGATTTGTTTGCGTCATTATTACCGCATGTAAGGTTTTTAAACGATGACGAAACGCTCACATATCTTCACGGCTGCATTTCCCCCAATCGCCATAAGGTCAAAACGCCAGATGTGCCAGCCTACCTTGATGCCATTATCGGCGGGGCAGATTTGGTAGGGGGGCTTGAACCCATGCTTGGCGGTGAAGCCTTGCGGGTCTTATCTATTCAAGGTTTTCCGAACACTACACAGCCGGGTATTCTCGATGATCTGAATAGGCTTGGTTTTGAGTATCGGTGGACGACACGTTTTCTCCCAATGGATAAATTGGAAGCGACCAAGGTTCTTACCCGCTATCGTCGCCAATGGTTTGCCAAGCGTAAGTCTATAATGTCGGTGGTTAAAGAGGTAATGACCAATGAAGCATCTGCCTTGGTAGATACGGATGCAGACAATAAAGCCTATGACACAGATGCAGCCTTACAAATCCTGGGGTCAGATAATGTAAGTTTTGGATATATCACAACGTCCATTGCTATCCACCATCCAGACCCACTTGTTGCCGATGAAATGATCCGCTCTATTGAGCGTGTTATCAATGGGCGGGGATTTGTCACCATACGCGAAAGTGTCAATGCAGTAGACGCATGGCTCGGTACACTTCCCGGAAATCCATATGCCAATGTACGTCAACCAATCGTGCATACACTTAACTTGGCACATCTTATGCCGCTATCAGCAGTATGGGCAGGGCCAGCGAAGAATGCGCATTTGGACGCTCCACCATTACTATATGCAACAACCGGCGCACAAACACCGTTCCGCCTAGTGCTGCATCAAGGCGACGTTGGACACACATTGATTGTTGGGCCAACAGGGGCAGGTAAATCGGTATTACTGTCACTTCTTACACTTCAATTCAGGCGTTATGAAGGTGCGCAAGTTTTCATATTTGATAAGGGTGCGTCAGCGCGTGCCGCCACATTAGGGCTAGGCGGAGAATATTACGATCTTGGCAATGACGGGGCATTGGCCTTCCAGCCGCTTGCGAATATCGACCAGATGAGCGAACGGGCGTGGGGCTTAGAATGGGTGATAAGCCTACTGGTCAATGAAGGCTTGGAGCAATCCCCCGAGTTGAAGGATACGGTCTGGTCTGCGCTCAATTCTCTTGCGAGTGCGCCAAAAGTCGAACGCACAATGACGGGGTTATCCGCACTCTTACAGTCCAACGAAATTCGCCAAGCTCTACAGCCTTATACGCTCGACGGCGCACACGGCAGTTTGCTCGATGCAGACAACGAAACGCTCGGTGATGCAGACGTTCAATGTTTCGAGATGGAAGAATTGATGCACAATAAAGCGTTGATTGTTCCTGTATTGACGTATTTGTTTCACAAGCTCGAAGCGCGTTTTAACGGTCAGCCAAGTTTGCTCATATTAGATGAAGCATGGGTGTTTCTTGACGACCCCGTATTTGCGCCGCGTATCCGTGAATGGCTAAAGGTTCTGCGTAAGAAAAATGTATCTGTCATATTTGCGACCCAATCCTTGTCCGATATTGCATTGAGTAAGATTGCGCCTGCATTGATTGAATCTTGTCCATCCAGAATATTCCTACCCAATGATAGAGCGCAAGAACCGCAGCAATGTAAAATCTATGAGCAGTTTGGATTAAATCCGCGCCAGATTGAGATTGTTGCCAGAGCCACGCCAAAACGAGATTATTATTTCCAGTCGCGGGCAGGGAATAGATTGTTCGATTTGGGTCTTGGCCCTATAGCGCTCGCATTCTGTGCCAGTGCGTCAAAAGACGACCAAGAGCAGATGAATATCATCCTGAAAAATGGCGGCAAAGATCAATTTGCAAGCCAATGGCTTTCCGCACACGGCCTGCATTGGGCCGCCAATCTTTTACTCGAAACCAACCTTGAAACTCAAAATGGAGACCTATCATGCGCCGCAGAATAAAACCTACACTCAAATCACGACTGATAACTTTACTGGCAACAACATGCCTTTGTATGAGTAGCGTACAGCCAGCTCATGCCATATTCGGGTTTGGTGATATTGTTCTCGACCCTGTAAATCTGGTACAGAATATTTCGACCGCGACCAATACCTTGCGCCAAATTAGTATGCAGATTCAGCAATTACGCAATGAAGCACTGTCGCTGATAAATGAAGCCAAGAACCTTGCTTCGTTCAACTTCAATATTCAGTACGAACTCAGTCAGGTTATGAGCGAGATTAGTCAGCTTATGGCGGCAGCGAGTGCCATTACCTATGAAATCAACCAGACTAAACGGGCATTTGAAACCACCTTTCCAAAAGAATATAGCACATGGTCAAATTCGGATATTGCGCTTGCCGCAGATACTCAACTCGAAATGTCTCGCGCCAGTTTTGAGGATGCCATGTTGGTACAGTCAAAAGTGGTCCAGTCGGTACAGGAAGACACAAACCTTCTCACCAATCTTATCTCGAACAGTCAAAGCGCACAGGGCGATCTTTCGGCCACGCAAGCAGGTAATCAAATTATGGCTCTGGGTGCAAAGCAATCCATGCAGACGCAGGAATTGATGGTGGCTCAATATCGGGCCGAGTCTATAGAGCGCGCCCGTGTGGATGCCGTTCAGCGTGAAGCCAAGGTGTTAGGCACTCGCTTTATTGGAAGCAGAACCGCTTACTAGGTTCCTTGAGGAACCACCCAAAAGAGAATTTTAAGGAGAACAGTCATGGACGATCTTGGTGTCATTGATACATTTCTAGCAACTTTCACAAGCTATATAGATAGCGGGTTTGGATTGCTTGCGCCCGATGTTAGCTATCTAACGGCTGTTCTTATTGGCATTGATATTGTGCTTGCAGGTTTGTTTTGGGCTATGGGGCCGGATAACAATATCATTGCCCAATTCATCAAAAAGGTTCTCTATGTTGGTTTCTTTGCTCTGATTTTGAATAACTTCTCATTCCTTGCAGATGTAATCTTTACCAGCTTTGCACAGCTCGGATTAAACGCGGCAGGTTCGACTATTACAGCAGGGGATCTTCTTCGGCCCGGATTTATCGCCAATACAGGTTTCAGTGCAGCACACCCACTATTGGTAGAGATAGGTGAATTGACGGGGCCAGTCGGGTTTTTCGTCAACATTGTCACCATTGCCATACTCGGTTTGGCGTGGCTAATAACATTATTTGCTTTCTTCTTTCTCGCCATTCAATTGTTTGTCACCATTATTGAGTTTAAGCTCACTACGCTTGCAGGTTTTGTGCTTGTCCCATTTGCTCTTTGGAACAAGACTTCATTCTTGGCAGAGCGGGTGCTTGGTAATATCATTGCATCCGGCATTAAATTGATGGTGTTGGCGATTATTATCGGTATCGGGTCTACATTGTTTGGGTCTGTCACCGCAACCTTCACACCCGGAGCAGTCACGCTTGAACAGGCGGCATCTGTTATACTTGCTTCACTCTCACTCTTTGCCCTTGGCATTTTCGGGCCTGGGATTGCAACAGGACTCGTGTCTGGTGCGCCTCAACTCGGAGCAGGGGCCGCAGTTGGTACGTTGGCTGGTGTCGGGGCGGGCGTAGGCGCAGGGATTGCCCTTGGCGGCACGGCGGCTGCAAAGACTGCATCCGCTACCGTTGGAGCCGTAAAAGCCGGTTCCTCATTGGGCGGCGGGGCAAGAACTGCTTACACACTTGGTAAAACTGCGTCCGGTGAAGACGGTATTCGCGGAGTGGCCGCAGGCGTGAGCGGTGTCGCACAGGCCGGTGTTGGTAGTGTTGCAAACTCAATCAAGACGGCGGCAGGGAAAGTTACCGACCCAATTAAACAATCGGCTCAATCTGGTGGGCGTGGAGCAGTAACGGCTACAGGCGGCAGTATTAGTAGTCCCGGCGCAAGTACAGGTGCAGGTACGGGTGCAGATTCTAAAACCAGTGAACCCGATTGGGCCAAAAAAACCAAACAAGGCCGCATGAACCGTGAAGCGGGAATGGTCGCTACCAGCGTTCTTCGTGATGGAGATCGTGGCGGTAGCGGGCAAGGCCCAAACTTGAAACAAGATGAGGAGTAAGAAGCTATGTGGAAACGCAACCAAAACACCTATGGGACAATTGACGTCCCGATCACGCCGTATCAATCGGCGGCGCAAGTTTGGGACGACCGTATCGGATCAGCCCGAGTCCAAGCCAAAAATTGGCGGCTCGCAGCCCTCATGAGTATCAGCATGGCTTCATTGCTCGCAGGTGCATTTATTTGGCAATCGTCGCAAAGTTTGGTGACACCTTATGTGGTCGAGATCGAGCAGGGTGGTTCAGTTCGCGCAGTTAGTGCGGCCACACTAAATTACGAACCGACAGATGCCCAAATCGGGTATCAGCTAGGCGAGTTCATTCATAATGTCCGTTCTATTTCTATTGATCCGATTGTTGTCAAAGAAAATTGGCTACAGGCTTACAATTACACAACCGACCAAGGCGCGCTCACTCTCAATGCGTATGCGCGTGATAATGACCCATTTGCAGAGATCGGCAGAAAAAGCGTGTCCGTAAAGATCATTAGCGTTGTGCGTTCATCCGAGGATAGCTTTGAAATCCGTTGGCGAGAGACAGCCTACCAAAATGGTGTTGAACAAAGTGCCTACACGTTTACGGCCAGTCTTTCGATTGTCCTTGAAAGCCCGACAGACGAGCTAGTTCTACACCGCAATCCGTTGGGCATTTATGTTCACGGTCTCAATTGGTCAAAAGACCTTTCTCAATAGTTTTATCAAATAAGGAGTATTCCCATGAAACGATTTATTACTTTAGCATTGCTCACAACGAGTTTAACGGCCTGTTCAACCTTCAATAATGTCTTTCACAAGAAACAGGCTGATTTTGTCTTAGACGCGGGCGAGTTCACGCAGGCCGTTCTTGCTATGGAGGAGGAACCACAGCAGATTACGGTAATCAACCAGATTGACCCGTTGACTATGGCTGGGCAATTGAAGCCGCTAAATACATATGTGTCTTCTAATAGTACGCTCAGTCCGAGTGCCGCGATATTACAGGCTAACGCAAATGCCTTGGTGCGGCCATCGGCAGACAATTACGTCAATGCCATTCAAATCTATCCGTATTCTATGGGGGCATTATATCAGGTCTATTGCGCGCCCAAGCAAGTTACGGATATTGCATTGCAAGCAGGTGAGGTTCTTACATCCGTTTCCGCAGGTGATACGGTGCAATGGGTATTAGGCGATACAGTTTCGGGAAGCGGGAGCGGCGAGCAAGTCCATATTTTTGTCAAACCGATTACCGCTGATATTTCAACCAATCTTGTAATAACGACCGATAGACGTACCTACCATTTGGAGATGAGTTCGTTTCGTAAGACATATATGGCGGCAGTTTCTTGGCGGTACCCCAATGAACACTTTGGACGCACACGGGTTCAAAAATCGGCCCTGCGTGGTGCGAGCAATCCATATGGGTATTTGAAACCCCATTCCAACATTATTTCGGCAAACGATAATCAGGGATTACAGCTTTCCAATCTGAAATTCCGCTATGAGATTAAGGGTGATAATCCTCATTGGCGGCCTGTCACGGCTTTCGATAATGGAAGTAAGGTATTTATCCAATTCCCAAACCGCTTAGACCAAGGCGAAGCGCCACCACTATTTGTTGTTGGTACGGACGGTAAGAGCCAATTGGTCAATTATCGGGTCAAAGGTACATATTATGTCGTAGATCGTTTGTTTGCTGTCGCTGAATTACGACTTGGCGAGAAAAAGCAAGATGTTGTTCGCATTATCCGATTAGGCAATGGCAAAAGCAATAAGCCGGAGCGCATTGCAGATGTGGATATTACCGATCTGTTGTCTCCTGCAATCTTTCATGCGGCCACACTACCCGTAGCCACCACCATGACGGCATTACCATGAATGCCGATCAACTCTCTATACGTGCGCGGCCAAGGCCAGTACGCCGCTTTAGCCGTAAAGCTCTCATTCTTGGGGGCGGAGCAACCGCTTTGCTGATAATGGGGTCTTTGGCGATTGCCATGCAACCAGCCAAGGAAGCACCAGAACCGGAAAAGGCAATATACAATACCAACACCAAGCGATTGCCCGAAGGGTTGAAGGCTCTGCCCGTTAGTTATGCCAATACGGAGCAAGCCGTGAGTGCGCCTAAACTTGGCCCACCCTTGCCGGGTGATTTAGGCGCGGCGTATTTGCAGGCTCAAAACTTGCCACGCCAGCAAACTGCGCCGCGTGCCAACCCGTTTAGGTATCAACCTACTAATTATCGGACAGGGCCAATACAACACACAGCCCCGAAACCTATTAGTGGTACCGTCGATTTAGCTGAAACTGTCAATGAAGCTCCATTGTTCTTTACAATCAGTTCTAACCGCAAAACCGGTGCAACCGCACAACAGGCAGAAGTCTTGCCTACAGGTTTGGATATGTTGCGTGGTTTATTACCGTCAGGCTCGCAAAGCCCAACTGAATTATTGCAAAGTTTTGGAAGTCTTGGCGAGCAGGAGCTGAACGGACAGTCTCAAAAGCGGGCCTTTACCGATGCAGAGGTGGATAAGGAAATATACAATCCGCACCAGCTTCAAAGTCCAGTTTCGCCCTATCAGGTTATGGCAGGGACAATTATTCCGGCCAGTCTTATCACAGGGCTTAATTCAGATTTGCCGGGCCAGATAATCGCGCAAGTTACCGAGAATGTTTACGACACCGTAAGCGGTCAATATCTCCTTATTCCCCAAGGCGCAAAGCTATTGGGCCGTTATGATAATGCGGTGAGCTTTGGGCAGAAACGCGCTCTTGTTGTCTGGACACGACTAATCATGCCCAATGGTACGTCCATGATTATAGACAATTTGCCCGGCGTGGATATGTCAGGCGGGGCAGGGTTGCACGATAAAGTCAATTATCATTATGGTAAAATGCTCAAAGCAGCTCTTATCTCTACCATTTTAGGCGTGGGGACCGAGTTAGGTCGTAATGACGACGATAGCGACTTGCTCAACGCCATACGTGATAGCGGCCAGAACTCATTCAACCATGCGGGTCAGCAGATCATCGAGCGCAATCTCGGTGTGCAGCCAACCATCACGGTCAGGCCTGGGACACGCTTGCGCGTAATCGTCAATAAAGACCTCATTTTACACCCATATCAATACTGAAAAGGAGAACGACTATGGCTAAAAACCAAACACTAAAAATCGGGAAACTACCCGATAAGACGCCGGTTAAACTGGGCATCACCGTGACGCCTGATTTGAAACGAGACTTGGAACGCTACACCCAAGTTTACGAAGCGGCTTATGGCGAAACTGCCAGCGTTGCGGAACTCGTACCGTCAATGCTCAGTGCATTTTTGGCGAGTGATGCCGGCTTTAAAAAGGCGCTGAAAGTACCAACCCCTTAATCAATAGAATTTTTCGTCCACAAACAACGGAGGCTAATGAAAATTATGGCTACTATAGGACAATTTAAACCCGTGAATAACGGTTACGAAGGCACAATTTCAACAATGACTATCGCAAGGAAAGTGAGATTTGTTGCGAACGAGAACAAGAAGAACGAGGACTCGCCGGATTACTTTATCAAGACCGGGCAATGTGATCTTGGTGTTGCTTGGCACGCAGAATCGGAAGGCGATACGCCGCGCAAGTATATAAAGGTGTTGCTGGATGATCCAAGTTTCGCTGCACCTGTGAATGGCGCATTGTTTGAACATGACGGTAATGCCGACCTTGTTTGGTCCCGTCCGAAGCGCGACCATAAACCTAGTTAATTTCTCATAACACACTGGAGCCGACGCTCATGGGCGTCGGTAAACATACTTATGGCCGTTACCGATAAAGAACTTGAAGCAAGCGTGTTAACCGCAGCAAAAATTGTTGAAGCGCATGGTGATGCATACATGCCTATTTTTGCGAAGCTATCTGACGAATTGGATAGAAGAAAAGTTCAACGTGCAAAAGTTACTGCTCATCTACGACGATGCCGTTTAACTAACCGTAGAATGGTCAAAGAATTTGATGATTTATAGATTTGATTTTAAATTTTGTATTTACGTAATGTAGGTTGATTTTTGCTGAGAAATAACAGACATATTTGCTGCCTTTGTTCCCTTGAATTGGAGTTTGTTATAGTGATCCGTAATTTATGAGTGTTATTCAGACTTTCCCTGACTTGATATTCTCGGGCAAAAATTACGATTTTGACCATTTGAAGCCACAAACCCATACCCTAGAGGGGCAAGGTAATAATGGTAAAGACATCCTGATTAGATTGTCTTTTGAATCTCACGTTTTCTCCCGAACCCCACTATCTGGTGAACGTAGTAGTTTTCGAGATAGGCGAGGGCAAGAGAGAGTTTTTTGCGTTGACCGTTATGATCGATCATTAGTTTTGGACAATTTGTGTGCTGATATGATTTTACAAAACTTCCTGACTTGGGAATCTAAAGATAGAAATAGCAAAAGCAATCTTGCTGTTGTCCGTTCTCGTTTAATTACTGGCTTAAACTATGCGATATTTTACTATTTGTTTCCAAGTCGATCTAATAGCTATGATGTTGAAATCGTAATTAAAAGTGCATATGAAAAATATATAGATTTTTCGCACATAAAACGAAGAAATAAGACAACGCAATTAATTAAAAAATGCTATTTTCAACAAAAAACAATACCTTAATACGAAAAAAGGCTCCGCAAGGAGCCCTTTAGTAGTCAAGTGAGTGTGCTTTACCGTGGTGTTCCGACCCTTTCAGGTACACATATAACAGCAACCTTTCGGAGGCCTCACTGTCTGCTATTACTTAGTAATATATACAGAAAAAGTAAAAAAAGCAAGAAAATATTTCAGTCTGCCGTTGTTATTTATGACCACTTGTAAAATTACGCTAGTAAAAGCAGATCAATCAGAACAAATTTGACGAGARTGGGTGGGCAATTTTTAGTAATTCATCTCTACGATACTTTAGTGACCCCTGCTGTCCATATTTTGGGCGTTCATTCTTGTGTCCCATAAGCGCACACCGTAAATCATAATCAATACCTGCTTCCAACATCCTATCTTCAAATGAATGGCGTAAAGAATAGATCACATGGTTTTTRGTCGGAAGYAACTTACGGTTCTTAAARGCCTTCATTAARCTYGCYGAAACTAGCAAGTTTTTATCCATGTATTTTGGGAACCCTGCGGGAACACATTTCATAGCTTCTAACGCAACGCCAACAAGCGGGATATCYCTATTGGAGTCCACSGATTTTACTTCTCTTTTGGCTTTCGCCCGAATTGAAATGTACGGAATGTCACAATCTAAAAAAATGTTATCTGGTTCGAGGCTGCAWATTTCACTCATTCTTGCACCTGTTTCGATAAGAACATACARGATAGTGCGTAGTTCTTCATTTAGCCCATCGAATAACCCCGGAACAAGAATACGTTCCCGAACCCACTTATCTTCAAAAGAGGCTCGTTGTGAGGATTTATCGTCTTTAAATGAAAGCTTCCGAAATGGGTTCTCCCTAAACTCGTCGCCAATAAACTCGTAAAACTCCCGATAAAGCGTTCGGATATTACCAATATGACGATTTGCTGTGTAGGGTATGGGGAAGTTGCCGTCTGGATCACCCTGAGTAATACGCTCCATCCACCAATTCCTGTACTTTATTGCGTGGTCTCTCGTAATGTCCGCCATATTAATGTCGCCAATCGCGTCAATAAAGTAGTTGATCGAGGTTCGTTTGGCCTTTTCCCAGGATTTCTTTTGTGCGTCTGATTTTTTAAACTGTGCGTCGAAAGCGATTTTATCAACATATAGCTGGAATGCAGATGATACTTTTTGAGAAAGCTCGGTAGGGTTTGGGGCAGTGCCGAGTAAAGCCTCTACTTCCACTACGGAGGGTTGCCGCTTTTCACCTACGCCAACATCAAGCTTTCGTAAGCGAGCAACAACATCATCGAGAGTAGCGTCGTCAATTAAAGTCTGAATGGGTTTGTAAGCAAATCCATGAATTAGCGCACGAGCAACTGCTGCTTTGTATAGTTTCTCCGCAACATCGCGTGTGTTTTCTGTTAGCCCATTATTTGACAATGTTTCTAAGGCTAATGCATTCCAATACTTGTCGTCGGCCTTTTCGAGGGCATCCCTACGCATACGGGCAATATCAATAGATTTGGTTTTCAAAGATTGCCGTATCATACGTTTTGCGACTACATGATAAAACTGTTTGGGCACGCGACGATTATAGCGCCATCGGCCATTTAAGTGTATAAGGAATCTATTATTATCCGGAGCCATTACTACCCATTGTGTGACATTTTGTTCGCGATATGTGTGACACTTTTAGCATATTGGCTCCACAGAGGGAAGCGCTAATTTAAAAACGCTGTAAAAACAGCAGCTTAACAATTTTTAGGGGGTAAAAGGTGGCTCCGCAAGCAGGACTCGAACCTGCGACCCAATGATTAACAGTCATTTGCTCTACCAACTGAGCTATTGCGGAATACATCACCTTGGAGCGTGCTAATAACAGTTATTGAACCGAATACACAAGTGTTATTTACGCAATAATCGTATTTTTTTGAATTTTTTTATCTCATTTATTTCGCCCCAAATAAAACCCCTATAAAATAAGAATTTAGGCAAAAAAAAGGGAGCTTAAAAAAGCTCCCGAAGGTGTTAGGTGAATGGTGGGTGTCTTCAAGAGAAGACAACACCTTTATGCTATACTATGGTTAATTTTAAGTTAACGAGATGAGCTAACTTTATGATTTGATTCAGGAGTGTGAATCGAATCGTAATTTTTGTTAATGGCTACCGCCTAAAATACCTGTTTTAACTGAATAATCGACAGCGATTTCATAATCAGGATCGTCATCTGCATCGACAATAAGTTGGCCTGCGCGGTTGAGCAGGGCGTGGCAATCATGTGATAAATGGCGTAGTTGTAACGATTTGTTGGCCTTTTCGTATTTCGCCGCCAAAGCTTCTATACCTTGTAACGCAGACTGATCCACCACACGGCTATTCATAAAATCGATGATGACAAGGTCGGGGTCGCCGTCAATATCGAATAATTCTGTGAAGCCTTCGATAGAGCCAAAGAAAAGCGGACCTTCAATTTTGTAGACTTTCTTGCCTTCGACACTGTCATCAATATTTGCGTGGATGCGGGACGCATTATTCCAAGCATAGGCGAGGGCGGATACAATAACGCCGACGATAACGGCTGTTGCAAGATCTGTGAGGACAGTTACGACTGTCACGAGGATAATCACAAGCGCGTCCATAAGTGGGATTTTGCGCATAATCATCAGGCTCCGCCATGCGAATGTGCCGATCACGACCATGAACATTACACCTACAAGTGCTGCCAGCGGAATTTGTTCGATAATGCCTGAGCCTACAAGGATAAATGCGAGGAGGCAGAGCGCCGCCGTAATCGCGGAAAGACGTGTACGTCCACCCGATTTCACATTAATCATTGATTGGCCAATCATGGCACAGCCGCCCATGCCGCCAAAGAAACCTGTTACGGTATTGGCAATGCCTTGTGCTACACATTCTTTTGATGCGCCGCCGCGTTTGCCTGTCATTTCACCGACAAGGTTCAGAGTTAGCAGGCTTTCGATCAGGCCGATAGCGGCCAGAATGAGAGCGTATGGGAATATGATTTTGAGTGTAGTGAGGTTGAAATCCGCAACGGGGATATGAAATTGTGGAAGGCCGCCCTTAATCGACGCCAAGTCACCAACACGTGGTACGTCAATGCCAAAGCCAATGACAATGGCCGCAACAATCCCGATACCCGCAAGAGGGGCAGGGATAATATGTGTGATTTTCGGCATGGCCCAAATAATAAACATGGTCAGAGCCGTGAGGCCAAGCATGAGCATCATTGGGGTTGCTTCCATCCAGACCTTCGCGCCTTCAGGGCCTGTTTTAAACTGGCTCAGTTGGGCGAGGAAGATAACAATGGCGAGCCCGTTGACAAAACCAAGCATTACGGGGTGGGGGACAAGGCGGATAAATTTACCCAAATGGCAAACCCCTGCTAAAATTTGTAACAATCCCATAAGAACAACCGTGGCGAATAAAAACTCAACCCCATGATGAAGGACAAGCTCAACCATCACAACGGCAAGTGCGCCTGTCGCCCCGGAAATCATGCCCGGACGACCACCAATAACGGCCGTGATAATACCAACGATAAAGGCTGCATAGAGCCCAACGAGTGGATGCACATTGGCGACAAACGCAAAGGCAACGGCTTCGGGAACCAGCGCAAGTGCGACGGTCAAACCAGCAAGCGTTTCAATCTTGATACGACCAATTGAAAAATCGGTAAATTTCGGATTGCGCCATTTCGTATATGACAAGTTTTCTGCGAAAGCATTGAGTGTTGGCTTCATCATCTTGTTCCATTTATAGGGTATTTTTTGGACTATTGGCCACTACATAGAGGAATGTTGCCAGAAAGCAAAAAGAAAGCAAAAAGAAAGCAAAAAGAAAGCAAAAAGAAAGCAAAAAGAAAGTGTGAGTTCTATCTATTGCTTTAAATATTTTAAGCATGCCTTGTGGTGTATTTCAAAACATAAAGACACAAAGAAAACAACATTACGACAAAATATTGCCAAAGATTTTTGTAAATTTTAAACTTCAGATTGTTACGACTGTGTTGAGGTTGAAGATATGAATTATTATAAGATTGTGTTTATGGGCGTGGGTGTTTTGTTTACCCATGATAGCGCTCCTGTTTTTGCAAATGAATTTTGTGTAAAGTCAATTGAGTTTGAAGCTCCCAAAAACCTTGATCGCGAAACGGATATAAGGCTCAAACCCACAATGCTTGTTGTGCCAAAGAATGGAGGCACTCCAGTTTTTTACAACGATTCAACACAACAAGACGGATATGGGTATCGTGTTGGGAGTGGAAATTATGGACCACGTCAAGTGACGCGATATGTTTTTTGGGGGTTAAATAAAAAAGGTAATTTTTTTGGCCCATTTGATTTAAAACAAGATTCTTACCGAGGTCTTCAGAAAAGCCGAGGACGAACAAAGGTCGTTCATGACCCCGTATCTGGGTCAAGTTATTTTGAATCATTGATTGAAGGTGAACAAGCGAGAACGACAGGTACAGGCCGTTTATATAGGCGTCTTGTTGAGATTAGGCGTAATGCCCCTCCTAAAGTTTGGTCTGCGAAAGATTTTTTTAATGACGAGAGCCACGGCCTAAGGGATGTTAATTGGGAGGAAGACTTTCAGGCACCTGTCCTATGGGTTGGCCGTCGTAAAATGATAATTAGGGATAGAAACTTTGAGCCGATGCCTGTGCATGAAACGCGTGAAAGCAATGTTTTTTACGCGACATTATCCGTAAATTTTGAGGGTGCTCACTATAGCATGAAGTCAAACCGAGTGAATTCAGTTGTTCTCAAAAAGGGAGACTTACTCCCACCTGTAAAAAAAGGAACCATTGTCAAAGAAATGCGCGCTACTGCGGATAGGGGGTGGTATGTTGGTAATGTTGGCCGTGTATATCATGATGGCTTGGGCGGAGGTTTTTTCACATATACCACTGTTTTTCAGGTGAAAAAAACATCAGCGGGTTTAATTATGACGGCAAAGAAAAAATTTAAACCCAGAACAATTTTTCCATTTAGATCCACTGGCAAATGTCAGGTTTATAGTTCCGTTTTAAAACAAGTTATATTCTGTTCACGCGGTACATATCTAAAAAATGGTCGCCAAGTAAAAATGAAGGGCGTGAAACCGCCAATAGACATGACATATTTAGGGGATGACATACAAAGCCAGACTGCTCTATTCCAAGCATCTGGACAACTTTATAAATTTGATGGAGAATATCTAAAGAAAATGTATTCCCCAAAGTTCAAATTTGCGAGCATGAAAAGAACAAAAAAATCCAATCGGCAATTTATCGCTTTAGACAAGAAACTTTATGAGTTTAAGAATGGTAAGCTTAGTGAAATTCCTGGCTTGCCTGAGAAAACATACGGTATACTTGCTAACTTAGTGGATGCAGGAAGACATGTTCTGCTTGTACGAGGTGATGGTATTTTTAATATTGTTGAGGGCGAGGACGCTAAGAAGATATGGGAGCCAGCTGTAGGTGATTATATCAATTACAGCTCTAGCAAATTCCCCCCTACATATGTTCCTTATTTAGACAGCGTTTTGTTTAGAACATTCATAAAAAAGGAAAAATCAAAACAGGTGAACTTTAAAGAAATTACTGATTTTCATCTTATTAAGAGTTGTGAAAAGGGATGATTTAGTGATTCACTTTATCCTAAAGGCATAGGTTCTGTCTCCGAACATGTTCTATATGAGTTTTCCATAAAATAATGAAAACGTAATGACAACGGCGGTTTTGACTTGAAGAACATTCTTTTTTACTTGGCTTAAGCTTAGTCGAAAATTCATTCATTCAAAATGAAGTGTTCAGTTTGTAGAGCAGGAGGCATGGTCTGCTAAATTCCCTAAAAATAAATAGTTAATACTATCAATGATGTGGGGAATAGAAGATATGTACGTACACTGGCGTACCTCCCTGAAGTTGATATTTTAGCGTAGAATAGAATCATCATCTGGAAATCAGTTATGCCACTTTGCATGTCCGCATTTTCGATGACGCCCACAATTCGGTTTCTTTGCCCCAATAAATAGGCCGAATTCGCGTAAAGCGAGAAACAGTCATAATTGTTTCTCGCTTTATACCGTGAGCGGTGTTTACATTCCTAATTACATCTTTGTATATGAGCTTTGGGGTGAAAAACTTGAGCATTATTTCCGTTGATGAGGTTAGCCCTAAAGTAAGCTAGGGAAATGTCGTTTTGAATTTCAGCTCTAATGACACGTATTTGTACTTTGGTAAGTATATGTAAAAATCAATCATTAAGTGCGATATCTTCTTTTAGTCGATTTTAGATTGCCTTGTGTTACGAAGAAATCCCCGCCAAGTCATGCTGGTTTTAAACTAGCAATATGACACGAGCCTCGAGAGCGTTTTCCCCTTAATGCTCTCGAGGTTTTTTTTATGTTTTATCTTTCAGCTCTTAAATTGATACTAATTCTGAATTGCACTCATGCGCGGCTGGTGTTAGGCAGACCATAGAAAATGGTATACTTTGAAGAGCAAAAGTGCGGGATATAAAATTGTATGAAAAATAGAACACTTATTCTGGCAGCTTTGTTTGCCCTTATCGCTGTAATTTTTGGCGCATTCGGGGCGCATGCTTTGAAGGCCAATTTAGATGCGGCACAAATTTCAGCCTATGAGATCGGTGTGCGCTATCAATACTATCATGCAATGGCTTTGTTCATTGTTGGTATTTTGGGCATTTTGGCCACAGAGACAAGCTTTCGCATTTCGAGAAAATTTCTCGCATTTGCGAGCGTGTGTTTTACGCTTGGCATAATCCTATTCTCTGGCTCTCTATATCTCTTGTCATGTCGGGAAATTTTGGGCGTAACAAGCTGGACATGGCTTGGCCCCATCACGCCTTTAGGTGGGTTGTTTTTGATAATAGGGTGGGGGTGTGTATTGCTGAGTGTGTTGCGGAAAAACTAAAATGCCGCCGTTTTTTAGTCTTCATCTTTGCGACTATCCTTCAGCTTTGCGGCTATCCTTCATCTTTGCGGCTATCAATGGCTTGGGTGAAAAACAAAGTGTTCGCAAATAATCGTTCTGTGCCAATCCAGAATGCACGAAAATTCGCATCTGTATTCACAGCGACAATTTTACCCTTTCCGACACGGTGAACGGCGATCACTGGTGTACCTTCAAGTTTTTCTATCTGTTTTTTATCGGCATAGCCTGTCATTAGCAGTTCTTGTTTGGCGAATATAAGCGGAGTGTCATAAGATATTTTTGCTTTGGAAATTACCTTGCGGGCATTATAAAATACAGGGATATGGGTACGGTTGAATCCGAACAGGAGTGGATGGGTTAAGTCTGCTTTTGCACGCAGTGTCGCGCCCGAAATTCTACGACGACCACGGTCTTCTTCGTAACCATTATAAACACTTCGGCTTTCATCTTCTTTAGAACGGGCTTGGTTACTGCCTTTGTCTTTCTTGTTTTTGTCAGCAAACACAATTGTCTCTTCAAGCCAGAGCGCCGCACGTTTTTGGGCAATAATCGTACCGCCAGCTTTAACCTGTGAACGGCGGTGTAAAAGTAGGCCACTGTAGCGGCATCATAAAGCTGTCGCGGGCGGCGTAAAAGTCGTCCAGTTAAAGGTCTTTCTGTTTTAACGGGAGGACCGGGAGATTTTTACAGTGGAGATATATTTACGCGTGCGGCGTGCGCACTTTCAAGACGGGCTTAGCGGACGGGAGATTGCCCGCCAGTTTGGTATTAGCCGGGATAGCGTTCGCAAGATGTTGCTGTTTTCCGAGCCTCCGGGTTATCGCAGATCGGCTCCGGTCCGGCGTCCTAAGTTGGATGCGTTCACAGCCCAGATTGATCAATGGCTTTTGGAGGATAAGGGTTGTCACCGTAAGCAGCGCCATACGGCAAAGCGGGTGTTTGACCGCCTGAAGGATGAATGCGGGTTCATGGGCGGCTACACAATTGTCAAAGATTACATCCGGGAGCAAAAACAGGGCGGCCAAGAGATGTTTGTGCCGCTCTCCCACCAGCCAGGCCATGCACAAGCAGACTTCGGCGAAGCGCGGGCGATTATTGCAGGCGTGGAGCAAAAGGTGTTTTTCTTCGCTCTTGACCTTCCCCACAGCGACGGGTCTTACATAAGAGCGTATCACCGAGCCAACACGGAGGCTTGGCTTGATGGCCATGTTCACGCCTTTGCCTTTTTTGGCGCTGTGCCCCGTTCCATCGTTTATGATAATGACCGCTGTCTTGTCGCCAAGATCATGCCTGACGGGACGCGCAAACGTACGGATCGTTTTTTAAGCATGCTGTCCCACTATGTTATCAAAGATAGATATGGCCGCCCGGGTAAGGGCAATGATAAAGGCAARGTCGAGGGCCTTGTTGGCTACGCTCGGCGTAACTTCATGGTGCCGACGCCSCGTTTTGACAGCCTTGAGGACTTCAATGATTATCTGGAGGTTCAATGCCGAAGACGGCAGAGCGATATCCTGCGGGGTCACAGCCAAAGCATCGGAGCACGATTAGGTCGTGACTTGGGCGCGATGARCCCCTTATCTGCCGCCCCGTTTGAAGCYTGTGATCAACARAGCGGGCGGGTCACCTCCACATCGGTTGTKCGWTATAAAGGCAATGATTACTCTGTGCCGGTCCGTTATGGYCATCAAGAKGTCTGGATCAAAGGCTTTGTCGATGCMGTTGTCATTKGCTATAAAACCGATATTRTCGCGACCCACCCGCGCTCTTATGCGGCGCAGGATATTRTCTTTGATCCGCTRCATTACCTRCCGCTGATTGAGCGTAAGATAAACGCCTTTGACCAGGCTGCGCCATTGCAGAACTGGGAACTTCCTAAAGCGTTTGCCACCCTACAGCGGATACTGGAGCGSCGATCCGGGAAGGYAGGCAAGCGAGAGTATGTGCAGGTTCTGCGTCTGCTAGAACGKTTTGACATGGAGATCKTGCACGAGGCCATCAAGGAGGCTCTACTGCGCCGCGCCATCTCCTTTGACGCTATCCGCCATCTCGTGCTCTGCCGAGTAGAGCGGCGGCCCGCCCGGCTTGATATGGCAGTTTATCCGTTCCTGCCCCGCACAMACATCCAGACAACAAGAGCGGCCAGCTATGCGGGCCTTCTGAGTGGAACGGCGTCATGAGCGACCCAATCACTCAGCCTGCCGCTCAGCCTGTTCCTGAGCTTTTGCTCGCTAGCCATCTTAAAGCCCTACGGCTCCCAACGTTCCTGCGCGAGTACGATAAGCTGGCGCGCCAATGCGTCCGTGAAGACGTAGGCCATGTGCGCTATCTTGCTAGGTTGACAGAGCTTGAGTTGATCGACCGGGAGCGGCGTATGATCGAGCGCAAAATTAAGTCAGCTAAGTTCCCAGCTATAAAAACTCTCGACAGCTTCGACTTCAAGGTCATCCCGTCGTTAAACAAAATGCAGGTAGCAGACCTGGCCCGCTGCGGCTGGATAGAACGGCGGGAGAATGTGATCGCCCTGGGCCCGTCCGGGACAGGCAAAACCCATATAGCGCTCGGGTTGGGGCTGGCCGCTTGCCAAAAGGGACTGACTGTCCGGTTCATCACGGCCTCATCTCTGGTGCATGAACTCATGGAAGCKAGAGACGAGAAGCGGCTTCTCAGATTGCAAARRTCCCTCGCCAAAGTATCTCTACTCATCATTGACGAGCTTGGCTTTGTGCCCTTGTCCAAAACCGGGGCSGAACTTCTGTTCGAACTGATCTCYCTACGYTACGAATGCGGATCGACCCTRATCACYAGCAACTTACCGTTTGARGAATGGACCGAGACCTTCGGCACAGAACGCCTGACAGGGGCTCTGCTTGACCGGCTCACMCATCATGTCAGCATCTTAGAGATGAACGGGGATAGTTACCGCTTGGCCCAAAGCAAAGCTAGAATGAGTAAAGCCAAACAAAACTAAAAAAANCAATATAACAAAGGGGCCAATTGGCCCCTTTGTTATATTATTTAAGCGTAGCTACATTGGTAGACTTTTACGCCGCCACGTGGACTGATTTTACTCCGCCGTTGACATTTAACCCAAATTTCAAGTTTCTTTGGTATTCTTTTCCATGATTTATACGTCCCATCTACGATTAAAATATGAGTGTAATTTTGTAAATCCGTACTCATGACTCTGTCCAAATCAAGCAAAGTCAGCGGAATGCCAAACCGGTGATCAACGGTGTAGCGCATAGATCCTGCCTCAACCGCATTTACCCCTTTACCGATTAAAAGAGCAGGTCTGATCTTCTCGATGACTTTCATTTCATTAGATCCCAAGTCGGGACCTTTGACCGTCAGGCCAGAGCTAAGGCCGTAGACGACAACATCAGGATACGCCTTTAACAGAGCTTGCATTGTCTTGTGTTCATGGTCTTCTTTCGGCTGAATAATAATCGTACCCGCTTTGAAATCATGGATTTTATTTTCGAGTGTATGCGATGAAAAACTCTGTACAGAAACACGCGGATGCAAATCGTTTTCTAAAAGCGTTTGTAGCAAATGCGGCGCTTTAAACTGGTTCCACTCAATCGCATAGGCTACGGGCGTATTTTCACTGTCCCAGGCTTTTGGTGCAAGCGGTATGATCGGGGATGTGACGCGTTTTCCAAGTCTAAACGTATTTTTAAGTGGGGCGTAGGGAAGGTTAAAGGCGAGGGGGATATTCCAAGACGAAATATCATAAAAAATTTCGTCTTCAAATGATGTACGTGTTTCGAACAATGATTTAACCAGCCCGTATTGAGGGCCATTCGTTTTGACAATCCACGCATGGCCTTTTTTAAACGAGACCTGCCCAACCATAAATGTAGAATCTACAGCGTGAACGGGGATATTATGTCTGGCTAACATATCAAGAAAATGTTGTGCGCGCGCTGGGTCATTATCATCGGCAAAAACATAGGCTTTTACGGGATCGACGAGTGCATTTTGAAATTGGCCTTTACGGTATTTAAAAGTGTAATCAAGGATGTCTTTACGGTTTGCATCTGAGCCCTTTACAAGCGAGAGCGACGTGGCGAGGTGATTAGCAATGCCTTCAGAAAAATTGCTTTTAATGCCACCAAGTTCACGGTTATGACCACGGATAGAGCTTTGTTCAAACAAGACACCAATACTCCCCGTCGCGTCAGGATAGGCGGAGGCTTTCCCGTAATAGAAATCATCAAAGCGCTCTTCCGTGAAATACGGTTGCTTGCGCGCATCTAGTGCCTCTGCGTGGAATTTCGCAAGTTCAAACGTAATACGTTGGTTTTCTTTGGGGGTATTGGGATGTGTGCGTTTCGGGTGGCCTGGTTGAAAGAAATAACTGGGAATATTGCCGCCCATTTCATGGTAATCCCCGAGAACTTGTGGACGCCATTTTTGATAAGCTTTGATACGTGCCTTGGATTCAGGGTGAACGGTAAATATCCAATCACGGTTGAGATCAAACCAATAATGATTGGTGCGCCCCGAAGGCCAACGTTCATTGTGATCGCGGTGTGCATTGTCATAATTGGCAGTCACCCCCTTATGTTGGTTCGCCCATGACGCAAAGCGAGCAAGCCCGTCGGGGTTTTGTGAAGGCTCAATAATAATGACAGTGTTTTTCAATAGCTGTATTATCGAAGCTTCTTGTGACGCGGCATAATAATAAGCCGCAAGCGGAGATGCATTCGCGCCAGAGGCTTCATTGCCGTGAACGCTATAGGCAAGGTTGATAACCAGTATGTCGTCTTTACCGGATTTAGCATTTTGATGTTTTTTGAGAACTGCGTCTAAATTTGCAATATTCTCTGGTGAAGAAATGTAAACATGATTGAGGGCATTGCGTTCATGGGAATAGCCGATTGTCTCGATAGAAACGCGTGGGCTCTGTGCGGCCAATTGGTGCATATACCCTGTCAGCGCAGCAGGAGAAACATGCCAATCGCCAATCTCGAAACCCAGATAGTTTTCTGGTAGTGGTGTATCCGAAGAAAACTGTACCTCCTTTGAAAAATAATCATGTGTTGGTTTCGCATAGGCTTGCACGCTGAATACACACATGCATAGCATTGTAATGCCGAGCTGAATAAGTTTCACAGTTTTCCCCAATCTTAAATCTATTCTTTTTCGTAAAACGTTTGCGAAAATGTTTTGACATGCTCAGCTCTTGGTCTGATTCATAATATGCCCGAATATCTAGCAACCATAACGACTGAAGAAGTCTCCTGTCAATAAAATGCACCTTAAGAAACTCAACATGCATATAGATTTATTGTAGGAGGGATGGTCAAATTTAATATATATCTGGTTTCCTTAATAACGGGCCACTCAAATTCTTTGTTGCGCAAAATAAAACTGAGTAAAATATACCTTTGTAGAAGAATAGTAAAACTACATAGGCTCATTTTGGGTGCCGAATTTTGAATAAATTTTCGCGATTATGTCACTAAGCGCACATGCAATTTTACAGCTAAGGGTATATTTTCTGTGGGTAACCGTCGATGTGTGGAAAAAGTACTTGCAACCACTGGTCTGAATTTCGTAACTTTGCAGCAACCCTTAGGTTTAATTTTACCATAACACGTGATGTTTGATTTGGGTGAAAAATTGGGAAAGGGTCAAGGAGTGATCCTGAAAATCGGCTGAATATTGGGGATGTCTGTGAATGGACAAGACTGGTGACATTGTTGTTGGGGAATACAGCGTTAGCGCGCTATATCGCTGTGCCATTAAATTTTTCAAATTCATTCCAAAAAACCCATATGCAAAGCGTATTTATATTTCAGCATTAAACTCTACATTTCTAAATATGGAGTTTTTGTCATGAAAAAAATTTATAAGTATTATTTGAGAAGAAATTCATGATCAAATATGTACAGTTTTTTATTGTCACCTTATTGTTAATTGTGTTCGGTTTCTTGATGGTCTTGTATTTTAGGGGCTTTGGACTTCTAGCGCTAGTCGTTGCGGTGATTTATGTACAACGTAAAGAGCTGCACATTTATAGCGTCATGTTCAAAGATGTGCGCTCATTTGATTTTGTTTTGTTGTTTCTGCTTATTGTGGTTATGATGAGTGGGAATTTTTTGTTCCTAAAATGTGAGTTATCTGTGGTGCAGATGGATTCGTTAAACAAGGTCACGTCGTTAACCTTGGTGCCAACAGTTTTTGACCAATATATTCATATTTTAAACACTGAGACACCTGCTTTAGGAACTGTAATGTCAAATGCAGCAACTGCTCCTCACAAAATTGCAGTATCTGTTAAAAATAGCCCTCAAAAATATATTGCGATACAAATGACCTCTTTATTAATGTCGTCTATTTTTGTTGTTTGTTTTGTGATCTTGAGGGGCTATATCGCGCAAACTCAACACCAAGTTAATCGGGCGTATATCCGAGTGCTACTAGGCGGGACAAATCTCTCGGGCGAATGTTTTGGGTCGAAATTACTCATTAAGATTAGCACTTGGCTAATGTTCGCCTTTATGTTTCTTGCGATATTTAGATTTTGGCTACCCCAACCAGATTGGAGCTTAATGGGGAGCGTTTCATTAAGGTCAGCACGTTGGAGCAATAGTGTTTTTGTTTGGTTGGTTATAAACTACTCAATCCTATGGATTTTTTCTCGATTTTTATATTCAAAATTCGTGGTGGCTAAGGAGGTATAAATGTCTGCATCAAAAAATTTAATGTTATCAATAATATATGCTTTATTTGGAATATTCATGTTTTTGTGTTTCAGGGCGGGAGGTGCCTTAGCGTTCTTGGGGATTTGTTGTTGCCATGCACTTTTAGTGAATAAATACTCTAAAATGAAGCCCTCTCTTCATTTTAGATCAGAAAATTATACTGGTTTATTGTTCATAGGCGGTGTGATTTTTTGTTTTTTTCTTGCCCTATTTGTACTGGAAGGCGAGACGGTACAAAAAATAGGTCAAAATATATATGCGCTTTCTTATACCCAATCGCCTTTAGATGAATATTGGATGGCTGCACAGAATAGGCCAATAACAATTCCTGATCGCAGTGTTATCAGTAGAGTTGTGTCCACTTTTGTAAATGAGGCATCTTACTATAATGTTTTCTACATTATGCAAATTTTTGCTGGGGCTTGGTATTTGGCTATATTTGGATGGTCGTTTCGATCGTTAAGTTGGATTGACAAAATGTATTTTGATGATGTGCTAAACACGGGAAAAGCAAAAACGATACTTTGTGTTTCTTTATTATTGGCGGCCTTGCCAATTTATTTATTTTGGGTCAACAAAAAATTCTTAGCTTTTCTCATTGTGAGCGACAGTCGTTCCGGGAAACTCGGCGATGCTGGATTGATGGTTATAGCGTGGTTATTCGTAGTTACAGGGGCCACATTAGCAATAACGTATATTCGTGCAAAAGGTGGACGTAGATCGTAAAGTTTAGAATAAAAAAATACGTGATAGCGATAGGATGTGTTCTGGGTTTAGCCTATGTTGCACATGGTGTGCTTGTGCCATTAAACACTGCAAAAGCGGTGCAATATATTTATCAATATGGGCAATATGGATACCCAACGTTACAGGAGTTCCAAAAGCGAGGTGTCATTATTGTTGAACCTACGAAGAGACCTTTACCAACACCATTGCTTTTTAAACAAGAGTTTGATGTTTACGTTTTGAATCAAAACCCAAAGTGGGAAGCTTTTGGTGAATTGAAATACTATGCGATGAAAATAAATCGATTTGGCAAGGTTAAACCTTTAAGAAAAATGACTGTAGGGGCGTATGATTATGATGAAATGGGGTATTTAATTTTACCAAAAGTAGGGAAAAAATAATCGTAAACCGTATAACATGGGTGAGTTTTGATATTGCAGACATCAACATTTATAAACACGGAGTTTTTAGGATGATGAAGAAATATAAAATTATGTTGGGGATGTTGCAGGCGCGGAAAATAAAGTCTGGGGCAGTGTTGTTGGCTGCTGCTTGTACTATGGGTATTTTGGGGTGTGGCACTGACGTCGATGTTGAGGGCCAATCAGTGATGGACGGTCCTCTTAGCGAAGTTGACGGTTCGGACACTTGCATATTGTCAACAGAATTTCGGCACGCTCTTCCTGTTAGTGAGGGGGGGGAGTAGTATCATAGGGCTTCCTGGAAAATACATTATGACGAAGTCATCTACTTCCGATGAACTAGTTTTTAAGGAAAAATTTGTGTCTCAATATGCTAAGAAAATTGAGGAGACAATGCTAATGCAGGCGAGGAAGATCTTGTGCGAGAGGGGGAATAAAAATCTGAATGTTGTGGTCACTTATGTCGTGCTCCCTTATTCTGTTCATAAGACTACTGTCCAAGCTGGTTTCCCCCACTATGCTCAGGTGTATTTTGATGAGGCTAAAAACCAACTTCATGGAGTGTTTTTGTGGAACCCAAGGCAAATTTGGATAGATCAATTTTTGCTGCATAATAACCAATATTCAGAAGATGGTATCAAGGATGTCAGCCCCGAATTGTTTACGAAATTTGCCTATATATACCACCAAGCAATCACGACGGAAACTATGCCCCCGAAGTTAGAGGCTGAATTTTCTACCATTCCTGAGGATGTATTATGGCTGTTTAAGGAGTCCTCACAATCTACACGATCTGCTTTTGTGGGCTATGCTTATGGCGAATTGATGACGCTTGTTTCAGAATCTGAACCTGGTTATTCAATGCTGACGGCAGAAATAATCAAGTCCTCATTAGAGGGTGGCGTAAAACCCAAAGATTACAGTTTGCGAGATTTTAGACATTCTGAAATTTTGGAAGTTTATAAGTATAAAACTAAAAGAAGGTAGAAACTTATGCCCTTTATACTTACGCAATTGACAGCTCGAATAACTTTTAATGGCTTATACGTAGGTGGACCAGGCAACAATCATGGGGTATAACCTTCAAGCCGTTTAGCTAGGCTGTAATCGTCTCTTATTCGTTCAGCGCCATAAGTATGTACGATAGATGATTCGTAACTATTTCTATTTGAATCCATTCTCAGTAATCGCGCCGAATTGAGGCCGTCTGCTAAAATAATGATTTGTAATGGGACTAAAGTGGGGTCGATTTGCCAGTTTTTGGAAAAGAACTATATAAAATAATATAGAGTGGAAAATTGGAGGTACCACCCGGAATCGAACCGGGGTGGCTGGATTTGCAATCCAGAGCGTCACCACTCCGCCATGGTACCTCATAAGCAACTTACCTTAGTAATTTGGTCACCCAAATCAAATAAGAAGGCAGGGTATATCCGAGGTACTCGCCCTATGCAATGGGCATTTACAAAAGCACGTGAATTAAATGTACATTTTTTAATGGCATTCGTGCATGATTGTATTATTGCATTTAGTGATATGTGCGATATAGCTTTACGTGCAGAGGAGACCTATATGTTTGATTTTAACGCCGCGCGCGTAACCATGTTAGATAGCCAAATCCGTACCAATGATGTCACTGATTTCGCTATTCAAGCCGCTTTTCGTAAAATTCCGCGTGAACTCTTTGTTCCGAAATCAAAAATGGCGTTGGCATATGGCGATGCGAATGTTGATGTCGGCGAAGGACGCTGGCTGATTCGTCCACGTGATTTCTCTAAGATGATTGATGCTGCTGATATTGCAAAGACAGATGTTGTTCTCGATATTGCATGTGGTCGTGGGTATTCCGTGGCTGTGATGGCAGAACTTGCCGAGACGGTTGTGGCGCTCGAAGAAACAGACGAAGCTGTAGAGCGCGCGACATCTATTTTGGAAAGATGTGGCGTGACCAATGCCGCCGTCGTCAAAGGCGAACTTAAAGCGGGTGCACCAGAACATGGCCCATTCGACGTTATTTTTGTCAATGCAGCGGTCAGCACCGTACCGCAAACTTGGCTTGACCAACTTGCCAATGGCGGGCGTCTTTTGGTGGCAAAAGCTGAAGGGCCTTTATGCCGCGTTATGGTCTTTACAAAAACAGGCGATAAAGTTGGCGAACGCATTGTGTTTGATGCACAAATACCGACGCTTCCTGGGTTTACCCCAGAACAAGAATTTGTTCTCTAAAACTGAAAGAACAAGAATTCGTTCTCTAAAACTGAAAAGAACAAGAATTTGTTCTCTAAAACTGAAAAAACAAGAATTTGTTCTTTAACTGAAGGTGTTGCAAAGCTAAGGATATGGTATTGAAACATGTATGCGGAAAAAAACTGATAGCAGGCGTGAGCCTATTGACGCTTGGTTTGAGTACCATGTCGATACCTGCTTTTGCTGAAGATTTTCAAACCGCGCTTGTTTCTGCCTATCAACGTAGTAATTTATTGCATGCCGAGCGTGCGCGGGTTCGTGAAATAGACGAAAACTATGTTCAGGCACAAGCGCAGGGACGTGTGAGCGTTGTCGGGACAGCAAGCGCTGGTTTTTCGCGATCTGAAACACCCGTGACGATCTTTGGCGGTGGTATTCAAAAGCTAAAGCCGCGTACTGCACAACTCTCTATTATTCAGCCTTTATACCAAGGTGGGCGTGTGAAGGGATTGAAGTCCCAAGCAAAGGCCGGAATTCTCTCTGCACGCCAAGGCCTTCGCAATGCTGAACAAAATGTCTTGTTTTCTGCGGCGTCGGCCTATCTTGATGTCATCCGTGACGAGCAGGCTGCTAAAATTCGTCGTAATAATGTGAATGTACTGACCCGACAGCAATTTGCCGCGCAATCGCGTTTTGATGTCGGTGAGGGAACACGCACAGATATTGCCCAAGCCGAAGCGCGTCTTGCCTCTGCTGATATAGGGCTGTCACAAGCCGAGGCACAACTCGCGGTGAGCCGTGCTGCTTATGTGCGCTATATGGGGCATGCGCCACATGCGCTGAGTGCCCCGCCTAAATTTGTATTGCCTGAGACATTACTTACGGCACAATTACGTGCGCGCGCAAATAACCCGCAAATTGTCGCCTCTCGTTATAATGAAAATGCTACGAAGGCTGGAATTCGTGTTGCGAAGTCTGCTCATAAACCAATAATATCTTTAAACGGTGGATTGCAAGGCAGTCGCGACCGTCGTTCTGAATCTGCGAGTATTATCGCGCAAATTCGCGTGCCAATTTTCTCTGGTGGTATGAATCAGTCGCAGGTACGTGCCGCAAAACACGCACAAATCCGCAGTCGTTTTGAAACCCGCGAAGCTGAGCAAGCTATTGATGAAGCCGTAGCGAATTTATGGGCGCAAGTGATAGCGTCAGGGCGTGCGTTGGACTCTAGTCGCAAACAAGTTGCCGCCGCAGAAATTGCTTTTGAGGGTGTCGAGCTTGAACAGCAGGTGGGTACACGCACAACATTAGATGTGTTGAATGCAGAGCAAGAATTATTAAATGCAAAACTAACCGTTATTCAAGCGGTGCGAAATTTGGACCTTGCCAGTTATCAGCTCTTGGTGACAATGGGTGGGTTTGACGCGTATTCATTACAGCTACCCGTTGCTCTTTACGACCCGTCGAAAAATTTTGGCGAGGTTACAGTTGGGGTATTGGGAGGCGTGAGCGAAAAAATACTTGGAAAATTACCGACAGTTTCAATACTGAAAACAAAACATTTGGCGAGGATTTTACCCAAAACACAAGACGTGGAAACGATAAACCCCGTACCTGAACTGATTCTCTTAAAACAGAAAAAATAAAAAAATATTCATAAAAATATATCATACGAAGTTTTCGAATGCTTAAAATATAGTTTTAGGGCATGAAAAGGCTGATTCCCCTGTGGATTGAATGATGGGGCTTCTAGACAATCCATTAGGGTTGTCTTAACATATTGCTATCTTTACACTAGGTTCGATCAAGCGAATCAATTAGGATAAGTTTTATGTCGGAAAACACACCAGATACCATTTTGGGCAGCTCAGCTATCGATGCTGATGATAATGAGCCCAGCATGGAAGACATTCTGGCCTCAATCCGTCAAATTATTGCTGAAGATAAGGTCGAAGACTTACTTGCGCTGACCGATGATGAGATCGTATTGGATGCGCAGCCAGAACGACCTCAAGAACGGCCTCAAGAACGACCTCCAGAACGACCTATTGAAACATTGGGTCAAGAAGATCACGAGGATGTTAAGCTTACAACTCAGGAAGATACGCAAAGCGAACTTATTCATGAAGTGCCAATCGCAAGTTCAGTTGAGCCAGTTGAGCCCCAACAAAGTGAGGTTGTGGAAGACGGTCGTTTGGATATTATCAGTTTCGGTGATGAAAACACAGTTGTTGAAAACACAAATGACGCGCAAGAAAATGAGACTAAAGATGTAAGCATTGGTTTAGTTGAAAGCTTAGATTTAAATGTTGAACCTATCGATACGGTAGTTTCTTCGGGGGCAATTGTAAGTGAAGATAATGCAAAATCAGTACCTGATGAAGTTATAGATGAAGTTGATGGTGCTTTTGACGATGAATTTGCTGACCTTACAGCTTTGGTAGAGGTCGCACCCCAGAAACCTGTTGATACGTCAGTGGTACTTGATAGTGCGTTGATGGCTATTCTACCCGATGTTGAAGTCATGGATGATTTAGGCGATTTAGCTGAAGATGACACGCTTACAATACCAAAAATATCAGATGACACGCTTACAATACCAAAAATATCAGATGACACGCAATATACGGAACCGTCAACAGACACGTTGAAACCGTCTGAAAATCCACAATCAATTTCTGATGATGTTAAGGACGTATCAATATTTTTTGAAGATTTAGATGATGATAATGAGCAAGGGTTTGGCGTTGCGCCCGAAACTACAGGCACCACAGAAAATATTGGGGCCATAGCGGAAATAAATGCAGAAAAAACGCAAGTTGAAAATGATGCAGGCAATGGGGATCGCGAAGATACATTATCTGCTACACCTGATGAGGATATCAAGTTGGTTAAGTCCTTACTCGCAGATTTAATGGATGATCCTGAAGTCGAAAATGATGAGGATATTGATTTTATGCAAGAAGGGCCTACAGGCGAAGACTCTCAGCAGAAAAATTCCGGGGCAGGCTTTCTCGCCCCCAATGAAATCGGTGATTTGGGAGCAGACTTTTTTGATGACGCTGTCGCTGTCACAGATACTGCCGTTGAGTCGAGTGTAAAATCGGATGCGCCAGCCGAAGAAAATGATGCAACAGAGAAAAACATGTTGGATGATATTCTTGAAACCGTGATCAAAGATGAAGTGGCTGTGCATAAAGAGATGTCAGCCCTCCTCCCGCAAGGGGACATTGCTGTGGAAAGCATAGAGACGCCAATCACGGTCTCTGCCGAGGTGTCTGAGGGTGAAGTCTCTATGCCGGACGAAGGTGTATTTACTGATTTTAGTGCGAATGAGGATGAGGATATCTTTTTTGAAGAGCTTATCGGCAACAAAGAAGATACGAAAACTTTATTGGATGTTGTAACAGAGACTAAATCTGGGACTATTAGTGAAAGCGACATTGAAAATGATGATGATATCGTTGTTTTACCAAATGTTGATTTGATGAGCAAAATGGCGTTGATGGCGAAAACAGGCGCTGCGCTCGCTGTAGCGGGCGCGGGGGTAGCTGTTGTGAAAACTGCGGTAAAACCTGAACTGCCTGAACCTGCTGAGCCGCAAAACGAACCCCTTGTTGTCGCACAAGAGCAGATACAAGAAGAAATAGAACAAGAGATAACAACAATAAATGCAGAAAATGAGCTTAAGGAGCAGATAAACATGGCGCAATCCGCAAAAACTGAAAGTATTTTAGATGCAGGCGAGCATCGCGCAGGGGTCGATGCTTTTGCTTCGTTGAGCGCAGCCGTAAAAGAAAAAGAAATTGAAGAAACACGGGGGCCTGCAATTGGTGATTTGGTTCAGGACGCACTTAAGCCGATGTTAAAAGAATGGCTTGATGCGAATTTGAAAAAAATCGTTGAAAAAGCTGTTACAGCAGAAGTGAAGCGCATTTCTTCTGGAAAGTAATTCGCACACATTTTATATGATATAAAATCGACCTAAGTTGATCGTAGAAATATCTGGAAATATATGTGCGCGCACGTTATGACACAATTTACCCGTCCTCTTGTTTGAAGGGGGCGGGTTTTATGATTTAAGAGACCATTATGCTTGATAAAAGTTTCAACCCTCAAGACGCAGAACAACGCATTTATAAACGCTGGGAAGATGAAGGCGCATTTAAGCCAAAATATGACCCAGAATTAGAGCCATATTCAATTGTCATTCCGCCGCCAAATGTGACAGGCAGTCTGCATATGGGCCATGCGCTTAATGTAACATTGCAAGATGTTCTTATCCGTTTTGAGCGTATGCGCGGTAAAGATGTTCTCTGGCAACCCGGTATGGATCACGCAGGTATTGCGACCCAAATGGTTGTTGAACGCCAAATGGCGGAAGAGGGTAGTATTGGTCGTAAAGACATGAGCCGCGAAGATTTCGTTGAGCGTGTCTGGAAATGGAAAGAGGAAAGCGGCGGTACAATCCAAAACCAAACACGTCGCCTCGGCGCAAGTTGTGATTGGTCGCGCTCTCGCTTTACCATGGACGAAGGCCTGTCTGATGGTGTGGTCAAAGTATTCGTTAAATTACACGAAGAGGGCTTGATTTACCGCGACAAACGTCTCGTCAACTGGGACCCGAAATTCCAAACTGCAATTTCAAATCTCGAAGTTGAACAACGCGAAGTTAACGGTCATTTTTGGCACTTTAAATACAAGTTAGAAGGCGGCGAGACATATGAATATGTGGAAAAAGACGAAGAGGGCAATATAACCCTGCGCGAAACTCATGACTATATTTCTATCGCAACGACACGCCCTGAAACCATGCTTGGTGACGGCGCGGTGGCCGTAAACCCATCCGATGAACGTTATGCGTCTATCGTTGGTAAGCGGGTCATGTTACCGCTAGCAGACCGCTATATTCCGATTATCACAGACCGTCACGCAGACCCTGAAAAAGGCTCCGGCGCGGTGAAAATTACGGGCGCACATGATTTTAATGATTATGAAGTCGCCAAACGTAATAATTTGCCTCTCTATGTTTTGATGGACGAATCTGCTGTGATGATCCAAAGCCACGATGTTGAGGGTAACGATGTTATGCCTGCCAAATATGTAGGCATGGATAGGTTTGAAGCGCGCAAACATGTAGTCGCCGATATTGACGCGCTGGGCCTGTTGGAGAAGGTTGAAGACAAGCTTGTACAACAACCGTTCGGCGACCGTTCTGGCGTTGTGATTGAACCCATGTTGACCGACCAATGGTATGTGAACGCCAAAGAATTGGCGAAAGAAGCTATCGAGGCCGTTGACGATGGGCGTACGAAATTCGTGCCGTCAAACTGGAAAAAGACCTATGATATGTGGATGCACGATATTGAACCATGGTGTATTTCCCGCCAACTTTGGTGGGGACACCGCGTTCCTGCTTGGTATGGCCCAGACGGTCATATCTTTGTCAAAGCAAATGAGGCCGAAGCACAAGCACAAGCCGATCAACATTACGGTAAAACGGTAGAACTGAACCGTGACGAAGATGTCCTTGATACATGGTTCTCGTCGGGCCTTTGGCCATTTGCCACAATGGGATGGCCAGAAGAAACCGAAGACTTAAAACGTTTTTACCCGACATCTGTGGTGGTAACGGCGTTTGATATTATCTTCTTTTGGATTGCACGCATGATGATGCAAGGCTTGCACCTTGTCGGTGATGTGCCGTTTAAAACCGTCTATATCCACGCCATTGTGCGTGATGAACACGGCAAGAAAATGTCAAAATCCAAAGGCAATGTGGTTGATCCGCTTGATTTGGTCGAGAAATACGGCGCAGATGCACTGCGTTTCACATTATCAGCGATGGCTGCGATGGGGCGTGATATTCGTCTAAGCGAACAGCGTATCGAAGGCTACCGTAATTTCGGCACCAAGCTCTGGAATGTCTCCAAATTTAACCAAATGAATGGATGCTTGCCTGTCGCAGGTTTCGATCCGAAATCATGTACGCAAATGGTCAATAAATGGATTGTCGGGGAAGCTAAAAAAGCCGTTGATGAAGTCACCCGCAATATTGAAAACTACCGTTTTAACGACGCCGCCGACGCTGCCTATAAATTTGCGTGGGGGCAGTATTGCGATTGGTATGTGGAACTGGTCAAGCCGATTATGATGGGCGAAGACGAGGCCGCCAAGGTGGAAACCCGTGCCTGTGCTGCGTGGGCTCTGGATCAAATTCTCAAAATTTTACATCCTTTCATGCCATATATCACCGAAGAGCTTTGGAATGAAATGGCCAAAGATGAAGACGGCAATGGCGTACGCGATACAATGTTGATTACAGCCGAATGGCCTGTTCTTGACGATAGTTATTTAGACACAAAGGCCGAAGCCGATATAGCGTGGCTGATTAAATTAATCAGCGAAGTGCGTTCTGTGCGCTCTGAAATGAATGTGCCTCCTGCTGCAAAGGGCACACTTGTCCTTATCGGTGCGTCAGAAACCACAATTGCGCGCATGGAAACTTACGCAGGGGTTTTAGAACGCATGGCACGTATGTCGACATGGGAAATAGCGGACGCTGCACCAGAAGCCTCTATTCAATGTGTTGTAGATGAAGCCACTATCGCACTTCCACTTGCAGGCATGATTGATTTAGGCGCAGAGCGGACGCGGCTTGATAAGGAAATCGGTAAAATTGCATTGGAAATTGAGAAAATTGACAAAAAATTGGCCAATAAAAACTTTACGGACCGCGCACCTGAATCTGTTGTTGCGGAACAACATTCAAGACGTGAAGCTTTTAGTGCCGATTTAGAAAAACTACAACAAGCCTTGCAAAACCTACCTGCTTAAACGGAGACTAAATGTCAAATATTGCTAATTTTGATGAAAGCCATGCAAAGCTAAAGGGCTTTAACGATTTTTATAATGATAAAATCGGCCCTTATTTAGAGAGCCGAGAAGCTGAGCGGAAAACAAAAGTCATCAAAGGGAAGAAAATCGGCGCGCTAATTGCGTTGGTTGGTGTCGTCATTGGGGTGGTTTCATTTTCAAGTGGGGGGCCTAGGTCTATTCTTGGTCTTTTCATGCCTATCGTCATGGGAATGGGTATTGGCTATGCAGTTCTTCACAACGTGGCTAATAAGGATACTGGTGAAATTACAAAGTTTGTACTGCAAAATATTTGTACGTTTATCGGTTGGGAGTTTTTCCGCGAAGGGTTTGAAGAACCTGATTTGGAAAACTGGTATTATAATTGTTTGTTATCTTCGGGATATGACCGCGTTACATTTGAAGACCAAATGAGTGGTAATGTAAATGATGCTGATTTCAGTTTTTGTGAATGCCATATGGAACGTAAAGGTAAAGACCGCAATGGTAATACAAATTGGGTAACCGTCTTTCGAGGTATATTGCTCAGCGTGGATTTTCATCGTGAGTTTTTAGGGCGTACTGTCGTGTTAAGGGATGGCAAGCTTTGGAATGCAAAAAAGAAATCGGGCATGAAACGGGTCGGTCTTGTTGATCCTGTTTTTGAGAAAAAGTTTGAGGCATATAGCACAGATCAAGTCGAAGCCCGTTATCTTCTTACCCCTGTATTTATGCAAACGCTCGTCGATTTGGAAGAGAGCGTTTCAGGTAAAAAAATCAGGTTTGGTTTCTTTGATGATAAACTACATATTGCCATTGAGGCCCCGAACCAGTTCGAGATTGGGTCTATGCTTAAAACCTTGATTGACGTCGAGAGAACCAAGAAAATTCTCAAAGAAATCAATGCCATCTTGAATGTTATTGACTCAGTTTCGAAAACGAAAAAACGCAGATAGAATACAGTGCCTGATCTTGCCTGATCTCTACTTAGAATCGATTAAACGCCTTTAAAAACACCGCCGTATCCTCGACCTAATTTTTTAACTTATAAAACAATTCAGTAGCCACGCGAGCGGACTCACCTCTATGTTGAGTGGTTCGGCAAATTTCATAAGGTTTTAGGCAAGATATTTGCTTAAGCGGAAGTTCTCGAAAAGTGAAGGAATATCAAAGCCATAGAGTGATATCAGGATTCAAAATTTCAATTATAAATCAAATGTCCCAATGATAGGAACATGATCAGAAGGCCGTTCACGGTCACGAACATGACTATCGATACGCACTGATTTCACCTTGTCCGCAGCCTGTGCTGAGAGCAATAAATGATCAATGCGAATGCCGTGGTTTTTAGGCCATGCCCCTGCTTGGTAATCCCAAAAAGTGTATTGATGCGGACGACCATCGAGTTGCTCATAAGCACTGGTGAGGCCTAAAAATTGAAGCTTGCGAAACGCGGCGCGGGTACGTGGACGGATGAGGGCGTCACCTTGCCATAGGGCGGCGTCAAACACATCATCATCAGTTGGGATAACATTGTAATCACCCGCAAGAATTAATGGCTCTTCATAGGTAAGAAGTTTCTTGGCGTGTTCATACAGACGTTCCATCCACGCCATTTTATATTCGTATTTCACGCCGCTATCATTTTCAACAGGATTGCCATTGGGGAGATAAATACTCGCAAATCGTACAGGGCCATTCTCGCCGCTAATCACGGCTTCGATATACCGGGCTTGCTCATCACTGTCATCGCCAGGCAGACGTGTCGTCACTTCTTCGAACGGGTATTTGGAAAACAGTGCGACACCATTATAGGATTTTTGCCCGTGTACAGCAATATTATAGCCAAGGTCTTCAAAGGCTTCGAGTGGAAAACCCTCATCGACAGTTTTGATCTCTTGAAGACATACGACATCGGGCTTGGCTTCACTGAGCCATTGGATCACCGCAGGCAAGCGCGCTTTAATCGAATTCACATTCCAGCTAGCGATATCCATTAGATTGAGAAACTTGTGCCGCAACCGCAAGACGCCGTTGCATTGGGGTTGTGTATCTTAAAGGCCGCGCCAATAAGTTCTTGAACATAGTCAATTTCAGAGTTTTTAAGAAATTCTTGTGAAACTTCATCAACCAGAATACGCGCACCATTCAACTCGATCAAAAGATCGTCTTCATTCGGAGCGTCTGCAAAGCCAAATTCGTACTGAAAACCAGAACAGCCACCACCATTGACCGCAACGCGCAAAAACTGGGTTTTGCCCTGTTTGGCCATTATCGCATTGATTTTAGCGGCTGCACTCTCACTCATGGTGATGTTGAGCAGGTCTTGGGGCAGGTCTTGGGGCAGGTCTTGGGGCAGGTCTTGGGGATGCGTACTGTTATCTGGCATATTCGGCTCGCTTATTGCTTTGATATGTTCAATATAGGGGGAATTGAAAAGAATCAAAGGTGCTTTTGTGAAAACAACATATTCTTGTAAACAAAATCGCGCGCCCTATGCAAGCGATCCTGACGAAACACGTGGTCGCCGTGTCGGACAAATAAGTAAATCCGAACGCACAGTCTTTCAACACGACAAAGACCGTATCATCCATTCGACGGCATTTCGTCGCCTCAAAGGTAAAACGCAGGTGTTTGTGGCTCATGAAGGGGATACATATCGTACACGCCTGACCCATTCGCTGGAAGTCGCACAAATCGCACGTTCAATTGCGCGTGTGCTTGGTCTTGATGAGGATTTAGCCGAATGTCTCGCGCTTTCCCATGATTTTGGCCACCCCCCATTTGGGCATAGCGGCGAAGATGCACTTCAAGCGGTTATGGAGCCATATGGCGGTTTTGATCATAATGCCCAGACTTTGCGAATAATTGATGTGCTAGAGCAACGATATGCTGAATTTGACGGACTAAACCTTACATGGGAAACTTTGGAAGGGATTGCCAAACATAATGGCCCTCTTATTACGAAAGAAAACCCTGCTGAAGATTTACCGTGGGCATTACGGGCGCTGAATTGGCAGGAATTAGAGCTAGAGACATTCGCAGGGCCAGAGGCTCAAGTCGCCGCCCTTGCAGATGATATCGCCTACAATAATCACGACTTGGATGATGGTCTGCGTGCAGGCCTCTTCACAGTTGAAGATATTTGTGAAGTGCCATTGGTGGGGCGCGTGTTCGCGAATGTACGCAAACGCTATCCTGATTTGCCGCAAGAACGCCTTATACATGAGGCGGTGCGTGATTTGATAGGCTATATGGTCGCTGATGTATTGAAAGAAAGCCGTACGCGACTTGAAAAATACAAGCCGCAAAGCGCAGATGAAATTCGTGGGCTTGATGTTCCCATGATTGCATTTTCCGAAAGCTTCAGAAAAGAAGAAGCACCATTGCGGGCTTTTTTATTCAAAAACATGTATCGTCATTACAAGGTCAATCGCATGATGGGGCAGGCGGCGCGTATTGTAACGGAATTGTTCGGCCTGTTTATTGATGGGCCTGATTTATTGCCGACAAATATCTATGATCAGTGTGAAGGGCCTCGCAACGCCGTAACCGCACGTGTGATATGTGATTATATCGCGGGTATGACCGATCAGGCGGCAATTGAAGAACATCGGCAATTGTTCTCGACGACAGGCTATTTGTAGACGGGTCTTAACGGCTTCCTAACCATAAACTTGCCATAATGGGGGTGTATTTCTGCGTACCTATTAGGAAAACCACGCAGTATTGGTATAGTTGTAAGTATACGCCTAGCGATTCGCATTGTATTGGGTGAATTTTTGAATGTCGTAAGGATTGAAAATGGAAAATGAACCACAAGATGCCTATCTACCGAAAGGAGATAGCGAGATATTAGAACCGTTTGATGTACGTCAGCAATCATCACGTCGCGGCATGATGAAGCTTATTGGCGTGTTTGTATTCCTGTGCGTAATGGCTTTTATTATTATGCGTCTGTTTTCGTCTGGCACACGTGACCGTGATCAAACCCCACGTATTCTTGCTGATAATTCCCCCTATAAAGAAGTGCCACTCGATGTAGGTGGTTCACAAACCCCAAATCAGGATAAAGAAATTTATCAAAAACAAAACGGAACTTTGAAAGAAGAAACCGTACATACTCTGCCGACAGCTGAACAACCTTTGCCAAAACCACAGGCAGTCGAACCGCCAACGGCAAATGTCGTTATCAAAGAGCCTGTTACGTGGGTACCTGCAAAGACAAAGCCAAAGTTTCAGCCTAAGCCAGCCGTAAAAAAACCAGCCGTGCATAAACCGTCTGGGGATTATGTTGTGCAAGTGGCCTCGTTGCGCTCTCATCTTGAGGCGAATACACTTTGGTCAAGGCTTGGTAACAATTTGAACGGCGTTCTTACATCGCAACATAGTGCCGATATTAAACGTGTCGACCTTGGTGCAAAGGGGATTTATTATCGTCTCCGCGTAAGTGGTCTGGCAAATAAAGAAGCCGCAACAGCCTTATGCTCTCGTATGAAAGCCCGTAAGCAAGACTGTATTGTTACCAAAAAATAGTGTGAAGGTTGTTCCGAGATTATGACAATGAATGCGGCTATATTGGGATGTTCAGGGCCAGAGTTAAGTGCAGGTGAATTTGCGTTCTTTCGCGATTGTAACCCTTGGGCATTTATTTTATTTGGGCGTAATATTGAAACCCCCGACCAAGTACGGAAATTGTGTGTTGATTTGCGCGAAAGTGTGGGGCGTGACGCACTTATTTTCGTTGATCAAGAAGGGGGGCGTGTTCAACGGTTCAAACCGCCCCATTGGCGCAAAGCCCCACCCGCAAGCCAGTTTGGTGAATTGTACAAAATTAATCCGCGTGCAGCTATGCGGGCAACATGGCTAAACTATCGTTTAATTGCGGAAGAACTGAGAAGCCTTGGCGTGACCGCCAATTGTGCACCTCTGTTAGATATACCTATTGACGGAGCAGACCCAATTATTTCTGACCGTGCATTTTGTCGGAATGCAGATGTCATTATCAAGCTTGGCCATGCGTGTATGGCTGGGCTTACCGCAGGTGGCGTTGCGCCTGTCATCAAACATTTGCCTGGGCATGGTCGTGCAACGGTTGATAGCCATAAAGAACTCCCTGTTATTACAGAGAGCTTGGACGTCCTCAGAAAAAGTGATTTTTTACCGTTCAAAGCGTTTACACACGCGCCAATGGCGATGACCGCCCATGTGGTCTTAAGCGCTGTTGATTCTGCCGTTGTGACCGTTTCAAAATACGCCATGAAAACCATTATTCGGGAAGAATTGGCATTTGATGGTCTTGTCATGGGGGATGATCTGGACATGAAAGCGCTGAAGGGGGATTTGACGCAATTAACAGAGCAAACCCTTGCGGCTGGCTGTGACGTGGCATTGCAATGTAGTGGTCATATGCCATCAATGGTAAAGGTCGCGAAAGGGCTGAAGCCGTTAAGGGAAAAAAGTTTGCGTCGCGCAAAAATCGCTGAACTTATTAGTGATCCTGTGGAGGCATTTGATAAACAAGCCGCATTGATTGAATACGAAAATTTGATGATGATGTTAGAAAATTCAGCCAACAAAAATATTGCGTGAGACGCAGATAATGAGTGATGATTTTCAAAGTGAACTGGAATTTGAAGCCGCAGATGATGCGGACGAAGAAGGACAGGCGCTTATCCTTGATATTGATGGCTATGAAGGGCCTTTGCATTTGCTGCTCGAACTTGCGCGCATGCAAAAGGTTGATCTGGCACAGATTTCTATTCTTGCATTGGCTGAACAATATATCGCCTTTATCAAAGCCGCGAAAAACTTACGTATTGAATTGGCGGCAGATTACCTTGTTATGGCTTCATGGCTTGCCTATTTAAAGTCGCGCTTGATTTTGCCAAAAATGGACGGGGATGAAGGCGAAATAGAGGTCGAGGAACTCGCGTCCCATTTGGCATTTAGGCTCCAACGTCTCGAAGCCATGCGTACAGCGTCGCAAGCTTTTTATAAACTCGCCAAAGTCGGGCAAGAGGTTTTTGTACGGGGGGCACCAGAAGGTTTGCGCTCTCGTACGACGCCGCTTTATCAAGCTGAATTATTTGACATGATAAAAGCTTACGGCGAAATTCGCTCCCAAGCCGTAATGCGTAAGCATAAACTCCCTAAACCTCTTGTTTTGGCATTGGATGAAGCGCGTAACCGCTTGGCTCGCGCTATGAATCTGAGCATGATCGGCGGTCAAGGCGAGTGGATGTCATGGGAGGATATGTTGCCAAAATCAGAAGATTTCGCCAAGCCATTGCCGACGAAATCCATTCGGGCAAGTTCATTACTCGCAGGGTTGGAATTGGCAAAAGAGGGCAAAATTGAAATACGCCAAGACGGTGCATATGCACCTATATTCCTACGTGGTATATTACAAAAACCAAAAGAATTCACACTTGAGCCAGAAACAAAACAACTGGAGAATAAATCATGAGCGATAGCCCAAAAACCGCTCCGCGCGTCGAAATAGCCGCAGCAGGTATTGAAAAAAATGTTGTGGAACTTAATGAACGCCTTGATACACGCACAGGTGCGGCACATGTTGAAAATGATTTACGTTTGCTCGAGGCGTTATTATTCGCGGCTGTAGAACCAATTGATGTGGAAACACTGCGCGAGCGTATGCCAGACGGCTGCGATGTCGGCGTGCTGATCGCGCAATTGGCCCATAATTATGCAGGGCGTGGCGTTAATCTCGTGCGTGTCGCGGAACGTTGGCGCTTTCAAACTGCGCCTGATTTAGAGCCGCACCTTATGGATATAAAAGAAAGCCCGCGTAAGCTTTCCAAGGCCGCGCTCGAAACTTTGGCAATCATAGCTTATCATCAACCTGTGACGCGCCCCGAAGTCGAAGATATTCGCGGTGTCGCCGTATCTGGCGGTACTTTGGACGTGTTGATGGAACTTGGGTGGGTGCGCTTGCGTGGTCGCCGTCGTACACCAGGGCGGCCTGTTACTTACGGTACGACCGAGGATTTCTTGGCCCATTTCAACCTCGAACAGCTTACAGATTTACCGGGGCGTGAGGATTTGAAAGCGGCTGGGCTTCTTGACTCCCGCTTACCGAAAGATTTCGAAGTGCCAATCCCTATGATTTCAATGGCGATTGATGAAGACCCAATCGAAGATGATGATGATACAGAATTTGTGTTGGATTTTATGGCCGACGACAAAACACCTGATTTGGACGATTAGGGGCAAGACTAAACAGGGGAAGACCAAACTATGTCGACAATCACTTGATGATTAATCGACAACAGCGTAAGAGAAGCTAGGGACGCCTTTTTGTCCCAATTGGAGATATTTATGTTCGCTAGTCCTATTCAACTTGTTATTGTTGCCGTACTTGCTTTGCTTGTATTTGGTGGTCGCGGTAAAATATCTGCAATTATGGGTGATGTCGCCAAAGGAATTACAAGCTTTAAAAAAGGTCTGAAAGAAGACCCAGACGCAGATGCAAAAGCTGCAGACGAAGCAATTGATGTAACGCCGCCCAAATCCGACAAAAAGAAATAAAAGAGGCTTCGGCCATGATCCCACAAATCGGTTTTGCAGAAATGCTCCTAATTGCTGTACTGGCGCTTGTTGTTGTCGGGCCGAAAGACTTGCCCGTTATGATGCGAAAGGCGGGGCAGTGGATGGGAAAAATCAAAATGCTTGGACAGGAATTCAAAGATGCATTTTCTCAAATTGCTGATGATGATGAGTTGAAAGAGCTGCGCCGTGAAATAGACGAGCTAAAATCCATGGGGCAATTATCTAACCTTTCCGACGAAGCTTTCGAAGAAGACATGCGCGCCCTTGATAGAGATTTACGCGAGGGTGTCGAACTAAATACCGAAAATGATTCAACAAAACCTTCTGATAAGGAGGCGAGCGATGAGTGATAGTCTTGAAGATGATACGCCCGATGGGGTCGAAGATAGTCGTGCCCCATTGCTTGAGCATTTGAAAGAATTACGTACGCGGTTAATTTATTCTATTCTGGCCATCATTATTGGCTTCACGATTTGTCTGTTTTTTGTACGTCCGATTTTTGATTTTCTTGTTTTGCCATTTGAGCACGCTGTTAGCAAAGTAAGTGCGAGCATGGTGGCCGAAGGGAAAGACCCTTTGGAGGGTGATTTGATTTACACGCAGGTGCTAGAGTTCTTCTTTGTAAAACTTAAACTCGCGCTCTTTGGCGGTCTTATTCTTGCCTTCCCAATTATTGCGTTCCAAATTTATCGTTTTGTTGCGCCCGGGCTTTATAAAAATGAGAAGGGTGCTTTCTTGCCTTATCTCATATTATCACCTGCTTTGTTTTTGGTTGGCGCGAGCATGGTGTTCTTGCAAATACTCCCCTATGTACTTGAGTTCGGCCTTCGCCAACAACAAGAAATGAGTACGGGGGCGAGTATTACACTTCTGCCTAAGGTTAGCGAATACCTAAGTCTCGCTATGACGCTTTTCGTCGCCTTTGGTTTGGCGTTCCAATTGCCTGTTATCTTAAGTCTTTTGGGACGGATTGGTGTTGTAAGTTCACAGGGGTTGAAAAAAGGCCGTAAATACGCACTTGTCGGCATTTTCTTCTTTGCCGCAATCGCGACGCCTCCTGATCCAATTTCACAAATCATCCTCGGGGGATGTGTGTATTTTCTGTATGAAATTTCGATTATTAGTGTGCGGCTGATAGAAAAGAAACGCCCAGAAAATACAGAAACAGAAAATTCAGAGTCAAAAAACACTGAGCCAAAAAACACTGAGCCAAAAAACACTGAGAGTGACGCTTCTTCTTAATCCGCTTCTAGACCCAATCTGGAATATGTTCTGTCTTAAGGATGTCTTCGACAGTTGGACGCGCACGGATGATTTCGTATTTATCACCACTCACAAGAACTTCAGGTATAAGAGGGCGCGTATTGTATTGGCCTGCTTGCACAGCCCCATATGCACCTGCGGAATGGATCGTAATCAGGTCACCTGCTTCAATTTCTGGCAATTCGCGTTGCTTGGCAAATGTATCACCTGTCTCACATACAGGGCCCACAATGTCATAAATTTGTGTAGGGGCGCCATTGTTAGAAAATTTCACAGGTTCGATATTATGATGGGCGTCATAAAGCGCAGGGCGAATAAGGTCATTCATGGCTGCGTCTAAGATTATGAAATTACGCACACTCCCTTTTTTGACATAAATTGTCTTGGTCAAAAGTATACCTGCATTGCCTGCAATCATGCGCCCCGGTTCAAAAATCATTTTAACATCAAGGCCTTGTGTCGCTTTGCTGATCATTTCACCGTAAAGCTCTGGCAAAGGGGGGGTGTTCTCATTTTCACTATAAGGAATACCTAAACCACCACCGAAATCAAAAGTGCGAATATTGTGGCCTTGCGCGCGAAGTGTTTTGATCAGCTCAATACCTTTAAGAAGTGCGGTTTTAAACGGAGCAAGCGTGTCGATTTGAGAACCGATATGCATATCAATCCCTGTAATCTCAATATGGTCTAAGTTTGCGGCTTCCGCGTAGGCGGCTTCTGCTTGGTCAATGTTTATACCGAATTTATTTTCAGCTTTCCCTGTTGTGATTTTTTCGTGACCACCTGCGCTGACATCAGGGTTAATACGAAAGGCGATGCGGGCCGTCATGCTTAGCTCTTTCGCACATGCGTTCAGGGCGTGAAGCTCTGGAAGAGATTCCACGTTAAACTGAAGGATATCTGCGGTAAGGGCATCTCTCATTTCATCCACAGTTTTACCAACGCCAGAGAATACAATTTTATTGGCAGGAATACCGACAAGGAGGGCGCGCTTAAGTTCGCCGCCGCTGACAACATCTGCACCTGAACCTAGCTTGGCGAGTAGGGCGAGAACGGCTAAATTAGAGTTGGCTTTCACGGAATAGGCAATCAGCGCGTCCATCTTGCTAATGGCGGCCTCAAAAACTTGATAATGTCGTGTAAGCGTTGCCGCAGAGTAAACATAGGCTGGCGTACCAACCTCGTTTGCAATTGTTTCGAGAGATACATTTTCAGCCATCATTTGGCCGTTTTGGTAATTGAAATGTCGCATAGTTTTGCCGATATCGTGTATAAATATAGAATGTTGGGGTGAGGTTGGTACGAGCAATACCTAGCCTTCACTAGCCATTGCTCTATCGTTTATCTTCGCTTTTTTTCTCATCGGATTGAGGGGCATCTGTTTGTGGACTCTGTTTGGTTTTATCGCCCCAAAGAGGTGGCGGTGTTTTTAAACTTCCACGAATGCCACATGCACTCAGTACAACCGAACTGACGAGGGTCAGTGCGATTAAGTGTGCAGTGCGCGAATGTACATTTCGTTTTTTCATAAACTTTTCTATAGGGCTAAATACACGCTACGTCGAGCGTAAAATATGCGCTTAAATGACAAGTTGTTCATTTACCAAAATTTCATTGGTGTTCTCAGGCGCGCTACTTCACTCAAGCTATACAAATAAGGGATTTGCTATCTATGTCAAAATTCATGCGAGGGCTTGTTGTCATGTCCGCCATATCTATGCCTGTTTATGTTGCCTATGCGGATGATGCACAAGGCATGAGTCAAGACTTGAGCCAAGACCTGAATGATGGGGTGAAGTGTAAACCAGTAAAATCAATTATAAAAAGGATGCGAAAGTTAGAAGGGATGGACGCCGATATAGTGGACACTGTCACAACATCTTCTGTTATGTCCATAAAAACGAAAGATGAAGGCCCGCTGCCTGACGCCGTATTCTTTCGAAACAAGGGGGTGAAAACGGCTTTCACGATTGCGGATGATGGGAAAATTACAGACTTTAAAAAAATAGCCTTCTTTGATAAAAAAGGTGAGTTTTGTATACAAGACAAACGTTATTTTGGAAAAACAAAAGAACAAACCAAAGGCATTTTTTCGGTCAGTCTGTCTCTTGATGTCGCATTTAAGGACGCTAAAGGCCTACATACGCTCGATAAAATAAGGGATGGACTAAAGGATGGTAAATCCCATTACAAGAAAATGTTCCCCACACCCCTTAAGCTTATGATCCCTAAAATGACCCATATTGGTGTAGCTTATAAAGATAACGAAAATGGGCGTGAGCGTAAAGATCCAGAAATATTCGCTGTTCTTGATGATATGAATTTGTCAGGCCTACAGATGGAGTATTTTAGCGCTATGTATATTATCGCAGTCGAAGATTTACAAACCCTCGGCGCAGATAGTCTGAAAATCACTGGTGGGGACTACACACTTTACCCTCTTCCAGGTATTGAAAAAATGAAAAAATTTGGTTTTGTTGATAAGGAAAAGGGTGGCGAAGAAAAAATGGCGAGGAAAAGTGAGTAAGTCGTTCATTCTGGTTCGGCCACTTTCTTTTCGTGTTTGAAACCATTCCCGTTTTGTCATACCCTAGAGAAAACAAAGGGGAAGTATATGTCAGGTTTACGTTTAGGTTTAGTGTTAACATCTATATTGGCGCTAGCGGCTTGTGGGCAAACTAAGGACGCAGGTGAAGCCAGTCAGGGCGAACGTGCGGTGCTTACTTCAATATCACCAGACCTTGCAGGTCGTTTTTCAACACTGGCGCTTGATTGTGTCCACCGTGAATATCCAAATAAAATCGGGCATACAATGACGAGTGCCGAGGACGCGAAAACACCGAGTCAGTTACATCCTGCATTTTATGGCTGTTTTGATTGGCATTCTTCCGTGCATGGGCATTGGCTTCTTGTGCGCCTGTTACATGTTGGGGACACAAATGCAGAGTGGCGAGGGCAGGCGATTGCCAAGCTCTCGCAAAGCTTTACACCTGAAAACATTGCTGTTGAAATGGCTTATTTCGACAATCCGAACAGAGGTTCATACGAGCGTCCCTACGGTGTGGCATGGTTTTTACAGCTGACCGCAGAACTGCGTGAATGGGATGATCCACAGGCAAAAACATGGCTCGCAACATTAGAGCCATTGGAGCAAATGATCGCGCAACGTCTCAAAACATGGATGCCCAAACTCGCCTACCCAATTCGCCTTGGTACACACAATCAATCTGCATTTGCCTTTGGGCTTATGCTCGATTGGGCCCGTGTTGCAGGGGACGCGGAGATGGAAACATTGATTGTTTCGCGCGCCAAAGATTACCATTTGGCCGACAAAAACTGTCCCCTTGCGTATGAGCCAAGCGGCGAAGATTTTCTCTCGCCTTGCTTGCAAGAAGCTGATTTGATGCGCCGTGTACTGCCTCAACGGGAGTTTTCGCGCTGGCTTACGACCTTCCTACCTGACCTCCCAACCAATGGTGTGGCAGACTGGCTCGCGCCCGGTATTGTGAAAGACGCCACCGATGGAAAGCTTGTGCATTTGGACGGGGTGAATTTATCACGTGCATGGAATCTTGAAAACATTGCCAATGCATTACCTGAAAATGACCCGCGTATATCGTCGTTGAATGCAGCGGCGGCGGTGCATAAAGAAACTGGTTTAAAAGCCGTAACCGATACCCATTATAGCGGTTCCCATTGGCTGGCGAGTTTTGCCACTTATTTAATGACAAAACGCGGACAATAGCTTGCTCACTCTGTATGGAGTGGCTATAGCGGAACATCAATTAAATGTGAGAGTTTCATGCACGATATTAAAGCCATTCGCGAAAATCCAGACCATTATGACGCCCAATGGGCACGACGCGGTATGGAGCCTCAGACCAAAGCAATTTTGGATAAAGACATTTTGGTACGCCAAGCTCTTAAAGTACAACAAGAAGCAGAGGCCGCACGAAACAAAGCCTCTAAGCAAATTGGCGCAGCCATGGGACGTGGTGACAGAGAAGAAGCCGAACGTCTAAAGACCGAAGTCGCGGGCGCGAAAAATGTGATCACGATGATGGGCGCACAGATAGAATCTGAGAAAGCGGTACTCAGCGATTTGCTCGCAGGCTTGCCTAACCTTCCTTTGGAAAATGTGCCAGAGGGTGCAGACGAAGACGAAAATGTTGATGTGCGTAGTGTTGGCACGCCTAAAGAATTTAGTTTTACCCCCAAAGCCCATGACGATTTGGGTGACGCGCTCGGCATGATGGATTTTGAAGCGGCCGCGCGTATGTCTGGTTCGCGTTTCGTCGCGCTGAAAGGTAAGCTTGCGAGACTTGACCGTGCTTTGGCGGCGCTCATGCTTGATATTCAAACGGACGAACATGGTTTTCTCGAAGTGGTTCCGCCCTATATGGTCAAAGCACCCGCACTTTTTGGCACAGGACAATTGCCTAAGTTTGAAGAGGACCTCTACAAAACGACAGGTGATCATTACCTTATCCCTACGGCTGAAGTGTCTTTGACAAATCTTGTGCGCGAACAAATCCTAAGCGCGGATGATCTTCCCATGCGTATGACCGCACACACACCATGTTTTCGCTCAGAAGCGGGCAGTGCAGGGCGCGATACAAAAGGCATGATCCGCCAACATCAATTTAACAAAGTCGAGATGGTCTCTATTGTAAAACCAGAAGACAGCGAAGCCGAACATCAACGTATGGTCGGATGCGCCGAGGAAATCCTCAAACGCCTAGAGCTTCCTTATAAAGTGATAGAGTTGTGTACTGGCGATCTGGGGTTTGGCGCACGTAAAACATATGATCTTGAAGTATGGCTCCCGTCACAAAACACATACCGTGAAATTTCCAGTATTTCTAATTGTGGTGATTTCCAAGCGCGCCGTATGAATGCACGCTATAAAGCTGGTGAAAAAGACAACCGTTTTGTACATACTTTGAATGGTTCTGGTTTGGCCGTTGGCCGTACATTGGTAGCGGTTCTTGAAAATTATCAGAATGAAGATGGTTCAATTACTGTGCCAAGCGCACTCATCCCCTATATGGGCGGTATAGGGGTAATTGCGTAATATGCGTATACTTTTGACCAATGATGATGGGGTACATGCCAAAGGCTTGGCTGTTCTCAAAGAGATAGCACTCTCGCTTACGGATGATGTTTGGATTGTCGCCCCTGCACAAGAGCAATCAGCGGCTTCACGTGGGGTAAGCCTGCACAACCCTTTATACGCACGTCGCCTAGAGGACAAAGTTTACTCTGTTTCTGGCACGCCAACAGATTGTATGATTGTTGCTATGTGCGAAATTATGAAAGATCATAAACCTGATTTAGTCTTGTCTGGCATTAATCACGGGCAAAACCTTGCCGAAGATATTGGATTTTCAGGAACGGTTGCAGGCGCTTTACAGGGCTTGCAAATGGGCGTCCCGTCGCTTTCGTTTTCGCAAGCGCGAGGCTTGTCAACATATGGGTCAGGGAAAATAAACTGGTCTACACCGCGTGCACACGGCCCTGCGCTTATTCAAAAACTATTGGATGAGGGCTGGCCGAAAAATGTAGCGCTTAACATTAATTTTCCAGATGTAGACGCCGAAAACGTGAAGGGAATTCACGCAACGACGCAAGGCACACGCGATTATATTATGAGCGATGTTGATAAGCGTAAACATCCTCGTGGCGGCGACTATTATTGGCTAACTTATGGTGGTCAAAAGTCTAACCCTGCAAAAGGTACGGATTTACGGGCTGTCTATGATGGTTATATTTCTGTCACGCCTATTCATGTCGATCACACGCATTATAAAACGGTCACAGCTTTAAGCGCGCTCTTCGAGGGCTAAATGTCAATCGTAGAACCCGGCCTTTTTGATATGATTATGCGCCTTCGGGGGCGCGGTATTTCGGATACATCTATATTGCGTGCCATGGAGCATGTGCCGCGTAGCCTCTTTGTGCCCAATGCTTTTAAAATGGAAAGCTATGATGAAATCGATATCCCTATTGCCTGTGGCCAAATCCTACTTTCACCTTTAAAAACAGCAATCTTGTGTCAAACCCTTGAAGTAAAACCAGAGGATAAGGTTCTGCATATTGGTACGGGGAGTGGCTATAGTGTCGGAATCTTGAGTAAGTTGTGTACACGTGTGTATTCCGTAGAACGTTATAAAACCCTGCGTGATGAAGCCGAAGACCGTTTGCGTGATATCTGCCGAAATACAGTATTGAGACACGGCGATGGTCGATTTGGTTGGCGTGGGCAAGCCCCGTTTAACCGTATTCTTGTGTGTGGATCTGTGCGTGTTATGCCAACGGCTCTATTGGAACAATTGGCACCTAATGGGCGTATGGTCGCAGTCGTTGACGGAAAAATATGCGTTGCTGATCGTAAGGATGGGCGGGTCCGTGAAAAAACTATTATGGATTTGCAATTGGCACCTTTGGAGCCGGGTAAGTCTAAAGCCCTGTAGCTTTTGCTATAGCTTTTATAAACATCAATATTCGAAATGACGCGTTCCTCGTATCGGCGTGTTCCCCGTATTATATTCAGGCTAGTTTCTTTGTGAAATAAGCCTGAATATTTTTCATCTGTTGATGGATGAATTACTTCTTCGTATATTTGAGAGTCATTGTTAACTGGAGAGCGGATTTTTGCATATATATGCGGCCATGTTTGGCCGATTACATGGTTGTTTTATATCAATAAAATTTATAATTGCATTATAAGGTTTTGAAATTAACTCAATATACACCTTAAAGTAGTCCAAGCTAGCGCACCCCAAAACTGCAAGGAGATTTGATTAATGTCAAACCTACACCTTAATACTATATTTTGTGATTTAAAGATTCCCTTTTTAAAAAGGCTAGCATACGCAGTATTTCTAAGTACTGGGTGTTTTAGCCAAGCATACGCAGCTCCAGTTGGATTTGTAAAATGTAACACGATAATGCCAATGGGTTCGAGCGGAGCCTGGTGTCTTGATATTTCAAGCTCTCCCCGAAATACAGCCGCACCAATTACAGCCGCACCAATTACAGCCGCACCGATTATATCCGCACCAATTATAACCACACCAATTATAGCTACGCCAATTACAGCCGTGAGTTATGTGCAGGATCGTGTCACTCAATATATTGATGTACCTCAAATTTCGGTGTCGAGGTCCGAAACATTCGTGAACCAACGTGTGCTCACGAATCAGATGTCGCTAACAAGCGAAAATGCACCTGACGTGATATCGGCCTTATTAGTTTCAGAGCCAACGCGTGCACAAATTCCTGCCTTACAGCTTGTTACGGTTGATGAAAATGGGACAATTGGTTCGGATAATGGCGTTATCATAGAAGCCGTAAATGCAAATACGGTACAGATCGAGGCAAACACTCTTGGTGTTTCTGGAAATAATGCTGCGATTACGGTCAATGCGTCTGACATTCAAGATAATAGTGCCGCGATTACGGTCAATGCATCTGATATTCAGGGGAATAGTGATGCCATTACGGTCAACGCATCTGATATTCAAGATAACAACGCCGCGATTACGGTCAACACGTCTGACATTCAAGGTAATAGTGCTGCCATAGTGGGTAACACATCGAATATTCAAAATAACAGTGGTGCGATTGCGGTCAATGCATCAGGAATTCAAGACAATAGTGGTGCGATTGCCGTCAACACATCTGGCATACAAAATAATAGCGGTGCCATTGCGACGAATACGGCAGGTATTGCCGATAACACGACTGCTATTGAGGCATTTGTTGTAGAAACGCATGATAATTCGGCCGCTATTGCTGATAATACTGCGACGATTATTACGAATGTTTCAGGTATATCAACGAATAGGCAGGCTATTGCTGTGAACACACGTACGGTTGCGACTTACAGCTCCGCTATCTCTGCGAACACATCTGCAATTATCATGAATACAAGCGGTGTAAGCCAAAATAAGGGAGACATTTCACGAAATCTCAATTTGATTATGCAAAATACGGGTATGATCAAAGAGCTTCGGCATGGTCGCGCAGCCTTAGCTGCAATGCCAGATTTATACTTACAAATGGATGAATCTTGGGCGACTTCTGGTGGTATATCTGCATATGATGATGGGTTTGGCGGGATTGAATACGGCTTTGGCGGTGGCGTGCAACTTCGTTTAGGGGATGAAGCTAGTCATATGTCATTTGGGCTCTTGGGCTCTGTCTCTGGCGATACTCAAGCTGTGCGGCTCCAATTACGTCTGGGTGGGTAATACGTGGCGCATGAATGCATTCTTTTCAGTTCGCTGTCGCTTAATGCCTTATCTATTTATTAACTATGCTTGTACATATTGACACCCAAATAAATTATGTAAGTTTCAAGAGGAAATGAGTTATGGCACGTGGATTAATGATAGGTGTGGCTGTATTGGCGTTTTGCTCAACCACGCCAAGCCTTGCCCAGACGTCTGGGCTTAAAGTTGTGCGTGAAGCCGCGCCAGTACAGAAAACGGTCATCATTGCGAATTCAGCGCAAGACATAGCTTTACAAGAGGAAATTCGTAGAATTCGAGCTTATAATGCATATGTAGACAAGCAAGTCGGTATTTCAGAAGCCACGAGCGTCGGCCCGAATGTGCGTCCCCAGAATGTACATCCTACAACAACAAAAATTGAACTGTTTGCAAAACCAGAAACGCAAACAACTGCTGTCGTAAATAATGTTTCCACACAACAGGCTGTGCCTGCTGTTTCTGTAGTGGATAATACGTCTCAACGGACAATGACAGGGCAGGCGCATGTGATTGTGTCTGGGGATACGCTCTACAGTTTAGCGCGAACAAATTGTATTGCCGTTACAGATATCCAAAGTGTAAACGATCTCAGTGGCGCGAATATCCGCTTAGGCCAATCAATTACGATCCCGTCCAGTCAATGTGCTTCGAGAACAATTATCGCTGCTGTACCAGAAGTTGATGCCAATAAATTATATGTACGTCGTGTGATGCCCGTACCAACAAGTATTGATATTCCAAAGAATAATAATTATGCGGTTTTACCAAAAGACACGCTTTACAGTATTGGTAAACAATATTGTTTGACAGCCAAAGAGATTGCAAGCTTTAACGGGTTCAACATCGAAAAAGCTATAAAACCGGGTCAGATTTTACGTGTCCCAAGCAGTTCGTGTTTCAAATAAAACTGTAAAATAAGACCATAATGTGTGAAACACATTGCAAAATAAAGTTACGCCCCTATATAGTCCGAAACAACGGCCTTTTTAGGGGCGATTTATTTTGGGAAAACTTATGTTTAACTTTCTATTGCAGACGACACCTGCTGTTGGCGCTTCAAATATGATGGCGCAAATATTTCCATTTATGCTTATCGGGTTGGTTTTTTACTTCCTACTTATCCGTCCCCAAAACAAACGTATGAAAGAGCATAAAACCATGCTCGCAGCTGTGACACGTGGTGATACAATTGTCACAAATGGTGGCCTTATCGGTAAGGTTACGAAAGTTGCAGATGGGGAACTCACTGTTGACCTTGGTAACAGTGTAAAAGTCAAAATCGTTGCCAGCATGATTGCTGATGTCCGCAACAAGAACACACCTGCGAACGATACTGCTAAAAAATAATATTCCATCTGATGCCTTGTTGGGTTTTTCACCTTGGAGCAAGAGCAGCGCATAACGCTATGTAAGGAAATGCCATGTTGCATTTTTCAAAAGTAAAAATATTTTTCATCCTAAGTGCTCTTATTCTTGGGTTTCTATTTTCATTGCCGAATGCCTTGCCGCAAAATGTTCGTGAAAATCTGCCATGGCCAATGCCGCGTAATACCCTCAATCTTGGTCTTGATTTACAAGGTGGGGCGCATATGCTCCTCTCTGTTGATTTACAAGATGGCCTACAGCGTACCCTAAAAGTTGAACGCGATGGTATTCGCGACGCATTGCGTGCGGATGGCCAAGTCCGTGCAAATATGCGTATTGAAGACGATATTATCTATCTGACCTTTAAATCAGAAGCGGACGAAGAAATTGGCGAACCAATTTTAGAAAAGCAATCCGTCAATGTAGATGATAATGCGATTGGCGGCGGTGGGAAAACCCTCGTTATTGATAAACTTGGTGATCGTCGTTTTAAAATTGCGATTTCTCAGCAATACCTAGATTATATCAGTGCCAATACAATTGATCAGTCAATTCAGGTTTTACGCAAACGTATTGACCCAACGGGCACGACAGAAATGACGTTGGCCAAAGAGGGCAAAGACCGTATTCTCCTGCAAGTCCCCGGGGCAAATAATGAACGCGTAAGCGAAATCAAAGACCGTATTCGTCAAACCGCAAAATTGACATTTAATGAAGTCGTTGTGGCTGACTCGCTTGTACTTGGCAAATGTGTGAACGAAGGCAAATGCCCATTAGGCGTCATTTTTGCACCGCAAAAAAATGGCGGCCAGCCACTATTGATTAAAGAACGTGAAGTCATGGGCGGTTCTGATTTGAAAAGCTCGACCGAAGGCTTATCGCAACAAAGCAAAGAACCAATTGTTAGCTCTCGCTTCAATTCAAAAGGCGCACGTAAATATTGTGACTATACGGCTGTTCACGTAGGTGACCGTATCGCAGTTGTTCTTGACGGCGAGATTATTACCGCCCCTGTTATCCAATCGCCAATTTGTGGCGGTAGCGGTCAAATTTCTGGTAATTTCACTATGCAAAGTGCACGTGAACTCGCGCTCCTCTTAAATGCGGGTGCGCTTCCTGCCAAACTTCAAATCGAGTATGAAAGTACGGTTGGCGCGGAACTTGGGAAAGACTCGATTACTGCGGGTAAACTCGCGTCTGGCCTTGGTCTTATGGGCGTTGGTATCTTTATGTGGCTTTCCTATGGCATTCGTTTTGGTACGATTGCAAATATTGCATTGGCGACGAATATTATGCTGATAGCGGGCGCGCTTTCTATTATGGGCGCGACACTAACCTTGCCGGGGATTGCGGGTATTATCCTGACAATTGGTATGGCGGTTGATGCCAATGTGTTGATTTTTGAACGTATTCGAGAGGAAAGCGCCCTCGGTCGTGGCCCCGTGAATGCGGTCGATACGGGATACCGCTTATCACTTGCGCCAATTCTTGATGCGAATATCACGACATTGATTGCGGCGCTCACACTCTATTTCGTTGGTTCAGGCCCCATTCGCGGTTTCGCAGTGACGCTTGCCATTGGTATTATCATGTCAGTGTTTACAGCTGTCGTGGTTGCCCGTCTTATGACTTCGATTTGGCTCCGTCGTGCGCGTCCAAAACAGCTTCCAATATAGGTATCCGCCATGTTTGATATTTCACTTGTCCGCTATCTACCAAAAGGTACAACAATCCCATTTATCAGCTTTCGCTGGATTGCAATGGTCGCATCAATTTTGGCTATTATTGGCTCTATTGCTTTGTTTTCGACACGTAATTTGAATTACGGTATTGATTTCACAGGTGGTACAGTATGGGAATTCCATCTCGCTGATAATCCAACAGACAAACAAATGGGCGAAATTCGTGCACTAGGGCCAGAATTGGGTTTAGGTGCATTTACTTTGCAAACGATTACCCAACAAAGCGGTATTGAGGCACTTCGCCTCGGAATTATCAAACAGCCTGCGCTTGAGGGTGACGATACGGATACGCGCGCGCAACAAGTCGCGCTTGATAAAGTTCAAGAAGCAATTTACGCAAAATATGATGATGTAACCCATCTCAGCCGCCAAGTTCTTGGTACAAAGGTTTCTGGAGAACTTAAAAGCAAAGGCGCATTGGCTGTTGGTCTCGCGCTACTTATGGTGCTTCTCTATATTTGGATACGGTTTGAATGGCAATTTGGTGCAGGGGCGGTGATTGCGCTTGCCCATGATGTTATCCTGACAATCGGCGTATTCTCGTTGACCCGTCTCGAGTTCAACCTCTCTATTGTGGCCGCGATTCTGACCATTGTTGGCTATTCTCTTAATGATACGGTGATCGTATATGACCGTATTCGTGAAAACCTGCGTAAGTTTAAAAAGAAGCCGTTGGAAGAGGTCTTGAACCTGTCCATCAATGACACATTATCCCGTACAATTATGACATCTGTAACGACGATGCTCGCACTTGTTGCACTCTTTGTTTGGGGCGGCGATGGCTTGCACGGTTTTGCGTTCGCAATGATTTGGGGCGTATGTGTGGGTACGTATTCATCTATCTTTGTTGCCTCACCTGTCTTGATGTTTCTTGGTGTTAAACGTACGGGGGCGCACAAATAAGCTTATAGCTTTTTTAGACCCGATTTAGAAATGACAAAAAGAGCGCGTTGCACAATGCGCTCTTTTTTTATGGGCCCCATGACGGCTGAGGGGGTAGAACTCGGGTGATCTCCACTCAACATATATTGGCCATCCTCAGCTATATGTACGCGTTTTATAATCCGCCCAAGATCAGAATGATTGATGATATAAATAAGCCCCGGCCGAATTGACCGAGGCTTAATGTTCTTACAGACAACATAATCGCCTGCGTTCAAAGTTGGCGACATACTCTCACCGTCAACTTTGAGAATTTTCATCCGACTAAAGGTCTGGATACACGACTTCAAGAGCCGGCGCATAAGGCGCAGTTACACGTTTTGTTTTTACGCCTTTTATTTTCCAAAACATTTCAGCGAATTCATTCACAAGCTCAACCAAAGCTTCGCCGTCTTCACGGTGAAGGTCTTGCTTACATGCACTTGCTTTTAGCATAATGCCGTGAGCAAGATCGTGCGCTTGTGGGTTGTTTTTAAGGTTGTCACCTTTGATGAAATCGCCCCAGATAATGCGAATTTCAACTTTCACTTTTTCAGCCTGTTTTTCTTTTTCCGCAGTATTACGTGCGATTTGCATACAGGTATGTACGTCGAGCTCTTTGTCTTTCAGACCCAGTAATATATCCATTTGGCGTACAACTGACAGTGCATGATAAAGCGCTGGCTGAGGGTCGTAAATACCGCAGGGAATGTCACAATGGGCAGACGCTGTTTCGAGGGAAGTGTCTAGTTTTGAAATCAGTGTATGTAACATAATGTCTCCTATGCGCGTTTTTTAGAAATTTTAACAATGATGACAACTGCAACAATGCCGCCAATAACTGCAAATAATGCATGTGAAGGGCTTGAGAGCCAATGGCCAAGATTTGCCATTACACTTTCATTGTGATCGCCTATATGTGCAAATGCTGGTGTTGCACTCGCCAGTATTGCTGCACTACCAAGTGCGATTGATTTAATCAGTTTCATAATCCGCTCCTAAAGAATCTATTGAATGGTCAAACTATAGTCCTAAGCAGGAAACAATGCCAAGTATTTCGGCGTCAAGTATTTCGGCGCGTAGATATTAAGTGAATCGGACTCGCATGTTTATTCTTGTATGCCCGTTGTAATTGTCTAGGCTATTTTTGATTGTGAGGATAAATGGGCGAATTGCAAAATAGCTTACAGAGTGATGATGTTAGAGCGTTGGTACATAATAATGTGCTCTCGAAAAGCCATTATACGCGCGCTCAAGCGTTTTTTCGCAATAATACAGCTTGGCATGCCTGGGCATTACGCGCTTTGTTAGCTTTTGGTGCTGGACATGTTCTCGCAGGTATAATATTTTTCTTTGCATTTAATTGGAATGATTTATCCGAATTTACCAAATTCGGTTTGGTGCAAGGCGGCATGATCATATCCGCTATCATGTGGATGATCTTGAAACTCGATACGCCCATTGCACAGGCCTTTGGCATCGCTTTAACCGTTATGATTGGCGTGTTTCTCGCCGTCTTTGGCCAAATCTATCAAACACCAGTCGCAATCTATACGCCCTTTATTGTCTGGGGTATATTGGCATTCCCATTAGCATTTGTGTCGCGTTCAGTGGCGCATTGGGCACTGTGGCTTATCATTGTTTGCATTGCACTTTGCTCGTTTATAACGTTTAACCTCGCGCCCAGACACGGGGAAGTCGCGGTTATCGGTGCATTGATGTGCATGTCCTTTTGTATGTTTATATGCCTTTGCATTTATGACTATGTGCAGGGAAAATGGCAAGACTGGTCTCGCGCGGCATGGTTTCGCGTATTTCTCGTAACACTAATGTACGGATTTTGTGTCGCGGCACTACTGATAGCTATAGGTAAAAACTCAGAATATTTAGCCATTCTCGTAGTGTTGTTAGGGGGAGGGCTCTTATCGTATCTTTATTGGCAGGCGCGTGTAAAAACGACAAAACCACCACTTGCACGCATCGCCTGTTTGGTTGTTGGCGCATGTGGTTTCGCAACGATAGTGGCGATATTAGGGTTTCGAATAATTCTTGAAATCAGCGATTTTTTAGGCGTGTTTTTACTTGGTTTTCTGCTTATGGCAGGACTCACATATTGCCTCGCGCGCAGTTTTAAATATTTTATACATAAGTTCAAAGTCGCGCCTGAGAAGAATGTAGAACCAGAACAACAGACATCGGCTCTGGAAACGAATACCCATAAAACGATAACTGAGTTCGCCGCAAAATTCGCACTATCCGAAAGCGAAGTTACGCACGTGATTGATAATCACGCAGAAGAACATAACCCTTGGTATATGGAGCTATTTTTGGGCATTGCAGGGATGATAACGTCGATACTCGCAATGGGGTTTATGGCGGCCTTGCTGTTTCAAGTTTCCAATCTTGAGAATGAATATACAATGATTGCTATGGGGATTATCGTGTTTGGCGTGGCAGTGTTGTTACGGGCAAAAAATGATGGGTTATTTTCTCGCCACTTTTTTAGCACCATCATACTTGGAGGTGGTGCACTTGCCACATTTGGGGTTGGCTTGGTTTCACGTGGTAAAATAGCTTTTATATTATTTGCAGTCATGATGAGCTTCATTGCGATGGTCGTCATCAAAGACCGTATTTTAGAGTTTGTGATGGCATCTGGCATTGCTGCTATATGCGTCTACGCTGCATTTCATTATAATCTGCCATATCCATTTACCAGCTTTTTTATACTCTGTTCCGTTTTGGGGCTATTTTGCATCACATACCCCGTAAAAACAGCCCTTTGGCAAACCCAAAAATCACGCGTTTTTGATGCGGCAGGAACGGCCTTTCTGCTTGCGCCTTGCCTGACTGCATTCGTGTTTTACATACCAAAACTTCCATTGATTCCGGGAAATCCTTCTACAATTGCATGGGTCGAGGGAGGGATTAGTATATGTGTCACAGCTATAGCGATTTTGTATTTGAATAAAATATGCTTGCACACAGCGCGTATGAATCCGCCGCTTAATATTTGCATATTACTACTTATTATCGCCGGGTTTATGCCATTAGGCGGCGCCGCAGCATTATTGGTTTTATTAACGGGGTATATATTAGGGAAAAGGAGCTTGGCAGTCATTGGGGCTTTGCTGCAAATTATATTCATCGTTTTGTATTATTATGATCTAAGCATGACACTTATCTACAAATCATACTTGTTGATGGGGGTAGGTGTTCTTCTCCTTCTTGCTTATGGCTTTGCACATAAAAAAGGGAAAAATCATGCTTAAAGCTATTCGCATACTGGTGATTTTAGCTACGCTTATCGGAAGTCTCTGGTGGTTTAACGCGGGCATTTCCAAAACAAATGCAATACGCGATAACGGCACAACAATACTCTTGAAACTAAGACCCGTTGATCCACGCGCATTCATGCAAGGTGATTTTATGGCGCTGGCATATGATTATGCGGCCCATTTAGTGAAAGTTCCAGATATGGATCCCGTCGGTATTCTTATTTTTGCTTATGATGAAAATAATGTTGCTAAATTTAAGCGCATTGGAAATATAGAGACACTGTCAAAAAATGAAATACGTATAAAATACGCTCTCGAAAATAGACGTATAAGCATCGGACATGCCCGTTATTACTTCCAAGAAGGGACCGCAAAAATATATGTAGGCGCAAAATACGGTGTATTTAAAGTCTCTGAGCAAGGGAATATGGTTTTGGTCGGCTTGGCAGATAAAGAGTTTGTGACTCTCTCTGCCCCAAATTAGGTATTAACCCAACCCTCAATATCCTCAAGTGCACGTATTGCAAAATGGCGTTTTCTGAAACGGGTTTTGTCTTTACCGCGCATTCGTTTGCCATCTTCGCTTTTGTAAACCAGATCAGGAATAGGCGGGAAAAGCCCGAAATTAACATTCATAGGCTGAAACTTTGCTTTCGGGCCGCTAAGATAACCACCCGTAACATGCTCTACCAATGATCCCATTGCGGTCGTAAGCGGTGGAACTGGATATTCCTTGCCAAGTGCTTGCGCCGCAGCCATACGACCAGTGATCAAACCAAGCGCCGCGCTTTCCACATAGCCTTCAACACCCATAATTTGACCCGCAAACCGTATCGCAGGGCGAACTTTGAGCTGTAATTGTGTGTTGAGGAGTTTAGGTGAATTAATAAATGTATTCCTGTGTATGCCGCCAAGACGTGCAAACACTGCATTTTCAAGGCCAGGAATGGCGCGTAAAATATCGGTCTGTGAATTGTATTTCATTTTTGTCTGAAAACCGACCATATTGTAAATCGTACCAAGCGCATTGTCTTGGCGTAGCTGCACGATGGCATGTGATTTAATGTCTGGGCTATGCGGATTGGTTAGGCCAACAGGTTTCATCGGCCCCCAACGTAGAGTTTCTATGCCGCGCGATGCCATGACTTCGATAGGGAGGCAGCTTTCAAAATAAGGCGTGTCCTTTTCCCAATCTTTAAACTCCGTATGATCTGCGTCGATGAGGGCTTGGATGAAGTTTTCGTATTGCTCTTTATCCAATGGGCAATTGATATAGTCAGCACCGTCACCACCAGGGCCTTTTTTGTCATAACGGGATTGCATCCATGCTTTGTCAAAATCGATACTGTCTTTATAAATTATTGGGGCAATCGCGTCAAAGAACGCAAGACTGTCTTCACCCGTCGCTTCCAAAATCGCTTCGGCGAGCGCAGGAGATGTCAGAGGGCCTGTCGCAATAATCACATTGTCCCATTCCGTAGGGGGCAAGGCGGTTACTTCGCCGTATTCAATTGTAATCAATGGATGGTCTTTGAGGGCTTTGGTGACCCCATCCGAAAATACATTACGGTCAACAGCAAGAGCGCCGCCCGCAGGGAGCTTATGCGTATCCCCCTCGCGCATAATTAACGAACCCGCTTTACGCATTTCTTCATGTAACACGCCAACAGCATTGCCGTATTTGTCATCACTCCGAAATGAATTGGAACACACAAGTTCTGCAAAGCCGCCAGTTTGATGTGCGGCTGTCATTTTCTCTGGACGCATTTCATGGAGGATTACCGGCACGCCTGCTTGGGCAATTTGCCAAGCCGCTTCACTGCCAGCAAGTCCGCCGCCAATAACGTGAACAGGAGATAGGGAGGTCGTAGGGGATGTTTTATCATTTGTCATAGCGCGTATGTAGTCGTCTCTTTCAAGTTTGAAAAGTAAAATTTTAGTATGACTTGTTTTTTACGGTACTTGGTTGCAAACTGCATCTTCAAGTTGGTGTTCGTTCGGGAGATTCGTGTGGCAAAGTCAGATATCATAAAGGCTTCAAGTTTTGATTTTGGAGAGGCCGTATCCGTTTTATTTAAACAACAAGGTGGCCGTAATTTCACAATCCGCCTTGTGCTGTGGAGTGCCGTTCTTTTAATGCTTGTCTTTGCGCTCTGCGGGAAAACTTATATGGAGATGATGGGCGTCATGCTTGAGGCTTCATGGATAGCGCAACAAGACGGGCAAACTCCAGAGGCAATACTCGGCGCCTATAAAGGCTTTGGCAAATATGTACCAATAATGGTGGCCATGACGATTGGCACATGGGCGGTCTACGCATCTGCGGAAACAGCTTTGCAGAAACGTGTTTTTAAAAATATCGATTATGGTTTTATTCCCCTGAGATTTGGTCGTGATGAACTGCGTACAATGGGGACACAGTTTATGGTCTACCTCATGGTGTTGGGGGTCATGCTGCTTTGGATGCTCGGGTTTATAATTGTGACTATTGTTTTTGCTTTAGGCGCGAGCCTTTCCGTCGTGCTTGCTATTCTCATCGGCATTGTCTTGTTCGTTATGTATATTGCTATGTTTGTCTATTTGATTCACTTTTCAATCCGTATGGCGCCGAGTGCAGCCCTAGGCACACAGTCAGGCAAAATGAAAGTCACTGGCGGTTGGAATATAACACGTAAACGCACAGGCAGTTTATTTCTCGCCTACCTTTTTATTGCTGTCGTAAGTTATATAGCTTTAAGCATTATTCAAGTCGCGATGTTCTCACTCGTTCTACCAGAGAATTACATGCTATTAATGATGGGGTTAAGCGAAGAAAATCCGCGTATTTTATTTGAACAAATTGGCGATAAACTCCAAAGCCCTGGCCCTATGCTTGCACTTGTCATCAGCGGCATGGCCTATGCAATTATCACAATGATGGGTTGGTTGTCCATAAGCGGTATTGCTATATACGCTGTCCAATGGTGGCAACACGATCAAGAAACCTCAGGTGTTGATGTGTTTGATTAATAGAGCGATTATATACGGAGCGCTGATGTGAAACTATATTGCGTTCTGGCTATATTACTTCTTCAACATCGGTTTTAAATAATGACCTGTCCAGCTAGCTTTGACTTTGGCAATATCTTCTGGTGTACCAGTGGCGACAATCTCGCCGCCGCCGTCACCGCCTTCGGGGCCAAGATCAATAACCCAGTCAGCCGTTTTGATAACATCAAGATTATGCTCGATAACAATCATCGTATTCCCGCCTTCGACAAGTTCTTGTAAGACGCCGAGGAGTTTATTAACGTCTTCGAAATGCAGCCCCGTCGTTGGTTCATCCAAAATATAAAGCGTGCGGCCTGTTGCGCGTTTGGCGAGTTCTTTGGCCAGTTTCACACGTTGCGCTTCACCGCCTGATAATGTGGTCGCCTGTTGACCAACATTCAGATAGCCAAGCCCGACCCGTTGCAATGTGACCATTTTATCGCGAATACTTGGCACAGCTTTAAAACAGTCTGCAGCCTCATCAATACTCATCGAAAGAATGTCGGCGATAGATTTGCCTTTGAATTTAATTTCGAGTGTCTCACGGTTATAGCGCGCACCCTTACAGGTCTCGCATTCCACATAGACATCAGGCAGAAAATGCATTTCGATTTTAATCATGCCGCCGCCTTGGCAAGACTCGCACCGGCCACCTTTGACATTAAAGCTGAACCGCCCGGGTTTATAACCACGTGTTTTGGATTCAGGTAATCCTGCAAACCATTCCCGAATAGGGGTGAACGCGCCTGTATAGGTGGCAGGGTTGGAACGGGGGGTACGGCCAATTGGGGATTGGTTGATATCGATTACTTTGTCGAGATGCTCAAACCCTTCAATACTGTCATATGGCATAGGATTGGTACTGGCATTATTCAATTTTCGCGCAGCCGCTTTATAGACGGTCTCAATCGTTAGCGTGGATTTGCCGCCGCCTGAAACGCCTGAAACACAAACAAATAATCCAAGCGGAAAATCTACGTCGATATGTTTTAAATTATTTCCACTCGCACCACGAACTTTCAACATTTTATGAGGTGTGATTTCGCGACGGCGGGCAGGGGATTTGATTTGTTTCTTACCAACAAGATATTGCCCCGTCAGAGACTTCTTTGTTTTTTTGATTTTATCAGGCGTGCCGCATGCAATTACTTCGCCGCCGTGAATACCCGCAAGTGGCCCCATATCGACAACATAGTCCGCAGTTAAAATAGCATCTTCATCATGTTCAACCATGATGACGGTATTGCCCAAATCACGCAAGTTTTGCAGGGTCTCAAGCAAGCGCGCATTATCGCGTTGATGCAGGCCAATACTTGGCTCGTCCAGAACATAAAGAACCCCCGTCAATCCAGAACCAATCTGGGACGCAAGGCGAATACGCTGGCTTTCACCGCCCGAGAGCGAGCCAGAACCGCGCCCCAATGTGAGGTAATCAAGTCCAACAGCATTGAGAAATGTCAGCCTGTCATGAATTTCTTTCAAAATACGTTCAGCGATTTCCATGTCTTTAGACGATAACTCTGTGCCGAGTTTCTCGAACCGCTCTTGTGCATGTTTGATGGAAAGGCGGCCCGTTTCCGTAATGTCCATGCCTGCGATTTTAACAGCCAAAGCTTCTGGACGTAGACGTTTGCCTTCACACGTTTCGCACATGGAGTTCGATTGGAACTTAGAAAGATGATCGCGCGACCAACTACTTTCTGTATCGCGAAAACGACGTTCCAAATTCGGGATAACCCCTTCAAACGGTTTCTTGGTTTCGTATTTTCGCCCTTCATCGGAATAGACAAATTGAATGCTTTCACCCTTTGTCCCATACAGAACAATGTCTTGATGTTTCTTGCTGAGTTTTTTCCACGGCACATCAAGTTTGAATTTATAATGATTGGCTATCGCTTCCAGCGTCTGGCGGTAAAGGCGGCTCGGCGTTTTGGACCAAGGCGCAATTGCACCCGTGCCGAGGGTAAGGCCTGTGTCAGAGACAACCAAATTTGGGTCAAATTTCAATTCCACACCAAGCCCGTCACACTTCGGACACGCCCCATGGGGGTTATTGAACGAGAATAGACGCGGTTCTATTTCTGAAATCGTAAAACCCGAGACAGGGCAAGCAAACCGTTCCGAGAATATGATACGTTCGCCGCCGTCTGCATATTCAGCCACAGCTAAACCATCAGCAAGACGAAGCGCCGTTTCGAAACTATCCGCGAGGCGTGTTTCCAAACCTTCGCGCACAACGATACGGTCGACGACCACATCAATGTCATGTTTGTATTTCTTATCGAGAGCAGGGGTATCTTCGATACGCACAAATTCTCCGTCAATTTTGGCGCGTTGAAACCCCTGTTTCATAAAGTCGGCAAATTCTTTGCGGTACTCACCTTTGCGGCCACGCACAATCGGCGCGAGGATGTAAAGCTTTGTTCCCGCCTCAAGTGCCATTACACGGTCAACCATTTGTGCTACCGATTGGCTCTCAATTGGTAGGCCTGTCGCAGGCGAATAGGGCACACCCACACGCGCCCAAAGTAGACGCATATAATCGTAAATCTCGGTGACAGTCCCAACGGTAGAGCGCGGGTTTTTCGAAGTCGTTTTTTGTTCAATGGAAATGGCAGGCGAAAGACCCTCAATAGAATCTACATCTGGTTTCTGTTGTAGCTCTAGGAATTGACGCGCATAGGCCGATAGGCTCTCTACATAACGGCGCTGCCCCTCGGCATAGATTGTATCAAAGGCAAGCGATGATTTTCCTGACCCAGAAAGCCCCGTAATGACAATCAATTTATCACGCGGTAAATCCACATCAATATTTTTCAAATTATGGGTGCGCGCACCGCGTACTTTGATTGTCTTTAAACTACTCATATCGCTACACTCATCCTTGAATTCGAAAGTGACACATAACATGAACATTGATGAAAGGAATAGCGAATAATTCTCTCCTGACATGTTTGGGTCACAAGAATATAATTAGGCTGCCAAGAATAGTTAAATAAGGTACATTTGAAGCCATTCATGTTGCTCGCGTCTCTAGAGCGTTGTGTAAATATGTCTTTAGTCTTTATTTCTGTCGGTTAATAAGTTAAAATCTATCTTTGGTTGTGGTTTCTGCTGTGGCTTGTTATGGAGAACTTATGAGGTATTTTTCAGCTATCATAGCCTTGTTATTCCTAAGCTTGTCTCTAGTTGGGTGTAATAAAGCTGAAAGTACCGACGTATCAAAATATCTAGCGATATGTGATCAAGGTGTATTCCAGTTATGTGGTTATTCAGTTTCCGATATTTATGACACAGATGCTTATAAAAAAGACAAAACTATTGAGTGGGTTATACCTCCAATGTTTGCAGAGGCCTATGCTTTTAATGATGGATTAGCTGCTGTAAAAATCAATGGTAAATACGGTTTCATCAATCCACATGGAAAAATTATGATTAAGCCCAAATATGAGTCTGTTGGATCATTTTTTATGGGGTTGGCCTCGTTTTTATCAGAGGGGAAAATTGGGTTTATCAATACGCAAGGAAAAGTTGTCGTTCCACCAAGGTTTAGCAGTGCGTTTGCGATAAGTGACACGCTAATTATTGGTAACGATAATCATAATTGCGTGCGCGCGCATGTTCGGGGCTTACTTGAGACTCTTTCTCCAACGAGTCACTCAAGTGAACGTACGCCTAAGATGTTCCCATTGTCATATAGTGAGAATGGCATTTATCATGTTGATAATGGATGGCTAACAGAGCAAAGTTTGCAATTTTCTTTTTTTAAAGATGGTAATGATCTTTTTTGGGCAGGCAAAAAACGTGAGAAAATTGGTCTCATGCGCGCAGACGGAACTTGGGAACAATCCCCAAGGTATATTCATGCTCAGGCTCTATCAGGTGGATTAGCGGTTATTCGCATAAAAAATAAAGATGGCACAATTCTATCTGGGGCAGTCGATGAAAGCGGCGCACTCGTTATTCCAGCGGAGTTTGAGTGGTTAGGGTATTGGGCTGGAGAATATGGCTTGGCAAGAAAAGGTGATTTTCAGACTGGTAAGTACGGCCTCGTCAATAAAGAAGGAACCTTATTGGCTGGGCGATATTTCGATAAAGTTCAACGACCTGGTAATGCTTTCACCGCTACAGAAAAAGTTTCCTTACCGCGAGTAAAATCTGATGGATTATGGTATAGTATTACAGCCGAAGGTGGACTCATTGAAGATCAAAAGAAAAACGTTGAAATAGAAAACAATCCTGTATTGTCGTGTGATAACTTTACGATAAGCCGCACAAATAATGGATTAATAGCTCATGATGAAACGGGCAAACAAATTGGTGATAAGGAGTTTGAAACTCGCCTTAGTTTTCGCGTACGTCCCAATGCTAGCGGCTTTGCCCACAGATGCGATGTTCCCGTTTCGATAAGGTATAAAGGGAAATATGGTTTTATTTTGCCCGAAGGTAGTTTGTTTGCAGATAAGTTTTTTGATAGTGTTGGTGCACTTTATAAAAATGTTTTAGCCTATTCTGTGGGCAAGAAATGGGGGCTAATGGATGCATCGGGTTTGGTTGTTTTAAAACCCGTTTATGAGAATATAACATGGTATGGCGACGAAAGGTTTTTAATTATTGATGGGGAGGGTAGGTACCTTATCGATATACATGGCAATCGACATGAACTTGCGGATGATCCTAATTATAATCAAGAGTTCAAAACTAAACTGTCCCCAAAGAAAGATTATTTGATGTGCGCTGGCGCAACTTTAAGATCGAAGAACGGAAAATGGGGAATGGTTGCTGACAACGGCAACGTAATTTTATCATATAAGTATAGGGCGTTACTGTGTTACCAAAAGGGTGTTGCTTGGGCGCCAAGGGATGATCTTCAAAAATGGTGCCCTATCGATAGTAAAGGAAAATTTTTATCAGAGGGTAATTGTATGCCTAGTCACTATCTTCAATATGTGTCACACCATTTTCCAAGAAAGCTAGCTGACAATGAATATGAAAGCAGTGTTTTATGGCATTTAAAGTATTTAAATTATGGTGAAGGGCGGGAGCCTGCTCCACCAGTCCTTGACCCCGACAGTACAAGGTCGAGCACACCAATGCTAATGGGACCTATGTTTAGGTCAGAATAGGGGCTAGGCAAAAGTAGGGCAACAAAACTTTATACGTTAATGCTGAATTTTCGATTCCGCTATATCTTATAGGAACCGTTGTGCGCAGAGGTATAAAACGTTTTCCTGCGCTTTAACCATACTTCGTGCTATACAAAGCTTGAAAACACTATAGGACACGCCCACACGCGGTTTTTTAGCCTTTTTGCTGATGTATAACCGTTTTGCTTCTCAGGTATGGTATTGAGAAGAGATAGACCCGAGGGTCGGAAGGTATAACATGAGTGAATTTGAAGGCGTGGTCCCTGCGCTGGCCAAAGCTTTGGCTGCACGCGGCTATGAAAAACTTACCCCAGTACAAGAAGCCGTTATCGATCAAAAATATGATAATGTAGACATGCTTGTGTCCGCACAAACAGGTTCTGGTAAAACTGTCGCATTTGGTTTGGCATTGGCCCCAACTTTGTTGCAAGGCGAAGGCCGCTTTGAAAAAGCGCGTACGCCACTTGCACTTGCCATTGCACCGACACGTGAACTTGCACTTCAAGTGAAACGCGAACTCGAATGGCTTTACGCAGAAACAGGCGTGAAAATCGCGAGCTGTGTTGGTGGCATGGACATGCAAACAGAACGCAAAAATTTATCTCGCGGTGTGCATATTGTTGTTGGTACGCCTGGCCGTTTGGTTGACCATGTAAAACGTGGCTCTCTAAAACTCGGTGATTTGAGAGCACTTGTTCTTGATGAAGCCGATGAAATGCTCGATATGGGCTTCCGTGACGACCTTGAAGAAATTATGAGGGCCTGTGCAAAAGACCGTCGTACATTAATGTTCTCGGCAACTGTGCCAAACTCAATTGCGTCGCTTGCTAAGAAATATCAAAATGACGCTGTGCGTATCAATACGGCTTCTGGTAAAGATCAGCATGTCGATATTGAATATCGTGCATTGACGTGTCACCAAAATGACCGTGAAAATGCGATTATCAATGTATTGCGTTTTTACGAATCTAAAGGCGCGATTGTGTTTTGTGGAACACGTGTCGCCGTAAACCGTATGACGAGCCGTTTTAATAATCGCGGCATGTCGTGTGTAGCTTTGTCAGGCGAGTTGAGCCAAAAAGAGCGCTCGAATGCACTTCAAGCCATGCGCGATGGTCGCGCCCGTGTGTGTATTGCAACAGATGTTGCCGCACGTGGTATTGATTTACCAAACCTTGATTTGGTTATTCACGCGGACTTGCCAAAAAACCGCGAAGGTCTTTTGCATAGATCAGGTCGTACTGGTCGTGCAGGCCGTAAAGGTACAAGTGTTCTTATCGTGCCACTAAAAGGCCAAAAGCGTACAGACCGTCTTTTGAAAAGTGCGGGTATCAAAGCCGTTTGGGCGACGCCGCCAACTGTCAAAGAAATTAAGAAACGCGATGAAGAGCGTCTGCTTGCGGACCCAAGCTTAAGTGCGGCCTTAGCAGAAAGCGAAGCCGCATTTGCTCAAGAACTTATCGAGAAATTTGGCGCAGAACAAATGGCAGGCGCATTTGTTCGCCTTTACCGCGCAGGGCAATCTGCGCCAGAAGAACTTAGCCAAGTTTCGGAAAAACATGCCGAGCAGAAAAACCAACGTGAAGATTTCACGGGTGGTATTTGGTTTAAACTCTCCGTTGGTCGCAAGCAAAATGCAGAACCACGTTGGTTATTGCCTTTGTTAATTAATGAAGGCGGCGTAAATAAAAAAGAAATTGGTTCAATTAAAATTTCACAAGACGAAACTTATGTTGAAATCGCGCCAAATGCGGTTGATGCATTCACAGTAGCGTTGGGCGCAAGCATGCAACTTGAAGGCAAAATCGACGTTGAACGTCAAGAAGGCCGTCCGCAAAATATTGATACACGTGGTGGCTCTGGTCGTGACCGTAATTCACGCCCACGCAGAGATAAACGCGAACACGGTGGCGATCGTGGTGATCGTAGCCCACGCGGCGATCGTGGTGATCGTGGCCCACGTGGTGGTCAAGATCGTGGCCCTAGAGGCGGACAAGACCGTGGTCCACGCGGTGTAAAAGGCGATTACTCAAAACCAAAATTCGATAAAAATCGTGATAAAGGGCGTGGTTCTCGTAATGCAACGTCTGATGAAGGGTATAACCCAGAGGGAAGCGCCTCATTGCATGACGAAAAAGCGTGGAATGATGACGGTGGTTTGGCATCTCCAAAACGTAAAAAAGATAGCAAAGGTAAGCCGAGAAAACCTCACAAGAAAAAACTTGCGCGCGCGGCGGCAAAAGCGGCTGGCAAGCCCAAGAAAGATCAAGGCGCACAACTACAGCGTAAAAAACGCACAGATAAATAGTCATAAAACCTATATTTTTCGTGACATGCCTATGGTTTTACGTCAAACCATAGGCAAGAAAAGCGCGTCGAATCGCGTAAATAAAAATTCAAAACGTATATTGATTAGGGAAATGATATGGCTGGCTCTTTGAATAAAGTAATGTTGATCGGAAATCTGGGCAAAGATCCTGAAATTCGTGCAATGGGGAATGGCGGAAAAGTCTGTAGTTTTTCAATTGCGACATCCGAGAGCTGGAAAGACAAACAGTCTGGTGAGCGCCGCGATAAAACGGAATGGCATAATATTGTTATCTTCAATGAACATCTTATTCGTGTTGTTGAGAACTATGTCAAAAAAGGATCTAAAGTTTATATTGAAGGCGCATTGCAAACCCGTAAATGGACAGACCGTGAAGGCGCTACGCGCTATACCACCGAAGTCGTGCTACAGCGTTTTAACGGCGAGCTCACAATGCTTGATAGTCGCAATAGCGGCGGTGGCGGTGGTTATGGTGGCGGCCAAGAAAGCGGCGGCGGCTATAATCAAGATAATGGCAATAGTGGTGGTTCTCGTCCTGCTTCCGCACAAGAAGGGCCGACAGAAAACTTTGATTTGGATGACGACATTCCATTTTAGGGCTGTTTTTTACAACAAAATACATGAGCGCTAAGATGTGCGTTTCGTGATTTGTTAATTTTTTTACCTATAGTAAATAAAATACAGTAAATTTGGACTAAAATGTTCAATTTGGTTAGTACTATTTTAGGGTGTTTGATCTACTTTGCCTGTTGTGGGACATAAGGGGTTGAGCTTTGAATAAAGTAAAACAACATAGAGCGAATGTATTCGTAAATGATTTAACGTATGTAAAAGAAGCGTTCTTACCGCAAATAGGACTCGCTGCACTTTGGAGTGTGGGGATGTTTTTTGTGCTAGGGGCGCTGATCACTGCCGTGTGGTTCTGCATAATTGTGTTTGCTGTCTCTATTGCAAAATTTAAACCGGTTCAGACGCTGTTACAAGACAAGGCCTATAGTTTTTATGGGCATGTTTTATCTTTTTTTACAGCGGGTATATGGGGGGTCGCGCCTTACTTGGTGTGGCGTTATTCTCCGCAAGAATTAGATGTGCTTCCCGTTGCCATGATTGGTATCGGGTTTTTATTGGCTATTAATAAATACCGCTCAAAGCCACGTCCTGCCATTATTGTAACTGTACCGTATCTATTACTCCTCTCGTGGATATTGTATGAATCACGTTTTGAGAAGGATTTTTTAGTAGTCATTGTTGCTGTCGCTGCTTATTTAGGCATGCTGGCAGTGCTCTTGATGACAGGGTATAAGTCTAATCAGGCTATAGTCGCGTATAAAATTGAGCAGGATGAAGTTCTCGCAAAATTAGAAGCTGCACGTGTTGAATCAGATCGGGCAAACCAAGCAAAATCAATGTTTTTGGCGAATATGAGCCATGAACTTAGGACGCCCTTGAATGGTATTATGGGGTTGTCAGATGTCCTTCTTACCGAAGATTTAACGGATGGTCAGCGTAATAAATTGTCTCTTATCAAAGAGAGTGGCGTTAATTTGCTGGCGCTCCTAAATGATATTCTTGATATTTCAAAAATTGAAGCGGAGAGCGTAACGCTCGAGTTGAAAAAATCGTACTTACCAAAGGCATTTGCTGCCCATTACGCTTTTTGGAAACCTTTCGCAGATCAAAAAAACATAAATCTCGTATATAAGAAGCAAAAAGACATACCTGCATGTGTATTGTCAGATCAGTTGCGCTTACGTCAGTGCCTGAATAATCTCATGTCTAACGCTTTGAAATTTACTCCTGATGGTGGTCAGGTTACTGTATCCATGACGGGTAAGGAAATCGATGGACGCTTTGCTGTCTGTTTTTCAGTACGTGATACTGGTATTGGTATTGGCGACGAAGGCCTTGCCAAGCTTTTTCAACCTTTTAGTCAGGCCGAGAATTCGACAACGCGTAAATTCGGTGGCACTGGTCTGGGGCTGATGATTACAAGAAAACTTTGCCGCCTCATGGGGGGAGATGCATCGGTAACGAGTGTTGTTGGTGAAGGTAGTGTGTTTAAAATATCGGCTATGTTAGATATTGTGAACGAGCAGGAAACTATCGTGCAGGAAACTATCGTGAAAGTGAAAGCTTCAACAAAAAACGTAGGCAAACCAGTGTCGTCTCCTGTGATCAAAAAAACACCCATACCTGTTTTGACTTTGCCTGTAGGTACGCAAATACCTAGCCCTCAATTACCTCCAAAACGAGCTGCTGTGAGTTTGGGCGAGGAGGGCAGGACAACATCTGCCATGTTTGAAAATAGTAACCAGGAAATTATTGCTAAATTTAAGGGGATGAATTGCCTGATCGTTGAAGATAATGAGATCAACCTTGAGGTTATGATGCTGCTGCTTAAGCCATTTAAACTTAACATTGTTATTACTAAAAATGGCCAAGAGGCATTGAAAGCACTCGAAACGCATGGGTTTGACTTCGCGCTTATGGATCTGCAAATGCCTGTTTTAGGGGGAATTGAAACGACCATGCTTATTCGTACGTCAGCCAAGCCTTATGCAAATTTGCCAATCATCGCAACAACCGCGAATGCTTTGCCGCAAGACCGTCAAAATTGTCTGGATGCAGGTATGAACGGCTATGTCGCTAAACCATTAAATCGCACCCGCCTTTTAGAGGAGATTGTGAACGCGTTAGCTGAAGATGGTCGGGCGTCAACGCTTCTACAATTCGCCGATTAAGGGCTATTGGGGCGTGAAATGTTCATCCTTAGAAAAGCCTTGTTATTTAAGAAAAAAAAGGTCTCTGGCATTTGCTGTTAAGCTTCGAAAATGCTAGGTTTTCATATGGCTATTCGCGATTCGGCGAGAGCATGTGAAAACGAATGGGTAGACCAGCTTGAGCGACGAGAACGACACACCTGAAGATGATGTAGAAAATGGTAAAACACCGCCACCATCTGATACGAAACCTCTAGCGCCGTCAGAGCCTGAAATGGGTGTCTCTCCGATAGACATCGAAGAGGAAATGAGCAGGTCTTACCTCGATTACGCGATGAGTGTGATCGTAAGTCGTGCCATTCCTGATGTGCGTGATGGACTCAAACCCGTGCATCGTCGTATTCTTTATTCCATGCATGAAAATGGTTTCGTCCGCGAGAAACCTTATAAGAAGTCTGCGCGTGTCGTTGGTGATGTCATTGGTAAATACCATCCTCATGGTGATAGTGCCGTTTATGACGCTCTTGTACGCCTCGCACAGGACTTTTCGATGCGTTTACCGCTTCTCGAGGGTCAGGGTAACTTTGGTTCTGTTGACGGGGATCGTCCAGCGGCTATGCGGTATACCGAAGTCCGTATGGACAGACCTGCCGCGCAATTGCTCGCAGATATTGAAAAGAATACAGTAAATTTCCAAGACAATTATGATAGCTCCGAGAGTGAACCAACGGTTCTGCCTGCGCGCTATCCAAATCTACTCGTAAATGGCGCGAGTGGTATCGCGGTGGGTATGGCGACGAATATTCCGCCTCATAACCTTGGTGAAATCATTGCTGCGACGATACTTATTCTCGAAGATGGGGATGATAATGTAACCGACGAACAATTGCTCGAACTCGTACCCGGGCCAGACTTTCCAACAGGTGGTCTGATTATGGGGCGTTCTGGTGCGCGTTCTGGACTATTAACAGGGCGTGGTTCCGTCATTATGCGGGCGAAAACCGATGTTGAAGAAATTCGAAAAGACCGTTTCGCGATTGTCGTCACCGAAATTCCGTATCAGGTAAATAAAGCCAACCTCATCAAGAAAATTGCTGAACATGTGCGTGAAAAACGCATTGAAGGTATATCTGATTTACGCGATGAATCTGATCGTGACGGCATGCGGATTGTGATCGAGCTTAAGCGGGATTCAGTCCCAGACGTTGTGCTCAATCAGCTCTTCCGTTTCTCGCAAATGCAAACTAATTTTGCATCGAATATGTTGGCCTTGAATGGTGGTAAGCCAGAGCAAATGAACTTGCGTCAAATGCTCAATGCTTTCTTGAATTTCCGTGAAGAAGTGATCGCGCGTCGGTCAAAATTTGACCTCGCAAAAGCACGTGATCGAGCACATATCCTTGTTGGTCTTGCGACCGCAGTTGCCAATATTGATGAAGTAATCCGCATTATTCGTCACTCTGATAATCCGAAAGAAGCAAAAGCGAATCTACTTGCGAAAACATGGCCTGCACAATCTATGTCATCTTTGATCGACCTGATTGCAGATCCGCGTTCTAAGCTCTTGGATGATGGTAATATCCAGCTCACAGACGAGCAAGCCCGTGCGATTCTAGAGCTACGGTTACATCGTCTTACTGGACTTGGTATGGATGACATTACCAAGGAAGCTGAGAAACTAGCCGCGCAAATCACTGATTTACTTGATATTTTACGCTCACGTGCGCGCGTACAGTCTATCATCAAAGAAGAACTTACAGAAGTGAACGAGAAGTTTGCAACGCCGCGTCGTTCAATCTTTGTTGAAGGTGGTATGGACTTCGAAGATGAAGACCTTATTGCTGTTGAAGACATGGTTGTGACGGTAACTGCGGCTGGTTATATCAAACGTACACCTCTCGATACTTACCGCACACAACGCCGTGGCGGCAAAGGTCGTTCGGGCATGGCGATGAAAGATGATGATTATGTCACAAGTGTATTCGTCGCAACGACACATACACCTGTGCTTTTCTTCTCTTCAACGGGCATGGCCTATAAATTGAAAGTCTGGAAACTACCAATTGGCGGGCCGAATACACGTGGTAAGGCCCTTGTGAATATTTTGCCGCTTGATAAAGATGAGAGTATTAACTCGATTATGGGCTTGCCTGTGGACGAGGAAGACTGGAAAAATCTCGACATTATGTTTGCCTCTAAATCAGGTGGCGTGCGTCGTAACTCTCTCGCCGATTTCACGCGTGTAAATCGCGGCGGTAAAATTGCTATGAAGCCTGATGAGGGTGACGGCATTGTTGATGTTAAGCTTTGTACCGAAGGTGATGATATTCTTCTGACACGCGGCGGCGGTAAAACCATTCGCTTTAAAGTGACAGATATTCGCCGTTTCGTTGGACGAACGTCTAGCGGTGTACGCGGCATTCGATTGCCCGAGGATGATGAAGTTATCTCCATGGCCGTTCTGCGTCATGTCGATGTCACGCCTGACGAAGCACGTGCCTATATGAAATATGCAAATGCGAAACGTCGTGCTCTTGGTGATGATGTTACGGAAGTCGCGGAGACAGATGACGAGAATATCTTGAGCTTGGATCGTAAAGTTGAACTGGAAGCCAATGAGCAATTTGTATTGACCATTGCTGATGATGGTTATGGTAAGCGTTCTTCTTCATATGATTATCGGTGTATGAATAGAGGCGGACAGGGTGTTAGCGCTCAAGATGTTACGCGTAAAAATGCAGATGATGCACGTTTAGTACGGGCTTTCTCTATCACCGAAGATGACCAGCTTATGCTTGTTACAGATGGTGGTCAGCTTATTCGCTGTCCTGTACGTAATATCAGCATTATTAGTCGTTCCTCTAAAGGCGTAATGGTGTTGAGAGTTAATGATCCCGAAAAGGTCGTTTCTGTCGAGCGTATCGAAGAATCAGATGATGAAAATGAAGATACGGATACTGAAACTGACACTGAATCTGGCGCTGAATAATGTAAGGCTTACGAAAGGTCATTTGGCCTTTCGTAGTTTTCATGTAAACGCACTGGATTTTCGTTAATACGCTTGTATAAGAGGGTATGAAAAGAATTGCATTATACCCTGGGACTTTTGAT
>NVXK01000014.1 GCA_002733905.1 Robiginitomaculum sp. | reverse complement strand
ATGATGATATTTCCTTGGGTGACAGCATCGCTATGAACGGTATTTGCTTGACCGTGACGGATATTCAAGACAATGTGGTTAGCGTTGACGTGTCGCGCGAAACTATCAATTTGACGGACGCAAAACTATGGAATGTTGGCACAATATTAAATCTCGAGAAATCCCTTGCTCTCAAGGACAAGCTCGGCGGCCATATGGTATCTGGGCATGTGGACAGTTTAGCAAAATGCGTAAAAATTGAACCGAGCGGAACATCAATTATATACGGTTTCAAAATCCCGCCTGCCTTTGATAAATTTGTCGTCAAGAAAGGCTCTGTCGCGATCAACGGCGTTAGCTTGACAGTCAACAAAATTGAAGACTGTGTACTGTATGTGAGCCTCATCCCCCACACGTTGCAAGAAACCAATCTTGGCCAGCTTACGGTCGGAGATGAGGTTAATTTCGAGATTGATACCATTGCTCGCTACGTAGAAAAAATGGTGCAGGGTTTCACGTCATGAGCCAAGGTAATGCAAAAACCATATTCGAAGCCCACGCTGACCTTCCGACAGTCTATGGCGATTTCAAAATTCATGTTTTCACCCATAACGGCAAAGAACATCTTGCCCTCGTTCTCGGCGACATTCATGCAAATACCCCTGTCCTGACCCGCGTGCATTCCGAATGCTTGACTGGTGATGGCCTCTTTAGCTTGCGCTGCGATTGCGGCCCACAACTTGCCTTTGCGATGGATATGATGCGCGAACGCAAAGCGGGCCTGCTCATTTATCTCCGCCAAGAAGGACGCGGCATTGGCCTTGTCGAAAAAATAAAAGCCTACGCCCTACAAGATCAGGGCGAAGACACATTCACCGCCAATATCAAACTCGGCCATCCTGCCGACAACCGTGAATACGATATGTTAAAAGATGTCTTCGCTCATTTTGACATCACCAAAATTGACTTGCTCACGAACAATCCCGAAAAAATTGCAGCCATAAAAGCCGCAGGTATAGAGATCAAAAACCGCCTCCCTATCAAAGCAGGGCACAATCCTCATAACCATGCATATCTACAAACCAAAACGGACAAATTTAACCATTTATAATGCTCAACCATTTACAAGCTCAAAATAGGGTGCATTTTCTTGCCGTGGATTAATCCTTCCGCGCAAAACGCCGATAAACGGCAAAACCGGCAATGGCAACGAATGCAAACCCTATCATATCCAGCCCCGTGAAATTCCCAAGCACAGGTGCCATCAAACCTTCTGTTGCAGGCGCATTTTCTACAGATTGCCCTTGCTGTGTATCCATTTCTTGCGCCTGAACTGTGTTTGAGAACATGAAAAAGAACAACATGGCAAGCATAAGGGCAAACCCGCAAATTCCGAAAATAGTACGCATAAACCGCTCTTCTTTTCGCGCAGCTAGACGGCGGCGTGATTCCGCAGCGCGTGAACGTCGAAACATACGTTGCGAGGGACGTTCATATTGCTTTGGCTCAGTTTTACTCTCTGAATGCGGCTGTTTCATAACATCTCTAAACATTAATTATCTTTGTGTATTCCGCAATTGCGAGCATACAATTCTTCGTTTATATATACCTCATGCACATATTTAAATATACCCTGATTGTCGTATTGCTTTTCATCTTCGCCCCAAGCTTCGCCGTTGCAAATGATACCCAAACCAATTCTGGTTTTTCCCAAGTCAAAGGGAAATCCTTGCGAAAAATATTTGCCAATACCCTCATGATCGGTGAATACCGCGATTACCGCGGCGAGACCAAGACATTTAACTATACAGAATTTCACAACGCAAACGGTAAAACCGACTATATCGAAGGCCAGAAAAAAGAAGACGGCATTTGGACCGTCATTGGCAATGACAAAGTCTGCTATAAATACCCCAAAAGTGAATATTACACACGCACATATTGCTTTCTCGTTTATGAATTAGAAGGCTGTTATTACAAATTCGCGCCTTACAATATGACCCTTAACGGCCCCCGTTCATGGGATAAATGGTCCTCACGTGCAGTACGCAAAGGTAGTGGCAATTCTTGCGCCGCTGCGATTGGATAAAAGGGCAAATATATGAAACACATTTTCCTCATCACAATGACACTCTTGCTTAGCCTGCTCGCCGCGCCTGCTTCTGCTGACAACACATCTGGCTATACCGCCCTTGGCAAAGCCGCCTACCATAAGCTCTTACACGGCACGACCATAAAGGGCGAATATCGTCATATGCGCGAACGCACCAAAACCTATAACTTCACCGAGCATCATAACGCCGACGGTACGACCGATTACACCGAGGGGAAGATCAAAGCCAAAGGCCTATGGTACACAGTTGGCGATGACAAAATTTGCTATAAATATCCAAATGAAAAACAAATGGGCAACCAGACATCATGCTTTTGGGTCTATGTGTCCGAAGGCTGTTATTACGGCTATGGCCTCAATGCCATGACCCTAAAAGGCCCCCGAAATTATAATGATTGGTCAGCACGCTGGATACTCAGCGGTTCTGGAAATTCATGCGCCGCACCGCTAGGTTAATTATGAGAAAATTCGCCATATTCCTGCTATTTTCACCTCTTCTCTCTACCATTGGCCATGCACAAGACGCCAATCCCCATCAATTAAAAGGCGAAGAATTACGAGCAGTCTTTACAGACACAACAATCCTGAGCGAGTATCAAATATTCAAAGGCATGCACAAAAAAGGCTATGATTTCATAGAACACCATAATGCAGACGGTACCACCCACTATACAGAAAACGGCGCTCCGCTTGAACAAGGACTTTGGAAAATCATAGGCGGCGACCGTATTTGCTACCAATACCCCGCCTCCCCTGTTCCCAATCAAAAGCACTGTTTTTTCATCTTCCAAGACGGCAAATGCTATTATAATTTCGCCCTCCAGAACATGACCCCCAGCGGCCCAAAAAACTGGGACCATTGGTGGGCCCGTTTCGTCCGCAAAGGCGACGGCGGCCAATGTGGCAATAGTGTGGGTTAAGAAGTATACGCCCTTATACCGCTCTTAGCGCGCCCTGAACGTAGCGAGGAAGTACTCTGGGGGTACCGAAAGATTTACCCCTTGCCAATTTTAATACACTGCTATTTCCCATACCTTTTCATAAGGTTATCATATAACCTTTCAATATGAACACAAAGCGTTACATATATCACCTGCTTCCCCTTGCCTTTTACACATGGCTGTCAGCCTGCTCACAGCAAGAGGCAATCAACATCCCAAAGCCCCAATCTTTGCCCTCAAACAGCACTATCGTAGAAGGTAAACCGACAGAGCATCCCCCTTTACCCATTATACCTAAAAATGAACTTATAGGATATTGGCAGATGATTGGGTTTAATGGCGTGGCTATTCCAAAATCCGAAAAATATAATCACGGCATTGCGTTCAATAACAAGGGGCGTAGCAGTGGGTATGATGGCTGTAATTCCTTTGGCGGGAAATACTATACAATGGAGAACAAACTCCGCTTTGGCCTCCTCCTTGGGCCACTAGAGCTTTGTGAAGGCGAACGCGCCTTTGTCTCGCCGCAATATTATAAAATTCGTTTCTCTATGTGGAATTTTGAAATCCAAGACAATATCCTCACATTTCAAGGTACGGATCGCAGCACGCCCCCAAAGTCTGACATAACAATAACAATGAAGCGTGCCACGAAAAGGGAAACGCGACGCAAACGTGTGCCCTACTCACAAAGCGAAGCAGCAACGCGCCGCCGCAAACGTGCCACTGAGTCCGCACCTATTGGGACAAAACTATGTGATATTCGTACGGCTAAATCGGGAGAAAAATTCCCTAGCTTTTCTCAAAGCCTAGAGGCAAGAGGCTATACCATTAAATATAACCCAGACACGCTCGCATGGGATCACCAAGGGGACATGTTTGGCGAAGTCTTACTTCTCAACAAACAGCCAATTCTTTTTGAAGCTGAAACACACATTACCGTCGTTCGCGCCCTCTCCGACTATTTCACCGCCCTCTATTTCGGCCCTTCCACAATTTTCTGCTGGACTAGCGGCCCTTGGGAAGACGGAAAAACAATGCCCAAAAGGGATTAAACCCACCCACAAAAAAAGCCCCGCTTGCGCGAGGCTTTCAATATTCTTTATGCGGTAAAAGCTAGCGTTAAGCTTTTGTTTTTTTGCCGCGATTTTGGTCGATGCCACGGCCAGTAACGCGTTCTTTGATACGTGCAGATTTACCACGAAGTTCGCGAAGATAGTAAAGTTTCGCGCGACGGACACGGCCTTTGCGTTTGATGATAATCTCTTCAACAAGTGGAGAGAATACTGGGAATACACGTTCAACACCCATGCCATAAGAAATCTTACGCACTGTGAAGCTTTCGTTTAGGCCTGCGCCTGAACGGGAAAGGCATACACCTTCAAACGCCTGAAGACGTTCGCGTGTACCCTCTTTAATCTTCACTTGCACGATAAGCGTATCGCCAGCAGAGAAATCAGGAATGACTTTGCCGCTCTCTAAAAGGCGGGCTTCTTCTTTTTTGTTTAGTTTTTCGATAACGTTCATCGTTTTACTCCTTTTCGCCGATACTGCTTTTTATCCAAAGATCAGGGCGGCGTTCTTTTGTAATCTGTTCCATTTGCGTCCTGCGCCATTTGGCAATCGCCTTGTGGTCACCTGACAATAACACTTTCGGGATATTTCGTCCTTCCCACTCTCGCGGCTTAGCGTAGAGAGGGTATTCCAAAAGCCCGTCTTCAAAACTCTCTTCATGGGTCGAAGTAATATCGCCGAGAACCCCCGGTAATAATCGCACACAGGCCTCTATCAAGACTTGTGCGGCGACCTCTCCACCTGCGAGTACAAAATCGCCGATCGAGACCTCTTCCATGTCGCGCGCTTCAATGACCCTTTCATCAAGGCCTTCAAACCGCCCGCAAAACACAATAACACCCGTGCCAGAAGCCAGCTCTCTTACTCGTTCTTGAGTAAGTGGCTTCCCACGCGGGGTTAAATACAATAATGGTCGCGGATTTTCCCCATTTTCAGAGGTGCTACGCGCCACACTATCAATCGCTGCTGCACTTACATCCGGCTTTAAGACCATTCCTGGCCCACCACCCGCAGGCGTCGTGTCTACAGTTCGGTGCTTATTAAAGGAAAAATCACGAATGTCTATAGACTCTAGACACCATTTTTCATCTTTTAATGCACTTCCTATGATTGAAGCCCCCAAAACCCCCGGAAAGGCGTCAGGAAACAGAGTTAGCACCGTCGCTTTCCACGGTGAGGCACCAGTTTTAGCATCAGATTCGCTATTTTGCTTCGGGCTATCAGTCATGGGCAGTCTTTAGCCAATAACACAGGCATTTACCAATTTATTCTGCCGTTTTTCAAAATACTATTCAGGGATAATACCAAGGCGGTCAAACAAAGCCTCATCTTTGGCTTTTTCAGGATTATCCGTGGTCAAAAGCGTCTCGCCGACAAACACAGAATTTGCCCCCGCCATAAAGCAAAGCGCCTGTGTTTCGTCACTCATTTCCTCACGACCTGCGCTAAGGCGGACATAAGATTTCGGCATCATAATACGCGCAATCGCAATCAGGCGCGCAAATTCGATCGGATGAACAGGTTCGCTATCCCCCAGCGGCGTTCCCTCGACAGGGACGAGCGCGTTAATCGGCACGGATTCGGGCGGTGGGGCCATATTAGCCAGTGCCATTAACAAGCCTGCGCGGTCTTCGACCTTCTCGCCCATGCCCACAATACCACCGCAACACACATTCATACCGCTCTCGCGCACAGTATTAAGAGTATGTAGACGGTCTTCGAATGTGCGTGTGGTAATGACGCGGCCATAATCCTCTGGTGCCGTATCAATATTATGATTGTAATAATCCAGACCAGAATTGGCCAATTGCTTGGCTTGGTCTTTGGTCAACATCCCAAGGGTCATGCAGGTTTCAAGGCCAAGGTCTTTGACCTCGGCAATCATATCGCACAAATCGCCCATATCGCGTTCTTTTGGCTCGCGCCATGCTGCCCCCATGCAAAAACGGCTCGCCCCGCCTGCTTTGGCTTTTTTCGCAGCCTCGACAACTTTCTCGACATCAACAAGCTTGGTGGCTTTCAAGCCCGTATCAAAATGCGAGGACTGGTTACAATAACCACAATTTTCTGCGCACCCACCTGTCTTGATCGACAAGAGTTGTGACATTTGCACGGTGTTCGGCGCGAAGTTTTCACGGTGAATAGTCTGCGCGCGCAGAAGAAGATCATTGAACGGCAGAGAGAACAAAGCTTCGACCTCATCGCGTGTCCAACGCTCGTGCATGGGGTGCGGTTCATAATTGACAGAAGGATGGGCGAATGTTTTGGCTTTCACAGAGCGAACCCTGCTTTGAATATCCATTAGCTTTACCATGTGTTTCCCCTCGTGGCGACGCTGTTCAAGCCTGAAAGAAATACACACTTCCCACAAGCTCGCAAGCCTAACTCTAGAAAATTCAGTAAATACGGCAAAAAAATATGGTTGAGTTTAATCAAAGGCTATGGGGTAACCCTATACTGATTAAACTCAACCATATAGTTGCAGGCCGCTTTCGCGTACTACGGTGGTGGCCGGTACAAACAAGTTTTATGCCAACACATTTATGCATATGCAGGCACACTCAAATATGTGTGGGCTGAACACGTGACAAAGGAAATCGCGTGCTCAGCCCTAATTCTTCTCCCCGAAGAATTAATGCTAAAGTTATGACCGGGTTTGACATCGTCATTGGGATAACATTTCGTCAAACCCAGCCATAATGGGCGTGCAATCCACGGTATTGTAGACTGCACATTGGTGAGTGTGGATCACCAAACTCTCGCCCTTACATAAGGGCGACATTCTTGTACGGTATTGGACTGAATTGGTGGTCGAAGGGTCAACGTAACCAATTCAGTCCAATCGTGACAGCACATCCCCGACATGCAGTCATACCTTCAATTCTGCCCTTCAATTCTGCGCTTACGCGGAATACCTACTATGATCGAACCAAGTCTGGATATATTAGGCAGCAAACCTGACTTAGCTCGACCATAGAGATTGACGAATCTTCGAGCCGATCCGTCAAATTTAGCTCCCCCTTTAAAACTGGTGTTCGTGTAAATAGATAAACATATTTTTCAGCATATGATCTACGGGCTTCACATTTTTTTCTAGGCTGTTTGCAATCACATCAGCATACCAAAGCGCGAAACAATCCATAACATCTCTCATCGAGGACACAGGAATTTGGGCAGCTTCTTCGATAAGGCTTTGTTGCCTGTTTGTCGTGTCATCTACCTCTTCCATCATATTTTCAATATAGGTTTTTCTATGCAATGCAGACTGCCGATAAACAATGCCTTGCAATTCAAGTGCCTTATATTCTTCTAAAACATGTAACAATTTACGTGTCGTATTTTGCGTTATGGAAACATTCCTTTCTAAAACATTCAGCGTAGTTGAAGCGCTCATTTTTTCTCCTGACCACATATCAAAACAGTTTTGACGTGTTATTATAAAGAGCTCTTTATGAAATCGGGAGACAACTACACTAAGTTTTACTGACGACCCACATTCGGTCTTGTGTAAATTATCGTTCCCACAGAACTCATGCTCACAACATGGAGAAAACGGCAAGCTATAGTAGTACGTACAAGCATGAACGTTTCATTTATTACAGGGATTTGCACAAGAAAATTACCATAACACACTGTTTTTAAAGCAATATTAAGTGTAACATTTTGTAACGGGTTTTTTTTCAAACACGGCTGATATATTTTAAAAGATAGTCAAAAACTTAGTCTTTATCTCTTTCAGAGACAGTCTCTTCGATAAAGATAACAATCCGTTTTCCCTTTATATCAACGACAGGAACACCGACTTGAGTGAAAGGGTGAAAAAACGCACCAAGAGGGTTTCCCTTTTTATCTTTGCCGCCAGAGATTTCTAATAAATCCCCTGCGCCGTAATTATGCACAGCCATGATTTTACCCATGCGCTTGCCCTCTGTTGTTTTCACATCAAGGCCAATCAGGTCTTCAAAATAAAACTCTTCTTCATCTGGTTCGGGCATGTCGGAACGGTAGACATAAAGCTTGGTACCATTTAGCGCCTGCGCCTGTTCAGGCGTGGTGATACCTTTGCACCGCACAGCGAAAGCATTTTTAATGGGGCGCGATTGGGTAACACACAAAACAATTTCGCCCTGCTCATCTCGCCAATCTCCGTAATCAAGGCATGCCTCTGGCACACCTGTGAAAGAGCGAATTTTCACCTCGCCCTTAACACCAAATGCACCCGAGCATGACGCAATACAAATAAGCGGGTCTTTAGGATTAGACATCGAACCTAACCCCGTCGCCACGTGGTGCCATCCGCACCATCTTCAAGGATAATATTTTCATTGGCAAACACATCACGAATTTCATCAGACCGCCCCCAATCTTTATCCGCCCGCGCCTGTGCCCGATCCGCGATCAAACCATCAATCTCAGCATCCGTCAGACCACCCTCTTGCGCTTTCCCACGGAACCATTCTTCTGGGTCTTTTTGTAAGAGGCCGAGGAGGTTTGCAGTACCAACAAATGAGCGCAGTAAATTCCATTTTCGTTTTAGTGAAAATGGGATAATCCTTGGGCTACTACCATCAAACCCATTATCATACCCATTTGAAAGATTTTGCTTCAATTGAGACAGCTCAGAGATAACATTTACGGTATTCAAATCGTCACACAAATAATTAAGAAAACAATTAGCGCGGTTGCTTAAAACTGGAGCTTCAAGTGAAATATCTTCGGGTTCATTGCCCGAAATAAATTCCAACCCTTCTTGTTCTAAAATACGATACCAACCATCAAGCGTATTTTTAGCTTGCTTCAAAAGGCTGTCCGTCCAGTCTAGCTCACCCCGATATTGACCAGACAACAACGCAAACCGCAACACCTCACCATCCCATGTCTCCAACAGCTCATGGATCAGCTTCACATTGCCCAAGCTCTTGCTCATCTTCTCGGCGTCCATTTGGAGAAAGCCGTTATGAACCCAGTAATTGGCGAGAGGCGCGTTGTGGGCGCAATTGCTTTGCGCGATTTCATTTTCATGATGAGGGAATTTCAAATCTTGGCCGCCGCAATGAATGTCGATAGTTTCGCCGTATTTCTCACTCGTGAGCGTTTTTTTAATCATGGCGGAACATTCGATATGCCACCCTGGACGGCCTGCGCCGAACGGTGCGTCCCAAGACGGATCATCTTCTTTGCTTGGTTTCCAAAGCACGAAATCAGCGGCATTTTTCTTGCGCGCATATTCAGCCTCACCGACACGCGCCCCTTGTTTCAACTGATCGAGCGTATTGCCAGACAGTTTTCCATAATCATCATATTTCGTCACATCAAAAAATACATGGCCTTCGCTTTCATAAGCGTAACCATCCACAATCAGTTTTTCGATCATAGCAACCATATCGTCCATATGCTCTGTCGCATGTGGTTGATATGTCGGCATTAAACAGCCAAGTGCTGCCAAATCGTCATTATAAATTTTCGCAAATTTGGTCGTGATTTCAGATATATCTATGCCTTGCTCTTTGGCCGCCACAATGATTTTATCATCGATATCCGTAATATTACGCGCATACTCCACATGGTCTTCACCATAAATATGGCGCAGGACGCGAAACAAAACATCAGCAGCCACCGCCGCACGTGCATTGCCAATATGAGCATAGGAATACACAGTCGGCCCACAGCAATACATGGTCACACGTTTAGGGTCTGTGGGTACAAATTCACGTTTTTCACGTGTCATTGTATCATATAAACTCAGTTTTAGGGTTTCTGCCATGTTTGTGTCCAATTTGAATATTACTCCTCTTAAAACAAAACTGCGAAATATCCATAGTCTTGTGTAGAAAAATATAAAAATCCTCTTTATATAGAGAATGTGGAGAACAATATGTGGTTTAACTTAGCGCTTTTACGCGCACCAACAGCAGCGCTAGCGCTCATGACATTCAGCGCGTGCACAACATTAAGCGCGCACCAAGGGCCCAATTTTGGGCCTACGGACGACAACACGCAAATAACAAATCAGCGTTCAAGCCAATTTGAACACCCTCGTTTTGTTGACGCCCAACAATTTCTTGGCCCGAAATGGATGAAGAGCGACTTACATACAGTCACGCCAAAAGCCTATAATGACGGCTATGCCAATAGTTATGAAATCACCACCCCCCACCATACCTATACCGTGCAAGGCACGCAAGAAACACGTAAACGCATTTTTGAAATCGAAGCGACAGAGCGCCTCCGTAAAACCTATACAGGGGAAGCCATTGTAAAATCCCTCAAAGACCGCACAACCAATCTGGTCACCACCCCTTACCGCGCCGCCATTAGCGGCAAACAACGCTATGATAATATTCAACAACAAGGTGTCGACGTAAAAAGTGTCTCATCGGGTCTCGGCGCTATCGTTGGAAAATTAGGACATGGTATCAAGGAATTTGGCGTTACCGGTGTACGCATTGTTTCAAGTGCAGGCGGTACAAAATGCTCTGCCCTGAATTGCGCGGCCAAAGCTGGCAAAGATATTTGGTCAGGTTTTAATTCCATTGTTGGCAAACACGCCGCCGCCAAACGCATGCATCAACGGCTCGGCACAGACCCATATACAGACAATAAAGTTCTACAAAAAGAAGTAAGCCGCCTCGCCTACGCGGAAAGTTATACAGGCACAGGCTTTAAATTTGGCGTTTCGGGCGCTGGTATATCCATAATTAGCCCCCTTGCCACAGGGGTTGGTTATTACAACAATGCAGAATTTGCCGCCCAGTACGAGGACGCACACAAACGCCGTAATATCGAGAAAAAATTACTGGCCGAATGGGGCGCAAATCCATCGCAAATGAACACGCTTTACCGCAACACATCATTTTCCCACACAGACCGCAGTCGTATGATGATGATCCTCAGCGAGATCGGCAACGCAAATATGCGCGCACGATTGGCCGAACAAATCGCCAATACACCAACCCGTTTTGTAGCACAAACCCAGCTTGATATTTTCTCCCATATTGCAAAGCTAGACAAAAGCGGGCAGATTAGCGGCTATGTCAAAGACACACCAATGGTCATTGCCGTGCAAAACGGCGACACTCTCATCCTACCCTTCTCTGCTGATTATTTGCTCTGGACACCAGAAATTGCGAGCGCCGTCGAAAATTACGCCAAACTAACAGGTGTAAACACACCGTTTAAACACGCAAAAATCCATATCCTCGGACAAGCCTCCCCAAGGTTCAAAAGCAACGCAAAGAAACGCGGCATTTTAGTCACTGTTTTTGCCAAGTAGAAATATTTTACAGACAGATGCAATTGCATAGGCTAAAGACCACATGCACCAAGCACTGGTGCATTGTATAACACATATTAAGGCGATTAAGCGCCCGAGCAAAATGATGAGCCAGACACCAGAACACCTACCACCCGTCAGCACTATAGACGTCCAAAGTTTGGAAATGCTTGCTGGCATTGACGACGCAGGAAAACGTCTGGATAAATATCTGGCCGAATGGTCAGAGCTTTCCCGCTCGCGCCTCAAAGCACTTATCAAAAGTGGGGACGTGACCGAAGACGGCACGCCGATCACCAACCCGTCCGCAAAAGTAAAATGCGAAAAGGAATACATCATCACCGTCCCTGCGCCCATCGCAGCAGAACCCGAAGCGGAAAACATTCCGCTCGATATCGTATATGAAGACGCTCACTTGATCGTCATCAGCAAACCTGCGGGCATGACGGTGCATCCTGCCGTTGGCAATTGGTCTGGCACACTGGTCAACGCGCTTCTCTATCATTGTAAAGACACCCTATCGGGCATTGGCGGCGTCATGCGCCCCGGCATTGTTCACCGCATAGATAAAGACACATCAGGCATTCTCGTTGTCGCCAAAGACGATAAAACCCACCAAGGCCTGTCCAAACAATTCGCAGACCATAGCGCCGAACGTACCTATGTCTGTTTTGCCCGTAACGCACCAACGCCCCGTGAAGGCCGAATCGAAACCCGTATTGCCCGTCACCCAAGCGACCGTAAAAAAATGGCAGTTGTCGTGCCGCCGCCAGATCATATTATTGAACGCCTCTATAATTACGAAGAAAGCAAAAAAGGTAAAATCGCCATTACCAATTACGCCTATATCGAAGGATATGGCCAACAAAAAGGCGGTTCTATCGGCAATCCTCTTGTTTCGAAAATCGAATGCAAACTGGAAACGGGCCGCACTCATCAAATCCGTGTTCATCTCGCCCATATTCAATGTACGCTTCTCGGCGATCAAACATATGGCAAGACAGGCGCATTTAAAACGGCCAACTCTGCGGCAGAATTAAAGCTGAAAGCAGCCCTCACCGCCTTTAAACGCCAAGCCTTACATGCCAAAAGTCTCGGCTTCATTCACCCGATTACCGAAGAGTTCATGCAATTTGACAGCGAGCTTCCTGCGGATATGCTAGAGCTGGAGGCTGCGCTTTCTAAACTTTAATTTAGATTTTATTTTGCCTCTACACCTTTAAATCCCGATCTAAATTACCTATATCTAGGCTTAGGACGAAATTGGAGGATTTTTTGATGGCTAAAGCCAAAGCACCAAAAACAACGAAAAAAAGCACTGCCGTTAAAAAAGCAGTTAACACAAAAGTGAAGGCCAAGGGCACGCACACAGGCAATTTGAGCCTGACCGTTGCCATGTCGCCAGAGCAAGGCCTGTCTAGCTATTTGAACGAAATTCGTAAATTCCCAATGCTGAAACCAGACGAAGAATTTATGCTCGCCAAACGCTGGGTACAACACGGCGATTCCCAAGCGGCCGAACGTATGGTGACATCACATCTGCGCCTCGTGGCGAAAATCGCTATGGGCTATCGCGGCTATGGCTTGCCAATCGGGGAAGTCATTTCCGAAGGCAATGTCGGCCTGATGCAAGCGGTGAAAAAGTTTGATCCCGACAAAGGCTTCCGCCTGTCCACATATGCAATGTGGTGGATACGCGCCGCAATCCAAGAATATGTACTACGCTCATGGAGCCTCGTAAAAATGGGCACAACTGCGGCACAAAAAAAGCTATTCTTTAATCTCCGTCGTTTGAAAGGCGAGATGAAAGCCATTGATGACAATGCGTTACACCCTGATCATGTGGCCAAAATCGCCACACGCCTCAATGTAAAAGAGAGCGAAGTTATCTCTATGAACCAACGCATGGGCGGCGGCGGCGATGCCTCGCTTAACGTGTCGATTGGCGGCGAAGACGGTGGTGGTCAATGGCAAGATTGGCTCGAAGATGAAAATTTCGTCGGCCAAGACGTCGTCCTCGGCAATGCCCAAGAACACGATGCCCGTATGGATTTACTCAAAGACGCCATGAAAGATTTAAACGAACGCGAACAGCATATCTTGTCTGAACGTCGCCTCGCCGAGAAACCAAAAACCCTCGAAGAACTGGCCAAAGTCTACAGTGTCTCCCGCGAACGCATCCGCCAAATCGAAGCCCGCGCCTTTGAAAAGCTCCAAGCCGCCATGGTCGCCGCCGCGCAAACTTCTGGCTTGGTAGAGGCAGGCTAACCTCCCTCCCACCAACAAATTCCCGCATTCATTGCGGGATCCACACTCTTTTGCCACTACGCTAAGGTCTAACAAGCATAGATCCCAGAATAAATCTGGGAACCTATACACAAGAAATTTTTAGGCGAGTGGCCTCCCTCGCTCTTACCGCCGAAAGGCGGTATCCCGTGCCAATCTTGGCACCCTAATTTCATGGGCTCTCGCATCAGGTGCGGGAGAAGCGAAGCTAGAGTGACAAAGTGCATGTTTACCTTGGTTTAATCTAAGGGCATAAGAGCGCTCCCTCCCCCACAGCCTTCAAATCCAAAAGTTCCACATCAGTTATATCTGCTGAATAATGCATACAATAGCACATTTACCTTGAAATCACCTACAAGGTGCATCACACATGATTAACACCAGAGGCACCGCAAGGAGGAAACATGGCAAGGAAACATATATTTGTCATAAAAGGGATAGAAAAAGCAGGAAAGACAACAGTTGTAAATTTAATTAGAAATTTGCTTATTGGAAAGCACCCAAATCATAAAGAAATAGATTACCTAACTCCACGCCATCATAAAGAAATAAAACGAATCATCATAATCGGGAGCATTAAAATTGGACTTGAAAGCCAAGGTGATCCAAGTAGCCGAATATACGAAAGCATACCATTCTTTGTAGAGGAAGCTTGTGACATTATTATATGTGCAACAAGAACTAGCGGTAGAACAGTCAATCTAATTAATGAATACAAATTATCTCATGAAATACATTGGTACGAGCCTATCTTCTCCCCCAATTCACCTGATAATGCCAACGACAAAAAAGCATCTGAAATTTTCTCAGAAATTGTGCACGTTATTTCGAACTTACAAAGATCGAAATAACGTACGTTCTATTCAAACCCAACAAATTTCCATGCCAGTTTTGTGTCTGCATGAAACGGCACGATGTGTGTATCCATCACAGGAACAGTGGCGGGGACAAGGTTTGGGGTGCGGTCGAGGATGATGCGTTTTTCGTTTAGCGGAAGACCGTAGAAATGAGGGCCGTGTTCAGAGGCAAAGCCTTCGAGTTTATCCAAGGCCCCTTCTTCTTCAAATACTTTGGCGTAGCTTTCAATGGCGTGGGTGGCGTTAAACAGACCTGCACACCCACAAGCAGATTCTTTGCTCCCGACAACATGCGGCGCACTATCCGTGCCAAAGAAGAATTTGGGTGAACCAGAAGTGGCGGCTTTGCGGAGGGCCAATCTATGCAGTTCACGCTTGGCAACAGGCAGGCAATAATAATGTGGCTGCATACCGCCCACCAACATAGCATTACGGTTAAATTCAAGATGATGCGGGGTGATGGTCGCGCCGATATTTGCCTCCGCTTCCCTAACAAAGTCTACACCGTCTTTGGTCGTGATATGTTCAAATACGATTTTCAAACCCGGAAAATCGACGATCACATCTTTGAGGACACGCTCAATAAAAACGGCTTCGCGGTCAAAAATATCTATGTCCGCATCAGTCACTTCTCCGTGGACGAGCAAAGGCATGCCGATATTTTGCATCACCTCTAGCACAGCGTAAATTTTGGTAATATCTGTGACGCCGTGCGCGGAATTTGTCGTCGCATTGGCTGGGTATAATTTACAGGCCGTGAACACCCCCTCATGGAAACCACGCTCGACCTCTTTCGGGTCGGTAGCGTCTGTCAGATAACAAATCATCAGCGGTGTAAAATCATGAGTTTTATCGACTGCCGCATTAATGCGGTCACGATACGCAATCGCAGTTTGTACATCCGTCACAGGTGTGGGCAGGTTTGGCATCACAATCGCACGAGCACATTGGCGCGCTGTGAAATTCACCACCGCGTCTAGCATCTCTCCGTCACGTAAATGCACATGCCAATCATCGGGCTGGCGAAGAATTAGACGGGATTGTGTATCGGGCTGACGGTTGGACTGAAGATTGGCCATCTCTAATACCTTATTTAAATACGTTGGGCGTTACCTAGGCTTTTCATCAACAAGGCGCAACAAAAATCCAAAATCTTCATGCGTGTATTTCTAAGGCTTTACCCCATCACATCATCAACTGAAAATCAATTTTTCCAAACACTTGCCCATTTATTTGCAGTTCTAAATGATGCAATCCTTGGTAATATTTACGGGTAGAGATTGGTTTCATAGGGTGGGATTTTGAAAGGACGAGTGACTGCCCTGCGGCGAGTTTTACGCTTTTCCATTTAAACACTTTCGGCGTAGTTTTTCCGTTCGCTTTGCGGTGATGCAGGATATAATCAATCATCAGGTTTTGCTCTGTATTACAGGCCGACCCTATCCGCACTGAAAAATCCAAAGCGCCGCCAAATTGCACTTCGGGATCTGGTATATAAAATTCTGATAGCTCTATCTCTGGCGCACCATATCCAAAAGCCGTAAGCGCCCCTTTATGCCCCTGTTTAATAAGTGTACGACACGCATGGCGTACCAAACGTGTACGATCTGTACTCGCCCCCTTTAACCATTTTTGTGCAATATCAGCCACGAGGTCAGGATGATCTTTGGCAATATCATTCAAATGATTGGCCACAGAGCGCCGCACATATTCTTCACTGTCATCTTTTAATGCCTCTAGCAAAGGCAGGACGGGCATAGGGTCAGCAATAAACATAGGGAGTTGCGATGCCCACGGCAATTTAGGCCGCGAACCTTCGGACGCCAATCGACGCACATGATGGTTAGCATGGTGCACCCAACGCGTAAAATGCGCCATTGCGCGGTCTGTATCGGCGAGCAAAAAAGGGCGTACATCGAACTCGCTCGAAAACCGCGATGTCATCTCTGCAAGCGCGTCGAGACTAAGGTCGAAATACACCCCATCATTTTCAAGACCGCATTTTGCCACATATTCTGTGATCGCCATCATGCCCCAACCCTTAATACCGTTCTCAACCGTATCTGCATTGCTGACACCACTTTCGTCATAGACATGCAGGGACGCAAGAAGCACCTCAATCGCGCGTGGATAATCAGACGGCAGAGTTAGTACAAGTGCCTCGTAAATATGTGTCGACCGCTGTTTAAGTTCCAAGGCCTCAAGCCCTTCGCTCGCAAGTTTAACAAACAATTCCTCATCAAACCCGTCATCAACACGTGACAAATGCCCCCCCATCGCGGCAATCATCTTCACATTAAACGCATTTTTAAACGGCTCGGCCATAATGGTGTCTCTTGATGGTGTCTCTGGGTTGCGGAGTACATTCTATAAAAGAACATGAGAGCAGAGTCAGGTTCGAAATTCACGGATAGCTAGCTTTACTGACACGCAGGTGTCAGGAGGCGGTATTCGCTCACGACTAACCACCCAAGTTAAGTGTAGTTTAACTGTTTACATGCAAATATACAAGCATGGGGAATTGGGATATAAGCTGGCAATTAATAGTAAGTGGAATGGTCATTCCATTTGCACTGGCTTATTTTGCCTCCCGCATTGTTTTCCCAAATTACACAGAAGGCGAAGGTGAAGAATTTGCAATAAATGCCTGCATCGCAGGTAGTGCCTTTTGGATATCCCGTGAAATTTGGCATGATATCCAGTCGATAGGTCATGACAGCCTTATCTATCAATTCAACGTAATTCTACTGACCTTCACCGTTTTCATCATGCCTTTTGCCGCAAGATGGAATTGGAATAAATTTACGAAATAAGAAGGCGGACGGTTTCTCCTCGTTTTTCCATCAACTATTAGTCCCCAACAACCCTTCAATATTTTTCTCCCAATTCTGTCCATCGAACGGTTTGAACACAATGTCTTCAAATCCAGATTGATCGACGCAGCGGAGGTTTACGCTGATACCGTCGGGGTGAGAGCGTGGGGTGTAGAAGGGTTTGACGCCGCAATGTTTGCAAAACGTATGCTTGGCCGTGTGAGAGCCGAATGTGTAGCTTGTGATGTCGTCCTTCCCCGTCAGGAGCCGAAAGTCTTGGGCGTCAACGATTAGGTGCTGAAAACCGGTTTTATTACAAATTGAGCAATTACAATCAGTGATCGTCACATGGCGTGGCGCGGCCACTTCGAACGTCACGGCCTCGCAATGACACGCCCCTTTATGCCATGTTTTATCTGTATTACTCACACCATGTTCCTTTATACTTTTATTCTGCGTCATGGCAGGTATAACCCCCATTATGAGCAAAGCCAAAAACAAATCTAAAAAGAAAAAACTCGCCAAACAAAAAACGGCGAACCAGAAAACCCGTAGCGAAGTCGACACATATCACGACGACTTCCCTGCCTGCCAAATCTACCTCATCACACCGCCCACGATTGAGGACGTTGACGCCTTTGCCAATACCCTCGAAAAAGTGCTCGCGGCTGTATCCATCGGCTGTGTGCAAATTCGCCTCAAAGATACGAGTGACGAAAACATTATCGCCATCAGTGAACGTCTTGTCCCCCTTTGTCATGCTCACGGCACGATGGTCTTGATTAATGACAGCCCCGAAATCGCCGCACACACGGGCGCAGACGGTGTGCATCTTGGCCAATCGGACATGGACATAAATTTAGCAAAAAACATGCTGGGCGCAGATGCAATCATTGGCGTGACATGCCATAACTCCAGAGAATTAGCGTTCAAGGCAGGTTCAGACGATGCAAGCTATGTTGCATTTGGGGCTTTCTTTGAAAGCACAACAAAACCAGAAGCTAAACTAGCCGATTTGGAGATATTATCATGGTGGAACGAAGCGATCGAAATTCCGTGTGTCGCAATTGGGGGCATAACGACCGCCAATGCACAATCGGTCATCGCAGCGGGCGCGAACTTTATCGCGCTCTCATCGGGCGTATGGAACCATCCGAAAGGCGCGGTGCAAGCGGTACAAGAGCTACACGCACTTTGCGAAGCACATACACCACCGCCCTTATAGCGGCTATTCTAGGAACGAGCATTGCAACACCAATCCTCGCCTTTGCCACTGAGGCGGTAAGCACAACGCCAACATCCAACACCCCATATGATATCGCCCTACAAGCCTATAAGGACGGCGATTACACAACCGCCCTCCTTCATAGTAAAATGGCAGGGGCAACGGGCAACCGTGACGCGCAAGTTCTGGTCGGGCATATTTTAATGAACGCCGACGACAATATGGTCGACAAAGACGAGGCTGTGAAATGGTTTTTACGAGCCGCGATTGCTGGCCATGACGACGCCATGCTTGCCCTCGGCGAACTGGCGCTCGCCTCCCACGGCGGACTATCAGCATCGGACGCCGTAAAATGGCTAACCCAAGCCGCCAATAAAGGCCGCACAGACGCTATGCGCGCCCTCGCCGACATCTACATTCACGGCAAAGGAACCCCGCCAAATCAAAGCCAAGCGATCAGTTGGCTTACCAAAGCCAGTACTTATGGTGATAATTTCGCAAATGCACGCTTGGGCGATCTTTTGTTTGATAAAGACCCTGTCACCGCTCTGACATGGTATGAAAAAGCAGCCGACAGTGGCAATTTTGACGCCGCTTATATCGCCGCGATTATGTACGCAGAAAATTTCGACATAAAGCCGAACGCGGCCAAAGTTGCAAAATACCTCTCCCAAGCCGCCGAAGCTGGCATCCCTGCGGCGCAAGCTGATTACGGCCTGATCGTCTATCAAGGCAATGCCGTACCACGTTCGGCCGAACGTGCCGCCGCATGGTTTAAACGCGCTGCCCTTGGCGGTGACCCAGAGGGACGCTATCTCTATGCCTATACACTGGCCAAAGGCGACGGCATTTCCAAATCATATGAAGACGCCTATTATTGGTTGTTACGGGCGGAACACGACAGCGGCAAAACAGGTGTCGAGGATTATGATACATCCCGTAACGAGCTAAAACAACGCCTCGAACAAAATGTTGACGCCGCAATCCTCCAACGCGCCCGCACCCGCGCCGTATCTGACAATTTAATGGGTACAACTCAGTAAAACGACACATTCACACTTTGCTAACCTTAGTTAACAAGGCTTTCTTTAGTGTGTTTTTGCACCGTTATTTAAAGCTCTTCACGTAACAAGACTATAGGGGAATTTTGAAGAAAACATGAGGGTGTTCTATGCGGAGGGAAATAGCGATATTCACATTTTTATGTGCAATCCTGCTTCCGTTTTCTGCCTGTGTAAAACAACCAATATCCAACATTTCTATCCACCAAGCCAGCTCTTTGCCTGCACAGCAAACTTGCGTACAAACACGCAACGGTGATGCAAGTCCCTTATGTGGTTCAGCCTATCATTTAGACACAGGCCTTACATCGAGGCACATCCCTCAAATGACGGGTTTACGTGGTATCCACCGAATAGACACAATGACAAACACCCCTGCTGCGTCACAACACCCTTATACCTATAAAGCCCGGATGCATCATGAAAGCGCAAATGCCAGCTATGTCAATATTGGCGGCATTAAATACGACCTCGGCTCTGAAATACATGGCATTCAAGGCCGTTTGGGCTATAGTTTAACGCCCAATATTGGCGTGGAAATCGAAGCCTCTGTCGGTACAGATTTGTATACATATATCAACACCAAGTTTGGCGTAGAATATTCAGCAGGCGCGTTCGTTGTAGGGCGTGTACCTGTGAGTGAAAACATTTCAATGCTCGCACGCGGTGGCTATCACACGACAAACTTTGACACAGATAGCGGCGCCCTCACCTCGCAAGAAGGTCGAAACGGTTTCGCATATGGTGCAGGTGTCGAATATGCATTCAACTCCATCAATGCCCTGCGTCTTGATCTGACGAAATACGCAATTAAATACACAGATATCAAAGGAAATTCCGCCTCCGTATCCTATGTGCGTAAATTCTAGCCTCTTCATCACTATTCCTCAAATCTAAAAATCAAAACTGGCATTCCTCTTGCATTGCCACTTGTAATATTCGCTTTGCAATATTCATTTTGGCACAGTTTTTTAGAGGAACAACAATGCGCTTTACATATTTAGGACTATCAACACTCGCGCTCACAACACTGCTAGGGGCATGTTCAGGTTATAATTCGCAATCATTTGGCATGCAAAACCAAACACATCATTCAGCCTCACGCTATGGTCAGAATGCATATGTACGTCCCGTACAGGCACAGTATGGACATTCTGGTTACAACGCATATGGCAATACCCAATATTCGGGTTACGGCCACAACCAACACGGCACAGTTTTACGCGGAGGCGCACCTTACGGCGCAGCATTACACAATTCACCTTATACACGCCTTCACAAACCACTGCATAATCCTTACGGCACATTTAACCAACATGTCGGTGGTTATGGCAATATCGGTCTTGTGAAATACAATGATTCAGATGATCGTTTTGGTATTCAAGGACGTATCGGCCATAATTTCAATCCATTTTTTGCTGTAGAAGCAGAAGCATCAACAGGCACTGCTGACGAAACATTTGAAGGTAGAACTGTAGGCATTGATTACACAGCCGCAGGCTTTGGCCTTGTCAAAGTGCCATTAGGTCGCAAGCTTTCTGCCCATGCACGCCTTGGTTATCATAAAACACAAATCACGTATGAAACACCTGTAAGAGACGAAATTCTCGATTCAGATGGCATTGCTTACGGCGCAGGTCTAGAATTTGCTTTTGACCGTAACAACGCTATTCGCGCCGACTATACGCGTTACAAACAAGACTTCCTTCGGGGCGATGATTTTGACTCGGCCTCCCTTAGTTATGTTTATAAATTCTAAAACTCACGAGCATTTCTCTATATCTGATAATATGCCCGTTTCAGCACTGAAACGGGCATTATTACGTTAAACCTCATAGTACTCGCCATATGGCACGAATAAACACTGTTAATTACGCCATATAATTCGCTTTTTTAAGTATTACCTTAAACAAGTATTTAAACTTCCCTCCTATAACTCGTCCTAACAACAAATGTGGCAGAGACTTTTAAGTCTCATAAGGAGGGTTGTCGTGCGCCTTACAAAAACATCTATTCTACTTTTATTATGTGTTGGTTCAACCTTGTCAGGCTGTTCTGCTTTAAACATTTTCAAAAGTAAAAGCGCCCCCTATGCCTACTCGTCTACGCCAGAAACATATATGCCAGAGACGTATATATTAGAGGATGACATTACACTGCCATCACTCAACATTGCGTGCGAAGTCGAAACCCTCTCTCTTGAAGACACACTTATGCCCTGCCCTAACAGTGCCGAGACATCTTCCATTTTCACCCCCATGCCAACGGGCAAAGACGGGTATAATGCATATGGAACAACAGACTATACAGGCGAAAACATTCCAAAACAAATTGGCCTACGCCCCCAAAGCACACTTGATACATCCAATACCGCAAGCAAAATGACCAATCGCTATGGCAATCCGATCCGCCCCGTAAAACACAAAGGGATTTACGCCTCACTTGGCATGGTCGCCTATGACACGATTAATGACAATTACGGCGTACAAGCCCGCCTTGGCTATAAAATCACGCCGACGATTGGTGTCGAAGCCGAGGGCAGTATGGGCGTCATAGATGATAATATGAACGGGGTCGATCTTGGGACGAAATATGCAGCGGGCCTATTTGCCATAGGCCGTATTCCCGTAACAAAAAACCTCTCGGGTCTTTTACGCGGCGGCTATCACTACACCCAGTTTAAACAAGAAAGCGCACCTCTCGTCGTAGATTTAAAAACAGACGGCTTTGCCTATGGCATCGGCGTTGAATACGCCATTAGCCATAAGGACAGCATTCGCGTCGACTATACACGTTATGAAACAAAATCTTTGATGAGCGATAGTGACGCTGCCTCAATCGCTTATGTTCACAAATTTTAGGGCTATACCCTCACCAGAATTACTCACTCCCACAAATGAGTAAAGTGCCTGACCGCTTTTTTGTTCCCTCCGTATTTTCAATGGAACTGCTTCCAGAAAATACGAATAACAAAAAGGCGGTTGGTTTTATTTCAAACCAGTTTAAACGCGCCCCCTCTCAATAAACCCATTGCTCAATGGCGTGCTTCTTGGTAAGAGCGCTCAACTATTGTTATTTGACATTTTGAACACAGGAAACGCCATGAAAATCAACGGCAATGAAATTCGTATTGGAAATATCATCCAACACCAAAACGGCCTTTGGATTGCCGTGAAAACCAATGCCGTAAAACCTGGCAAAGGCGGTGCGTTCAATCAAGTCGAGCTTAAAAATCTTATTGATGGTCGTAAACTCAACGAGCGTTTTCGTTCGTCCGAAACTGTTGAGCGCGTGCGCCTCGATCAAAAACCACACAGCTATCTTTACGCAGAGGGCGATATGTTGGTATTTATGAACTCAGAGAATTATGAGCAAATCAACCTCGCAACCGAATTCGTTGGCGACAAAGCCGCCTTCCTTACTGACGGCATGGAAGTCATGCTCGAAATGCATGAGGAGCGCCCAATTTCCGTAACATTGCCAGAGCAAATCGCTCTTGAAATTCAAGAAACAGAACCTGTTGTTAAAGGCCAAACGGCTGCAAATTCCTACAAGCCCGCTATTTTAGAAAATGGTGTGCGAACTGCTGTACCGCCTTTTATCAAAGTTGGTGAACGTGTAATAATCATGACCGAAGACGGTTCATATGTGAAAAGAGCTGACTAATGCCAAATGCATCCCCCCTCGTAACCGTCATGATGGCGGCAGCGCGCAAAGGCGCACGTGTTCTTGCCCGCGATTTTGGTGAAGTTGAAAACCTACAAGTTTCTCGCAAAGGCCCAGCCGATTTTGTCACTGCGGCAGATAAAATGTCCGAAGAAAAAATCTTCGAAAGCCTTCGCCATGACCGCCCGGGTTATGGGTATTTGATGGAAGAACGCGGCGAAGTCGGAGGTTCGGATAAAACCCATAGATTTATCATTGACCCACTCGATGGCACCCTAAACTTTATGCACGGCAATCCGCACTTTTCTATCTCTATCGGGGTAGAGCGTGACGGCGAGCTACATGCTGGCGTCATTTATGACCTTATGCGCGACGAAATGTTTTTCGCAGAAACTGGCCATGGCGCATTTTTACTCGACAGTCGCGGTATTGAAAAACGCCTCCGCGTGCCAAACCGCTCAGATATTACAGAATGTATTATCGCAACAGGTACACCCTGGCTCGGCAAGCCCGGTCATGCGAAATTCCTCAAAGAATTACATAAAGTCATGGCACATTCAGCTGGCATTCGCCGTTTTGGTTCAGCAGCGCTTGACCTTGCATGGGTCGCCGCAGGCCGCTTTGATGGTTTCTGGGAACGCGGCCTACAGCCCTGGGACATTGCCGCAGGTATCGTTATTGCACGTGAAGCTGGGGCAATTGTGCAAGAACTCGATACAGAAAATCCCAACCCTATGGGCAGTGGTGACATTATCTGTAGTGGTAAGGCATTGCTACCAGAGTTTATGCAACACCTTACCTAGTTTCGTGAGCGTGAGGGCTAGCCCTCAGCTTCCATCTCTGAACCTGCGTGCGCTTTTAGCGCCGCTTGGTTTGCCAAAGCTTGCTCATTTTTTGGTGCAATCTTCAATGCAGACGCACAAGCTTCTTGTGCAGCTTCAAGCTCGCCTTGCGCGCCAAGAGCCGCACAAAGATTACTATAGGCAACCGCTTTACGTGATTTTTTAAGGCCTTCTTTTAGCGCACGCCGGCTATAAGCTTCAGAATTGGCAAAATCACCTTTTGCAAAAGCACTGGCCGCAGAACGAATAGAGCGTGTCGCATTTGACGTGACGCCAAATTCGGATGTATGGTCAGCAGCAAAAGCTGTGCTCGCAAAACCGAGCGTCAACGCAATAGCGGCAACGGATTTAAGGGATGTTTTTAGGGGGGCATAAATGTTCATAATTTTCTCCTGTGGTGGAACATCTTCTACTTGGTGACATTCATATAGGAATGCAATTGACATTTACCGCACATATGTTATTCATTTTTGCATGAACAATTGGTCCGATTATCCTATATTCCTCGCCGTCGCAGAGACTGGCAGCCTGACGGCCGCTGGTGAACATCTTGGCATTAGCCAGCCTACAGTTGGCAGGCGCATTAAAGCCCTCGAAACCCAGTTTGGCGCCCCTGTCCTCACCAAAGATGAAGGGCGTCTCGTCCCTACAGATTTTGGCTATCTTGTACTTGATCATATTAAACGTATGGGCGAAGAAGCGGACGCGATTACACGCTCATCCGCCACCCTTGAGGACAGTCTCGAAGGCACAATCATGCTCGCCGTATCCGAAGGCATTGGCGATTGGTGGCTCCCCTCCGTCATGCGTATATTCCAACAAGAACATCCCGAAGTCGCTATCGATATTAATGTTGATTTCCGCTCTGCCAACCTTGCACAACGCGAAGCAGACATCGCCTTGCGTTGGATGGGGCCAGGTTCACAAAACAGTTTAATTGGACGCAAAGTGAGCTCGAGCGGGTTTGGACTTTTTGCATCTCAATCCTATGTACAAAAACACGGTCTTCCTGAAACAATAACAGACCTTGTCAATCATAACGGCATTGAAATGCACGTTGGCAAAGAAAAATTTTGGCCCAAGGACACCAAAGGCAATCTATTACCGACACCAAAAACGACCTTTAAAACCAATAACTTACTCGCGCACCACCACGCTCTTCTTGCCGGATACGGCATTGGCATGATGCCTTATGGAGGTTTATGTGGTGATACCGAGTTAGTCCGCATTTTACCAGAGGTCGAGCGTGTCGAAGACTTATGGGTCGTCGCACACGAAGACTTAAAGAAAAGCGCACGTGTTAGAGCCGCTTTTGACTTTTTAATCGACGCCCTACAAAAAGACCATGATCATTTCCGCCACGGCACCCCTTCCGTGTTTAACCACCTCCATTTTCACGGCGTAAACCCACATGACGGCGCCCTGCATATTCAAAACGGTAAAAGTAAAAAACCACACATAACTGCCGCTTGATTTTAAAAACCGCTTGCGCTATATAGCCCCATCTCTGCGGGGGACCTCTAACGCATAAACCCGTGGCAAAACAGGAAAATAAAATGAAAAAAGATTTACATCCAAATTATCACATGATCAAAGTTGTGATGACTGACGGCACAGAATACATGACACGCTCAACATATGGCAAAGAAGGCGATACGCTGACTTTGGATATTGATGCAAGCTCTCATCCAGCATGGACTGGTGGCGGCGCAAAACTTATGGACCGTGGTGGTCGTGTTTCACGCTTCAAGAACAAATTTGCAGGTTTCGTATAAACACTGCAAATTCTTTAGCTTTCACGCTAAGATAAAATACAAAAACCCATTTTGGACATTCTCCAAAATGGGTTTTTTAGTATGGGTGAGGCAACTAAAATTCAGCTAAACCATGTTTCCCGATATCTCTACTTTTATATTTCAACCACGCGCTCTTGAAAAAGCGGCTTCCAAGCGATTAATTTGATCGGCAACTGTATTGCCTTGTTGCGCAGCTATTGAACCATAAAGACTACGGTCAAGGCGAGCAATCCGCTCATATAAAGATTCCGAGCGCGCCAGTAAATCAAGCAAAATCCCAGGCAAGCTTTTCGCATATTTAGGCAATGGTTCATTATCGTCTTTACGGCTAATACTTTCTGGTACGAGACGATATTTTTCAGCCCGCGCTTCTGCACTGGTCATTTCGCCTTCTTTCAATGCGCGCTGCACTAACAGCCAAGACGCCACTTGCATAAGGCGTGTTGTCAATTTCATACTTTGGCTCGCATAAACCAACGCGTCATTTCTTTCAAGCTTTTTGCTGTCCTGACGCCCCGGTCCATCCAGATATGCGGCTGTTTCTTCAACCATATCCATGCCTTCGCGAAATGTTTTCCCAAACAATTCAGAAGAGGTAAACTCTAAGAGCCTTGCTTCAGCTTGCGGTCCAAGAGTATCGACCGCCATGTGCGGAAAATGCGTCCCAATTCTATCTGTCATCCCGTAAACTCCATTACGCATCTGCGCCAAACTTATATTGTGTATCAAAATCACTTATTTGATATAGCCGTTGCAAACACCAAGCCAAATCAACTTATTTCTTTATGTTTTTTTGAAAAATGTCTCTGCTACAGTTAATTCTTCGTTTTTTTTAACAATAAATACTTCTATGCGTGCAAGTTCCATTTTCAAAACTTCGGAACGTTCACGTAACTGTTCAACAGATACCCCATATAAGTCTTCGCCTACACGAAAAGTTTCCCCTATATGGCCTAGCTCTTGCTCATCCATAACTCAATCCTCTCCCCATACGTATCTTACGTCTTAACCATGTCTATAAACCCACAATCCCTTCTCGCCAAGAAATTTACGCCCTGCCCTTGCCAAAACGAGCAAGAAGGCTTAATGTAGCGTTAATAAGAGGTTCTAGGAGAGGTTAAAACTCCCGAAAACTTCGAAAACCACCCCGCCGAGCGGGGTTTTTTAATGCCTGTGTCTAAATCGGTTAAATCTGTTTAAGGCACCTGATTCGGAGAGAGTTATGACAAAAATTTTAATGCCTAAAGCGACAGCAGTATGGCTTATTGATAACACGGCAATGACATTTGAACAAATATCAAAGTTTTGTGATCTGCACATTCTAGAAGTGAGCGGCATTGCTGATGGCGATGTTGCCGCAGGTATTCGCGGTGCAGACCCGATTGCCAATGGTCAAGTCACCCGTCCAGAAATTGAAAAAGCAGAAAAAAATTCCAACTATGACATGAAGCCAGTGACATTTGATCACAACCCGATCCCAAACTCGACAAAGAAAAAACGTCGTGGCCCACGCTATACACCACTTTCTCGCCGCCAAGACCGCCCAGATGCGATTGCATGGCTCGTCCGCAATCACCCCGAAATTTCAGACCCACAGATTTCCAAATTAATTGGTACAACAAAGCCCACAATCGCGTCCATTCGTGACCGTTCACATTGGAAATCATCCACAATCACACCAACAGATCCTGTTTCCCTCGGTCTTTGTACACAAATGGATTTGGACAGCGTTGTTAAAATTGCAGCAGAAAAATTCATCAAACAGCAAGAAAAACTCGGCATTAAGGTAGAAGACGGCGCAGCACTACAACCTGTCGCGTCTACAGCCGCTGTAGAAGAAAAAAAGGTCCCAGCTACCGAACATACTCTCGAAAGCCTGTTCAAACCTTCTGGTTCATAACACTAAATTTACGTTCGGCTTTCTCTCTTGGGAAAGCCGAAATTTTATACATGCATTAGTTTTTCTTAGGCATCACATAATTTAAGGCTAATCGCCCACCGTCTACATAAATGCACTCACCAGTAATATAGCTCGCGTTTTCTGAAGCTAGAAACGCAACAACATTCGCAACTTCATCTGGTTGCGCAATGCGCCCAAGCGGTGTTCGTGACAAAATCATATCATAAACTTCTTGGTTCCCCGCCACGCCTGCTAACATATCCGTCTTGACACTTCCGGGGCCAACGCTATTCACCCGAATGCCGTAAGGTGCAAGTTCAAGCGCCATAGCGCTCGTCAATTGCGCCAAACCACCTTTGGAGACAGAATAGGCAAGTATATTGGCAATTGCGACACTTGCATTAATAGAAGACATATTGACGATAGAAAACCCACAGCGCTCACGCCCGGAACGATCATCCTTTTCATTCAAGACCTGAACCATATGCTTGGCAACGGCGCGAGATGTCAAAAACGCCCCGCGTAAATTCACACTCAACACTTTGTCAAAATCATCTAATGAGAGATCAAGCGAACCGCCCTTGATAATAATACCTGCATTATTGACCAAAACATCGATCCGCCCAAAATTATTGAGCGTTTGGGCAACCAGATTATGTACAGACAATTTATCCGACACATCACACGAGACAAAAATTACACGTTTTTCAGGCGCACCAAGACGGTCAAGCGCGATACGCCCAGCTTCCACATCATGATCCGCAATCACAACGCAATCCCCGTCTTCATAAAATTTACGCACGCATGCATAGCCAATGCCCTTGGCACCGCCTGTTACAATTACAACACGTCTATCCGACATAGCTCAACATCCCTTTTTATTATAAGATGTTTGTAGCTAGCCACCCATAAAGGTCAAGCCAAGACTGTGTATGTTATTTACGCTAATGCGGTATAAAACTCGCTATTTTTTCTTTGATATGGAGTTTTTCTTTTTTCAACTTCGTAAGACGTACAGCGTCCGGCATTGGGTGTTTTAATTCATCTTGGATCTTCGTATCCAAGTTTGTATGTTTAATATTCAGCTCTTCCAAATGCGCCGACAATGCCATATGCGCCTCCTGTATTAAGTGAAATGAACTCACTACCTAACACAAAAACCTTTACCTGTCACATTCCCACGTCATTATAGTCAATGAGACATAAAATAAAGGCATGCAGCGAATATGGCGACTATTGGTATTTTTTGGAATTGGTCATTGAAAGCCTATGCAGCCCCAGAGACCCAACGCGCCTGCTTACACCTTCAAGACCAGTTCGGACAAGACGTGAATGTGATCTTATGGGCATGTTGGTTGGCCAGTAAAAAGCGCTGCCCCACCGCCAATGCATTGAAACACTGCATAAAAATTACGGATATATGGCAATCTGGTGGTGTTGTGGGCATTCGCAAGGCAAGGCGTGAAATCAAGGACACCCCCCACATTGAGAGCGCGAGCGCACTTAAACATCAATTCTTAAATTTGGAACTCGCATTTGAACGACACGAGCAATTGGCACTTGAAGCTTTACCGTCTCAAATATCCCCAAATACGTTAAATTCAAGCACAAAAATATGCCTTCATAACATGAAAATGGTCGCGCCCTCCACGGATTTCGCCCATAATAACGCCCTAGAAACCCTCAGCCTAACCCTTTATTAAATTTAGCACCAACTTTCCAACAAGTTTGCTTGGTCACTGACTCATTTGGGTATATAGCCTACTGCTATGAGTGATGATGACCAACACACCCCCGAGTATGACGAAGAAAAAGAGCGAGAAATCCTTGTTCGAGAGCTTAAAGATTTGCGCGTAGAACATCGACACCTTGACCTCGAAATCACGGCACTCCGCGAAACGGGTGCRCTTGATATGATCAATATTGCACGRATGAAAAAGYTAAAATTRCGCCTAAAAGACAAAATCACAAAACTTAACAGCAATTTGACCCCAGACATAATCGCGTAAAGACATAATCGCGTAAAGCKATTAYCGCTTCACGCTWAATSYCSAGARCCTAATTTCGYAGTYWYAMCTTAAAGCCCTAASCAGGYTTGGTTTTRTACATAGCRCGGTCAGCACGGTCRAGAATTTGCTTTGCWGTATCTTSTGGATRACAKGCRCTCACSCCCCAAGCMGCACTAATATTCACATTATCAGTWCCRACYTCAAGRATTTGRGASGTAATCGCACAAGARAGCGCYGCSGCTTTTGCRCGTGCAACAGCYTCATCCGATTTAAAYAAAAGCACCCCGAACTCATCTCCGCCCAAACGCGCRACCATATCGCAATCACGAACCGASGATYTCAAAACATCCCCGACCTGAATRAGYAAATCATCACCAACCACATGACCATAATGGTCATTRATCTGTTTAAATCCRTTCAARTCAAAGAAGATCATACTCGACAAAATATCATAGCGTGCCATGACAGTTTGCGCCCGTTCRAYTTCGCGTAAAAACGCACGACGATTATAGACCGACACCAACGGRTCTGTATCCGCYGAATGCTCTAATGTTAGAATCCTCGTTTTYAAGACGGTTATCTCGTCAAGCAGCCTTTGCCGCTCTTCCTTAGCAAAACCATCCTCATCCAAAGGARTGYTCGAGTTGKCTTCAATTCCAACGYGATTTGTTAATTCATGTAAACTCATAAACCCACCAGTTATTGTTATTTCCCYTGACCTAGCACYATCTTATTAAAGAACTCCGAATGCAGTTTTKWAAAATGTGTTTTTTTGTGTACCAAGAGGCRTTTTTGGGTTACATGATGGCGTTTTACAGAAATGAGCGGATCATGRGCACATTAGAAAAAAACGCAAAAATCGCCGTAGTTATGGGGTCTAAATCAGACTGGCCCACCATGAAACACGGCACRGAYATCCTTGATACACTCAATATTAACTAYGYCGTAAGAATMGTCTCGGCGCACCGTACCCCCGARCGTTTATTTACRTTTTCCAAGACCGCCAAGGATGAAGGTTTGCATGTTATCATCGCTGGCGCAGGCGGCGCAGCTCATCTTCCGGGCATGATCGCAGCCTTGACCGCTCTTCCCGTTTTAGGCGTCCCAATCAAAAGCCGCGCACTAAAGGGTATGGATAGCCTTTTGTCGATTGCACAAATGCCAGGCGGCATTCCTGTCGGTACACTGGCAATTGGTGATGCAGGCGCGAAAAACGCCGCCTTGCTTGCCGCCGCAATTCTTGCGCTCTCGGATCCAGAACTCTCCCAAAGGCTGGAGGCATGGCGACAAGCCCAAACAGAAAGCGTTGGCCTCGACCCACGCGACGAAGCCCCAACAGCTTAGGATTACTTCATGTCCACGACATCTCTTCCTACTGACCTCCCTTCGGATCTTCCTACACCCCTCCCTTCTGGCGCGATTATTGGTATTTTTGGAGGAGGGCAACTTGGACGTATGCTCGCGCAATCTGCGACAAAACTCGGCTACCGCACACATGTTTACGACTCTCTCGCCGATACGCCTGCAAGCCGTGTCAGTGATTTTGAAACCGTCGCACCATATGAAGATTTGAAAGCCATTATCACATTCGCAAAATCTTGTGACGTGGTGACATATGAATTTGAAAACATTCCCATTGCAGCTGTCAAAGAAGCGCAAAAACATGTCAGCGTCTATCCCGATGCCAAAGCTCTAGAAACATCCCATGACCGCCTCATTGAGAAAACGTTTTTACGAGACACCGCCACTGTACCTGTTGCAAAGTTTCACGCAGTTGAAACCATGTCCGCGCTCACTAATGCCCTCACCGATTTTGGTGGCCCCTCGGTTTTAAAAACCCGTAGATTTGGATATGACGGCAAAGGACAAGTGAAAATTTCTGATGAAAAAGACGTCAAAGGCGGCTTTGCCAGACTTGGCGGTGCAGATTTAATCGCAGAGGACTTTGTCCCATTTGTACGCGAGTTCTCAATCATTGCCGCCCGCGCCCAAGACGGCACTATAGCCAGCTACCCTATGACAGAAAATGTCCACAAAGACCACAGGCTCCACACCAGTATCGCCCCTGCCAATGATCCGCAAAATGTAAAAGAGAACGCGCACGCAATCGCTGAGCGTATATTAGATGCCCTTTCCTATATAGGTGTAATGGGTATCGAATTTTTCGAACTCGAAAACGGAAAACTGATCGTCAATGAAATTGCGCCACGTGTTCATAACTCTGGCCATTGGACCCAAAACGCAGGATGCACAGACCAGTTTGAACAACATATTCGCGCCATAACAGGCCTCCCCCTCGGCGACACTGTACCTATCCAAACAGTTTTGATGACCAACCTTATTGGGGAAGAAATAAAGAATATCAAAACCATCGCCCAACGCCCCGACACATTTGTTCACGATTATGACAAACATGACATTCGCGCAGGTCGTAAAATGGGGCATGTAAATGAAATTTTAGGCAAGTTTTAGACGATACGAGAACAGGCTGGATATTTAGCTACTGCGTCTTCGTTTTTTACCATAACGTATTTTGCCAAGAATTTCCACGGGGTCAGGCATTGCACCCATACGTTTTTTGACTTGGAATTTAGCCTTTTCAAACTGCATAACATTTTCAATGCGCGCATCTAAAAATGCTTTTGCCTTGTCTTTATTCGGATCACGATCAGATAACCACGCCGCCAAACTTGTACTAATCACAGCGGAAAGTGTTGTCCGTTTTGTATAAAAGTTAAAATCCGTAGAAATATCGCCAATAGCACGCCAGATATTATCTGCCGCCGCCCAAAGTATTTTCGGGCTAAGTGTCAATCCATCAAGCAAAGCGGTTCGCGCCACAGCACGTCGCGCCGCTTCATCATGATCACCAATGGCTTCAAACCGCAAAAGCACCGCTTGGGTAATTTTATCACGAATACGCATATTGGGCAGATCGAACTTAGTCACCGCGTCGCGTACATAGGCGTCATGCTGTTCATTCCAAAACGCAATCATTTCCAAAGCTCCCCCTGGAAAATATAACGCGTCAGCACCCTCGGGAAGACCCGTGACTTTTACAGCTTGCTTCAAGCTCGTCTCTGACCAGCCATCAAATGGCACATTTTTTAATGTAGCTTCAAGAAGAGCAAGGCGAGCTTTATGTGAGGGGTCAAGTTTTTGCATACAAATAATATACGCCTAAAACGCTTTACGTGCCACGCTTAAATGAGAATTTTTTACGAAACCATGCTTTCACAGATACCATGCTCCCGCCCGTCAACACACCATGTTTGAATATACGCGCCGACACCCACACGACAAACAGAGATGACAAGACCAGAATCAACACTGATAATAATGTCTGCCATAATGGCGGATCGGCAGGCAAACGGATAATGGCTGCGAATGGCGCCGAGAACGGAATATATTGCGCGACGATCAAAATTGGCGAGTCTGGAAATGCGACTCCCACAGGTACAACAAGAATGCAGGCCGTCAATAACAATACCATTGGCGTCATCAAGGTCGAAGCATCTTGCATGGATTCCGCCATAGCTCCAAGCCCGATAAACATAGCCCCGTAAAACACATAGCCAAGTATAAAGAAGATCGGCAAGAAGATCAGCATTTTCGGCGTAATGGCTTGCGCCAGCCCTGTCGCCAACGCCCCGTCACCAAATTGCATTGCACCATAAAACCCGATAGCCCCTAAAATTATCCACGGCAAGAGCGAAGCAATTGTGAGCGCCGCGACCCCGATTAATTTCCCGAAGAAAATCTCGGAAAACCGTGTACTCGCGAGCAACATTTCCAAAACCTTGTTCATCTTCTCTTCAACCATAGACACAAGCAACATATACGCACCTGTAAATACGGCGAACCACAACATCATCGCCAATCCAGCCGCAACGAAATACGGAATTTTATCCTCGCCCGTAACCGCTTGCCCATCAATACCCGTTTTGGCTTTCGCGGGGTTAAACTCTTCAACCACGACAGAACCATCCCTGCTCTCGACATAGGCATCTCGGTTCAACCCTCCTGTTGCCAAATACGCATTGGCAGACAGGCGAGAGAAATAACGATTGGTTAACCGCTTTAATGAGCCATGTGTCGGTGACGTGGTCCAATACTCGGCTTTGGTTTCCCCGTTTTGTTCATAAATATGTAACAGGCCTTGCAAGTTTTGCGGCGTACCGTCCACATCCAGTTTTTTATCCCCCTTCACATAAACCTTAATCTCTTCAAGGTTTTGTGTCGGCATGGTAATAAATTGCAATTTACTTTCTGGCATATCTAAAACACCGGCAATTTTCGGGCTCGTCTGACGAATAAACTCTTTAGCGGCCTCCGCACCTTGTTCTTTTAACACAGTTTCAAATGCGTCTCTTTGTTCACGTGGGACTGTGAATTTTGACATGCCACGAACAGCATTTTCCATAAATACTTGATTGTCCTCTTCAAGCAAACGTTCAATTGCATGGCCATGAATACCCGTCTCGTCCAAGATCGTGACATATTGCGTTGGCTCTGACTTTGCCATGATAAGAGGCCCTAAGACGCCAAAGAAAATACCGATAAATGGGCCAAGTGCCGTTAGCCAAAACCCCCACGTTTTTACATAGCCCATGAAATCACGTTGTGCGATCAGCATGGTACGTCTCAAGCTTATTTTTGGTATAAGGTTGTTTACAAAGCTCATGCGCCTAAGTCCCCGTTTTTTCATGAATAGCCGTTTCAGTCGAAACAAGATTTACAAAAGCATCGTGCAAGCTTACCCGTTCTGGCTCGAACCGATCAAGTTTAAGTTTTTTATCAATACATGCTTGCAAAACCATATGCGGTTCAAATTCGTCTTTTAGCACGAGCCGCCATGTATGCTCTCGGCGTTTTTCCATTTCTTTTGCGAACGGTGCCAGAACCTCTTTCGTATTGGCATTATGTGCTTCTACCGTCAGCCGTTTAGGCGCATAGGCAAGCGCTGAAGGCAAATCCCCGTCAAATATTTTCTGCCCACCCGACATAAGGATAATACGGTCACATAAACGCTCTGCATGTTCCATCACATGGGTCGAAAAGATAATCGTCCGTCCCCGTTCCGCAATTTCACGCACCATGTTTTCAAGGAGTTTTTGGTTCACAGGGTCAAGACCAGAAAACGGCTCATCCAAAATAAGAAACTCTGGATCATGAGCAATCGCGGCAATCAATTGAACCTTTTGCGCCATGCCTTTAGACAGATCTTTAATTTTCTTATGCTTGGCATCTGAGAGCCCGTATTTATCCATCATAGTGTCTGCGGCCTTGAAAGCGTCATGTCGCTTCATGCCGTTCAACCGCGCAATATGTGCAATCGCTTCGCGTGCTTTAATTTTGCGGTAAAGCCCACGCTCTTCTGGTAAAAAACCTATACGGCCATACGCATCGGCCCCGGGCCGTCCACCAAACAGGCGCACACGCCCACCATTTTCACCACTATCAGGAGAAATCAAGCCCAGCGCCATACGAAGTGTCGTGGTTTTTCCAGCCCCATTTGGCCCTAAAAACCCAACAATTTCACCTTTCTTCACACCAAAACTCACATTTTTCACAGCAGGCTTGCCCGCAAATGTTTTGCTTACATTTTCAACAGAAAGAACAGGCGTGTTTTCAAAATTCATAAAAGGCTTTCATGACATATAAAATATTATAGCCCTGCCTTTGCAGAGCCATAAACCATAGCTACACTAATCTCCAAGATTAGAAAACAGCAAAACATTACAACATACAGTCGTGCATACCACCTCATCAAAACAATAATTTCCCAATTCAAATGACAGTCACACTTGATTTTTTTACGATTTTAAGTTATTCTCCTACAAATGTGGCATGCAAATACACCTTAGGGTGATTGGGTATATGAAATTAACTTCAGAAAACATTGGGAGAATACTTGCGTCTGTAAAAAAGACAAAAGTCTTCGGAAGCTCTAAACGACAGCATCATTTACTAAAATACCTGCTTGATGAAACCGCCGCCGGACGCGGAGAAACCATCAAGGCCTACTCAATTGCAGTCGATGTTTTGGGGCGCGATGAAAGCTTTGACAATATGGTCGACAGCATCACGCGCGTAGAAATGCACAGGCTCCGTAAAAACCTCGCCTTGTTCAATATGATACAAAGCGAAATTATTATCACTCTCCCCAAAGCACAATTCATTCCTGTTGTAGAATCCAAGTGTCCACAGCTCCCCCAAGCTAAAGAAAAACCTAAAAAACACTCACCTCGAAAAGCATACAGGATAATATTAGCCTTAGTGTTACCCCTCTGCGCGGCCCTGTTCACCGTAATGTTTTATACGAAAACCAACTCTGTAGCTGATGTTACATTTTCAGCTCGCATGCTTTTCCCAACTCTCTCGTCGACAAGCGAAATTGCGGATCAAAATATAGTCAATGTCCGATCAATCACGAATGAGATAAAATACAGATTAGTTAACTCTTCACTTATCGACATTAAAAACCATGGCCCACACGACTATAAAATAGAAATAGAAATCAGTAATACAGATTTTCATGGCAACAAGAGTGCCACAGTCTTTATCTATGAAGAAAACGGAACCCTTGCATGGTCAAATACATATGAGTTTCCCGAAAAAGGTTTAAACAATACTGACATTTCAAAACGCATAGCCCAATATGTCTTCACCGATGCGTTTAGTATCAATGGGAAATTCACGCATTACCATGCAACTAACATTCACATTTCAAAAACAAGGCGGTATCTTTACCAATGTTTTTTAGATGCAGGCACATATACAATCACCGATGCCACAAAATATTTTTATACAAACCTCCTCTCTTGCCTAGATAGTCGCCTCACCAATATTGCTCGGGACAAAAATCGTATCCACACGACTAGGGCAGATGTTTATATTGGTGTTCATTATGGCGCCCTGCCGTATGATGTTGAATCCCCTTTAAAAAAAGCAGAAGCAGAATTAAAAATAGCACAAAAGCATGAATTTAACTCTCGTGGCTATTTACACGCACTTTTAAAGGTGGAAGTCGAAAAAATACCGAGAAACAACAAAAACATTCAAATGATTTTCGATAACATGCATAGGCTATATCCAAACAACCATGATATGGATTACTTACGTGCTTATATACTTGCCGAATATTATATAGATTGGCCCAAAGTTTTGCCTTTGGCAGATGCGCTTTTACAAGAGAGTAAGGGTCAGTTTTCCCATGCAAATTTGTTTTATGTCTATTATTATATACATAAAAATGACTGGGAAAACGCCTCAAAAAGATATGACCTTATTCCAGAAAACCGCTCAACGACGCACATCATTTATGGTGCCATCATTTCCTGTAATTTATCACGTTTTCGGCCTGAAGATAATTTTGTGCAACGATTAAAAAACAACAAAATTACATCACTTCAATCCCTCACGGATTACATCAAAAAAAAGCGGTTACACGAAACACTAGAATCACAATTACTTAAGCCTGAGATATTAAAAAACTGCCCAATCTTGAACAAGGGCCGTATCTAATCACCCCGAAACATTATTTTTATACATAGCTTTAACTATGGCATCGTCACAAAGCCCCTTTTTATTTAGAACCAAGAGATATAATGGAACTTACAGAGAATAACATCGATAAGCTTTTGACCGCGATCACAGATACGAAAGTGTTTGGAAGTTCAAAGCGCCAGCACCAATTATTGAAATATCTCCTTGAAGAAACGGGTGCAGGGCGCGGAAAAACCATTAAAGCATATTCAATCGCAGTCGACGTATTAGAACGTGATGAAAGTTTCGACAATGCAATCGATAGTATCGTGCGTGTAGAAATGCATAGGCTTCGCAAAAATATTACCCATTTCAACATGCTGCAAAACAAGTTCAAGATCATCCTTCCCAAAGCCAGTTTCATTCCAAAGGTAAAAGAGAAAGGTGTGAAGGTAAAACCACAAATCTCAAAGACGACCCCACCAACGGTCGTAACAAAACCTCTTTTACTGCGTCATAAGATATTAGCGGTTGTCAGCCTTATTGTTATTTGTTTAACGGGAACCTTCACATATCAAAAATATAACACGCCAGCCAATATTACGTTTTCTGCAAGAATTTTATTCCCTACGAAAAATAGTGAGTCTCCCCCCTATCAAGACCTCACAATCATGAACCTCACGAAAGAAATAAAATACATCCTTATCCACCATGCGTTTGTTACCATCAAAAACAGTGGCGCGCATGACTATCGGTTTGTCATAGAAATAGGTGATCCAAATGACCAAGGTGCCAAGACAGCGACAATTTTACTTTATACAAAAAAAGGAACACTCGCATGGTCAAGCAACTATAATATTGTCAGTGAAACAGACCCCAAAAACATCAAGCTTATTGCCAAGCGTATTTTTGACGATGCCTTTTTCAATGACGGGAAAGTCACACATTTCCACGCCAATAATTTAGATGTAAATGCAAAGCGGCGCAAAATATACCAATGTTTTATTGATGCCAATAGTTTTTCTTTGCCCAACATACCCAATTATCGCGGCAAGAATCCCCTAAATTGCCTCGACCCTAAACTCACGAATATAAGGCGTGACAAAAACCTTATCCACGTCGCGCGTGCTAATTTATATTTAAACTCCTTGTCAGGAAACTTCCCTATAAAAATAGAAAACCCACTTCAAAAAGCGGATGCAGAACTTAAACGTGCGCAACATAATGAATTTAGTTCCGCAGAATACTTATTCACAAAGCTACATGTGGAACGCTATAAAACGCCCCAAGACAATAAAAAAGTCAAAGCCATATTAAATGAGTTACAACAACAATACCCAAATTATCAGAACGCTCAATTCATCCAAGCATATACCTATGCCGAGTTATTTGCGGACTGGGGAAAAGTTTTACCTTTAGCCAATGAGCTCTTAAAAAACAAAAACACAACATTATCCCACGCAAATATATTTTACGTTTACCATTATATTTCTAGAAATGAATGGGAAAATGCATATGTGAGTTTCACAAAAACCCCTCCAAGCACGGCACCAATGAAAACAGCATTTGAGGCTATACTTTTTTGTAACTTAAGAAGCCAAGATGAAACATCAGACCTAAAACAATCCCTTAAAACTTTCAAAATTTCAACACCTGCGGACTTTACACACTATATAAAGAAAAGAAGAATGCATAAAAGCATAGAAGACAATCTCCTCAAGCCTGAAATATTTACCTCATGTCCTTTGTTTCAAAACAATGGTTAGATGTTTCGAAACAATAGTTAGCCCGCCGAAATTTTATTATTTCCCTAGGGTATACTGCTCAACTGCCAAACGAATATAGTTCGGCATATCTGTATTCCACATATCGTGAAAACCACCGTCTATTGTCACAAAGTTTTTCTCATATCCGTGTACGCCTAACAGTTTTCGTCCCATCGCATATGGTACGACTTGGTCAGCAGTCCCATGTAAAATCAATAAGGGTTCTTCGACATTCGCCATGAATATATCAGAACGAAACTTATCTTTTAAAAGGAGTTTAATCGGAAAATAAGGCATTTGCGCTTGCCCCATTTCCAGCGCGGAATAAAATGGAGCTGTAAGAATTAACACCGTACTTTCGCGCTGGCTTGCAACATAGGTCGCAACAGAAGAACCGAGAGAATGGCCATAAATAACGATGTGCTGTGGTGTATATCCTTTTGCAATCAACATGTCATAGTTTACAAGTGCCGTCGCAAATATATCCGCCTCATTAGGTGTCCCGATATTCCCGCCATAGCCCGGATATTCCACCGCTAAAAACCCAACGCCCCAAGCCTTAAAATCTCGCATTTGGCGCGTGCGTGAATACACCGAATTTCCATTACCGTGAAAATATAAAATGATCGGCGCTCCCTCTGGCGCTTGAACGTAAAGAGAGCTGAGTTCCCCCACCCCCTCCACATCAATCAAAATTCTATCCACCCCATATTCGGCGTCAAACCCAACGGGCGCAGGTGATGTATCTGGAAAATACATAAAATTACGCTGCGTAAAATAAACAGCAAGCAAAGCAAAAAAATACACCACCATCAAACCGATGGCAGTGTATTTAAATATTTTCATCATCAAAAGCACTAAAGCGCTTTGATAATGTCTTCGACCATTTTCTTGGCATCCGCCAATAGCATCATCGTGCCGTCAGCATAGAACAGATCATTATCAATCCCTGCGTAACCCGCAGACAATGAACGTTTCACAAACAAGACGGTTGTCGCTTTGTCTACGTCCAGAACTGGCATGCCGTAAATCGGGCTTTCAGGATCGTTTTTCGCCGCAGGATTGGTCACATCATTGGCGCCAATCACAAAGGCAACGTCTGCATTGGCAAATTCAGAATTAATGTCTTCAAGTTCGAACACTTCATCATATGGCACATTGGCCTCGGCCAGCAGCACATTCATATGCCCCGGCATACGACCTGCAACAGGATGAATTGCATAGACGACATCTACGCCTTCAGCTTTCAACTTGTCCGCCATTTCACGCGTTGCATGTTGTGCTTGCGCGACTGCCAAACCATATCCCGGTACAATAATAACCTTTGAGGCGTTTTTCATAATGAAAGCCGCATCCTCGGCAGAACCACGTTTGACTGGGCGTTGTTCTTTATCACCTTTATCACTGCTTGATGTTTCCGCACCAAAACCGCCAAGGATCACACTAAAGAAGGAACGGTTCATCGCCTTACACATAATGTAGGACAGGATCGCACCAGATGACCCCACCAAAGCACCTGTCACAATCAAAGCAAGATTACCGAGTGTAAACCCAAGCGCCGCCGCTGCCCAACCTGAATAGGAATTGAGCATAGAGATAACCACAGGCATATCTGCACCACCAATTGGTATGATAAGAAGAAAACCGAGCAAGAAAGATATACCGACAATCGCAAGAAATACATTCGCATTCGCGCCGCCAGACGACATAAGCATACCGATCAGAACAGCAAGAGACAGCCCCAACACAAGGTTCACCAAATGCTGACCTTTAAAGGTAATCGGAGACCCCGACATATTGCCGTTCAGTTTCGCAAACGCAATGACAGAACCACTAAAGGTAATCGCACCAATCGCCGCCCCTAAAGAAAGCTCTAACAGGCTCGCCGTATGCAGATGCCCCACCTCACCAATGCCGAAACTATTCGGTGCGTAAAACGCGGCAATCGCCACAAGTACAGCCGCCATACCGACAAGAGAATGAAAGCCTGCAATCAATTGCGGCATATCTGTCATCGGAATTTTCTTGGCAATAAAGGCACCAATCGCGCCGCCAATCCCAATCGCGCCCAAAGCCATATACAGACCTTGACCACTTAATCCGATAAACAAAAGCGTCGTGACAATCGCAATGGTAATACCAAGCATGCCGTAAACATTACCACGACGTGACGTCGCAGGAGATGACAAGCCACGCAGAGCTTGAATAAACAATACACCAGAGATGATGTAGAGAATTGCTGCTAAATTTGCACTCATTTCCACAGGCCTACCCCTTCTTCTTGTACATGGCGAGCATGCGTTGGGTTACGAGGAAACCGCCGAATATATTCACGGCACAGAGCAGTGCGGCGACAAGGCCAAATCCACTCGAGAGTGTAACACCCCCAGCAGCAGATGAAGACACGGCCACCAATGCACCAACAATAATCACAGAGGAAATGGCATTGGTCACCGCCATAAGAGGCGTATGCAACGCAGGCGTTACAGCCCACACCACAAAATAGCCGACGAAAATCGCAAGCACAAAAATTGCAAGCTGGAATACAACTGGAGAAATATCGCTATTACCTGCCATAATTAACATGTTCATTTGATAATTCCTTTCTAAACGAGACGTTCGTGAACGACTTTGCCGTCACGTGTCAGCGCACAGCCTTGAATGATTTCATCATCCCAATCTGGTGCGTAACTACCGTCTTCGGCGGTTACGAGCGGTAAAAAATTACGGAGATTACGGGCAAACAGTTGAGAACTATCTGCCGCCATACGTGATGGCCAATTCAAATGACCCACGATTTTAACGCCGTTTTTAGTCTCGACAATCTCGCCAGCTTTCGCACCCTCAACATTACCGCCGCGCTCAATCGCCAGATCCACAAGAACCGAACCCGCCCGCATAGACGCAACCATCGCCTTATCAATAAGGCGCGGCGCAGGACGACCAGGGATAAGCGCAGTTGTCACAACGATATCTTGCTTGGCAATATGTTTCGCCATCAATTCGGCTTGTAGCTTTTGATATTCAGGCGACATTTGCTTGGCGTAGCCACCAGCGGTCTCCGCGTCTTTAAACTCTTCATTCTCCACAGCAATAAATTTAGCACCAAGTGACGCCACTTGCTCTTTCGCGGCTGGACGCACATCGGTCGCCGTTGTCACGGCTCCAAGACGTCGTGCTGTCGCAATCGCTTGTAGACCTGCAACACCTGCGCCCATGATAAACACTTTAGCAGGCGCAATCGTCCCCGCCGCCGTCATCATCATTGGAAAGGCACGACCATAAATCGACGCCGCTTCGACCACACTGCGGTAGCCTGACAAATTGGACTGGGATGACAAAACATCCATAGCCTGCGCGCGCGAAATACGTGGAATATATTCCAACGCATAAGCGGTAACACCTGCCTTGGCACATGCTTTGGCAAAATCTGGATTATCCGTCGGGTTCATCAGCCCGGTAAGGCCAGCCCCTTTTTTCATTTTAGCCACAAGAGCAGCTGTACCGCCCGTAATGCTAAGAACAATGTCAGCATCTTTGACACATGTCGCATTGCTTGTGCTTAACGTCGCACCAGCGTCTTTAAAGTCAGCATCTGAAAAATGCGCGGAAGCTCCCGCTCCTTTTGTAACTGTAATCGAATGACCTAGGCCCACATAAAATTTCACAGCATCTGGGGTCGCTGCAACCCGTGCTTCATCCGAAGCACTCTCTTTTAAAACCGATATTTTCACTAGTAATCCCTCGCACAGTTTTTATCCGACAATAGCCGAAACAAACACACCTATAAGAAAAGCAAGAACGGCCAAGCCGATCAATACACCATACCAAGCATTACCAAGCTTGAAAGCAGGCTTGATAAGAACGCCAACAACGAATGTCGCGATCAGGGATGGGAACCATGCAATATGGGCACAGAAAACCAAAACAGGCATAAGCAGCAACACGATCAACATTGCACAGCTAAATGACGTGGCTTTTGCAAAACCGGTAAAGGTTTTTGTATGTCCATCAATTGGCATCTCGCCGCGAATATAGTCTGCTGTTGTAATCGTCATGGTCTATTTCCTTAGTAAAATCGAGCTTATCTGCTAGCATGGTGATTTTCGCCTTGCAAGCACCAGACGATAAACAATCGTGAATAATCGCTATTTAGAGAGTATTAACCCTCTCATTTAAGTCCTTTTTTACTGCTTTGCGCCATATTGGCACAAGAAACATATTTTAAGAGCTGAAAACAGCCGAACAAATATTTGGTGAGATGAAGGTGAATTATGGGTAAAACGGTTTTAATCGTGGACGACGATCCGACACAGCGTCGTATTTTACAGGCTGTGATCGAGAAAAGTGGGTTCTCAACACTACAAGCTTCAGATGGTGATTCAGCCCTAGAAATCGTGCTTCCGCCAGCAGGTAAAAAGGTCGACCTTATGTTGCTCGATTTAACCATGCCAGGGCTTAGCGGCATGGACACGCTGAAAGAACTTCGCTCAAAATGCTCTGACCTTCCTGTAATTGTGCTTACAGGTTCGGGCAGTATCGATGCCGTTGTCGCCGCCATGCAAGCAGGGGCGCAAGATTTTCTTGTCAAACCTGCAAGCCCTGAACGGATTATCATTTCGCTCCGCAATGCGCTCGAAATTAAAACCCTTTCAAGAGAAGTGACGCGCCTGAAAAAAACCGCAAAAGGCACACTGACATTTGACGATCTTATCGGTGACGCCCCTGCTATGCGGAGTGTGGTTGCCATGGGCGAGCGCGGAGCCCGCGCAAAAATTCCGATCCTCATCACAGGGGAAAGCGGTGTCGGTAAAGAAGTCGTTGCGCGCGCGATACAAGGCGTATCAGAACGCGCAGGTCGCCCATTTGTCACAATCAATTGTGGGGCTATTCCAGAAAACCTCGTAGAAAGTATCTTATTCGGCCATGAAAAAGGTAGTTTTACAGGCGCCAACGCCAAGCATTTAGGTAAATTCCAAGAAGCAGACACAGGGACACTTTTCCTCGACGAAATCGGAGAGCTTCCCCTTGCCATGCAAGTTAAACTTTTGCGCGTACTTCAAGAAGGTGAAGTTGATCCGATTGGCTCAAAACGCCCGACAAAAGTTGACGTACGCATTATCTCTGCAACAAATTGTGATTTAGCAGAAGCGGTCAAGAACGGCACATTCCGTGAAGACCTCTATTACCGCCTGAATGTATTTCCAATTGAAATTCCGTCTCTACGCGACCGGACAGGGGATATCCCTGCCCTTACCGAGCATTTTATCAAAAAATATAATGCACAAGAACGCATGAGCATACGCGGCACAACGCCTGACACACTTGCCATGCTCCAAAGTTTTGACTGGCCCGGCAATGTACGCCAACTCGAAAACGCAGTGTTTCGCGCAGTGATCCTCTCGGATGGTCATATGTTACAAAAACAGGACTTTCCGCAAATTTCGGGCCTAAGTCCAATCATTCCCGCGCAAGAAACCGCTGGGCTAGGCATATCTAACGACGCTGAGAGTAATGATAGCCTAACAAATACCAATACAATTTCGGACGAAATTGACGTGAAGATTTTAGACCGTAACGGCCATTTACGTTCACTCGAAGCAATTGAAGGTGATTTAATCCAATTTGCTATTGATACATATGAAGGCCACATGTCCGAAGTCGCACGCCGGCTAGGCATTGGGCGTTCTACATTATACCGTAAAGTTCGGGAACATGCGCTTGAAAGTCATGAAAAACGCGTAAACGAAAAATAGTGCGAAGGCGTTAATTTTCATAGTTTATTTTGTGTTAACGACTAAGAAAGCTTTGCAAGCTAATCATTACCCATATTCCAGAATCAATGTGGGTTTTATCATATGTCAGTACTACAGTCAAAAGCTTCAAAATTCGCGCTCCTCGCGAGCGTATCCGCACTTGTCATATCGACACCCCTGCTTGCTTCGAATGGCTTAGGCCTTCGCGGCACGCAATCTGTACAAAATACGTACTATGGTCAAAGTTACGGCCAAAATTACGGCCAAGGCTACGGCCAAAATTACGGCCAAAATTACGGAATGCAAAATGCGGTGCCCGCATATTATAGTCGTCCGCAGATACAAACTCAGGCACAAGTTCAGGCACAAGTTCAGGCACGCCCCCATTTTCAACATTCAGCTCAAGCCATAGCACACAATTACCATGCCCCCTCCCACGCGCAACTTCGTGGACAACGAGCCTATTACCGCCCCAATGCTATGTCTTCATCATATGTGCAGGCAAATACCTATCAGCAGGGATATCCACAGCCACAACGGTTGGCTGTGCAACATATGCAACAAAACCACGTCCCCGTAGGTAATTACCAATACCAACCTTCCCGTAACCGCAATTACGGCCCACTACGCGGCGCAAGCCACGCCTATAAAAATCATGCCTATAACAATCACGGGTTCGACGTTGGCGGTGTAACTGTACGCACAAACCTTGCCAGTTCCTCCACAATGCTTGATTGGCAAGAGAACGCAACAGGCAAAGCCCTCAGCCTGCTCACCAATCGTGCCAATGGCACCCTAGCCCCGAACTCCCTTTATATTGGCGGCGGGTTTAAAGCAGCCCTGATGTGGCAAAAAACAAGTGATCCGGGCCTTTTCCCGCTCTTGTCACGCTTCCCCGATTTCTCGAACCGTACTGATGACCAAACGGGCGTGTTTGCAATTAATAATGCAGCCCTGTCCTTCACAGGGACATTCGGCGAATGGGCGACTATGTATTTGCAACAAGAATACTCGGAAACCGAGTTCTTTAGCCAAGGTGAAATGCAATTACGCAAAGCATTTGTTGTGTTTGGTAATTTGCAAAAAACACCTTTCTATGCAGCCTTTGGCCGCAAGACGATCGATTTTGGTAATTTCGACGGCTATAATGCCTTTACGCAAACAGAAGCCCAACATTATTTCCATGCCGTAAGCGATCAACCCGTCCTCGAGATTGGCTATTACAAAAACGGCTTCAAATTTTCCGCGAGTGCTTTCAGCGCAGGTCGTCAATTGCGTACAGCCTATGCAGGTGAAGAAAACAACCTTGGCAATTACGCGGCCAAAATTGAGAAAGAATTTCTCCTGCCAAACAATCGTTCGTTCACAATCGGCACAAGCTATCTCCATGACACAATTTACCGTAACAACTTCACGGCACATACGTTCAACGCCATATTCACAGGTACACCACCTGCAAACTTCCTAGAATATCGCAATAGTGCTATCGACGCTTTTGTCGAGTATAACAGCCCGCTTTTAGATGTGATGTTTGAATACACGACCACCACCAAGCCATGGGGAGCCGCTATTCCCCAAGATAAAGACGGGAATATCGACCCAGCCTATATTATAGACCCACTGGGCCCAACAAATGACATTAACAATATTAACTTCAATCAAAACCTTGAAGTCTTTGTTGCCCAAGTTCGCTATAAACCAATCATAAATGGCCGTCCTGTTGCATTTTCTGCGGTAGGGAATTGGGGCTTTATTGGTGATGATTTCACAGGTGTTGGCATAATGAGACAGCCAACAACTTGGACAAAAAACCAACAACATATGTTCAGTGTAGAATACCCACTCAGTCCTTATATGGATTTCGGAATGGAATATGTCTATAATAAAGGCTTCATCCCCTTCGTGGCACCACAACTCATCTCTAGCAATGATACTGTCGCCCACGCCATTAATATTGGTATTAAAGCCCGTTTCTAACCCTCCGCCTGGTTAACAAGATGGGGCGTTAATCCTTACCGCCTTTGATCACCCTGAAAACAGGTCTGCCTTTTATAGGCGGCGGCGTTGGTGGCTCTTCATCAAACATTTCGTCTTCGATTTGGCGTACGCGAGGGGTAAAYCCTGTTTTATTTTTAAAACTGGAACGAGGTTTAAARCCACCYCGTTTTTCATAYTTATTGCCACCGYCCTTACTATCAGCGTCTTTATTGTCARMATCAGGRGATTGCYTCCCYTTATCACGTGCYTTTTTACGCATTTGAGACAAGACTTGTTTTTGCAAACGTGACAATGCGTCTGATGGTGCGCCTTTCATTGGGTCMACAAAGGCCGAMCCAAATTTTTCAAGCCGTTCCTCAACAGAACCMGCGAACTCYTCTTCCCACTCCGTGATTTCACCAAGTTTTTCRAGGTCTGCTTTGGCCTTTTGCAATTTACGCAGGGCAGAACGAGAGCGCCGCTCGCGGGCGCGYTCGTCTTYTATTTTTTGTTTTTCNGCAGCGRCGTCGCGGGCCAATTGCTCTTGCTGCCACTGATATTTTGGGTCGTCCGGRTTTARGGGACGAGAGGGAGGRTTATGAGGCGTATCGTCTCGCAAATRTCCCCCTAGCCCTCAACCGCGTCCATATAAAGCTCGATCAAGGCTTCTTGTTCAGAACGTTCATTGGCATCGATTTTACGTAGAGCAATTGTCTTCCGCAAGATTTTTGTATCAAAACCAAAAGTTTTGGACTCTGCATAAACTTCGCGAATATCCGCGGCTAATTCCGTTTTCTCGGCTTCGAGGCGTTCGATACGCGCAATAAACTGTCTAAGTTTTTCACGTGTCGTTTCGCCCATGCTCTCTGCGCGTTGTTCGTCTGTAATCATGATTGCTCCTGATAAGCTAAATATAAGCGGTAAGCTCATTACTATATTAGGGGCTGAACTTAAGGAGTGGAAGCAAAGAGTGCAAGGGCACAAAATAAGGATTGTTGTGGATCAAATTCGCCCCTAAAGTCTGCATCAAAAGTTTTTGGGAAGAACATCATGAAAAACCACCTTACATACACAGCTATAATAGCCATAAGCGCAGCGTTCTTAAGCGCATGTAGCCCCGATACTGATAAAGAAACCATGAGAGTAGAACACCCGTTCGAGCCAAATGCTCATCTCATGGAATGGAGCGCAAGCTGTCCGACCAACGGCACATGGACTATGGCACTTCACGGCGGCGCAGGCGTGATTGTGAAAGAAAATTTCACGGCGGAAAAAGAAAAAGCCTACCGCGACACCCTGACAGAGACATTGCAAACAGGTGCAGACATGTTGAAAGACGGTGCAAGCGCACTTGACGTTATCGAAGTCACTATCCGAAAAATGGAAAATGACCCCAAATTCAACTCGGGCAAAGGCGCCGTATTTTCTGCCGCTGGGTTCAACGAACTTGACGCCGCCATCATGGATGGTCGCGATAAAAACGCAGGATCAGTCGCCAGTGTGAAACGCATCAAAAATCCGATCAGCCTCGCACGGTCAGTGATGGAAAATTCTCGCCACGTCATGTTGATCGCCGAGGGCGCAGAAACATTCGCAAAAGAACAAGGCGTTGAAATGGTTGACCCTAGCTATTTCTACACAGAGCGCCGATGGAAACAAATGCAGGCGAAAGTCGCCAAGAAACACGGCGCGATCAACGCCGAAACAAAATACGGCACAGTCGGCGTCGTGGTCAAAGATGGCTGCGGCAACCTCGCAGCAGGCACATCCACTGGCGGCCTGACCGCCAAAGAATGGGGCCGTGTCGGCGACACGCCTATCATTGGCGCAGGCACATATGCAGACAATAAATATTGCGCCGTATCAGCAACTGGCACTGGCGAATATTTCATCCGCGCCACCATCGCCAGAGACGTCTGTGCACGACGAGAATTCCTTAACGAAGATTTACAAACCTCTATGGACGCGCTCATTCACGGCACACTTACCGATATGGGCGGTGATGGCGGCATTGTCGCTATCGATAATAACGGCAATTATGCATACAGCTTCAACACGGCTGGTATGTATCGCGGCGCAGTGAAAAGTGATATGCCCGTTTCAGTGTCTATTTTTAAATAACAAGAAAAGAGTAAAATATGACTCGTCTAAAAAAAGGTATTCTCCACGGTTCACTCACACTTATTGGGCTTGCTCTACTTGTCCTGTTTGTCATTTTACCGTCTTATGTGGACGGTAAAAAGAATGTGGTTCTCGACCATGCCCCCTATCAAATTTCTGAACGCGCCCAGACATTACATGACAGTTTGCGCGTTGCAGATTTGCACGCCGACACATTACTCTGGAAACGCAACCCTGCAAAACGCCAATCCAGAGGGCATACGGATTTTGTAAGGCTCCGCGAAGGTAATGTTGCCTTGCAAGTTTTCACCACAGTGACCTTTGTCCCTAAAAACATGAATACGGGCGCAAATACTGCCAATAAAGATGCCATGACATTGCTAACAATTGCACAATTATGGCCAATACGCACATGGAGTTCAATTTTTGAACGCGCCACCTACCAAGCCCAACGCCTCCAAAAACTAGAACAAAATGCTGGCGGCGACTTCATCATTGCCCGTACACAATCTGATCTGGCCAACGCCCTCACCAAACGCCATACAAACAAAAACATGTTAGTTGGAATTTTGGGCACAGAAGGCGCACATCCCCTAGAAGGCAAGCTCGAAAATCTTGATAAATTATACGCAGAAGGCTATCGCCAAATCGGGCTACAACATTTCTTCGACAATGAACTTGGCGGATCATTACATGGCGTTTCCAAAGCAGGCCTAAGCCCCTTTGGTCGCGAAGTTATAGATGCCATAGCCGACAAAGGCATGATTATTGACGTGGCCCATTCGTCGGTACAAACGGTCAAAGACGTGCTCGCCATGACGGACGCCCCTATCGTCATTTCTCACACAGGTATTGTCAGTCTTTGTAATCATCCAGACCGCAATATTCCAGACCATTTGTTGAAACAAATCGCAGATCGCGGCGGTATTATTGGCGTTGGTTATTGGGAGACAGCTGTCTGTGATACCAGCCCCGACGGCATTGCAAAAATGCTCATCCACGGCGCGAATACATTTGGCGTAGACCATATTGCACTTGGGTCGGATTATGACGGCGCGGTGACAACCCGTTTTGATGTGAGCGAAATTGCAGTCCTCACCGATGCCTTGCTAAAGCAAGGCATGAGCGACGACCATATTCGCAAAGTTATGGGCGAGAACCAAATTGCTTTCTATCTCAAACATCTACCCAAATAGCCAAAATATTTTATACGAGCCATCATGAAAAAAACCGCTCTTTTCTGCGCCCTTCTTCTTGGCGCTTGCACACCCGACACACAGCTACAAAGCACACCTCCGACTGAAATCACATCTGCAAGCTTTACCTATGACGAAAAACGGACAATCGCGCTTGTCAAAGCACTTGCGAGTGATGAATTCCAAGGTCGCGCGACAGGTACGACTGGTGGCAAAGCCGCACGTGAACATCTCAAATCAGAGATCAAAGCACGAAAGGTTTTCTCTGATCTTAAAGAACAGTCCTTCGCATTTCAAAACAGGAAGAAGGAAGCGCTTCATGGGGTCAACCTTATCGGTGACATTGTGGGAAAAACACCTGGCAAAGGCCCCCTCCTCATCATTACCGCCCATTATGACCATTTGGGCATGCATAAAGGAAAGACCTATAACGGCGCGGATGACAATGCTTCCGGCACAGCCGCAATTCTTGCCATAGCAGAGAGTTTTAAAACAAACCCACCCAAATATGATGTAAAATTTGTTTGGCTTGACGCAGAAGAACGCGGACTTAAAGGTTCAGATTACTTTGTCAAAACTGCACAAAATTTTCAAAACCGCCCAATTCTAAACTTCAACCTCGACATGGTAAGTCAAAATAATAAAGGCGAGTTATTTATGTCGGGTGCTTATCATACCCCTGCCCTAAAACCCATTCTTGAACAGGCCGCGAACGGCACAGGCATTACCCTGAAATTTGGCCATGACTTACCAAAAACGGGGATAGAAGATTGGACATTGCAATCAGATCATGCCGCCTTTCACAAGCGCGGCATTCCCTTCGTCTATTTCGGTGTAGAAGACCATGAACACTATCACAAACCGTCGGATACATTCGACACTTTACCGCTAGCGTTTTTCAAACGCTCGCTCAGCACAATTGTAAACGCCGCCCACCTTTTGGATGAAAACTTAGAAGGACTGGCCAAGCCTGCACACAAAAATGACTAAAGCCCCAAAGCCCCAACCTCAGGAACCCTTATGGGTGGTGTATATTTTGCGCTGTGCAGACGACACCCTCTACACAGGCATCACCAATAATTTACAAAACCGTATTCACCAACACGAGACAGGAAAAGGCGCAAAATACACAAAAACGCGCACACCATTAACACTCGTCTATCAAGAGCCATCCGAGAATAGAAGCACAGCGTCAAAGCGCGAATATGCAATCAAATCTCTTAGCCGTTCACAAAAGCTCACCCTGATAGCTAGCGTTTCACCCGAATAACAATTTTATTGATTTCTTTCGCAATATCTTCGAACGCTGCGACAAGATCATCACCATCCGTAGAATTATAAAAATTCTCTGGCCCGGACGCACAGTCTCGCAACAAGTTTTGTCCGCGTACCCCTGCGCCAAAAGCAACAGTGAAAATCACAATATCGTTTGCTTTTGCACGATTACAGGCATTAATCGTTGAAATATCTGATCCAATATTATTGTTGTCACCATCGGTCATAAACAACAAATATCCACTCCAGTTTTCTTGTTCATTTCTGTCCGCGATAAGCTGGTTATAAGCATAGACGACGGCTGGCGTAGAGTTTGTTCCCCCACCTGCAACAAGCTCATTCACGGATCTAATCGTATCCCGATAACCAATATGCAAATTAAGCCTCGCCCGAAGCGCAGTATTATACGTTCCAAAGCCAGAATGAATTGTTGTACTAAACAAACCCTTATCGTCGCTTTCCTCATACAAAGTATTAAACAAGCTCTCACTTGCAGACTTCATAGAATCAAGACGCGGCTCATCGCCGCCACTAGGCGTCCAACTCATTGAACCCGAAACATCCAAGGCCATCATAACCGCAAATGGCGTCACAAAATCGACACCATAAGAACTGGTGGTTCGCGCCGTAACCCTTGAAGACGAATAGCCAGCAATCCCCATAACTGCGTTCTCTACAAGTACTTCCGCAGTAACCGTCACCTCTCGTGCACTCTCGTCAAATACAATACTTGGCGCACCGGTTAAACTAGCGCGTTCATTCGCTGCATAATTACTAACAATCATGTCCCTTACGGCTAATCTGGCACGGCTTTGATCATCTGCCGCAAGGATAGCTCCAGCCAAAGCTGCGGTATCAACGACGTCTTGCAACTGTGCCTTTGCTTTCGTGACATTCGTCAGATCAATTGCAACCCCTACACACAAGATAAACGCCAGCAAACCAACGGCAAATATAACAGCAAATCCACCCTCAACATTTCTAAAAAAACGTTTCATCATAATATTCTCATTCCCACTACCCAAGTTAGGAACAATATATACGAGTTTCATTAAAATTTTGTGTTTCCAAAATTTTTAAAGTATTTTTAAAGCGCTTTACCCCTAATCGTTTCACGCATGTTCTCCACACGATCTTTAATCTCTTTATGCTCTGGGTAGAGCTTATAAGCCTCAAGATACGCTTCAAACGCAGCGTCCGAGCGTCCAAGTTTTTCAAGAATATTACCGAGCGTCCACAGGGCGTAAAAATGCCGTGGTTCAATCACCAATGTCTGTTGAATATCCGATATGGCACGGTTGAGATCATCTTCTTCAATGGCCAAACGCCCAGAGCGTGCCCATCCTTCTGCGTATTCAGGCTGTAGCCGTAATACATGGTCAAACATACGCCGTGCCAATTTCTTATCACCACGTGACTGGGCTGAAATACCGCGCAACAAAGCAAAATCGACAGAAGCGCTCCCCGATTGCAAAAACACCGCCCAAATTTCCTCCGCAATAAATTTAGCAGCCTCTTCATCTGGCGCATTTTTCAAATTCAAGAAAAGCACATGCAACATTTTTGCACGCCCTTCTTCCGAGCGCACAGTTAAATCTTTGCCAGCTTCGCTTTTTGGTGGCGCTTTGAAATCAGAGCTAGATTGCGTGTCGCGCTCCTGTCCTTCATTCTCGGATTTTGGTAAGGGTAATTTAGGCACCTCAATGATGGGGCCTTCCAACTCGGGCGCAGGAATATCGTCCTCAGCAAGTTTTTCTTGTGAGGGTGTCAATGTTTGGGCAAATGAATTTTGCGCGCAGAAATCGCATACAGATAAACTGCCGACCAACCATAATATGAAAACAATCTTGTTCATAAATGTAAAATGACGCCTCTCGCGGCTTTGTGCAAGAGGCGTCATCATAATTTTTTGTAATTTTAAGGGAAACCCCTTAAATCAATTAGCCTTGACGGGCTTTAAAACGTGGATCCGTTTTATTGATCACATACATACGACCTTTACGGCGTACTAATTGGCAATCACGGTGACGATTTTTTAATGATCTCAAAGAACTACGGACTTTCATGGCTCTACCTATTTTTTGGGGCCCTGTATTTAAGGACCATTTTTAGAGGGATGTTCAGCACAGCCCGTTATCTGTTTCGAGCGCGGAACCTAGTCTCACATTTACGATAAGTCAAGCGTGTTTTCACACCAGATCAACATCCATTCCCGATGCCTTTACTGACTTTTTTCAAACACCACGCTAGGCAAACACCTCAGGGCTTGCTAGGTTGTATTTATGTTAAAACTCATCACCCCACTCTCGTTTATTCTCATGACAGCCATGCCTGCTTGCGCCCACGCGCCTGCATCTGAATCTGCCGTAAAAACGTCTGCGCCTTCAGTGCAACAAACTGTAAAACTTGCACAATTATCTCCCCAACCCAAGACCATAGCCCCCACAAAAATGAGCCAAAAACAGCGCTATAGCGCATGGAAAGATGATTTTACCACTCGCGCCATCGCAAAAGGGCATGATCCCGCTTTGGTCGCATCCGTAATTTCATCTGCAAAAATGAATCCTAAAGCGATCGCACGCAACAAAACTCAACCAGAGTTTTCCAAACCTATCTGGAGCTATGTTGACGGAGCCGCCTCTGCTATTCGCGTCAATTCAGGCAAAGCAAAACTGCGGACACATACAACATTATTTGATGATATCGAAACACGGTTTCATGTAGACCGTAATGTCTTGACGGCCGTTTGGGGATTAGAAACCGCTTATGGCAAAATTCTTGGCAATCACGACATAATCGATTCGCTCTCTACATTCGCATTTGAAGGCAGGCGTAAGGCATTCGGAGAGAGCCAACTTTTTGCAATATTGGATATGTTACGTGACAATGTCATACGTATTGATCAATTGACAGGATCATGGGCGGGGGCAATGGGCATGACCCAATTCATTCCGACCACCTTCCGCGATTACGCCGTTGATTACCGCGCAGACGGCAATAAAGATTTATGGACAGACCCAGCAGACGCGCTCGGTTCTGCCGCTAATTATCTTTCACGCTTTGGCTGGCGCATAGAAGAACCTATCTTCACCGAAGTTATCTTGCCAAAAGGTTTTGCATACGAACTCGCTGACGGAACAAAGCGCACCATATCAGGATGGTCAGGCATGGGCGTGCGTCCTGTCTCTGGTCAAACATGGTCAAACCCTGCCATGTTCCTCGAAGCAAAACTCCTTATCCCTGCAGGGGCGAACGGCCCTGTATTTTTGACGTTTAAAAACTTTGACGTCATTAAGAAATACAACAATTCAACGTCTTATGCACTGGGTATAGGTGTACTGGCAAAATCCTATCAGGGCGAGACAGCAATCGTGCGTGACTGGCCACGAACGGATAAACCGCTCTCCCATACGGACAAGAAAAACCTACAACGCGCCCTCACCAACCAAGGGTTCGATACCAAAGGCGTAGACGGACAACTCGGCCCCAATTCTCGCCGCGCCATTCGCGCATGGCAAACCGCCAATAAAGTCCCTGCGGATGGGTATGTCGAACAAAGCTTGTTGAAAAACATATTGGGTAAGTAAATCTACAAGTAGATCTAAACCTCAAAAAGCCCTGTGCGGATTTCGATTTGCCCTTCAAGCATACGGTGAACAGGGCATTTATTGGCGATCTCTAACATGCGAGCGCGTTGCGCCTCATCCAAATCACCTTCAATGGTGATGTCGCGCACAAAAACATGTTTCATCTCGTCACCTGTGCCAGATTTTTTATAAGAAACATCAACCGCCAAATGCGATACTGGCCATTTTTTCCGCTCGGCATACATGCGTAATGTCATCGTCGTACACGCGCCAAGGCCTGCACATACATATTCAAACGGAGCTGGGCCAAGATCGGCACTACCATAACTTTCAGGTTCATCTGCATAAAGACGGTGAGAGCGTGCAATCACGTCCTGCGTATAAATACCGCCTTTACGTTCTTTAACCGTTACAAAATCACCCATGCTATTCTCCATTTTTACGCCGTTATAAGTCTCGCCATCGCGGCTAATTCTGTGTGAAGGTTTTGGATACGCTCTTGCGCTTCTTCATCCTCCCCCCAACGCTCAATTTGAAACTCTTCGTCAAGACGCGACAGTGCCAAACTCTCATCTAAATTCAAACGCCCCTCAAGCAAAGCAAGCGCCAGAATACTCGACCCCAAACTCGCGGTGAAGTGCACCAATAAAGTCAGCTTGGTATGGCTTAAAGTCTGTGCATAAGCCGCCGCCGCATTCAGAGAAGTCTCCGCTTGCCCAACCGCATGAATACTTGTCGTAACGGCCAAAGCAATATTGTGGTTTTCCACCGCCCAATCAAGGATAGGTTGCCAGTCACGTTCTTGTTGCTCGCATAGATCGCGTGGCGCATGAGAGCGGTAACACAATAAATCCGTTCCACAATATTTACGAAATTCAGCCACAAGATCAGGGCGTCGGTCAGGTGTTTGCTCACACGCTACATTCATCATGCGCGTACACGGCATGGTCTCTGGCTTAATATCACCCTCTTGCGCGTCCCATTCTTGGGCCACAAGCGCGGCACGAAACTCTTTGTCAAAGGTAAGATGTTGCTTGCCCGGTGTTTTCAAAACACGACCATCAAGCACGACAACAAACGCACCGTCCCTCGCCTCGACCCCGACCTCTTTATAAAACCGTTTAGCCATTAGGGTTCCATCAACTCGATTTCTGTTTTCTCGTCAAAGCCAAGCAAGTCAAAAGCCCGTTTCATATGTGCAGGCAATTCTGCCTCGATATAAATTTCGGAACCATCAGGTGTTGGCAAAACAATAGAGCGTGCATGCAAATGCAAAGTCTCTTTTAACCCACCGGGAAATTCGCGGTCTGTCGTGTATTTCGGATCCCCCACAAGCGGCGTCCCAAGTAAATCCATATGCATACGCAATTGATGTTTACGCCCCGTCAGCGGTTGCATCACAACCCACGCCGCACGTTTACCCGCTTCGGCAGGAAGTTGATAAAGCGTACGCGCATGTTTCGCGCCTTCCGTACCATGACGTACAGCCGTCATGACTTCGCGGCCATCAATGCCCTCGGCCTTGGCCATATAGCCTTTAATTTCGCCTTTAGACGGGCGCGGAACACCATTCGTAATRCCCCAATATACCTTTARGGCTTTGCGGTGTTGRAATGCCTTACCGAGCCATGTGGCCGCCTTGGCATTYTTCGCCAAAATAAGAACMCCCGACGTATCACGGTCAAGCCTATGCACAAGSCGTGCATTGATACGGTCAGTTTTAAACGCCACCAACATRCCATCAACATGGCGTTTRGTATTGGTRCCMCCYTGCACRGCAAGACCAGCAGGTTTATTGAGCGCAATGACATCATTGTCCTCATAAATCACCATGGCCTTCATGAAATTKATATCCGCGTCAGACAAATGCCGTTCTGGTTTTTTGTCGGTTGGTTCAGGCAGAGGCGGCACACGTACCATTTGCCCACCTTCAAGACGCAGACTGCCTTTGGCGCGTTTACCATCAACACGCATTTGACCTGTCCGCAAAAGCTTCTCTACGCGCCCGTGGGCCACGTGAGGAAATTTACGTTTAAACCAACGATCAAGACGTGAACCAGCATCGCCCTCATCAACTTCTAAAATTTGCACACCACTCATAGTACGAATATTTTCCGAGCTATCACWAGCCCTATAAAGACAGCCAATACGGACAAAATAACCGAGGCAGATATATACCCCATGGCCATGCCGTATGCTTTTGTTTCAATCATGCGAATGGTCTCGAGCGAGAACGAGGAGAATGTCGTAAAACCACCAAGAATACCAACACCTACAAATAGGCGTATATTCTCGGCCCCCGAAATTTTAAATGCGAGCCAGCCCATAAGAAAGCCCATCAGCAAACCCCCAAGCACATTCGCGCTTAACGTTGCCCATGGGAAAGCATTCGCTTTGCTAGGCGCAAGCACGAGACCAAAACCAAGGCCAAGGCTATATCGGCATGACGCACCAATTGCGCCGCCCATTGCTACATATAAAATTCCATTCATAGGCGCTTGATACGCGCCATGCACATATTAAGCAAGCCAGAGAATGCCCCAGATCATCAACACATATAGACCATACAATATCTTCACTTGCTCATGGCAAAATTTTCCATCAAACTAAAACCGATAATCACTGTGGAACATATGTGGAGTATATTATGACCGAGCAAAACCCAATCAACTCTGGCTTTGGCCATGCAACAGACGTTGACGACATTATCAAAGACATGGATTTAAGCGGCAAGAACTATATTGTCACAGGCGGGTATTCTGGCATTGGCATTCATACGGCCCGCGCCCTCGCAATGGCAGGCGCAAATGTCACAATTCCTGCCCGTAACAAAGAAAAAGCACAAGCGTCTCTGGCAATGCTTTCTGGCAATATCGAAATCGCAGATATGGATTTGGGTGATATTGAAAGCGTACGTAAATTCGCACGTGAATATGCTGACACTGGACGGAATTTGCACGGCCTGATTAACAATGCAGGTATTATGGCCTGTCCAATGACACGCCTTGGCAATCATTGGGAATCTCAATTCGCGGTGTGTCATTTGGGGCATTTCGAATTAGCCCGTGGCCTAGAGAAAAACCTTAAACAAGCGCAAGGTGCACGCATTGTCGCACTGTCCTCTACTGCCCATATCGTTAGTGATGTGCATTGGGATGACCCACATTTCAACACACACGACTATGATAAATGGCAGGCCTATGGGCAGGCGAAATCTGCCAATGCTCTCTTTGCTCTCGGCATAGATAATAAATGGCAAGGCGATGATGTCCGCGCTTTTTCTGTCCATCCTGGCGGCATTTTCACCCCCTTACAACGTCACCTTCCCGAAGAAGAAATGGTGGCTATGGGCTGGAAAAATCCAGACGGCACCATGCCTGAACGCATTGCCAAAATGTTTAAATCACCAGAGCAAGGCGGCGCAACCGCACTTTGGTGCGCGACAAGTCCACAACTTAACAACATGGGCGGCGTCTATTGTGAAGATTGTGACATTGCCAAAACCGCTGATGAAAACAGCGAACGCTTCCAACATGCACGTGCATGGATTGGTGACAGCGCCAAGGCAGAGCGTTTGTGGGAAATGAGCGAAAAAATGATCGCCCAAGAATAGCAAGAATAACTCTACAAGATACCCTAAACGCGGATAATAATCCCTACGGATTTAATACGGCGACCAAAGGGAAGCTTCGGCAGGCCTTGCAATTTCATTACACCTTGAGGAATGTCTTCTAGGCGTTCCTCATCTTCAAAATAATAGTGATGGTGTTCTGACAAATTCGTATCGAAAAATGTCCGCCCTCCGTCCATCGTAATACGGCGCAAAAGCCCTGCGTCTGTGAAATGGTTCAGCGTATTATAAACACTGGCCACAGATGTTTTAATATCTGACGCACGCGCCATGCCAATAACATCATCAACACTGACATGTTTATCGTGACCATCGAACAAAAGCCCAACAATTGCCTTGCGGATTTTTGTTGGACGTATCCCGTTTTGCGAGAGTAATAATATTGGGTCAGTATGTGTATGGGCACATTTCATGTCGCCAATATAAAAATGCTTTTTGATTCTGACAAGTAAATTAGAGAATCATCTACAGATCACTGTTTTTCGTCGCGGATTGCCGACCATTTTTCTAGCCGCGCCTTGATTTCCCGCTCACGCCCTTCGCCCTTGGGGGCATAGAAATTTTGGCGTTCCATTTCATCGGGGAAATAATTTTGGCCTGAGAATCCATGTTCCGTATCATGATCATAGGCATAGCCTTTGCCATAGCCCAATTCTTTCATCATCTTGGTCGGTGCGTTTAAAATATGTGCAGGTGGCATAAGTGAGCCTGTCTTACGCGCCGCCGCCATAGCAGCCTTAAACCCTACATAAACCGCGTTCGATTTCGGCGCCGTCGCCATATGCACGACAGCATGTGCAATCGCTAACTCCCCTTCTGGGGAACCCAGAAAACGGTAAGTATTCATCGCCTCATTCGCCAGCATAAGCGCCAACGGATCCGCAAGCCCAATATCTTCACTCGCCAAACGAATAAGACGACGTGCAATATAAAGCGGGTCTTCGCCGCCCGTAAACATCCGCGCCAACCAATACAGAGCCGCGTCAGGATCAGAGCCACGAATAGATTTATGCAGGGCTGAAATAATATTATAATGCTCGTCTTTATTTTTATCATAGGCTGGCGCACGCTTTTGCAAATGCTTTGCCACACCCTTCGCGTCCAAAGGCTCTTTCACTGACAACGCAAAAATTTCTTCGGAGAGGTTGAGTAAATACCGCCCATCCCCATCCGCAAACCCAATCAAAGTTTCACGGCCTTCTTTGGTCACAGCAAGCTTCTTGCCTGTAATGTCCTCGGCGCGTTGCAGCAATTCATCTTGAGCCTTTTCACTCAAACGTTTCAGGACAAATACTTGCGCGCGCGACAACAAAGCCCCGTTCAACTCGAACGAAGGATTTTCGGTTGTTGCCCCAATCAGGGTCACAATACCTTCTTCCACATAGGGTAAAAACCCGTCTTGTTGTGCGCGGTTAAAACGGTGGATTTCATCTACGAATAAAAGCGTGCCTCGCCCACTCATGCGGCGTGCTTTGGCGGCTTCAAACACTTTGCGTAAATCAGCGACGCCAGAAAACACAGCCGACAATTGAACAAATTCCATGTCTGCATGATCGGCAATCAATCGCGCAATTGTCGTCTTACCCACACCGGGTGGCCCCCACAAAATCATAGAGGCAAGACGCCCCGATTTTAGCATACGTCCAATAGGCGCTTCGTCACCAAGCAGGTGCGACTGCCCCACAACCTCGCCAATAGATTGCGGGCGCAAAAGGTCGGCTAATGGGCGTGGGGCATCTTTTTCAAGACCTGCCGATTTAAACAAATCACTCATAGTTCCTCGTTAGCTTATTGTGCGGGGTTTAACCATAGTAATCGCGCAATCAACATCACAACAAGAATAGCGCCGATCACAATCAACCCAAAACCAGAAAACACAGACAACAATACAAGAGCTGCACCTAAGGGATAAATCATTTTCACTTTCAATGTGCGCGTGGAATGGTAATCATGTATAAGCCAAAACACGCCCAAGAAAATCGCAACAGGGATCGCCACACTTGCATACGCAATTGTCTCCGAAATTTTGCCATGATCAGTCAAAACATCTGTGACAATCGCAAGCCCTGCCCCTATCGCAGCAATAGCAGCGAAAATAATACCGTGCCCATATCCCCATATAAATTCTTTACGCCCTTTACCGATCACAGGATGTTCTTCTTCTTCAAAGTACAGCCACCAAATCGTGAAAATTATCACCAGCCCCCCGACAATAGCATTCAGTAATTGGGGTTCATAATGCGCCACCAAAGCCTGAATAGCGCCAACCAATGCCAATAAAGCCTCACCTAGAACAATGATCGTCAGAAGACCAAAACGCTCAACAATATGATCTTTATGAATTTTCGATTTCTTCTTTCTAACGGCGTAAAATGGTACAAAATGTTCACAAAGTGCAAGCACAACAAACCCACCCATAACCATGGATTCAGGGAGAACTAAAATCAGGATACACCACCCGATTTGGCATAAAATAATACCAACAGCACTACGCAGTGCCATACCTCTATCCCCGCAATCAGAGCGATAGACGCGTAACCACAATGCAACCAATGCCAACCGCATGACTATGAAGCCTATCATAACAAGGCGAAAATCATTATGTTCAAAGGCAGGTTCTACACCAGCGGCAAGAATAAGGGCGCCAACGAGCTGCACAAAGACTGCGATACGGTAAGGTACATCATCAGAATCATATCCTGCAGAGAAGAATGTAAAGCCTGACCACGTCCACCAAATCCCCCAAAACACCATGAGGAACGAGATCACACCGTCTACGATATGATTATTCACAACGGCGTGATGAAATTGAACTGCCACAATCGCAATCGCAATCACAATAACCAGATCGTAAAACAGCTCGAGCGACGTCGCAGCACGGTGCCCCTCATTTACATCTCTGGACACTAATGGCCGATGAAGCGCTAATAATTTATGTAACATTTTCCCACCTTTTTATCGTTGCACAACAACCAAAGGCCATAATGCGGATAAATTATGTGGAAACTATATGCTAAAAATCGAGATATTAAAAGCGGATACGGCTTTTTGTCACACGGCCATTACGCTCAATGCTGAATGTCCATGTGCGGCGACCTTCAAACTCATCGAGGATGGTTTGCAAATCATCAGGGCCAGTAATCTCTTCGCCCATCACACTTACAATCAAATCGCCTGCACGGAAATTATAACGCGCAGAATAGCTGCGGGCTGATCTTGCGGTAATCACAATGCCTTTTGTAAATGGATCAAAATCCATTTCCTCGGCCAAAGCAGGTGACATATTGGCAATTTTCAAACCGCTCAACGGATTTGTTCCCTCCAAGACAAGCTCGTCCCGCGCAGGTATTTCTTTCGGGATATCCGCACGCACATGCAAAGTTTTATGCTTACCATCACGCCAAATTTTTACCTTGGCTTTATGCCCCGGTGTAAATGTGGCGAGTTTAAAGCGCAGGCCGCTATCATCAAAAATGTCCGTACCATCGACTGAAAGAATGACATCTTTACGCTCTAGCCCCGCTTTATCCGCAGGCCCTTTCGGGTAAATTTCATCAATAATCGCGCCTTGTGGACGATCAAGCCCTAATGCCTCGGCCATCACCGCATTAACACCTTGGGTACGCGCCCCAATCCATGGGCGAATAATCTTACCTTCCGACAGTGCACTCTCGACTGCGCGTTGCACAAGTTCGCCGGGAATAGCAAAACCAATCCCGTTAGACCCACCTGAACGCGAGAAAATCGCTGTATTGACGCCAACCAATTGACCATCCATATCCACAAGCGCACCGCCAGAATTACCGGGGTTAACCGCCGCGTCCGTTTGAATAAATGAAGCAAGGCTTGAAACTTGTGTGCGCCCAAGCGCAGATACAATACCGCTCGTCACCGTTTGGCCAACCCCGAACGGATTACCAATCGCCAGTACAATATCGCCAACTTCAAGAGAATTACTATCATCAATAGTCAGCACAGGCAGGCGCTCGCCTTTGGTATCGAACTTCAAAATCGCAATATCGGTTTCTTTATCTTCGGCAATAATTGTTGCTTCAAACTCGCGACGATCACTCAATACAATCCGTAATTCTTGCGCGCCCTCAACCACATGGGCATTGGTCACAACAACACCGTTCGACCGCACAATCACGCCAGACCCAAGCGAGCGCTCGGTACGTTCACGCGGCACACCTTGTCCAAAGAAAGAAAAGAACGGGTCCACTTCGCGGCGAATAACTTTGCGCGACGTATAAACATTGACCACAGCAGGTGCCGTTTGCTTCACCACAGGTGCAAATGACATTTTCATTTGCATGGCATTTTTGGGAACAGTTTTTTCAGTCTTTTTTTCAGTTTTGGAAAAAATTGGTGCAGCCTTAGCATTTGGCACAACAAACGAAGTCAAAACAGCGCCACCAACCAGTGCGCCACCGAGTATAGAGAGTATATATTTTTTCATAGCTTTAATGTAGTCGCTCCCCCCCCAACATTAAACCCCTCAATACATTTGTGAGGGGTTTTTAATATTATGCCCAATTTAATACAGCCAGAAACATAAGGCATTATGAAACATTACACATGTCTATTTTGATCCAAAATAATACGTATTTTAGTGAGTACTGGCAACAGACTTTCCCACTCACTTTCGGTGACATCACCTGCAATACTTTCTTGAATAGGTAGAATTTTTGCAAGTGATTGATTGCGAATAGCCCTACCATTTGGCGTCACAGACACGCGCCGCACACGACGATCATCATCATTTGCAATGAGTTGAATAAAACCTTTATCTTCTAACTTGCGTACGGTTGATGACATAGTCGGTTGTGAGACCTGCATAGCAGACGCAAGTTCGCCAATTGTTTCTTGCCTGTTTAATCGCAGTAAATGATTAAGCACGCCAAACTGCGCTATTGTAAGCGAATCAGGCAAATATTTTGCAAACAAATTATCCGCAAGATGCGCTATAATTCCAATTTCCGTCATAGCTTTAAAAGCTATAGGATCGCCTGGCAAACCTGCCGCTACAACATCATTTTTATTTGTGGACTTCATAACTCAAACTTAAGCAATCGTGTTTCTAAAGGCCACCTCGGTGACGCTTTGGGAGTGTCCGCATACCCAAAGCGAAAAAGGCCTTGAACACGCGCAGGTGCACCTATACCAATTTCTTGGTGAAATTCAGTATATAAATCATCCATTTCTGTAAACTCCTGCAAAATGTGGCTAAGTGGATGCATTGCAATACCGAGTTTGGTCGCAGCAAGGTTTAATCGCACCCAATCAGCTCCAGCTTGAAGTTGGTCAATCCGCGTATTACTCGGTGTTGATAACCAACCAAAGGCGGCCGCACTGTCGATAAGTTTATTATAAAAAGATACAGTTCCGTCAAAAGCTGCGCTGCCAGACATATTCATTTTATCGCGGTTCATAATGCCTAAAGCTTTGTACATTTCCATCATCGGGCCGAGCAATGAAATTCCATCCGGGTTTTGCCGCACTTCCTTTGCCCCAATACGTGTTAATGCTGTGCTTTCATGATGTGTTGCCAGTGTTGAGGTCTCAATTCCCCAACCACGCCGACACATATCCTTAAGCCGTTCCATTTTGGCAAGCTCAATTGTTGTCGCAAATGAAGTTTGATTGGACAATTTTGCTGTCCGAAACAATTCATCCAAATCGTGTTGCGAAACATGCTTATCCTTCTTAAAATTTTGGCGCACAGTGCGACGTGCCAAAGTGTACTTGAAAAGAGGGTTTTGCACCGCAGAAGCATCCTCTTTAAGCGTCACGGTCGCTATAGGCCGCGAATCTAGTATCGGATAAGGCTCTCCCTTAGGAAATGGGACGATATCAGCTCGGTACCCCTGCACTGCGGCCGCATATTTATAGAGTTCAAGAAATGCGCCGAGCCCAATCGTGATTTGTCGGTTTTGAGGGTCTGTTTCTGGTAAAAGCCGCCCCAAATCACAATATAAATCATATGACACCCCATCATCATGAAGGTGTACCTGCCACGGTTGTCTATTATGCGGGCTGGGCGCAAGTATTGCATACGCCAATGCATTTAAGCGAATATCGCCAAAACCTTTCAACGCACTTCCCCAAGGCGCTAAAAAAATCTCCTCTTTATCAGATAAATTCACAGACAAATAAGATGCACCAAGAACGACAACACTTGCAGCACCTGTTGTTAAAATAGTTCTTCGACTAATCATAGCTGTCTTTCATATATATAGATATAAAATATATAGACATCTACTTATAATTAGTCAACCACTTATATTTCAGCATAAACCCAAATGAATGTCTGTTCATAAAATACGAACTTGCCCACTCAAAAACAAGTGAATTCCAGTTGAATAGCACCAGCGAGAACGATCAGCATTATAAATACGTCGCCTTACTTTGCCAAATACGGCATGCCGTCAAAGATGGGGTCGAGGTATTTGTCTTTGTTTTGATCGGTCCAGTTGGAAATGCCTTTAATACAGAATGTACGGGTTTCTGGGGTTTTGCCAGACCGTTTAAGACGGGCTTCGGATTTTTTAAAGGCCTTTAATTCGCCAAGGCTTGTTCTTTTTCCGCGAGCACAGGCCGCAATGATATCGCCCGATGTGGTACTGGGTGTATTGATAAATTCACGGCGGTTATAGGCTTTGTAATTGGCGCTCACACGCGTACCCGCCAAATATTTCACCACGACCATGCGACGATATAAAGGATTATCACTTGGTTGTGATACAATCAGTAAATTGGGACTCATATCTGCAAAAGCAGGTGTCGCGACAGTACACAGAACACTGGCGACTATTGCCGTTTTTAGAAATTTAAACATTGGCGACTCCATCCACACAACACACTTATAATATTTTGCGCTTCTCACGACTAAACATAGGCAAGTGTATAAAATTGATACATTGTGTTTATTATAGCAAAAAACCCGCCACACTGGACGGGTTTTAGCAGTTCTTTTCAGACAAAAGCAGGCAAATATGGCGGAAACACCACCTTTGCCAAGGCTTTATGCGTCAGCAGCAGTCGCTTCAGCAGCAACACGTGCACGGTCGCCCGCGCCTTTAGCATCAACATCGCGATCAACAAATTCGATCACAGCCATAGGCGCATTGTCACCATAACGGTAACCAGCTTTAAGCACGCGGCAATAACCACCTTGGCGGTCTTTGTAACGCGGGCCAAGAATATCGAACAATTTCTTGCTCATTTCTTTATCACGTGTACGCGCAATTGCGATACGGCGGGATGTCAAATCACCTTTTTTAGCCAATGTAATAAGCTTTTCCACGAATGGACGTAGCTCTTTTGCTTTTGGCAAAGTTGTTACGATTTGCTCATGCTGGATCAAACTAGCAGACATATTAGCAAACATAGCTTTACGATGCGAAGCCGTTTTGTTTAATTTACGATGTGCGATGCGATGGCGCATAACAATATTCCTTCTTTATCTCAGTTATCTAAAGCTTAGCTTAGAACTGATCGTCATATTTCTTTGCAAGCTCTTCGATATTCTCAGGCGGCCAGTTTGGCGCGTCCATACCGAGATGCAAACCCATTGCAGCCAACACTTCTTTGATTTCGTTCAAAGACTTGCGACCAAAGTTCGGTGTGCGAAGCATTTCTGCTTCTGATTTCTGGATCAAATCACCAATGTACACGATATTGTCATTTTTCAGACAGTTCGCAGAACGTACAGACAATTCAAGTTCGTCAACCTTACGAAGAAGAGCAGGATTAAAGTCAAGCTCTGGCTTCTCGTCACCACGACCAGCGTCTTCAGGATCATCAAAGTTCACGAACACTTGGAATTGGTCTTGCAAAATACGAGCTGCGACAGCAACTGCGTCTTCTGGCGTAACCGCACCATTTGTTTCGATATCGATAATCAATTTATCAAAATCAAGAACCTGACCTTCACGTGTATCTTCAACACGGTAAGCAACACGTGTTACCGGGCTATAAAGAGCGTCGATAGAGATAAGACCGATAGGTGCATCCTCTGGGCGTACCGCAGCAACATAACCTTTACCAGTGGCAATCGTTAGCTCCATACGCAAATCAGCGCCCTCATCCATAGTACAAATGACATGGTCAGGGTTAAGAATTTCTACGTCTGCAGTTTCTTCGATATCAGCACCAGTAACAACACCAGCACCCGATTTTTTCAAAAGTAAACGCTTAGGGCCTTCCGCGTGCATACGCACGGCAAGACCTTTTAGGTTCAATACAATATTTGTCACGTCTTCGCGCACACCTGGAATAGATGTAAACTCATGAACAACGCCATCAATTTGAACCGCAGTAACAGCAGCACCTTGCAATGACGACAGCAATACACGGCGAAGCGCATTACCGATTGTCATACCAAAGCCGCGCTCTAATGGCTCAGCAATAATAGAAGCTTGACGCTCTGGAATAAGTCCAGGTTCAACTTCTGGGTTGATAGGACGGATCAGTTCTTGCCAATTTTTTTCAATCACTTTGGACCCCTTACAATTAGGATTGGGCATATGCCCAGAAAATTTTACGAAACAAATAAAAGTTTAAGCTTAAACTCTTTAAACTTAAACTCTACGACGTTTCGGTGGACGACAACCATTATGTGGAATTGGCGTAACGTCACGAATAGTTGTGATGGTTAAACCAGCAGCCTGCAAAGCACGAACAGCGCTTTCACGACCAGAACCTGGACCATTAACGTTTATTTCTAGTGTTTGCATACCATGGTCCATAGCTTTACGTGCGACCTCCTCAGCAGCAACTTGTGCCGCGTAAGGTGTTGATTTGCGAGAGCCCTTAAAGCCCATAGCACCAGCACTACACCATGCAATCGTGTTGCCTTGGGCATCAGCGATTGTGATCATTGTGTTATTAAATGTTGAGTTGACGTGAGCAACACCAGATGTGATGTTTTTCCGGTCAGCGCGACGGACGCGGCCTGAGACTGGTTCTTTAGCCATAATTCACTCTACCTATTTTTTCTTGCCAGCGATTGCTTTCGCTGGACCTTTGCGCGTACGCGCATTTGTATGTGTACGCTGTCCACGTACAGGAAGACCACGACGATGACGTAGGCCTCTATAATTACCCATATCCATCAAACGTTTGATGTTCATAGACACTTCACGGCGAAGGTCACCCTCAACCAAAAACTCACCACCAGTTACGATTTCACGAATACGCAAAACTTCTGCATCAGCAAGATCTTGTACACGACGCTCGGAAGAAATTCCAAGTGTCTCACAAATTTGTTTAGAGACGGCTGGGCCGACGCCATGAATATATGTAAGCGCGATAACAACGCGCTTGTTAGTTGGTATGTTTACACCTGCAATCCGTGCCACAAGGCTCTCCTTAATAATTCAAATTCGCTATCAATCTTTCATGCTTCCATAAGAGAAAGCGCGACAATCAACAGATTCCGCGAAAGCGGCTATTTATATCCTTATACGCGAATAGGTCAACCTTCCAATTGCTCTATTTACGTTTTTTCTTACACCTCTATTTGAGGCCTAAAATTCTTTTCCAAAACGGCTTGGTTCGCAAAGAACGCCCCGTATTGTGCATATCTAAAATTTTTGCCACAGAAGTAGAGACAGTATCTATGTCTGCAAGCCCGTCAATTTCACTTAACTTGCCTTGCGCCGCATAAAAGGGCAGCAAAGGCGCTGTTTGTTCATTATAATTACCAAGGCGAATTTTAAACGCTTCTGGATTGTCGTCTTTACGACCTTCTTCCTTAAAACGGTTCTCAATACGACCAAGTAACACTTTATCATCGACACACAACCGAATCACGCAATCAACAGAAGTCCCGCGTGTTTGCAAGCTTTTGTCCAAAGCTTCCGCTTGTGCGACTGTGCGCGGAAAGCCATCAAAAATGAATCCAGCAGCACCTTTATTATTTTCCAACTGCTCTTCAATAAGAGCAATTACAATTTCGTCAGAAACAAGATCGCCACGGTCCATAATACCAGCGACTTTGTTACCAAGCTCAGAACCCGATGTCTTCGCCGCGCGAAGCATATCACCAGTCGAGAGTTGAATATAACCACGCTCAGTCGTAAGCAACTTAGCTTGTGTCCCCTTACCTGCAGCAGGCGGTCCAAATAATACTATATTCATACGTCTCTCCGATTCCTCTATCTATTCCCGCGATTACCGCGGTTGCCACGACGACGCCCCATGCGAGACTTTTTAATAAGTCCCTCATATTGATGGGCAACCAAATGTGATTGAATTTGAGCAACAAGATCCAGCGTCACAGACACAACGATCAAAAGAGACATGCCACCGATTAACATAGCAACACTCGGCGGGATATTACCATTTTGCGAAATAAGCCACTCTGGCAACACACACACAATCGCAACATAAATCGCACCAATAAATGTAAGGCGGTTCAGAACGTAAGAAAGATATTCAGAGGTACGCGCACCGGGGCGAATACCAGGAAGGAATCCGCCGTGTTGGCGTAGATTATCAGCAGTATCTTCTGGCTTAAATACATAAGGCACATAGAAGAAACAGAAGAAGATAATCATCAGCGTATACAGAATAAGATAAAGAGGCTGACCATAACCAATCAAGTTAAGCATAGTCCGCACCCAACCTGGCCCAGTTTCAACAAAGAAACCACCAGCCGTCGCAGGTAAGATCAATAATGACGAGGCAAAAATTGGCGGAATAACACCAGCCGCATTTAGTTTAAGAGGCAAGAAAGAATTTTCGCCGCCAGACATTTTACCACCAGCGGTTTGACGTTTAGGATATTGCACCAACAAACGACGCTGTGCACGTTCAACAAATACGATCAGCACAGTAAGACCAAGAGACATAGCCAACACACCAATCATCAATATACCGGGCAATGAACCCTCAGCATTAAGATTGAATGTTTGAAAAATCGCCTTTGGAAGCTCGGCCACGATACCAGCAAGAATGATAAGAGACACACCATTACCAACACCTCGTGCCGTAATTTGCTCGCCCATCCACATCAAGAACATTGTACCGCCAACTAACGAAATCACAGCAGTAGCCTGGAAGAACAGGCCTGGGTTAAGAACAAACCCTTGCGCTTCCAACAGTCTCGCAATCCCGAAGGCTTGGAAAGCCGCTAAAAAAACAGTGAGATAGCGTGTATATTGGTTAATTTGTTTTGTACCCTGCGCGCCCTCTTTTTCAAGAGCCTGTAATGAAGGAAGTGATCCCTTCATCAAAGTCATAATAATGGACGCCGTAATATACGGCATCACATTTAACGCAAAAATCGCCATACGTTCAACGGCACCGCCAGAGAACATATTTAAGCGTGTCATCATACCGCCGCCGTCACCGCCGCCAGAACTACCTGATTGAAACACTTGAGAATAAGCGGCCATATCGACACCCGGAACCGGGATAAATGTGCCAAGACGATAAATGATCAGAATCATCATTGTGAACAACAAACGCTTTTGCAATTCTTTGGCTTTACCAAAGGTACCAAAACTTAAATTTTTAGCAAACTGTTCAGATGCTGATGCCATTGTATGTCCTATACCGCTTAGATAAATAAGGCCCCTTTATGGAGCCTTATTTTTAATCTATTTTTTGGCTTTCATCAATTCCGCCGCTTGTGCTGGCCAATCATCATTTGTGATGTTGTTTTTAAGGTCCAGTTTTTCGTCAAGCTCTGCAATCCGTTTCGCCGTTAATTTCGTAACTTGTAGATAGGTAGTGATACCTTCTTCTGCAAGACGTTTAGCAAAAACAGGGCCAATGCCACTGATCTTTGTAAGATCATCAGCTTCTAACTTAGCAGCAGTTTTCTTAGGAGCCGCTTTCTTTGCAGCTGGTTTTTTAGCTTCGGCTTTAGGCGCAGCTGCTTTTTTAGCAACAGGCTTTTTAACAGCAGGCTTTTCAGACTTTTCAGCCTTCACGATACGACCTTCAACAATCGTAACACTACCTTTAGCAGCTTCAACAAGCTTAGTCGCTCCTGGCGTAGCGCCAGTTATTTTAAGGTTTACAGCTTTTGAAATTTTGCCTGCACCAATAAGACGCACACCATCAAGGACACGACGGACAACACCAGCCGCAACAAGTGCATTGGCATCAACATCATTTTTAAGGTCCAAGACACCAGCTTCAATAGCTTGCTCTAGGCGACGGATAGAAAGTTCCGCAAATTTCTTTTGGTTTGGCTTGTTAAAGCCACGTTTTGGCAAACGCATATAGATAGGCATTTGACCGCCTTCAAAACCGTTAATGGATACACCAGAACGGGATTTTTGACCTTTGATACCACGGCCAGCCGTCTTACCTTTACCAGAACCGATACCACGGCCAACACGAAGGCGGTTTTTTGTCGCGCCTGGATTATCGCTGAGTTCATTTAAACGCATGATCTTCTCCTATGGGAATAGCGCGAACGCTATTCGCCAACAACTTTCACCATATGTGCGACTTTGCGGATCATACCGCGCACAGAAGGCGTATCTTCTAATGTACGTTCTTTACCGATGCGACCAAGTCCAAGACCAATCAATGTTTGGCGTTGAATTGGAGGACGGCGCGTCGCACTACCAGTTTGACGTACAGTCAATGTTTTTTTAGCGGCCATTTTCTTGCCCTCTTTCTTTATACGTCTGAAACGACGGCGTCAGGAGCAGAAGCTCCGTCTTGACGACGTGTGACAAGATCGCCAACTTTTTTACCGCGTTTAGCAGCAATAGTACGTGGGCTTTCCTGACGCATAAGCGCATCAAAGGTTGCACGTACCATGTTGTACGGATTTGAACTACCTTGTGACTTTGCAACAACGTCTTGAACACCAAGTGTTTCAAGAACCGCACGCATTGGACCACCAGCAATAACACCAGTACCTGGAGGCGCTGCACGAAGGATAACCTTACCAGCACCATGGCGACCTTTGCAATCATGATGCAATGTACGACCTTCACGTAGAGGCACGCGGATCATGGTTTTCTTCGCGAGTTCTGTTGCTTTACGAATAGCTTCCGGCACTTCACGTGCTTTACCTTTACCAAAACCAACACGGCCTTTTTCATCACCAACAACAACAAGAGCAGCAAAACTCATATTGCGACCACCTTTTACGGTTTTTGCAACACGGTTAATATGCACGAGCTTGTCAATGAACTCATTATCTTCTTCGCGGTCACGTCCACGTTTATTATTTTCTTCACGGCGAGCCATTAGCGTCTCCTTAGAACTTAAGTCCGGCCTCACGGGCCGCTTCGGCAAGAGCTTTCACTCGGCCGTGGAATAAATAGGCACCGCGGTCAAAAACCACATCTTCGACACCCGCTTTTGTAGCACGTTCGCCAATCAATTTACCGATAGCTGCTGCTGCAGAAACATCGGAACCTTTTGATTTACGCAAATCTTTTTCTAAAGTAGAAGCTGACGCGACAGTAACACCGTTCACATCATCAATAACTTGGGCAGAAATGTTTTTGCCGCTACGATATACAGACAACCGAGGACGGCCATTAGCATGTTTCTTCAAACGGCGACGCACACGTGCGGCGCGGCTTTGCATTTTTTCTCTAGCGCTTTTCATGACTACTTCTTCTTACCTTCTTTGCTGCGTACAAATTCGCCAACATAACGTACACCTTTGCCTTTATAGGGCTCTGGTTTACGATAGCTACGAATGATAGCGGCAACTTGACCAACCATTTGCTTGTTAATGCCCGAAATCTCAATTTGAGTAGGCTTAGGAACAACGATTTTAATGCCTTCAGGTGCTGTATAGTTAATCTCATGAGAATAACCAAGTTGCAGAACAAGTTCTGAACCTTTGATAGCAGCACGATAACCAACACCGCGAAGCTCTAGATCTTTACGCGCGCCTTTGGTCACACCCTCGATGAGGTTTGAGACCATAGTGCGGCTCATGCCCCACATAGAACGCGCCGTTTTATCTGAACCAAGAGGTGTTACTGAAAACTTATCGCCCTCAATTTTACCTTCAATGATATTCGGCAGTGTAAAGCTAAGCTCCCCGAGAGGGCCTTTAGCTGTGATGACTTGACCGTCCTGTGCAAGCGTAACGCCAGCAGGGATGGTGACAGGATTTTTACCAATACGTGACATAGAATACCCCTAGGACACTTGGCAGAGAATTTCGCCGCCTACGTTTTCCTTACGGGCGACATCATCAGACATCACACCTTTAGGCGTAGACAGGATTGCAATTCCCAGACCATTACGAATTTGCGGAATGCTACTCACTGAAGAATACACACGGCGACCAGGTTTGGACACACGAATGATCTCTTGGATAACAGGCGCACCTTCAAAATATTTAAGTTCGATTTCAAAGTTTTTGAAACCGTCTTTTTCGACTGTTGCATAGCCACGAAGATAACCTTCATCAACCAATACATCTAATACACGACCGCGCAATTTTGACGCAGGTGTAGAACATTTAGACTTCCCGCGTAAAAGCGAGTTTCTAATACGGGTGATCATATCACCTATAGGATCACTAAAAGACATAGCTCTCTCCTACCAACTAGATTTAACAAGGCCAGGAAGCAGACCTTGTGAACCAAGTTCACGAAGGGCAATCCGGGACATTTTGAATTTACGGTAATAACCGCGTGGACGACCAGTAATTTGACAACGGTTACGAACACGTGTCGGTGCAGAATTACGTGGCAATTCAGATAATTTAATCTGAGCTGCGAAACGTTCTTCAACTGGAAGCTCCGTATTACGTGCGATTGCTTTTAGCTCCGCACGTTTATCAGCATACTTAATAACAAGTAGCTGTCTTTTTAAATTGCGCTCTACTGCGCTTACTTTAGCCATTTACTTCTCCTTTGCGAAACGTTTCAGCATTAAAACGTCTGCTTTGCCTATTGCGTTAGTGAGAAAACCTATTTCCTAAATTACTTCTTAGGGAACGGGAAATCAAACTCGGCCAATAGTGCTTTTGCTTCTTCATTTGTTTTCGCTGTCGTACAAACAACAATGTCCATACCACGAACAGAATCAACTTTATCGTAATCGATTTCGGTGAATACAATATGTTCCTTCAAACCCATAGCGAAATTTCCATTTCCGTCGAAACTTTTTGCGTTCAGACCACGAAAGTCACGCACACGTGGCAAAGCCACATTAGTAAGACGATCAATAAACTCATACATGTGCGCACGACGTAGTGTCACTTTTGCACCAATGACAGTTTCTTCACGGAGCTTAAAGCCCGCGATAGATTTTTTAGCGATTGTGCCAACAGGTTTTTGACCCGCAATTAATTCCATATCCGCAAGTGCGAATTTAGCTTTTTTGCTATCGCCGACAGCTTCACCAACACCCATGTTAAGGACAACTTTAGTGATGCGTGGAATTTGCATGTCGTTTGTATAATTGAACTGTGCTTTCATCTTGTCGCGAATAGTTTCACGATAGCGTTTAGCAAGTCTTGGTTCGTAATTACTTGTCATCGATCACTTCTCCTGACCGTTTAGCAATGCGCACTTTAGATCCGTCTTTCAAGATTTTAAAACCAACACGTGTTGGTTTGCCATCTTTAGGATCCAAATGAGCAACATTTGAAATATCAATTGGCGCTTCAAAAGTTTTAACGCCGCCATCTGGATCTTCTTGGCTAGGACGTACGTGACGCTTCACCATGTTAATACCAGAAACCAGAACGCGGTTTTCCGCAGTAAATACGCGTAGGACTTCGCCCTTCTTGCCTTTTCCGTTCTTCATAGAACCGGAAATGACTTGAACATAGTCACCTTTTTTAATCTTAGCAGCCATTTACAGCACCTCCGGAGCAAGGGAAATGATTTTCATATGGTTCTTCGCACGTAATTCACGTGGAACAGGGCCAAAAATCCGTGTACCCATAGGCTCACCATTATTATTAATAAGAACAGCAGCATTGCCATCAAAGCGAATAACGCTTCCATCTTTGCGCTGAATATCTTTGCGAACACGTACAACAATCGCTTTACGTACTTCACCTTTTTTTACTTTACCGCGTGGAATAGCTTCTTTGATAGAAACAACGATAATATCACCAACACTCGCATAACGACGATGTGAGCCACCCAGTACTTTAATACACTGAACACGGCGCGCACCTGAATTATCGGCGATTTCCAAATTTGTTTGCATTTGAATCATAATAGACCTCTTTAGTATTAAAAATTGCGAACAGGGTTAACCTGTAACAACTTCCCACCGTTTGAGTTTCGACTTAGGCGGACATTCTTGAATTTTAACAATATCACCCTCTTTAACCGCATTTGCCTCATCATGGGCATGGTATTTTTTAGACTTACGCAAAGTCTTCTTTTGTAGCGGATGCAAATAAGTACGGTCGACACGAACAACAACAGTTTTGTCACCTTTGTCGCTTACGACTACGCCTTGTAATATACGTCTTGGCATTTTTTCGTCCTACTTCTTATCAGCTACAGCGGTTTTTAACTCGCTTTGAATGGTTTTAACCCGCGCAATATCACGACGAATAATACGGAAAGCAGCTGTTTTTTCCAGCTGACCAGTCGCTTGCTGAAAACGCAAGTTAAACTGTTCCTTTTTCAACTTTAGCAATTGCTCGCCCAGTTGATCTTCACTCATCGCACGTATGTCTGTAACGTTCATGATACTTCTCTACTTCCGATACTACTCGCCGGGGCGAGTAACAATCTTACACTTAATTGGCAGTTTGGCAGCGCCAAGACGAAGCGCTTCGCGCGCAGTATCATCAGTAACACCATCAATCTCAAACATGATCCGGCCTGGCTTCACTTTAGCCGCCCAGAACTCTACAGAACCTTTACCTTTACCCATACGAACTTCGGTAGGTTTTTTCGTCACAGGAACATCAGGGAAGATGCGAATCCACACACGACCGGCCCGTTTCATATGACGGGTGATCGCACGACGAGTCGCTTCGATTTGACGCGCTGTTACGCGTGAAGGTTCTAACGCTTTAAGACCATATGAACCGAAATTCAAATCAGTCCCGCCTTTGGCGAGACCTTTGATCCGGCCTTTATGGGCTTTGCGGAATTTTGTACGTTTTGGCTGTAACATTTATCAAGCCCTTCTTAATTCGCGCGCGCTGGACGACGTCCGCCACGATCATTTCCGCGGTTACCACCACGTCCACCACCACCACGAGCATCTTGTGCGTTCATGCGTTTTTCTTGAGCATATGGATCATGTTCCATGATCTCGCCCTTATTAATCCAAACTTTGATACCGATAATACCCATTGTCGTCATAGCACGGGCTGTACCGTAATCGATGTCAGCACGAAGCGTATGCAAAGGCACACTACCTTCTTGATACTGCTCAACACGCGCAATTTCAACGCCGCCAAGACGACCACCAAGTTTCATTTTACAACCAATCGCACCCATACGCATTGCAGACTGCAAAGAACGCTTCATAGCACGACGGTAAGATACACGACGTTCAAGTTGTTGCGCAATTGAATCAGCAACAATATTTGCGTCAACTTCTGGCTTACGAACTTCAACAAGGTTGAGGAAGACTTCGCAATCACAAAGCGCCGCCAACTTCAAACGAAGCTTCTCAATATCGCCACCTTTTTTACCAATTACAACACCTGGACGGGCTGTGTAGATAGTGATGCGACATTTTTTATGAGGACGTTCGATGATAACACGAGAAACAGATGCGTTTTTAAGTTCTTTCATGATGAAAGCGCGCATTGCTAGATCTTCATGAAGAAGATTGCCGTACTCTGGCGTATTCGCATACCAACGTGATTCCCACGTGCGGTTAATACCTAGGCGTAGACCAATCGGATTTACTTTCTGACCCATTACGCAGCCTCCTCGTCTTCAACTTGACGCACAATAATGGTCAACTCAGAAAATGGTTTCAAGATTTTTGCGCCACGTCCACGCGCACGTGCACGAAAACGCTTCATCACAAGGTTTTTACCAACGAATGCTTCTGAAACGATAAGGCTATCAAGATCAAGACCGTGATTGTTTTCAGCATTTGAAGCCGCAGAATAAAGACATTTATAAACATCTTTAGCAATACGCTTACGTGAGAACGTTAGATCATCCAAAGCTTTTTGAACTTTTTTGCCACGAATAAGCTGAGCAACAAGGTTTAGCTTTTGCGGGCTTGTACGAAGCATACGCAATTTTGCCATAGCTTCGTTATCTGCAACGCGACGTTTGTTTTTAGTACCAGACATATCTAATTCCGCTTCGCTTTTTTATCCGCGCCGTGACCATAATAGTTACGTGACGGAGAAAACTCACCAAGTTTATGACCAACCATATCTTCGTCAATTAAGACGGGGATAAATTTTTTGCCATTGTGAACCTGAAAAGTCAGGCCAACAAATTGTGGCAAAATCGTTGAACGACGAGACCAAGTTTTGATCGGTTTCTTACGACCCGCTTCGTGGGATGCAGCTGCTTTTTTAAGCAGATATCCATCAACAAACGGACCTTTCCATACTGAACGTGGCATATCTAATTCCTACCTAGCGTTTCTTCTTCGCATGACGCGAACGAATAATGAATTTATCAGTAGCCTTGTTAGAACGCGTACGCGCACCTTTTGTAGGCTTACCCCATGGAGTTACTGGATGACGACCACCAGATGTACGGCCTTCACCACCACCATGCGGATGATCAACCGGGTTCATGGCTACACCACGAACAGATGGGCGAACACCCAACCAACGTTTACGACCAGCTTTACCAAGATTGATGTTCATGTGATCCGGATTTGAAACCGCACCAACAGTTGCCATACATTCCTGATGGATCATACGAAGTTCGCCAGATTTCAAACGCACCTGAGCATAACCGCCATCACGACCAACAAGTTGTGCATATGAACCAGCTGAGCGTGCAATCTGCCCGCCTTTACCCGGTTTCATTTCCACATTATGGATGATTGTACCAACTGGCATTGAACGCAAAGGCATTGCATTACCAGGTTTAACATCAGCACTAAGCGCTGCGATAACTTTATCACCTTCACCAAGACGCTGTGGCGCCAAGATGTAAGCTTTTTCACCATCAGCATATTCGATCAAAGCGATGAACGCTGTACGGTTCGGATCATATTGAATGTTCAATACTGTACCAGGTACATCGAATTTACGACGTTTAAAGTCGATGATACGATATGAACGTTTGTGACCACCACCTTGGCGACGAGCCGTGATACGACCCAAATTATTACGACCACCTTTTTTGCTCAAACCTTCAGTAAGCGCTTTTTCAGGCTTACCTTTATACAAGGCAGAACGGTCAACCTGGACAAGCGCCCGGCGACTAGGTGAAGTAGGATTATATGTTTTTAAAGCCATGAGCTTTCCCCCTACAGACCAGTTGCGATATCAATAGTGTCGCCGTCTTTCAACGTAACAACAGCTTTTTTGATATCTTTACGACGTCCGGCAATCCCGCGAAAACGCTTCGTTTTACCTTTGACACGCATTGTGTTTACAGCTGTAACACTCACTTTAAACAAAGTTTCAACAGCTTCTTTAATTTCAGGCTTCGTCGCGTTGATAGCAACTTCAAAAATAACCTGATTATGTTCAGATACGATTGTTGATTTCTCGGTAATTACCGGACTGACAATAGTATCATAATGACGGGCGCTCACACTCATTTTAAACGAGCCTCCAAGTCTTGGACAGCTTGCTTAGTCAAGACCAAATTATGACGACGAAGAATGTCGTAAACATTAGCACCTTGGCTCGGCAATACGTCGAGGTTAGGAATATTATTAGCAGCAAGAGCGAAGTTTTCATCAACTTCATTCCCTGCAATGATCAATGCATTATCAAGACCAAGACCGCTAAGTGTTTTCTTCAAATCAGAAGTCTTTGGCGTCTTCAACACAGCCTCATCAATAATGATAAGCTCTCCAGCTGTAACTTTAGCTGAAAGCGCGTGACGAAGTGCTAAAGCACGTACTTTTTTCGGAAGCGCATGTGCATGTGAACGCACGCGAGGCCCATGAGCCTTACCACCACCACGGAACTGAGATACAGAACCATTACCATGACGCGCAGTACCGCCACCTTTTTGCTTACCGATACGCTTAGTTGTTTTCTTAACATCACCACGTTCTTGCACCAAATGCGTACCCGCTTGGCGTTTTGCCAATTGGTAACGTACCATGCGGTGAAGCAAATCTTTACGCGGCTCTAAGCCGAATATGCCATCATCCAAGGTCACTGACCCTGACTTTTTAGCATCTAATGTTTGTACATCAATCTTCATGACTATTCTTTCTCACCAGCTGCTTGCTCTTTAAGCATTTTCGCAAGCAAATCCTGATCAACTTTCGCACGAGGCGCTTTACCAGAAATCATTTCTTTTGCTTGTTCAATCCACTCTTCTTTAGCAACAACACCAGCTTTGCCGATTTTCTCTTCCAAAGCAGCAATATCATCAGCAGACATATCAATAAGTTGCGTTAACTTAGTAATACCAGCTTCTGCAAGCGCTTCTTCGCCTTTAGGACCAATACCGTCAACCAAGATAATTGCGTCAACGAAATTAGCTTTTTCAGCGACAGGCGCTTCTGCTTTTGCAGCAGACGCTGCGCGAAAACTACCTGGCAATGGAAGATCATCAGCCTTAACACCTTTAACAGCATCACGAATTTCAACCCAACCACTTTTAGAGCCAGGAACCGCACCGCGCACCAAAATCAAACCTTCAGCAACATCAGTGCGAACGATTTCAAGATTTTGTGTCGTTACGCGAACCGCGCCCATATGACCAGCCATTTTCTTGCCTTTGAAGACTTTGCCCGGATCTTGACACTGACCGGTTGAACCATGTGATCTATGCGAAATAGAAACACCATGGGTCGCACGCAAACCACTAAAGTTATGACGCTTCATTGCACCAGCAAAACCTTTACCGATTGAAACACCAGCAACATCAACTTTTTGACCAATTACAAAATGGTCAGCGTTCATTTCGGAACCAATGTCGATGAAACCATCAGCAGGGATACGAAATTCAACCAATTTCTGTTTAGGCGCGACAGAAGCTTTGGCGAAACGTTCGCGCTCAGCTTTTGAAACTCTATTCACTTTCGCTGTACCTGAACCAAGCTGCAAAGCAGTATAGCCATCACGGTCTTGCGTTTTATGAGCAACCACTTGGCAGCCCTCTAGCGACAACACTGTTACAGGCACATGTGCACCATCTTCAGCGAAGACTCGGGTCATGCCGAGTTTTTTTACAAGCAATCCTGAGCGTTGCATGATTACGCTCCCAACTTAATTTCAACATCTACGCCAGCAGCAAGATCGAGCTTCATAAGCGCGTCTACTGTTTGTGGTGTAGGGTCTACAATATCTAACATACGCTTATGCGTACGAATTTCAAATTGCTCACGAGATTTTTTGTTCACATGTGGCGAACGGTTAACCGTAAACTTTTCGATACGAGTAGGCAGCGGAATCGGCCCTCGCACTTGCGCGCCGGTGCGCTTAGCAGTTGACACAATCTCCTGAGTCGAATGATCAAGAATTCTGTGATCAAAAGCCTTAAGGCGGATGCGTATATTTTGACTTTGACGTTCCATAATAATAGTCCGAATTCACACTAAAAAAAATGAGCTGCTCAAAACACCAAGCAGCTCGCTTAAAATTTACTCAATAATTTCGCCGACGACGCCAGCACCTACAGTACGGCCACCTTCACGGATCGCGAACCGAAGTCCTTTTTCCATAGCGATTGGGACGATAAGTTCAACATTAATCTCAACATTGTCGCCAGGCATAACCATTTCAACATCACCATCAAGGGTCACAACACCAGTCACATCAGTTGTACGGAAGTAGAACTGTGGACGGTAATTAGTGAAGAACGGCGTATGACGGCCACCCTCTTCTTTGGTAAGGATATAAGCTTCGCCTTTGAATTTCTTATGCGGGTTCACTGAACCAGGCTTACAAAGAACTTGACCACGTTCAACTTTTTCACGGTCAATACCACGGATAAGCGCGCCGATATTATCGCCAGCCTCTCCACGATCAAGAAGCTTGCGGAACATTTCAACACCAGTACATGTTGTCTTTTGCGTCTCTTTGATACCAACGATTTCAATCTCGTCACCAACATTAACAACACCACGTTCAACACGACCCGTAACAACCGTACCACGGCCAGAAATTGAGAACACATCTTCGATTGGCAACAAGAACGGCTTATCAATATCGCGCTCTGGCTGAGGAATATATTCATCGACAGCAGCCATCAATTTACGAATACTGTCTTCGCCGATCTCTTTGTCGCGACCTTCCATAGCAGCAAGTGCTGAACCAGCAATCACAGGAATATCATCACCAGGGTAATCATAAGAGCTTAGAAGCTCACGGATTTCCATTTCAACAAGCTCTAAAAGCTCATCATCATCAACTTGGTCAACTTTGTTCATGTAAACAACAAGAGCAGGAACACCAACTTGGCGCGCAAGAAGGATATGCTCACGTGTCTGAGGCATCGGACCATCAGCAGCGTTCACAACCAAAATACCGCCGTCCATTTGCGCAGCGCCAGTGATCATGTTTTTAACATAGTCAGCATGTCCAGGGCAATCCACATGCGCGTAATGACGCGCTTCTGTTTCATACTCAACATGAGCTGTAGAAATCGTAATACCACGCGCTTTTTCTTCAGGCGCGCCATCAATCTCATCATAAGCCTTGAAATCACCGAAATACTTCGTGATCGCAGCCGTCAGCGTCGTCTTACCATGGTCAACATGACCAATCGTACCGATATTCGCATGCGGCTTAGTGCGTTCAAACTTCTCTTTAGCCATTTTATCACTCTTCAATTATGCCCATACATTCTGGGCGGTTAAGTTGCCCCACATCGTAAGGAAACCAAATTCTTAATCTCTATATAGGAAATTGGACTTGAATATCAAGCCAACCCCTTCTTATTTGGAGCGGGTAGCGGGAATCGAACCCGCATAATCAGCTTGGAAGGCTGTTGCACTACCATTGTGCTATACCCGCAATCCTAAGTTAGACAAAAGAGTGGTGAAGGGGGTTGGATTCGAACCAACGTACCATTACAGATCAGATTTACAGTCTGACGCCTTTAACCACTCGGCCACCCCTCCTCTTTTGTCTCACCTAACTTTTAAAGTCTGCATCTTGTTATTAACAGGCTTTAAAATTAATTCTACGCTTTAAAACAAAAAACACTCTGAAAACGACCAAGCTATGTTATGCTTGTTCAAACAGAGGTAATTGTCCCTAATTTGGAGCCGGAATATAGAGATGTCCCACACAACACGCAATAGCAATAATGGCTCAAAAAGCAGAAAAAACACAAATAATTCCACACAACGGGAAGACAGTGCAAACTCCCCACAAAACCGGGGTTTTTCGAGCAAGAACAAAGGGTTTAAAGCCTCAAAATCACGAAATCTGCGTCCTGATCGCTCAAAAGGCATGAAAATGCATAGCGAAATCGCAAGCCCACGCGCAAATCGTGACCGCAAAAGCAGTGGAAACCGAAATACAGGTGGAAACGGGCAATGGATTTGGGGTTTTCACGCAGCTGATTCTGCATTGAAGAATAACAAGCGTGTTTTTCACAAAATTCTCATGACCCCCAAATCGGTTGAACGGCTCAAGCTTGATCCCTCAAGACCGTTTAAATCCACAAAAATAGAGATTGTCACCCCTGCAGATATCGACGCAGTCCTTCCTGACGGTGCAGTGCACCAAGGCGTCGCTCTGTCCTGCGCCCCTCTGCTCTCTCATCACCTTGATGATATTGCCGAAGAGGCCAAAGGCCTCATCATTGTTCTCGACCAAATTACCGACCCTCACAATGTGGGCGCTATGTTCAGACTTGCGCGTGCGTTTAATGCCAAGGCGATTATTATGCAGTCACGGAACGCACCGCCCCTTGCTGGCGCAGTGACCAAAGTCGCCGTTGGTACAGTCGAGAGTGTCCCTCATGTTTTCGTAACCAATATCGCCAATACACTTTTAGCCTTACAAAAAATGAATTGGCGCGTGACAGGTCTCGCAGGTGAAGCTGACCTCACCCTGCAACAAGCCCTCACCAATGCAGACGCCGAAGTCATCGTTATGGGCGCAGAAGGCCCCGGCCTCCGCAAACGTGTGCGTGACTGCTGTGATCAATTGGCAAAAATCCCAATGCCCGGCGGCGCCGAAAGCCTCAACGTCTCCACTGCGGCCGCAATCGCACTCTATGAAGTGGTGAGAAACCAGTAGAGGTATAAAGGACGAGGCGTATAGCCTGCTCTGCGATTACACATTTCCAATACCTCCAACATGAGGAAGGGAATTAATCAAATACGGCTAAATAATCCCCGAGCGGGTCTTCCCCATATCTATTTATGCCCTTGGTCCCAACTTTTGCAAACCATACAATAATGAGGATGAATACAACTGCGACACAAAGACCTGCAACCACCGCGCCAATAAACCACAAACCATTGCTCTCGCCCCCTAATTGTCCCGAAACCATGAACACGCCCATAAGAATGCCGGGCACGATAGGAAATAATTGCCACCAGCCTGATCGGTTAACATCATGTAATCGGCGCGCACCTACCGCAATTGTTGGCAATATCGTTGCAAGGCTAAATACCGCCCCGAAAGGCTCTATGTTCCCAAGCGTATCACTAAACACAACGGTCTCGATAAAAGATAATGCCAATGAGGCTATAGATGTAAAAAGTGTAAACCACCAAAACTCAGAACGCGACGCCCTGCCGCGAAAAACAACGTATTTTTTAAAACAGGTTTTAACGCTCTCAGAAAATTGCATCACACTCTCCCCAACTTTAATTTACATATGCACCTACCTCCCTATACACTCAAAAAAAAGAAGTAATTGTAAACACACCAATAAATATAGCCCGAAATTTACGCAAAAAAAAAGGCCAACTCCTACAAAGCTAGCCTTTCATATAATCACCAGTTAAAATACGAAAACTTAATCGAAAGTGCTTCCAACATCATCGCCAAAACCAAACTGGTTTTCTTCTGGATCATGTGTGATCATTTTATTACCAACAAACGCTACAAAGCCGCTCACCACAACACCAACAAGGGTCAGCGGAATGACCGTTTTTTTTATGCCTTCGGGCCCCATTTCTGACATAGATTCCATCAGCGCCATAAAGTCCTGTCCGTCGCCAACGTCTGCGGCCACACCAGCCATTACATTGATGAGTACCATAAAGAAACCAATAGAGATGAGAATAGACCAAATCAGTATTGGTACAAGGGACATCCATCCTGATTTTCCTGTATCGTGAAAGCGCTTAATCCACAATACAATCCAACACCAATATGTGACCATAGAAGCAAAACCAAGTATTAGCGCTAAACTAGAATTGACCAGTTCCAAAAGACTTACAGCAGCGGCAAGTACAATAAGAACAATCGCACCATGCATAAATTCTTGCGGGTTCACGCGCCCTTGTGGCGAAAACAATAAATTCAACATAAATCTCTCCCTAATTTTCTTTTACACACGCAGTATAGATTTCGATTTGAAATTCACAAACTGTTTCCCGCGTCCCGTTTTCACAACTGTCGATTCACCCCCCTACTCAATATCAGTAACACAGGACGAAACGCAATTGCATTTCAACATTTATATAGCACACAAAAAAGGCCAACTCCCGAGAGCCAGCCTTCTATATATTCACATTTAGACGTGCAAAATTTAGTCGAAAGTATTGCCAACAGAACCAGCAGGGCCGTACTGATTTTCTTCAGGGTCGTGTGGGCTAAGCTTGTTAACAACAAAAGCAAGCGCAAGACTAAGAATTACTGTACCAACAGCACTCGGAATAGCCGTTTTTCTTACGATACTCTTCATACCATCACCAGTCATAAGCCCCATTATACCTGCAGTGTCACCAGATTCAGCGAAAGCTTTTACTTGAGCCTCATACGCGGCCATAGCATCACCCGCAAATGTTGCCTGTATGAACTGACCTAAAAAATACGAACCAATAAAGAACCCGATAATAACAACAAGCGCGAGCCACCCAGTTTTACCAGAATCGTGAAAACGCTTTGCACACAATGCAATCCAACACCAAATAAGCAAAATGCCGACCATGCCAACAATAGCCAGCATTGGGTTAAGCAACGGCAAAAGCCCGATCACGACCATCAGCCCAGTTATAATATATACACCGCGCATAAATTCTTGCGGGTTCACACGCCCTTTTGGCGAAAATAATAAATTCAACATAAATCTCTCCCTAATTTTCTTTTACACACGCAGTATAGTTTCCACATCTTGTTTCGCAAGGCAATTTTAACGTGTCACGCCCATACAAAAATACCGCCCCGAAAGGCGGTACTATATTTTGATATATTCGAGATATATTGCTTAATCAAATACTGCGCCAACGCTGTCATCGCCAAAGCGGTTTGGCCCATCAGTGCCCTTTATAATCGCAAGGTAAAGACTATATAACGGAATGAGGCAGAACCAGCCTGCATGATCGCTATCATGCATACGTCTGATCGCCAACATAATGAACGGGATAAGACTGCCTAAATAAAACGCACCAGCTAAAAAAGCCAGAGCAGGAACAGCCGCAGTCAATGAAACTAATATTATGTAAACACCCATAAAGAAAAGTGAAAACCACCAATACTCTGACCTAGACGCACGCCCCTTGTAATTAAGGTAATTTGAATACCCTGACTTTACTGCCTCTACAAACCCCATAATGTATCTCTTTCTTTTACATTTAATATTACCATTCTAATACCGCTTCTTAACTGCAATGTACAGATATTAAAATTTTACAAAATCGTATGCTCTACTCTTTATTCAAAGATGTCCTCATAATTCCCCAATGGATCTTCGCCGAAACGATTAGGGCCATAGCTACCTTTAAGCAACATAAAGACGAAAACAACAAATCCACCAACATAGGGAATAAAATTCAGGCAAAACATCCAACCCGATTTATCTTGATCATGAAAACGACGCACTGTGAGGGCCAACATCGGTATAATATTTATCAAAAGGAACAAAGCTATAGGTAAAAACCAGCCTAAAACTTGGGCACCGGAGACCTCTGATCCACTACTCAAAAAAGAAGGGATGCCCAGCACAACAAACAAGACAATAACTGCTAAAATATAATAAAGTTGTACCCACCAATATTCTGAACGAGACGACCGCGTAGAAAAATCCGTGTACCGGCTGTAAAATGACTTAATTGCTTCAATAAACCCCATATGCGCCTCCTTAACTGAACATGGAAACGCGTGTCTATAGACACAAGCATTTAGAAACAAGGTATTTTAACAAATAAAGATACTATTCTAATACCAAAGAAATATGAACACTTTTACGCTTCAGCACCGCCAAAACGTGCGATCCATTCTGCCACATCCCCATCTTCGATTTTCGCAAAAAGAACATCGGGCGCGCTGATAGCATGGTCCTTAGGAAGTGCATCGAGAATATCTGTAACCGCAGTTTTCCAATCCGCATCTTCACCAACAAAATTCCATGTGCGATTGCCTTCGGGAACATTCAATGCGCTCAATATTTTTTCTGCGGCGTCAGGAATAATCGGTTGCGCCAAAATGCCAAACAACGCCACAAGGTTAAGCCCAATGCGCGTCCCCATCGCAGCCTGATCTATATTCGTTTTATAATGCGTCCACGGTGCAGCTTGGGTAAGGTATTCATTCCCAGCCGCCCAGATTGCCCGGGTCTCGCTCGCCGCTTTACGAAACTCCATAGCTTCATAATACTCAATTAATTTTGGAAGACGCGTAGACAATTCACTAACGATCCAATCTTCCGCCTCGCCCCATATAGCGCCACTGAATTCATCTTGAGAAGGCACTTTACCCTCAAATTTACCACCCGCATATTTCGTAATACGATTGACAAAATTACCAAGAACATTGGCAAGATCAGAATTAATACGCGCTTGAAAATCTTCAAACGTAAAGCCCGCGTCCGAACCCTCTGGCGCATTCGCAATCAAGTGCCAACGCCAATAATCAGACGGCGCAATGCTCAGCGCTTGGTCCATAAACACACCGCGTTTTTGCGACGTAGAAAATTTACCGCCATACCATGTCACCCAGTTAAAGGCTTTCAGCTTGTCCACAAGTTTCCACGGCTCGCCAGAACCAATAATTGTCGTTGGAAATGAAAGCGTATGAAAGGCCACATTATCTTTGCCCATAAATTCGACATAGCTTACATCATCCGCGCCCTTATCTGTGCGCCACCAACGCGCCCAATCATTGCCAGTCTCAGCCGCCCAGTCCTGCGTCGCCGCAATATATTCAATCGGCGCATCAAACCAAACATAGAATACTTTTTCTTCAAAACCTTCGCGCACTTTGCCTTCATGTGCCACAGGGATGCCCCAACTCAAATCGCGCGTAATCGAACGATCGCGCAAGCCCTCATCAAGCCATTTATACGCAATTGATTTCGCAAGCGCAGGCCAGCCTTGGGCTTTGTCAATCCACACACGCAAGCGGTCAGCCATCAAAGACTGGCGCAAATACAAATGATTGGTATCACGAATTTCTACATTCTTTGAGCCAGAAACGGCTGAATACGGATTGATTAAATCGATAGGGTCAAGCAAACGCCCACAATTATCACACTGGTCGCCCCGCGCACTTTCATATTCACATGTCGGGCATGTCCCCTCGACAAAACGGTCGGGCAAAAAACGCTTATCATCTACGGAATAGACTTGTTGCGAAATTTTTTCCTCAATCAAGCCCTCGGCCTCTAATCTATGGGCGAAATGCTGGGTCAGCACGTGATTGCTTGGCGTGGATGAGCGCCCAAAATAATCATAACTCAGCTTGAAATTTTCACCTGCACCCTTTTGCGCCGCATGCATTTTATCGCAATATTCAGAGACAGTAATCCCCGCCTCTTGCGCCGCCAATTCCGCAGGCGTCCCGTGTTCATCCGTCGCACATATATAAAGTACTTCATGCCCCAGTAAACGCATAGCGCGCGCATACACATCCGCAGGCAACATAGAGCCCGCCAAATTACCTAAATGTTTCACCCCATTAATATAAGGCAGCGCAGATGTAATCAGGATACGAGACATAATATTCCTATAGTTTTTAGCTTCTCTATACATTTACCCACCAGTATCAAGCAACAAAGAAAATATACAAAGGAAAGCCACCGACATTCTTGGTCGCCCCCACTCCCTTTTACCGCCAACATTGCCCAGACCCTCTAAAAATGTTATACGCAACGTCTTCACGGAAGTACAAAATGATAAGGGATGCATATGCCAAAAATTTTCAACACAAGCCTTCTCGGAATTTTACTTGCGACAATCGGTTTTTATATGATCGGCTTTGTCTGGTTCAGCGCCCTTTTTGGCGAAATGTGGATGACCGCAACGGGCATAACAGAAGAAATAGCCCAAGCCCGCATGGACGCATTAGGCCCTATGTTTTTCATTTGGGGACTGCTCATCTCCCTCTTTCAAGTGTTAGGGCTAGCCTATGTCCTTAATCACGCCAATGCCTCACGCCTGATCACAAGCATAAAGGTCAGTGCCGTCACCGCCCTCCTCATTGCGATCCCCATCAGTGCCTACGCAGTTCTTTATGAAAACGGCTCAGTCCTCTCATTTAAAATCGGCCTGGGGCACACCCTCGTTGGATATATTTTCATCGGCGCAGTTCTCAGTTTCTTTCGCCGAAAAACCTAACCCATTGTGAGACCACACCAAATCACAGGCATATTTAGGAAAAATACAGGAATGAAATCTTTCCCTAAATAATTTAAGAAAAATGCACATACAGGCTTGCATTTTCCTTTTAGGCACAGTAACACCCACCTCGCTAAGACATACATGTCTTCGCCCCTATAGCTCAGCTGGTAGAGCACCTGATTTGTAATCAGGGGGTCCGCGGTTCGAGTCCGTGTGGGGGCACCATTATACTCATCTCACAAACACATAAGTAATTGAAAAGTCTATACTTTTCTCCCATGAGATCACGTTTCTCTTCAATTATTCGATTTTTGTGTAACAAATTGTGTAACAAAACGTGGTACAGTCTAATGCATATGAAACGCCTAAACCAATATTTACAAAACCGAAATGAACGTTGGCATTACGTGCGAAGAGTGCCAGCGCCCTACACCCACCTTGATACACGCATAACTATTCGCACTGCCCTGCGCACCTCCTCTCTTGAAGTCGCGAGACATCGACGTGACGCATTGGCCGAAGCTGACGATCAATATTGGGCCACGCTGTCAAGCGCAAATGCCAACGACAACAGTGCGGACCACACCGACAGGCCACGAATTGCCGTAAGCCGTTACAAGTCTGCAAAACAAAGAGCCATGGCACGCGGCTTTATTTATTCCCCTGCCGCAGAACTTGCCGATATCAGCCAACTAAGCGAATTACTGCTTAGACTGACAGAAGTCGCCCGACAGCCTGATCATAATGGCCAAGAGGCCGAAGCCTTACTTGGCGGCGTAAAACCTGCAGCTCCGACGATTACCGAAGCATTCAAATTATATACAAAAGAATTATCCATTGGCGATCTACACGGTAAATCAATCGCCCAACGCCGCGAATGGTTCAAACCAAAGCAACGGGCCGTGAATAACTTTACCGCCAAGTTTGGGGATCTGCCTATGGATCAAATCACCAGAAAACATGCGCGTGAGTTCTATAATTGGTGGGCAGAACGTCTTAAACCCCAAAAGGATAAAAAGACGATGAACCCGAATACGGCTAACCGAGATTTAGGCAATATGCGGAAACTCTACCGTGTTTATTGGGAATATGAAGGTGATGAAAGTAGAGAAAACCCGTTTCGAAAGTTACGTTTCAACGATAGTGTATATAAAGATATCCCTCCGTTTGAAAACGAATGGATAAGAACAAAAATATTGCGGCCTTGCGCGTTTGACGGGCTAAATGAAGAGGCGCGCCTAATCGTATATTGCTTGATAGAAACGGGGTGCCGCCCCAGTGAAATCGCCAATATATTGCCGGAAAATATAATGCTGGATCACAAAGTCCCTCATATAAGAATTCGCCCCAGTACAAATCGTCAGCTAAAGTCAAATTCAGCGGTCCGAGACATTCCCCTTGTAGGCATTTCACTAGAAGCGTTTAAACGAGCCCCTAACGGCTTTGCACACTATAAAGATAAAAGCAGTCTGCTTTCATCTTCCCTCATGAAAACCTTTCGGATCAGAGGTTTGTTGCCTACCAAAGATCACCGCGTATATTCGTTCCGTCATTCGTTTGAAAAACGTATGCTGGAAGCAGGCTTAGATTATGGATTGAGGTGCTTGCTCATGGGGCATAAGAATTCTCGCCCCTCATACGGCGATGGTGGTTCATTAGAATACCGTCAGACTGAATTGCTGAAAATAGCGCACGATGTACCAGATAGCCTTATTCAAACTTTGAAACCCGTTTAAACGGAGACATTCGTGATTGCATTGTTTTCCTGACCTCAAGTTCGCGTTCCAACCGCTCAAAGATCGGCCAATACACATCCCCATGCTTTTCAATAACCCGAACGAGAATACAAAGCCCCCTCTCTATTTGCTGAACGCTTATAGATGAATTGGAACAGGGTTTTGACATATATGGCCGCTAAATTCTAAAAACTACAATGCTATTCCCCTCACGACTAGATGAGCAAGCGGGTAAAAACCTCAGGTTTTCGAAAATTATATCACCACCAAAATCATGCGTAAATACTATTTAGATTGATATTCCCACCTATCGAAGAATGATCACGCATTCGCTCAAAAAAAACGAAACCTTCCGAACAGAAATACGTCGCCTTTATCCTTTAATAAGGTCTTTTCTTATTAAAGGATAACAAAAACCCCTCAAATATGAACATCCTTAGTTGGTATATTTTCCCCAAAGCCGACCTTAGTCACGCGGCTTAACAAGAGATTCAGAAATGTTTTTTCGTCCTGAGGAAAAATAGAATGGTGATAAAGAGATCAAATTACTTTTCTATTGCCGTATGAGCGACCGGCCCTTGCCTGGTAAAGCCAATTGTGAAACTCATTTTTGAGTTAATTTTTACTTTGTCCCATTCTGAAGTAGAATACAAAGCAGAGCTAACAAATATGTTCTCTGGGTACTTCGGAGTGCTCACAAAAGCAAAACTTGCTTGCTTTGTGATTACTCGTCCATCAATGGTGCCTAGTCTCTTCGCTAGAGGCGTCTGTTCAGATTGGTACTTAGATAAATAACCTCTGGGCGCAAATTCGTCAATTTGAGTAAATAATTCTGCCGCGCTCTCTGGCTCACTGAACAGTATTAGATATTGCGCGTGGAGATATCTGGCTTGATAATTTTTATCACTACTTCGGTAAGAACGAGACAGATATAGTCCTGCTTTGTCAATATCTAGTTTATGCTCGATAATTAATCTTGCCATTTCCAGATTTAGCATTGAATCATCAGGTACTTCTTGAAGGCTTTCGATCAGAATTTCTTCAGCTTTAGTTACGTCGTTCTCGTTCAAGTAGACGCGGGCGAGCTGCATGGAGACGCCAGAGCCATTCTTAGAAAGAGCCCATGCCTTCTCTAAGGCTTGTTTAGCTTTTGCACTTTCCTTCAATATCATGAAAAAATTAGATCTCAGTTTTTGAAAATCCACCTCTAATGGATAGTTGTTTATAGCCTTATCTATTTTTTGTCTTACCATTTTACTTTTTTCAACTAACTCAGAAACAGAATTCTCATTGTTCAAATCAGTTTCGGCAGCCAAGTCTTTAAGCTCATCAAGCATAATTTTACACATAGAACTTTCTGCGTGTCCTGACCGCGTACTCTTAATTTTAGACAGTCTCTTTCGTGCTTGATTTCTATAGAATTCTTTTTGGGTTTTGGTTTTGGCAAGTGAAGCTTTGCGTCTAGATATTTCAGCGAGCGTATGCTGAACAGCTGACCTGTTAGGCTCAATTTCAAGTGCTTGAAGTGCCGATGCCTCTGCTAAATCTAACGAACCATATCTATGTTTCAATTCGAATGTTGCTCTTTGATGAAAAATGTACCAACGCTGTCCTAAAAGATTGAGGATGCAGTCGTAAACTTCTCTACCTGCATCAACATTACCGATTAGATCTACGATGTTTTTACCTTTAATCAGTGCATTTAACGCACGCCTATCAGACTCGTAACCTTCATCTAAACTTTCAATGAGACGCACTAACTGTTTTACCCTATCTCCATCTTCAGAAAAAACTTGTTTAAAAACCAAAGATGCAACTCTTTTGTGTCGAGCCATATACTCGTGCTCACCCGTATATTTGTTTGTTTGAACGAGCACTACATCTTCCAGTGGCTTAAAAAACTCTTCCTGATATAAGGAAAACGGGATTCCTGAAACTCTACTAATTAACCCTGCACGTACTTTTGCGTTAAATTGATGAAGCGTGCATATGTCCAGATAAAGTTGCTGTGCCTTAAATGGTGTAAGAGACTGATACTCATCCATGAGTATTTCTTCAAATGGCTTACCTTGAGTAACCTCGTGCAGTGCTACCAAAAGATGCCTGTCCGCATCGAGAAAGGCTTGTTTTTGTTCTTCGGGTGAGAATGCAGAAAGGACCCCTAACGCAGAGTATTTACCTAATTTAGCAAGTAAGCCATCAATCTCTTTGGTATTAAGCTGCCCCAATGTGAAAACATCACCACGGTATTTATTCTCGATTTCATCACCAGTTGTATTCCAAGCTGAAGTTCTATCCGCTGCAAGAATAGTTATATTGACACTGAACTCCAAAGCCTTGTCCAAAATCGAAGTTATTTCTTCGACACAATTGGTGGCGTTATCGACCAGTAGATAAATGCGCTTACCTGTCAGATTGAAAATTTCCTTGATAGTTTTAAAATGGAGAAAACCGCCATCATTTAGCCAAAAAACAGGCGTGTCAAAATCTCGTGAAATATCCCAACCTACTCGCTTCAATACTGTGGATTTACCCGAGCCTGCTGCCCCCAGTAACAGGTTTAGCTCCACCCCATTGACACCAATTCTATCGATGAGAGTTAGTATTATATCGCTGGAAACTCTACGATCTACGTCAAGACTTGCAGCGATACCTCCAAAATCAACATCAAAACCCCTGTAAAAGTTTTTCGGGGTTTGTTCAGGAACAACCATCAAAGCATGAATGTGCTTTAAATCGGTTTCAAGGCTTTTAAATAGCTCATCACTTGGAGGAGTGTTTACTCGAAAATGTTTGGTTAGGGGCAGACTGTCTTTGGGTATCAACCCATGCAAATTTCTTGCGGCGGCGGGAATAGTGCTATCGAGTTTCTTTATAAATTCACCAAACCTAGCGTCTATGCACGTGATGCGTTTGCTCGCCCAATGGGATTTGACATCCTCATCCACGTTTGGCGCGACAACAAAACATTCTGGACGACTACCGTCTTTTTCTAACCTTCGTACAATCGATAATATATGTGGGTCTCCGAGCTGATACCCGATAAACAGTAATGGCATCTCGTGAGCAAAGTCTTCCAAACGTGAAAATAGTCGCCTGCGTCCATTTGCGTATGTTTCGTAGTGCGACGGATCTAGAATCAAAGGCACTTCTTTATCATAAGCGTGGTCAACGCAGCCATGTAATTTTAACAGTACAAGAGGGTTGGGAGTGCTTGAAATTCTACTCTCTATTGGTTGGTTGTCCTTCACAAAAGGAAGAACATTTTGCAAAGGCGACGGGTGTTCTCCATACGCATCTTCAATAAAGGTATCGTAATTTGTGGTTGCGATTGTGTGCCATTTGAAACTTGGTATTAGTTTGTGAGCATCCGATATTTTGTACTTTTTGAGCTCATCTCTGATAGTTTCTGCGACAGCAGTATAACTTGATTTACTAGTGCACAGGTCCGCCATACTCATCAAACTCATGTCGGGAATCACTCGACCTAAAAATTTTTCAGATAGAATCTTAGTCAGTTGCCCGCCAGAAGGTGGATGCTTACCGCCACATGCACTCACTGCCTCCATGGAAGCGCCAGCACCTAAGAATAATATAATCTTTCCAGCTTTAAGTGCTTGAGAGAGAGATGATGGTATAATTAAGTCATTCATAGAGTTATCTCTCTCAGAAGAGTGAAGGTGGGATTTTAAAGCACCAACAATAGCCTAAGAAGTTAAAAGCATCAACAATAACCTAAGGAGTTAAGATTCCAAAATACAAGCAAATTCTTGGTATAGTGCCCCGAGCTGAACTAGGCGTCCGGACTGGCCCAGCAACAAGTTCTCGTAGCGGGACTTAACGTCAGCTTTGCCTCCACTTCAAGACGTTACGATACCCCTCGCCCTTTGCCCAAAGTCCACGATACATTCCCATTGCGAATGATCCCCGATACTGCCTTGCCTCGATTACGCTCGAGCACGTCTCGCCACGGGACAAGGGTAAAATCTTTGGCCCGTTCGATAATTGCGTATTTCCCACTCGGCCTATCTATGTATTTTGAGTAGATGCCATTGACGTGACTTGATTTATCAAGCGGGGCATAGCCCCATCATCCTCCATGCGTTTTACACGCCGATAACAGGGCGAAGAAGACAGGCCGACCCGCTCTCCAATTGCGTGAGAATTCAGGCTCGCATCATGCTGGATGACATCCAATATTTTAATATCTAGTCTATCTAAACCTGCGGCCATAAAACTCGTACTACAAAAAGGGGATTGGATTAATAATCATATTATTTTGTTGGAAGTGTAACGAGGTTGACGGCATGTGGACCGTCTCACTCGTTACACTTCCAACGTGCCTTGGCTTTTTTGAAGGTGGGAAACCAAGGCTATTCTTTTTTTATCAATTTAAAACTCTTTTAAAGTCTAAATGCGGGTCATTTCGCGCCCCTAAATGACCCGCATTGTTAGGTGCGAATGAGCGACGAGGGATCGCTATTTCACACGGCCTAACTCATCAATTTCTACGATTGTGTAAGGTAGGGTTTTGAGATCATCTAAGATTTTAGCCTTGTCCCCGACCACGACGATGATCATGTCATTGGAATTGAGATGCTCCCGCGCGAGACGTTTTGTGTCTGCAACTGTCAGCCCTTCCAAGACTTCCTTTTGTTTGATCTTGTAGTCCTCTGATAGATCATAGTTTAGCAAATGCCCGATCAGGCCTAGTTTTTGACGTGCGGTTTCATATGCGCCCGCATCCTTTTGCCCCTTGGCAGACTTGGTGAAGTCGAGTTCTTCTTGGGTCATGCCTGTTTTAGCAAAATCATCGATTTCTTTGAAGAACTCAACTATGGCGTCTTTGGTGGCATCTCGTTTAACGCCTGCGGACGCGCCAAAACTACCCGCATATTTACCGCCGCTAAAGCCAGCACGCGCACCGTAAGTATACCCTTTGTCCTCACGCAAATTTAGATTAATGCGCGAGTTAAATGCCCCTCCTAATGGATAGGCCATAAGCTTAGTAAGGTAGTTTTCTCCGGTTGCATCATATGTCAGTGAGCGTTTTGCAATACGAATTTCAGATTGAGCGGCATCCGGTTTGTCAATTAGATACAACGTTCCGCCTGCAAGTTTCGGGAAGGGTTTAATGTCTGCGGTTTTAACCGGTGTCTTTTGCCAATCATTAAAGATAGACAGTTTTTCGGTCAGATCGGATTTAGACAAATCAGACACTGTAATAATCTCTGCGATAGAAGCTGAGTAATGGTCTTTATAATATTGCTTCACATCATTTAATGTCAGTTTGGAGACGGTATTTTCTAAACCTGAACCTGGATAGGCAAAGGCATTATCACGGCCATAGAGCAGTAGCGACAATGCACTGCCTGCATTGGCTGTAGCTTTCTTTTTACTGGACCGAATACCTTCAAGCATATTGTTTTGCAGACGATCAAAATCCTCTTGCTTAAATCCTGGCTCCATAAGCTTCTCACGCGCGATCTCTAGGGTTGCATCAAGGTTCTCGCTTAATGAAGAGATAGACAAAACCGTGCTGTTCGTCCCTGCCCCGAACCCAACGGATGACCCGAGGAGTTGTAACTGGGTCGTCAAATCTTCTGCACTCGTGTTTTTAGAGGCTTGGCCCATCATAGCCGCTGTAAGGCTCGCCAGACCAAGCTTGTCAATTGGCTCGTCCTTTTGTCCAGTCTTCATGCGAATAGTAATCGCTGTTGTTGGGATTTCTGTAGAGACACTGCCAGAGACCTTAATACCGTTATCAAGCTTACTATGCCATAGGGTTGGCACGGTTACAGTTGGTATGGCTCCAGATGCGGGCTGTACGGAACGATCAAAGTTATCGACAATATCAGCTTGCACGATTGATGCACTCTGGTTTGAGCTTTGCGGCAATGCGCGTTTTGTCGGCCACCAATTGTCAGCTTTGGCCACTTTATGCATTTGGCCCTTCGGTACGACGCTCATCGTGACGCTTGGTTTGTTTTTAATATATTGGTGATAAACACGCATGACATCATCAGACGTAACAGCTTCGTACCGGTCAAGTTCGGCCTGTGCCAAGTTTGGATTGTTACCAAAGGTTTCCCAATAAGCCAGCTTTGAAACTTTGCCATGTACGCTTTCAAGGCCATAGATAAAGCTTTTGCGGATACCTATCTTCATGCGGTCTAAATCAGACTGCATGACACCACGACTTTCAAACTCTGTAAAGGTCTCCGAAATAATTGCCTCCAAATCTGCCAAAGACTTTCCCTTTGCTGGACTTGGCAAGGCTGTAACCGTGAATGTACAAGATAGCTCTGAACACCCGTGACCTGCGTTGGCTTGCACTGCATAGCCGTTTTTGACCATATTCTGATAAAGGAGCGAAGTTTTACCAGAGCCAATAATTTGCATCAGGACATCCAAAGGCGCTTCGTCTTCATGCCGCGCATAAACGGTTGGCCATGATTTTTGTATCAATGGCAGTGTGATATTATCTTCGAGAGATACATAACGGTCTTTATCCAATGTAACCTTGGTCTTCTCAATATCTTGCACGTCTGGACCACGCGGGATTGAACCAAAATACTTCACCACCCAATCAAGGGTCTGGGCGCGATCAAAATCACCGCCAATAGTAATGACCGCATTGTTAGGGCCGTACCAACGTTTAAAGAATGCTTTCAGATCATTTACATCGACACGGTTGAGATCAGCA
>NVXK01000013.1 GCA_002733905.1 Robiginitomaculum sp. | reverse complement strand
TCAAAACTAGTGGCGCGCGTACATTCACGTGACCGCAAGTTACAAATTTCGGAGATAGAACCACGCCTTGCCCACCCAATGACGTCGCCAAAACGCATAGCAATCATTGCAAAAGGCGAGCAAGCTTACGCACTAGAAGCCATATTGGCGCAAGGCATAGCCTTGCGCACATTTAAGCAACCTCAATTTCAATTTACGCAAACAAATGCCGACTTTGTTGTCCTAGCAGGTACGCACTCACAATTGCGCGCACACGTAAAGAGTAAAAGCATGTTGAAGGACAATATGTCTCTTGTGTTTGTGGATTCAGGTTTACGTCCAAAACTGATCCTCGCAGCGCCGAATGAGAAACAACTCATGAAACTAACCAAAGCCTTTGCAAGTCATCATCTGTCAAGTGGACGTACGAATAGTACCGCATTGTTTGAACTTTACGCAAATGCGAGTTTACAAAAGAAACCCGTTTTAAAGAATTCTCGCTATAACTTTCTGACATTGGTAGCCTTAGTATTTCACCGACATGGAACCCACATCCTGGCGTCCTCAATTTTAATGTGGAAGACGCGATTGCCAGTTCAGGTGAACTGACCTTGCAAATTGGAACAAACCCCAACACCAATGCGAAATCTATCTTGCGCGTTTCCTTAAATGATCAACCGCTAGGCTATACATATCTCAATAAAAAAACAAAAAAAGTGTCCTTTAATATTACGCAAGGCATGCTGCGACCGTCTGGCAATCAGTTGTCCGTTAGCCCAGAATACGTATATAATGCGGAGCATGCCCAGACACAAGAACTGGAACCGTGCGCGATCGATACATCAACACCCGGTGTTACCGTTAGCCCTCAATCCAAATTTGTTTTGACAGTGTCAACACCTACGCCAAAATCTGATCTTAGCCGACTCGTTTCAAGTGGTGCGCCTTTTCGACAGTCTGTACATACGCTTACAAATAAAACCGTCACACAAACCAGTCTTTATTTAACAGCAAAACGCGCTAAAGACCGCGCGGCAACTTTACATTTTCTTGCATTTGCGGCCCGTCAATTTGGTCCACAATGGGTTAATGCAAATTATATAAACGCTCTCCCGACAGACATGGGTTTTGATCAAGACATTCTTATTATTGGCCCAAATGTAAAACTGGATGCACAACTTTATGCGAGCGCACCAAGCGCGTTAAAACAAGCCATTGGCGGCAAGTCCTATGCGGGCGTCAATATTCGTCAATCATCACAATTCATGCAGCAAGCTTCGGCAGATGCTCAGAAAGCTTTCCAAATTGCGGCCCGCCAAAACAATGCGACGACGCGTATTCATTCTGGTGGCGTAGCATCTTTGTTTCCGTCTCCCTATGGGCAAGGCCGAATATTGGGTATTATTACATCAACGAAACCATCACATTATGCTCAAGCTATGCGAACACTTTCGCAAACATCCTATTGGGACGCACTACAAGGGAGTGTCGCGAGATGGGATAAAAATGCCATGCTTATGGCGCAAGTCTCCAGCTATTCACCAAATGAAAATCAAGATAATGCGCGCAAAGCAAGCTTGCCCCTACGGGCGAAACACAGCTTGTTCGCATTCCAAGGACGCCTGAGCAAAATTGGAAATAAATTCATGCCCAAGGCGTTGCTAGCAGGGCATTCCCGCCCTGCAAACAAATATACTTATTTAGAGGCAACGACCCTGCGCGAGAAAAAGACAATGACTGCCGCAAACATCATTCCAACACCACATTTAAAGTCCACACCTAAAATTATGGGAAAAAGTGAAAATCAAACAGGACACACATTAAACTTAAGAGCGATGAGTACACTTGCATCCTCTTCGAGTGCATCCCTTTCTACAAAAATTCTTGGCCTTAAAACAAGTATCACTGGTTTTGGTGCGAAAGTCTGGAAGCCAAATCAAGCCAAGGCATGGATAGAGAATATGAGTAATAGTCGGATTTTTTGGCTGATGCTTATTCTTATCAGCGTATTTCTTATCATGAATGTTATCGGGTCAAGCCATCGCAAAGATACGCACTCTCCTGTCCAGTACGGACATTAAAAACCTGCTCACCTAGAACAAGAGTTTGCGCGTTCTAAAACGTTTCTATTTTGTCGATTGGGAGATAGATATCGACAGTCGTTCCTTGGTCAGGCTGCGAGTTCAAAACCGTACGCCCACCATGTAAGGCCACAAGGTTCTTCACCAAAGACAAACCTAAACCGCTCCCACGCGCGTCTATATGCATTGCATTATCGGCCTGTACATATGCCGTTCCGATGTTTTCAAGGTCTTGAGCGCTCATGCCTGTGCCATTATCTTCTACACTTAGGTTCATAACATCATTTACGATTTTTGCGCTCACGAGAATGCGTCCACCTTTAGGCGTAAACTTAATTGCATTACTCAGCAGGTTCAATAAAATTTGGCGCACCGCACGACGATCTGCACTGATAAGTAAATCTGTATTCACTTCAATATCTACAGCAAGGGTAAGTTCGGCAGCGTCAGCAGAAGGTCGCACCATTTTCAAACTAGAACGGATCACGTCTCCCATATCAAAACGGTCATAGTTCAGCTCGTATTTCCCTGCTTCGACTTTAGACATATCTAAAACATCCCCAATAAGATCAAGCATGTGCTGACCACTATCGTGAATAAGGTTGGCGTAATCCGCATATTTACCCGGCAACGGGCCAAACAAACGAGAGCGCATCATATCAGAAAACCCAATAATCGCATTGAGCGGCGTCCGTAATTCGTGACTAACGCCAGCAAAAAATAGCGTTTTGTCCGCAGCATTCTTCGCCGCACTTACCTGCGCCTCTTCCAGTTTTTGAAGCTTATTCACAAGGTCAGAACAATCAGAGGCAAATGCATATGTTGTACCATCGTCTTGTGAGACAAGTTCTACATCATAATAGACATTAGCATTTATGTCTTCAACGTCTGACATGACCGCATTATTTGCGCGTGCATTAAAAAACTGACGTTCATTTTCCATATACCCTAAATCGGCAAGCGTAATATGGTTGTAATCTTTATCTTGCAGGCCAAAGGCATGAACGGCACGGTCTGTCGCAAATACAAGCATACCGTCTTTTGCAAATTTAAGCGCCATGCCTGGATATATATTTGCAAAATCCAGTTTTGCGGCTGTGTCGTCATCAATAACAACATCATTTTCATGACTTGATGCAAAATACATAGCGCCAACAAGAAATGCCAGAACGGCCCCGCCAGCCGCCAAATTAGCCCATCCAATTTGCAAAGCATTAGCAATTGGGGTTGGGGCATAACCAAATTTTTCTGCGAAGAAAACAACAGCTGCAAATAAGGCGCTTAACAATAATGCCTCGACAACCTTTTCACGCTCGAACAGAGCCGCAGATAAGGGGGCACACAAAAACACAAGTGCCATGGGGAAAAACCCCGTAGCAAAACATGCAAATATAGCAAAGGCGATCCATATTAAAATGATAATAGCTTGGGCCCATTCACGGTGGCCGTAAGGCCAAAGCAGGATACTGATTAAAGCGGGTGAAATACCGACAAGTGCAAAAATCCAAGTTTGGCTAAATGGCATACCACTCCATAGGCCTGCGGCGAATGCGGCAAGTACTGCACATATCCAAAATAGACTGCTGAGTGCTAATCCATGATTACGACTAAATTCCAAAATATGCCTCATTATTTCATGTTCAAGTATGAACAAGTTTACGTACTAAACAATGCGATTTAGCACATAATTGTAAGCTTTTTCGCGTGTTAGGAGAAAACCTATTTTGAACACCTCACCTAATTACGCCGAAAGGTTAAAGAGATCACGGCTCTTAACCCGATCTTTTTCACACATTCTCCTTGCCGAATTTCATCTGGCTCTCTATGTGTCTGCGGATGGTATATGCACAAAACATACAAGACATGATTGATGACTTCGCCTTTCTTGACGATTGGGAAGACCGGTATATGCATGTTATTGAAATGGGAAGAGCCCTAACAGTTTTGTCTGATGAAGAACACAACGCCGAAAACAAAGTCAATGGCTGTGTAAGTCAGGTTTGGGTTGTTACGCAGGCAAGCCCCGCTCCAACGTCTTTAAGCTATCGCGGGGATAGTGATGCACATATTGTTAAAGGACTTGTTGCCATCGTTATTGAAATTTTTTCTGGGCGCACGCCGCAAGAAATCATAAAAATTGATGCAAAAGAAATCATCAGCAGATTGGGGTTATCCGAGCATTTATCCATGCAACGCGCGAATGGCCTCAACGCAATGATCACACGTATTCAACATGACGCGCACACATATACACATTAAACAACTACATATTTTTCAGATGTAGCGTGTGAATGTCCTGACAATTTCTTTAACACGCCTGCGTCTATCATTTTTTTTATAGTACTCGCCTCTATCCAGGCAATAGGGCGACTACGTTTATCACCTCTTGCATGTGCAACAAAAACATCAGATGTCTGTCCGTATTTCATAATAACGGTGTCATTTTTGCGTAATCTAGACAAGAGGTTCGGTTCTAAAAATTTCGGTGTTGACTGTGTGGTGCTCATCAAATTACCCCCCCATTCCCAATAACACTTCGCGACCCAGGAATGATTCCAATCGCACGATTTTGTCATCAAAACACACATCCTCACGGCAATCCTCAATAATATTACAAGCATAACTCACCGTGCTTCGGTCGCGGGAAAATGAACGTGCAACACGTGACAAATTAATCTGATAGAGAGTATGTAATAAATACATTGAAACCTGCCGTGCGAAGCTAAGGTGGGTAGGCCCTTTTGTTTTACTAAAAATATACGCCCCTGACACTCCAAACTCTAACGCTACGGCGGCGACAACAAGTTGCGCTATCGCCAAATCTTTAAAAGCTCTTTCTTTAACTGCCTTATTTCGCACCATTTTATCGATAGAAATGGTTTCTTTTTGTATTTGGGTATTATCCATAGTTCTCACCGCTTACGACTCCTCATTATCTGAGCGTATTATAAACGACTATACAGAGTGAGGATTATATTCCTACTCTTCAAACATTAATATATGTGAATAAATTCCTATTTTTACAAAAAATGCACTCTAACCTATTGTTTTTATGCAATCAATTTTTGAGTGTTGTGCTGTTCGATTACAACTTCTGATTGGTTAACCAAAAGATCAAAACCGAGGATCATTGTCACATTAATGCCGTCATCAGCCAATGGCAGTCGAATCCAAAACTGTGCCATATGTGAGCGGGAGGGCGTTCCGGGGCGGGTCATGCCTACGGACGGTCTTTTTTGTTCCCGTACACGCATAAGTACACGGTGCCAATATTCACGACGATCTCCGATTGGTAATTCATCAATGTATTTGCCCGTGATTTCAGCGTCATACATATCCCAAAATCCAGTTCCCGCGAGCCTGTATTTAAATCGTAGTGTAGATGATAAACCGCAAGTTTCAACAATACTCACCATTGGAAGTTGTTCACAAATATCGGCGGGATCAATATCTTGGCGGCTGGGTAAGCGGCCATTACGGCATTTAGAACGCCAGTAATCGTATAAAAATTGCTGTTGAGGCAATACGATTTGATGCCTCAAAGCTCTCCCTGCTAACATGTGAATCCCCCCGGATAATATAATGATTAATGAATCGTTACTATGCGGATTGGGACACGCATAAAAAGAGTCAGAGCGAAATAAACTCGCATTTAACGAGGATAAGGCTCGTTTTTTATATCGGAACCGATTCAATGTCGTGTAAGGATGTTTTTAGCGTGAAAATCGCACTTATATTGACTTACCAAGCCCCGTACGTTTGGCTAATCGGGAACGTTCAATTGAATAATTTTTGGCCACCATTGGATAATCAGTGGGTAAGCCCCATTTTTCCCGATATGCTTTTGGCGTGAGTTCAAATTTAGTGCGTAAATGTCGCTTCAATGATTTGTATTTCTGACCATCTTCGAGACAAATAATATAATCATCGTTGATGGAATCTTCCACAGGAACAGCTGGCACCAAGTTTTCCACATTATGAGGATCATTTTCATGGAGCGTGTCGACCATACCCGTATATACGCTTTGGATAAGAGCCGGTAATTCTTCTGGCGCCAATTGATTATTACCTACATAGGCAGATACAATATCAGCAACAAGCGCCAGGATTTTTTCTTTTTGTTCCATAATAAAAGAACCTTAGAACAGATACGCCCCTAAAAGCAATGCTGCCAGCATGGCGGCCGTAAAGACTGCGGCTATACCGCTTGGCGCAGCTTGGCTTAAAGCACCAGCGGGGCTAAAGACATGATACAAGCGCGTCCCTATGCGACCAAACATTGTTTTCAACATATATATAATGAGTGCACCAAGGCGTGTCCACATTGCATCAATCCATTTCAAGAGATTGAGGCCGAGACGTCTATATGTCCAATCAAAGTCTAATATCTGTGCGCGTCGTTCTGGTGGATACCAGCCAAAGCGTTTTAAGAATGTAAAGGCAAACATAGCCCCCATTAACAACTGCATCTGGAACACGACATGGTCTGCTGTATAGGGATGGAACTCCGCGGCTCCAGTTGTCGTATCATGTGGCAACATGGCATATAGGCCCTTAAAGCCGACGAACTCGCCACCCCAAGGCCACGCAAGGTATATGCACAAGAATGACGCAATGCCCATGGCCACCAACATATTCCACGGCGCTTCTTTTGGCCGTTTACCAGAGTCATGAGAGAAGAAGGCAAAATACGGCACTTTAATCCCACTATGTTCAAGCACACCGGCAGATGCAAAGAGCAACATGCCAAAGACAATATAATGATGCCCTTCGAACATGGCCGCAATGATCATGGATTTTGAAATAAACCCGCCCATCATCGGGAAGGCAGAAATAGAGCCCGCACCGATCAAGCAAAATAATGTTGTTAACGGCATGGTTCTAAATAGCCCTCCAAGTTCGGAAGCTTTGGCAGTGCCGACACGGTGAAGCACGGCCCCCATGCTCATAAATAATAGGCCTTTAAACAAGATATCAACCACCACATGGGCCGCGACGCCGTTAAGCGCAAGACTAGAACCGATACCAATACCCGCGACCATAAAGCCGAGTTGGTTGTTTAGTGAATAGGACAATACTTTACGCAAGTCGTTTTCCAACACCGCAAAGAACACAGGGAAGACGGTCATTACGCCGCCGATGTAAATCAGAATTTCTGTTCCAGCGAACCCGCGCAATAATGCATAAATGGCAAGTTTAGTGGTGAACACGGATAAAATTACTGTGCCTGTAACACTCGATTTTGGATACGAATCTTGAATCCAATTGTGCAAGAATGGAAAACCAGCCTTAATACCAAAGGCAAGCAGCATGAGTTTGCCGCCAGGAGCATCAATACCGATATTGTTAAATTCGTAAGACCCTGTCGCTTTGCCGTAAATCACGGCACCTGCGAGGAGTAGCACACCCGAGAGAATATGCATGGCCAGATAACGCATGCCAGCTGGATAAGATTCTTTACCCCCACGCCAGACAATGAACACGGACGACAGTGCCAGTAATTCCCAAAACATAAACAGCGTAATTAAATCACCAGCAAAAACAGCGCCGAGACCTGCGCCTGTATATATCAACGCGCTTGTATCGGTTATTTTACATTTTTCATGTAAACCAAAAATACCGTTTAAAATACCAGCAAAGGCAAAAATATTACCCCAGATAATACTGATATTATCAATACGAATCGTCGTCAGTTCTATGCCTGCGACTTGAAAATAGCCTCCGAGAGCGCCGTCCGCGTCGCCGTTTAAATACATAATATTTATCAGCACAAGTACAAGTGCTGGCGCGGCAATCATCAAAAACTTACGTCCCTGATAAAGTGGGGTAAAGGCTGCGACAATACCTGCGGCGATCAAAATGAAGGCAGGGCTAAAAGACGTTAGAAAATTAATCATTATCTTCCTCCCCGTAATAGTTTTCATCTCGGGCAAGGAGCTTGAACAATGGCCATGCCATCAGCACGACAAATGAATATGCGGCAAAGCCGATAAGTGTATAGGAAAACGCAAAATCCCATGACGCAGGATGATGCAATGGGTATTTAAACCCAAGCAATGAGAAGAATATTAAACCAAACAGCGGTACAAAGATAAAGTTTTTGATTATTTTTTCTTTACCTAACCACAGAAATGGAACAGCCAAAGGATGAGCCTCTGTACGTTCTTTAATCTGCGCTCGGGTTAAGCCTGTCGTGTTTTTCTTTGGCTTTTTCGCCATTACAGGCCTCCTACTGAATTTGGTAGAATTGGTTTAAGATATTCAACGAGCGGTGTAATCGCAAAAAACAGTGCGAATGCCCCTGCTGCGGTGAATACAGGCGCGAAACGTACAAAACGATGTGCCTTTAATTTCTTGGCAATTTTCGCGTCTGCTTTCGGATCATCTGGCGGCAACATAAATCCACGTATCGCAATGGGTACAAGGTAAGCCACGTTTAAAATTGACGAGATAACGAGCGCAGCAATCAAGGCTTGTTGACCAGATTCCAGTGCGCCAACCATGAGGTAATATTTAGGCCAAGATCCACCCATAGGTGGCAGGCCAATAATAGATAAAGATCCGACTAAAAACGCACCAAATACAAATGGCATTGTACGGCCAAGACCATTGAACGAACTAATATTTGTACGATGTGCTACGGTATAAATCGCACCAGCACACATAAACAAAGTAATCTTGCCCCATGCATGCATAACGATTTGCAAACTCGCGCCGAGAATAGCAGCAGGGGCTGCAAGCATTGCGCCGAGTGTAATATAGGCAAGCTGGCTAATCGTAGAATAGGCAAGCCGTGCTTTCAGATTATCTTTGCGGAGTGCAATAACCGATGCCAAGACAATGGTAATCGCGGCGATCCAACACAAAAGCGTACTCGCAGATGTTTGCCCTGCGAGCTCGATCCCGAATACATAGACCACGACTTTCAGCATGGTGAACACACCTGCTTTCACAACCGCCACTGCATGTAAAAGTGCGCTTACGGGCGTGGGAGCGACCATCGCATTCGGTAACCAAGGATGGATTGGCATCAGGGCCGCTTTGCCAATGCCGAAGGCAAAGAGAAGCAGAAGAATACTGGCCGCCGTAAGGCTGAACCCTTCGGGGAAGAGACCGCCGACTTGAAAATCCGTCGTCCCTGCGAGAACATGTGTACCGATGATCGCTGGCAAAAGCAGTCCAAGTGATGTTGCCATCAAAATCAAAAGATAGATGCGGCCACCTTTTTTCGCCGCTGCGTCACCTTTATGGGTAACCAGAGGGAAAGTAGACAGTGTGAGAATTTCATAAAACACAAAGAGTGTGATCAGATTACCTGCACTGGCAATCCCCATAACGGCAGAGATTGCGATCGCTACACATGTGAAAAACCGCGTTTGATTTTTTTCTTTATTGTCGCGCATATAGCCAATGGTGAAGACCGTATTCACAAGCCATAAAGACGATGCAATTCCGGCAAACACGGCGCCCAGAGGTTCAAGTACGAGTTTAAGTTCAAAACTACCTGCGAACTGGATCAAGAAAAGTTCAGGACGATGCTCGGGGCTTTGACCGACATAGCGCACAAGCCAAATCACATTCGCAAGCAATGCCACTGCCGCGACAAAGGTAATACCTTCACGGATATTTGGGGTTTTACGTGCGAGCGGAATAAGAAGTGCCGCAATCGCAGGGATCGCCAATAAAGCAATAAGAGCAAATTCGGGTGTCATATTAATGCCCTCCTACTGCGTGTGGAAATTCAACAATTGGCCCACCCGACAATACATGCGCGGCCGCCTCTGCAAGACTTGTTGTCCATTCGGCATTAATCCCAAGCACAATGGCCGAAATAGCAAGAATCCAAAGCGGGATGAGCATTGCCAAAGGCGCTTCGTTTTTCGCAACAGTCTTATTGCCAATTTTAGGTGCAGGGTGGAAATAGGCCTGTTCAATAAGGCGACCAATATAAATGATTGCAAGGATGGATGTCACAACAATAACACCGACAGCCCACCACCAACCATTTTCGGCGGCGGCGCGTACAAGCGCAAGCTTAGAGACGAAACCAACGGTTCCCGGTACACCGATCAAAGACAGTCCTGCAATTGTAAAACCAGCCATCGTTAAAGGCATTGTTTTGCCTAAGCCCTTCATGTCGGAAACTTGTGTGATTCCGAAACGGTACCAGAACGCGCCAACGGCTATGAAAAGCGCGCCTTTCATAATGGCGTGATTTAGCATGTGCAAATACCCTGCGGTCAAACCAAGTGTTGTCACCATGCCAACGCCAAGCAACATATAGCCAACCTGTGCAACGGAGGAAAAAGCGAGAACGCGGCGAATATCATTTTGGAAAATAGCCTGTAAACTTGCGACCATCATGCCGACAATGCCCATGCCTGCGAGAAGGTACATTAAGCTTTTGGCAACAAAATCCCAACTTGGGTCGAAGATTGTAAAGCTAAACCGTAGCAAAAGATAAAGCGCCGCTTTGGTCGCAGTTGCGGCAAGGAAGGCCGTTACAAAACTTGGTGCATATGCATATGCACCCGGCAACCATGTATGCAATGGAAACATTGCGAGTTTCAAGCCAAGACCAATCACTATAAAAGCGAATGCCAATTTTGTGACACGGCTATCGACGCCACCATCTTGCAAGACACGTGCAATATCAATCATATTGAGCGTCCCTGTTTGCATATATATAAAGCCAATACCAATGACAAAGAACGTGGCACCAATACTGCCCATCATCAAATAATTATAGGCAGATGTGAGCGCGCGGCGATCACGGCTCGCGCCCATAGCCACCAAGACATAGGTTGAAATTGACGAAACTTCCAAAAATACGAAAACGTTAAAGGCATCGCCCGTGGCAACCATGCCCAAAAGGCCTGCGAAACTTACGAGGAATGCGGAATAGAACAAGGCACGTTTTGTGGGTTCGACTTCGGCGGCAATACTTGGCAGCGCATATATCATGCACAATGTACCTATCACTGTAATCAGTAGCAAAATCGGTGCATTGAGCGCGTCGATATAATAGCCAATGCCGATTGGAGGCTCCCAACCACCCATAGCGTAGCTGACAGGGCCGTGGCTGATCACTTGCATGAGAAGCGCAAAGGCTAACAACGCACATACGACCACAGTGCCGAGTGTAAATAACCATGCAAGCTTTGCGCCTACCGCGTTTTTACTTGGCAATAACGCCGTAATAACTGCCATCATTAATGGCAAAACAACGAGCAATGCCGGCCCATGGGTAAAAACCCATTGTGGATATAGAGAGGTAATATTCATTAACCCGTACGTCCTTCTAAATTATTTTGATAATCGAGCTGATCAATCTCGTCTTCTTCAATTGTGCCATATGCTTCACGGGTACGCACAACAAGCGCGAGTCCGATTGCCAATGTCGCGACGCCCACCACAATGGCGGTCAGAATAAGTACATGCGGCAATGGGTTTGAGTAAATCGCGTCAGATGTTGAATGCACAGTTTCAACGATACTATGAGATGTATCCACATGAGAAGTATCAGCGGCGGCGTGTTCGCCCGCTTGAACCACTTCATGTCCATTTCCATGGTGGGTTTTAAAATCTGAGGGGTCAATAATTGGCGGTTTCCCACCTGCGACTTTCCCAATCGTAATATAGAGGATAAATACAGATGTTTGAAACACACTTAGGCCAACAAGTTTTTTAATCATATTACTAGAAGCAAAAACCACATAGAGGCCCGTCATCATCAAGACGATAACTACCGCGTAATTATAATGTTCGAAAATGGATGTCATCTACCAGTCCTCGTCCGACAATTCAGGAATACGGCTCCCGAACGCATAAAATATTGCGAGCATGGCGCAGGTAACAGTGCAAAGAACACCAAGTTCTACTGCAAAAATCCCCCAATGCTGCCCTGCTGCATGTGTGCTGTGCGGCGCAAATACTGTGTAATCAAGGAAGTTCCCGCCAAGAAACCATGTTGCTACGCCCGTACCGCCATATAGCAATACGCCGAATGACATGCCAATACGTATCCACGATTCTGGCACCGCTTTTTTCGCAGCGTCGACACCAAAGATAAGCGCGTAAAGAATAACAGCCGCCGCAAGGATTACCCCTGCTTGAAAACCGCCGCCAGGGCCAAAGTCACCATGAAATTGAACATAAAAACCAAATAACGCGATCAGCGGTATTAGCATTTTGGCAACGACTTTTAGGATGAGATGCGGACTCATGATTTTGTCCCCGCCGTTTTAGACTTTGGCTTTTTTGTCGCTTTTTTCACGGTACGTTTTTTCGTCGCCACTGGCGCTTCAAGCGCAGATGCCATTTTACGCGCTGGTGGTGAAGACGTACAGATATTACGTCCATTTGGCTTTGCGCGCCATTGGCCTGCTTTGCCGTCGAGACCAAGCAAGAGCATAATCCCAAGACCCGCCATGAATATCACAACAGTTTCCCCGAATGTATCAAAGCCACGATAACTTGCGAGAACGGCCGTTACCACATTTGGCAAGAAAATCTCACGTTTAGTGGCTTCTATATATTCTGCGCCGATATAGGCATTTGCAGGTGACATTGCGTCCCCATAGGCAGGCATATCACCGATCGCATAAAACATCGCCAATCCAGCCACGACCACAATCAAAAACGGCCCCATTTTTTGACGCACAGATATTGGTTTTGCATTTCTATCAGTAAGCAGCATTGCGCCGAGCATAAGCACGGTGGAGATACCTGCGCCCACGGCCGCTTCGGTAAAAGCAACATCAACCGCGTCCAAAGACACAAACCAAGCCGCAGACAAGAGTGAATACACACCTTGTAACATAACAATAGCGAAAAGAGAGCGCATACGCACAACCGCAAAAGCGACAACGATTAGCATCGCCATCAAGCCAAGGTTGAGAATAAGTTCGGGAGAAGAGCCCATTAGCGTTTCTCCTCTTTACCTGCGCTGAGCTCCGAAGGGGTAGGCGCACGGAATTTACCGAGTAAAGGTTTTAACCCGGCTTGATGAGCTGCATTTGCAAGCGCATGTGACGCCGTCGGACTCGTGATAAACAACAAGAAGGCGACCAAAAATAGCTTCAGACTTGTTTGAGAGAAACCAGCTTGTACCATAAGCCCTAAAATGACGAGCTCTGCACCTAATGTATCGGTCATACCTGCCGCGTGCATACGTGTATAAAAATCAGGTAAGCGCAAAACGCCAACAGCCCCCGCCAATACAAAGAACACGCCAGCGCTTATCAAAATTGCGCTGAGTCCCATTAATAAAATAGCAATACTCATTTACGGCTCCCCCGCTTTGCCCGTCCAGTTTTCACAGTCGCCTTGTCAATATGAGCCCGTTCGAGGGATATATCGAGTGCGCGGTAACGGAAGAATTTTAGCACTGCGATTGTCGCAATAAAATTCATAAGCGAATAAAGAATTGCAATATCAATACCATCAGGCCTTCCAATGACAAATGAAAACACACACAGGAATAACACCGTCTTGGTGCCGAAAGCATTCACAGCCAAAATGCGGTCATATAATGTTGGGCCAGACAAAAGTCGCCCCAACATGAGCGCCATAGCGATAAGCATAAACAATGCCGCGCCAAGGTTTAACATTTCCAAGAAATATGCCATCTATTTGCCTTTTCTCGCGGGTTTTTTAGTTTTTTTCGCAGGCTTTCCAAGCATTGGGTCATTTACAGCGCGACCTGCACGCTCACTCATTTCTTCAAACCCAGATAAATCCGTCATTTCGGTAAGTAAAGCATGCACTTTAATCTGGCCATCCTCTAGTTCGACGGAAATCGTACCCGGGGTAAGAGTGATAGAATTGGCGAACACAGTGCGACCAAGATCGGTGCTTTGCTTCATATCGACACTGATCATGGACGGAGAAATTTTCATATCAGGATTTAACACTGCCTTCACGACAATCATATTCGCTTTACCAATTTCTTTAAACAACCACACGAAATACCCAAGTGTCTTCACTTTGCCGTAAGGAACCGTTTCTGAGTCTAGCAGTTTCATCCGCGCAGCAAGGCCAATCACTAATAAAATTGAAATGCCACCTGTAACCAGTAAAACTGTGTGATCAAAATACCCAGAGAGCGTGAACCAATATGCCACCAAAACACACAGCAATAATAATGCCGATCTCACCATTTCTTATCCCTACCATATCATTAGATCATTTCTCAAAATGATCCATATATTATTGGGGGACAATATAGCGGTAATATAATGTGTGGCCAAGCCTTCAGAGGCTAGTTTTTAAAAATAAATACCTTGACAGTTTCACATAAACTCACGTGATTCAGCCTTGTTTCCGATTACCGAAAACCAGTGCCGCAGTAATGGCCGCCGCCCCAAAATCTTCTTCTTTTGGAATAACGCCGCGTTTAATATATTGTAGAACTTCTGGTGTAAGTGAAGATGTCAATGACCAGTTCCAATACCGCAATACAGTTTGGGCATTGTCGGTTGAAATTCCATCATATATTTGCACGGCTTCAAGCAATACAGGGTTTTCACGACCATCTTCCAACATTTCAGGGCGCAATAATGCGCGCCAGAGTTTATGGATGTAATCTCGCTTCAAGCCCGTGGCTTTGCATAAAATTGCAATCGCTTCCCCGCCTTTATCGGACATAATTTGTGCGCCAGTGGCCGGTTTAATGCCTGAAATATACGATATTTCTTGTGCAACATCCCGTGACATGCCGTTTACACCGGCATGTGTAATGGCTTCTTCCAAATTCTCAAAATTTGAACGCTCGATCGCAGCGCGATTTCTCTGTCTCCGCTCGATAAATTGTAATGACTTACGCACAGCCGCGTCATTCCAGCCTTCGGCCGCAGCCAATGGGTAAAGATCGGCGCAACTACTTTGTAAAACCGCACGTGTTACAGCAAATCTTTGCAAAATTGTTTTCCGGTTTTGAGTATTAGCCCACCAAAACATGGTAAGTCCGTGTGACGGCCTTAACTCATCGCGCTTACATAGGAGCTTCACATAATTTTGATGTTGGCGCGAAACCGTTAAAATACGCTGTATCGCCGTCTCCGACAAACTCGCCCCTTTATTCTTAAGAAGCGTTTCGACAACTTCTTCTTCCAAAAATTCGACAAGAACGTCAACAACGGCGTCAGTCACATAACGACGTTGTGCGATCACTTTACGATGTGCCAATGATACTTTACGTGCAATTTGAATAAGGTCAGAATCCGTTAAACTTTTACTTTTTTCTAATACGTGCTGCGCGACCTGGATTTCATCTTTGGACAGAATGACAAGAATTGTTCGCGGTGCTTCGTTCAACATGACGAGTCGTTTGGCAACGCTTTCTCGGATCTTCACGTCCGCGTCTCTTAGGAGTTCAACAAGCACATCACCAGCCATATGCCGTTCCTGCGGCGGAAGTTGAGATGCGGGGATACAAATCACATCAGAGAGACGTTTTACCAATGCTTTTCGCACAGTAGTTGGCGGCGTCTCTTCTGTAATTTCTTCTGTTAATTCTAGCGCAGGTACCGCTGACATCTTAAACCCTCACACATTAGTCTACATATATACCGCATAACCTAGTAGCATTCTATTAACCAAGAGTATAGAAATGCCAACTTATCTTAGTAGAGTATACCCTCTTATTTTGACACTTATTGAAAGCTTTAACGACATGTCGGCCACCAATCCATTTTCCACTTCGTTTTCTGCTCCAAAAGCTGAAAAACGCCCCGTAACTCATACTCAATTAACGCGCACACGCACGGATGATTATGGATGGTTGAAAGACGAAAACTGGAAAAAAGTTATGGATGACCCCTCGGTGCTTAATGCAGAAATTCGCGCCTATCTTGACGCAGAGAACACATATTGTGCGCAACACATGCAAGATACAAAATCTCTACAAGATGTATTATTTGCACAAATGAAAGGGCGTATAAAGGATGATGACAGTACGGTACCCGATGCGGACGGCCCTTATGAATACGCCCAAAGATACCGCGCTGGTGATCAGCACGGTTTATATTTTCGTACACCGCGACATAAAGCTAAGTCCCACGATACAACAGATGTAGAAGAAATATTATTAGACGGCGACGCACTTAGCGCCCGTATGAAAGCAGATGGCCATCCCTATTTCGATATAGGCGGTGTGCAACACAGTGACAATCACAACTATCTTGCCTACTCCGTCGATTTAAATGGTGCGGAACGTTATCTCATCAATATTATAGACATTAAAACACAGGCTGAAATTTGCCCACCCCTAGAGAATACGTCGGGTGATTTTGAGTGGGCACAAGATGAACGCACATTGTTTTGGGTCGAACGTGACGAAAACAACAGACCCTGTAAAGTTTACCGTAAAAATGTATTAGACAAAAATGCCAAAGCAATTCTCGTCTATACAGAAACTGACCCTGGGTTTTTTATCTCTGTTTCTCGGTCTGATACTGGAAATTATGTGGAAATCGTGTGTAATGATCATACGAGTTCTGAAACATGGCTCATCCCTGCTGACACACCTGAACATGCCCCTGTGTGTGCAAGCCCTCGGCGGCCATTGCAAGAATACACCCTCCATGATCACAAGGATAATTTTTATGTTCTGACCAATGCCGATGACGCGACAGATTTCAAAGTCATGAAGGTGAAACAAAGCCTCACAGACATTCAACATTGGCAAGACTATATAGCACATTCGGCCGGCACACTCATCTTGGGAATTGAAACCTATCAAAGCCATATGGTGCGGTTGGAGCGCGTTAATGCACTGCCGCGTATCGTCATTCGCGATCTTTCAAATAATGAAGAACACATCATCGACTTCGCCGAAGAAGCGTATGCGCTTGGCCTTATGGGCGGGTATGAATTTGATACGGACTGGGTGCGTTTTGCCTATTCCTCACCGACGACACCGGGTCAGGTTTTTGATTACAACATGCATACGCGCGAACGGATTTTGCGAAAAACCAATGAAATCCCCTCTGGGCATATTCCTGATGATTACCAAACCAAGCGCATAGAAATCACAGCGCGTGACGGTGAAGAAATCCCTGTCACATTGATAATGAAATCCGGTCTTAAACTTGATAGCAGTGCGCCATGTTTACTTTATGGATATGGGTCTTATGGCATCACGATCCCCGCAGGTTTTCGCACCAATATCCTGTCTCTCATCGATCAAGGTTTTGTATATGCGATCGCACATATTCGCGGCGGCATGGCTAAAGGATATGATTGGTATACCAAAGGCAAGCTTGAAACCAAACAAGCAACATTCGATGATTTTATTGATGTTGGGTATGGGCTTTGCAAGTTAGGCTATACATCGGAAGGTAACATTATTGCACACGGAGGATCTGCTGGGGGCTTGCTTGTAGGTGCGGCTCTTAATCAAGCGCCTCAACTTTTTGCAGGCGTTATTGCGGCTGTACCATTCGTTGATGTTTTAAACACGATGAGTGATGAAAGCCTCCCCCTTACACCGCCTGAATGGCCAGAATGGGGCAATCCCCTGATCAGCGAAAAAGACTATGATCAAATCCTCGCTTACTCTCCTTATGATAATGTAGAGGCGCGCAACTATCCCCCTATACTCATTACCGCAGGGCTTACCGATCCACGTGTTACCTATTGGGAACCAGCGAAATGGGCTGCAAAACTTCGTGACCATCAATTAGCCGACGCCCCTATTTTGTTACGCACCAATATGGACGCTGGCCATCAAGGCGAAGCGGGCCGTTATGACAGTTTAAAAGAAATCGCTTTTGAATATGCATTCGCACTGAAAGTCACAGGGAAAATGGACATATAAAACCTTTGTGTATCATTGGGTAAAGATCAATGGAAGCGACACAATACCCAAGTTCTAATTCTAGTTTTAGTTCCGTTTTGGTCATGTATTTGTTTGAATACATTTCCTTTATTTTCCGGAAACATTGCTGCGGGTAATGTGTGGCTGACATCTTCTTTGTATTGCCTTCTGCTCAGCGTGTATGAAGGTCTTCCATTTTTGCGCATTAGCAGCAAAGTCATTTTTTGAATGCGTATATTTATAAGCCGTATCAAAAACTCTAATGGCCTTTTCTTGTAATCGCCAACGTTGCCCTTTTTCGTGTGGCCTTTTACAGTTTTGCTTTGGTGCTTTTTGAGAAAGATCATAAAAGCAATTGCCCAATTGCATATAATAATATCCCGAATTTACGGTTTTATTTTCAAGTATTTTTTTAATAATCCCTTCTGCTTGCTCACATTCACCTTCCAAAATCACTATTTCGAACCAAGCCACATAGTCATTCATTTGTTCATACATATTTGCTTTTTGTTGCCGTACAGCGTTAGATTTTTTGTACGCACGCGCACGACGCCATAAACCAGCTAATTGCTCGAGGCTATTAACGGTTGTCCCTATCCGTCCCACGTTGAGTTCACGTTCTAATATTTGCGCGGCCTGATACGGCATGCCCTTGAAACTATAATATTGAACAATTCTCTTTAACTCTTGCTCATTTTTATAGGCATCACCAAGGTAAAGCATTTTACTGATTTCAAAAGGGTTCTTGTACCTGTCCTCCATTAGTAAGAACAGCTGCCCATGCCTCCCATAGCGTTTTATCTTCAGGCCAACGGTTTATCATCTGTTTAAGAATATCTGCCTGTTCATCAGTCATAGATAATGTGTGATACAAAAAATTCATAAGGTCATAATGTTTGCGCTCTTTGGTTTTTGCCGCTGCAAACCACTTTTTTGCCCATGGCAAAGCTTTGTCATATTGTTCCGCCTGTGACCAAGCCTGCCATAGCATTTCTATATGCGAAGGCCGTAATGCCCCTCCCTGACGGTGCCGGTCCTCGAGCATTAACGCGCCTTGTTCAAAACGATCACTTGCAATAAGAAGTTGCGCTATATTTATGCGTAGTGTGGATGCTTCTTTTTTTCGTAAACCGCCAGATTGAATTGCCATTTCAAATGCATGTATAGCTTTGTCATAATCATTAATTTCATAATACGAGCTCCCTAATAATTGATACACCACACCTTGTTCATAGTTATTCAATTCTTTCGAACTTAAGGTAGTCTCCAATATTGGTATGGCTTTCTCATAATTATCTTCTGCCATCTGATTTTGAGCCTTAAGCACCAAGTTTCCATTTTGTTTGGTAAATTGGCGTTGCTCTATATTTAACTGACTTGAATTTTCATGTGCATCCACGACCACTTGCGAAACGGCAAGTGACGTCACATTCATAAATATACACATTGTGAGAAAGCCTATTTTTAACTTAATTCTGGCACGATTTTGCTCGTATTCACAGTTTGCATTCCTCATAATTCCCCCTCCCTGATATTTGCTATTAAAAAGTTACTCTGAGATTTTATTGCCCTGATCATCATTTAATATGAACGTAATGGTCGTCTTCACGCCCGTAAAACCTGCACTGTGTCCATTATTGATACTGGCGCGATATTTCCATTTCTGAACGGACTTTATTGATGCCGCCATAAATAATTGTTGGGTGCACGAAGCCGCACGCACATTATATGTGATGCCATTTGCATTAACATCAAAAACCATAGCACAATGGCCACTTCGCGTGGCACGGGTCGGCATTATGGGCGGAACCCGAACAACAGGCCCTCCCACTTGGTCGATAGAAAATTGTGCAGTGCTAAGTTTTATATCGGGACGGCCTATTGGGGGTATTTGTTTGCCAAAATCGACAAAATCCTCAATTGGTACGTCTACATGTCTTGTTGATAATACAGGAGCGGGCGGTGGTGGGATTACCACTTTTAACTCTGGTCGATTTACATTTCTAATAACAGCCACATCTTCGACTATAGGGTTTATCTCATACACTAGTCGTTCACTTTTCTCGACTTGCTCTTGATATGGTAGTTTTATCAGAGCTGTCATAACAAGCCCTAAACCTAATGTTACAGTAAATGCCCCCACTCCACTTGTTAAATACCGTCTAATTTCCACCTGAACCTCCATATGTTAGTTTATAACATATGTATACGTTACAAACTAACATTAGTCAAGGTTACATAGTAGAAACATCAATCACCAGACAATAAAAAACCCAGCCTTAAAGCCGGGTTTTTTATATTCAAATATATGGAGAAGAGACTTACTCGTCACTTCCAATTTTCACCCGGTAAAGGCTATCGTATTTCGCTACAAATGACTGGCATTGTTCGTCAAGTATAAAGCCACCCGCAAACACAACGTTAGAATAGGCTTGTTTGATCGCAAGGTAACAACGTTCTTTTTCAACATTCTTCTCGAAGACACAGCGATTATCGACAGCACTTCTCTCTGCACGGATAAATGTTTTCCATTTTCTCGCATTCCCCGCCTCGCGTGATGAAACAGGAACATTATCAAATGCTGCAATCGCAAGTTCACGTTTAGCAGACCATGGTGCTGTTTTCCGCGCCTCAGGACTCATACTACATTTCAAACGCTCCGCAGCAGCAGCAGCGTCATAACGACAGTTGGCAATAAGCATCCATGCTTTACCTTGATCAAAGCCTAAATTCATAGCTTTCTTAAAAGCAGTTTCAGCCTTTATACATTGGCCTTCATTAAATAGAGCCTCACCGAGGTCGGCATAAAGTTTTGGCTTACCAGAAGAGGCCGCTGCTTTTTCTAAAATTGGAATAGCGCGTTTATATTCACGAGATTGGCGGAGTAAGTCCGATAATTGCACAAGCTTTTCTGGCGTTTGTGAAATACGACCAGCATTCATTTCACGCTCTAGGATTTGTGCGGCCTGAAACGGCATGTCATAGAAGCTGTAATACTGAACAACTTTTTCTAATTCTTGCTGACTTTTATACGCACCACCAAGATAAAGCATTTTACTCACTTCAAAAGCTTCTTGTTCACGCCCACCATTGGCCAACATAGATGCCCACGCATCCCATAAAGTTTTATCTTCAGGCCAACGATTGATCATTTGCTTCACAATATCAGCCTGTTTCGCTGGCATGTTCAAATTATTATACATGAAGTTCAAAAGATCAAAATGCTTACGCTCTTTTGGACTCGCTGAATTAAACCAGCGTTCAGCCCAAGGAAGCGCGCGAGAATATTGCTCGGCTTGGGACCAAGCCTGCCATAACATTTCAATATGTGCAGGTTTTAACTGACCGCCACTACGGTTCCAATCCTCAAGCATTTGTGCACCACGCGCGAACTGATCGCTCGCAATCAAAAGCTGTGCAATGTTTACACGAAGTGATGAGCTTTCATTTGGCAATAAACCACCAGAGCGAATAGCGCCTTCAAAAGCGTTAATTGCTGCATTATAATTATTCATCTCATAATAAGCGCTACCCAATAGTTGATTAATCACACCACGTTCATATGGATTAATATCGGGTAAAGCCAAAGCTTTGTTAAGCTCGGGAATAGCAGCGGCATAATTATCAGCTGCCATAAACTCTTGGGCAGTCAATACGATCTGTCCAGTTTTCGAGCTAAATTGACGCCCCTCTTGTGGCGCTTCAGCCTGTTTACGAGAACGTTGTGCAGAAGCATCGCTAACAGTGACGACCATAAAACCGCCTGTTACGAGCAAAGCAAGTGCTGACGATGTGAAAAAGCGCTTTAAAAGGCTTGGAGAGTTTTGAGTAATTTTCATTTTTTTCTCACACAAAGTTTAGTTTAAAAATAAGGTAACCGAAAAATCACCTACCATAATTAGAGTTCTACTCAGGAATGATTTTCCCACGCTCATCAGAGATACGATATGTAATCTTAGTTTCAACACCAGCACGTGAGACAGCACGTCCATCAACAATTTTCGGCTGATATTTCCACTTTGCCACTGACTTAGTAGAAGGGCGTTTAAAAACAGAACCTGAGCAATACTTTGCTATAATATTAAAAGGCTGACCCTCAGGACTCACGTCAAACCTTATAACACAATGCCCTGATTTTTCAGCGCGAGGCGGTGAAATAGGCGGGATACGTACCAATGGTTGCGCGTCACGGTCACTCACTGCAATCTTAAAGCTTTGCTTATCAAGTTTAGGTGTTTCAAATTTTGGAATAGCACCTTCAAGTGAAGCAATTGCCACAGTCGGCGCAGCCGCTTGTTGACGCTCGATTTGTGGTGGAGGTGGAGGTGTTACAACTTTGCTAATTTTCGCAATTTTTGTTTCACGTACAGCAACTTTAATATCTTCAACCTTTGGGTTGATTTCGAAACTTGCATTTTCTACTTTTGTTTGAGGTTTAAACTCACCTGTAATCAAAATCTTCATCATTACAAACAATGAAAATGTTACGAAAGCTGCAATAGCGGTTCCTACTAACCAACGAATAATTCCACTCATTACTTAATCTCCTACTCAGTCGATATGCGTGTGGTAATTGACAATTCTGTCAACAAGTTTTGCACGGCCATAACGGTACCAACATGTGCATTTTTATCACCAATAATAATTGCATCGGCTTTCGGGTTCTCATCTCTGATCGCCAAAATAATAGGCCGAATTTCATTAATTGAATAAGGCTGTTTATCAATCCAGACTTCATCATCAGCATTCACAGCAATCAAAATACCTGGAGACCAGGCCTGCGCTTGTTTTGCTTCGGGTCTAGACGGATCAATTCCTGGTGTCTTCACGAACACTGAAGTTACAATGAAGAAAATCAGGAGGATAAACACGACGTCGAGCATGGGTGTCATGTTCAACTCTGTGTCTTCACTGTCCATTTCTATACGACTACGTCTTGCCATGTTGTTACCTTATTACATTTATTTTCAATTTGCAAGCCCCAATATCAGAGACTTGATCGGGGACTTGCAGAGAAAGCATTACTCTTCAATAATTTCAATTTTTGAAGCGAGGCCTTTTTGGTCAAAATTATCTTTCAGATATACGAGGTTACCATGAGTAGCTCTCTCGCTGACACGAAGGATAATATTTGCACCAGGTTTTTCTCCCAAAGTACCCTCAACAACCAATGTTACACGATCACAATCTGTATAATTGCCATCAACACTGCACTGGTTTCGCGCATCAACAAAAACCACAATAGCTGGTTTAGGTTGTGATTCTGGCTGATCAGGCGGAGGCGGAGGCGGAGGTGTTAAATCGATACCTTTTTCGTCCAAGAACACTGCGGTTACGATGAAGAAGATCAACATGATAAACACAATGTCTAGCATTGGTGTCATATCGACATCTGCGTCTTCTTCACCTTTATTACGTCTTCTTCTCATCTTGTTATCCGATCTCTAGGCTATCAGCAAAATAAGCTGTTTCACGTTTACCACGGCGTTCGATTTGATTTGAAAAGAACAAACCAGACAGAGCAGAAACCATACCAGCCATTGTCGGGATGGTCGCTTTAAATACGCCACCAGCCATAAGACGGGCATTGGAAGATCCTGACAAAGCCATCACATCAAATACTTCGATCATACCCCAAACTGTACCAAGAAGGCCCAGTAATGGTGCAATTGCGACAAGTGTCTTAATGATACCAACGTTTTGATCTGTCCCTACTTTTACCTGTGAAATTAGATCATCTCTAATCGCTCTTGAGCGCCAAGAACGTTTATCTTCGCGAGCATTCCATTCGTTTTGCAATCTCTTCTTCATAGATTTATGAGCGAAGTAATAATAAGAATAGCGCTCCATTATGAATGTCCACATTACAAATGTAGCAATCATGATGGCAAGAAGTACGGGACCACCGGTTCCCAAGAATTCTTGCAGTCCTTCATACGCATATTTTGGATTAAGCCACTGCATATTAGACCCTTTCTAAGCTATGAAGCCCATTGGCTTCGCCTACACTTTAGGCAGGCCCGAAGCAGAGCTTCGGGCTACCGAGAGAGTATTAACCGCGACGACTTTCGACGTGACGCGCTACGATACCTGCAGATTGCTCTTCAAGCGTACCCTGAACACCCCGTGCCAATGAAGCACAGAAACTGTGAAGGATAAGAAGCGGGATAGCAGCAATCAAACCAAGCATTGTCGTAACAAGCGCTTCAGAAATACCACCAGCCATCAATTGAGGATCGCCTGTACCGTAAATCATCATAGCTTGGAAGGTTTTGATCATACCTGTAACTGTACCAAGAAGGCCAAGCAAAGGAGCAATACCAGCGCCGAGTTTCAAGAAGTTCAAACCAAACTCAAGTTTTGGAGATTCGCGTAAAATAGCTTCATCCAATTTAAGCTCAAGTATCTCTTCGTCTTTAGACTTAGATTCTTCATAAGCCATCATCACACGACCAAGAGGGTTGCCCTTAGAAGGTTGTGCACGTTTTTTCTGAGCTTTAACAGCCTGTGAAGTCATGAACAACGAAATGATACGCAGAAGACCTAGAATTACGCCGCCAAATGCAAGTGCAACAATAATATACCCAATTTTACCACCTTGAGCGACACGTTCACGTATATCAGGAACGCGCTCGAATGATTTCAACAAGCTACCACGTGTAGGATCGATCGGCGCAGATACTAATGAACCACCAGCGGCCTTAACGACAGCATTTGCAGCTTTACTTACAGCACCACCAGGTTGTTTAGGTAATGTTGTAAGAGGATTAATACCTTCTTCATCAGCAAATGCATATTCCAAGAAATTTGCACCTTGCGTTGTGAAAATCGAGAATGGACCAATACGCGTCACTTGAGTTTCAGCACCATCATTCAAATTATTCACATTTGCAGTATAAGTCGCAACTTGACGCTGATATTTAATTTCAGCAAGCATTGACTTCCAAATTGCATTCAGATCATCAGAACTTGGCAAAGCTTTTGCTTCCGATACACGACCAAGTACTTTCGTACGATTTGGGAATTGCGACGTAATCAAAGAACTATCAAGTGTAGCCTTAAACTCACCCGCTTTTGAACGCGCCAGACCAAATACTTCGCGAAATTCACCTTGAGCACTGTCAAGCTGACCTTCAAGAGCACTTACCTTACGTTCATTTATGTCAAATGTAGCCTGAACGCTTTTCGCTTTACGCTCTAATGCCGCAAGTTCTGAACGTGCTGCGGATAGTTTTTGTTGTTGTTCGTTTTTACGGGCTCTAAATTCGGCCTCACGCTTTGCGTTTTCAGCGGCTGTTTTAGAAGAATCTGCACGAACTTGCTGTAGAAGCTGCTCGACAGAACTCACTTGTGAAACTGCTGGTGCAGCCAATAACATTGCAGCGCCGAGCGTTACCGCCGCAGTTGTTGCAATTTTTTTCATAGACATTTTCATTTTCATCATCCCCAATTCTAATTCGAGCTAACTATAGGCGCGATGACCAATTTCGGTGCAGCTTCGCCTTTTGCCACGCGGATGGCTTGGCGAATTTCAATCGCTTGCTTACCGCTAACTTCTTTCCATGCCTTGGAAGCCAAATCATAGACACCAATCTCAGCTTCGTCTTTTGTCATATAAACAAGAGAAACGCGGCCATAACGCAAGAAGTTCACTTTTGAACCTTCTTTTGTTGGATGCTTGCCTTCATAGCTATCAAGACCTTGTCCGTAAGACACTTCGATTTTGAATGCATTCAGAACCTGTCTGTACTGCTCAACAGGCGTCACATCTGGATTGCCGAGAGCCGATTTTACACGTTCGATACGTGCACGACGTTCTGACATTAAGAAGGGAAGATCTGCTTCAATAGAATCCTCGATTGCTACAGTCATGCGAAGCATCATAGGGGCCATGCCCTGTTTAACAGCTTCGACAGTGCCCAATTGACGCCGTAATGACGCAAGCTCTGAGCTTTGAGACTCAAGATAAATATCTTGCTGATCCACGAACAACTTAATGTTGTCAATTTGCTGTAAAACCGCACGATAATCCCGGATCATTGTATCCGCATCATCGTCCAAAGCCTCTACACGTTGTTGAGACGCAGCACTTGCCGCCGTAGAACTCTTGGCAACCCGCATAGCGCGCTCCAATGATTGCGCATGCGCTGGCACGGTAAATACCATTGCAGCTGTACCCGCGAGTAATACGTGCTTGACTATTGAAATTTTCGACATGTCTTCCTTCCGATCTAGTTTCAATTGTTGAGCCCTACAGACCACCTGCAGCGCATTTATATTGGCGGACAAACCACCGTTAAGCCGCCAATCGGCTCAAAATTTGTTTTATGGCATCGTAAATACAGGTGCGGTTACAACACCTGGAGCAACCTCGCCGTATGAAATTCTCATTGCGTGACGCACTTCTGTCGCTTCACTACCTTTAAGCGCCATCCATTCACGTGTTGCCAAATCAAAACGCAGAGGGGATGAATTATCATTATTCAGATAAACAAAGGCCGTGCGTCCATAGCGTAAATAATCACCATCAAAGATATCAATTTTCTGGCCTGTCTTTTCATTAAGCTCAACATTGCCGTTTTCATCTTTTTTATAACGATCATCACCTTCGCGAACAGTTGGGCTTACGGGATGGTTCCCCTTATAAGCCTCAAGCCCTTGCCCATAATTGACTTCGATTTTATAGACATTTAATACACGGCGATATTTCGCACCAATTGTCGCGGTATCATCAGCGACAAGCTCTTTCATGCGCTGTAACCTAGGCCCTCTTTCATCCATCTTAAACGGAAAGTCAGCCTTCATTGCAGCGTCTATACCCGCGACCATTTTATCAAGCATGGGCGCTACCGTTTTCGTAACATCATCCAAACCGTCTAGTTGTTGTGTTAAGCTTTCAATACGTGCATTGACGTTTGCAACAAATACTTGCTGCTGTCCGATTGAAATTTTCGCATCCGCAATTTGCTGCAATAGCTCATGATACGTAGCTTCATTCGCGTCCGCAGCCTGTGCCAACGCATTTGGCGCAATATAAGCACACATAGCACCAGCAATTAATAGTACACGAATTTTCGATGTAATCTTCACCACACACAACTCCCGCCAATTAAGCCTCTTTTTTTTTAAGTGAGGCCAGTTTTTATATTTCTTAAGGCTACGCTTACACGCCTCATTCACGTTAATCAATCGTTAGGATGTATCAAAAAGCATTTTTTTTCGCCTAATCACGATATATCCACAGATAAAAACATCTTAAAGGCATAAAAAACTAATAAATATAGGGACCATGAAAATACGCACCCAAATTGGGGTTATAATATTCAAATATAGTCGGGTTATCTCAAAAGCTTGGTTGGGGCGGCTGGGTTCGAACCAACGATCACGGGATCAAAACCCGATGCCTTACCACTTGGCTACGCCCCAATAAGCTACAATCATTCACGTGAATGACTTCTGTTGAGGGGCGTTTAGTATCTTTTATATTGAACAATTGCAAATGCATTTTTCGCTTAAAACAAAGTTTTTTCACCCTTATCAATATATCGCGTATTCTTCCCCATAAACAGGCGAGAATCTTTATCAAAAAAATAGAGTTTTGAGCTTTAGTATCACAAATATGTTATTCTTTATCGTTTATCGAGAATATATTTGTCATCACAAGACTTTATGCGTAGTAATACACCAACAGCATAATAATTAAATTGTCAGGAAACACATGCGCCAGTTCTTTTTATCCCTACTTGGTTCCATTATCGGCTTCTTTATTGCCATGTTTTTAGGGCTTATTTTTATTGTTGCTATCGGCGCTGCGTTAATAGGCGCGGCGAATAATGATGATTCAGATTCAGCAGGCCCCCTTGTCCTCACAATGGACCTGCGTTCGGGCATGCTTGACCATGGCGGTGAAAACAGCATTTTTGGTGATAGTTCTCAATCAGTTGTTACGAATGTGCGCGCTTTAAACCGTGCAAAAAATGACGACAATGTTAAAGGTGTATTCATTCGCGCCAATAGTTGGGGCATGTCTAGCGCCAAGGCAGAAGAACTCCGCCTCGGTTTGCTCGACTTTCGCACAAGCGGTAAATTCGTCATCGCTTACGCTCAGGGTTTTGAGGGTACATCACTCTCATCCTATATGTCAGTATCAGCCGCCGATGAAATCTGGTTGCAAGACACGACGGGCTTTTCTATTGCAGGTTACCGCGCAGAAATTGAATTTCTAGGCGGTGTTTTCGAAAAATATGATGTGAAACCAGAATTCATCCAATTCCATGAATATAAAAATGCCGTCAATACTTACACAAAAAAGGCACTCACCGCACCGCACAGAGAAGCGATGACGGCCCTACTCCAATCTCTCATGGATACCAGTGTACAACATATTGCTCATGACAGAGAACTTTCCGAAGACAATATTCTCGCATTTCTTAATGATGCACCGCACAGCGCAGAAGCCGCAAAAGAAGCAGGCTATATCGACACGCTTGGCCATTACGCGGACGCCCGTGATTATGTCCGCAAAAAAGCGGGCGGCGATCAGGTCAAATTTAAGAAGCTTAGTGATTATGGCTACGGTACAGACACCGGCCCTGTAATCGCCTTTATTGGCGGCCAAGGCGCTGTTGTAAACGGCACATCAGATAATGGTAGTAATCCATTCAGCAACAAGCTCTCCATGGGGGGCGACACAATTTCAGAAGCTTTTATTAAAGCGTCTAAAGATGACAAGGTTAAAGCGATTGTGTTCCGCGTCAGCTCCCCTGGTGGATCGCCAAGCGCTTCCGACCAGATTTGGGACTCTGTGAACAAGGCCAAAGCCGCGGGCAAGCCCGTTGTCGTCAGTATGGGGCAATATGCTGCATCAGGCGGTTATTATGTCGCCGCGAACGCTGACAAAATTGTAGCCATGCCAACAACGATTACAGGATCGATTGGCGTATATGGCGGCAAAATTGCTATTGGTGACGCCCTTGGTAATTTTGGACATAATGTAGAAGCCATTACCATTGGCGGCGAATACGGCGCAGCACACTCCCCGTTTGAACCATGGAACCAAGCCAATAAAGAAGCCTATCGCCGTTCCCTAGAAGATATATATGTAGACTTTACTACGCGCGTCTCAGATGGACGGGGTCTTTCAATTGAACGTGTACGTGAAATCGCCAAAGGCCGTGTTTGGACAGGCGCACAAGCCAAAGAAATCGGCCTTGTTGATGAGCTAGGCGGCATTATGAAGGCCATCGAAGTTGCTAAAGAACTTGCAGAAATTGATGAGAAAACACGTGTTCGGATCAAAAAGTACCCGCGCGACCTCACCCCTGGTGAACAATTAGAACAGTTATTTAATGTAACCGCCGATGCAGGTGCCAGCCTAGAAGACCTTCGCATACTCACCCAAAGCGCCGAATTCAAAACCCTCATGCAAGCCCGCGCAACCCTGAACCAAACAGAAACACAATTGCGCGCACAACTCCCTAATATTAAATGATCCACAGAGGCGCATGCACTATGGTGTTATAACGAACCCTCGCCTGAATCAGCTATTGCATTATCCCCATCTTCTTCGCGCTATCCCTATCACGATATGAGCTTGGCATATTATCATTCTTCACCCCCAAACGGCTGAGGCATATATCCCTGTCACCATGCAAGCTGACGCCCTCTTATTGCGTGTAATTTTGAATTTTCCGTCAAGAACCAAGCCATTACTAATTTAATGCGACAACCGTAATTTTTACGCTAAGCTGCCAAAGGTCTTGCCTACATTGGATGCAAGAACAAGTGTTCACGTGAAAACAGACTACGAGACTTTACTCTTAGTGAACGATTGGAACAGTTTTTAATGTAATTACTGATGCAGGTGCCAACTTAGAAGACCTTCATATACTTACGCGCGCCGAAGTCAAAGCTCTACTCCAGGCCCGTGCGGCTCTGTAACAAAATGAAATTCAGTTACACGCACAACTCCCTAACATTAAATGATCCAATTCAACTATTGGCTGGCAAATGTTATTTTGAATTAGGATTCAACATGGCAAAGCCAAGTTTTGTTTTCTCAGCGTAATGCACACAAGTCCGACACATGTATATGTATCAAAAGACTACCTATATATGGTGAAGGTGGTCTTTAGCCAAAAACCTTATGTTATATGAGTAAGTAATGACCTCACAAACTTTATCTAATTCCATAAAAAAACGGCCCCGAAGGGCCGTTTTTCTTCTTATACAAAAATCGTTTGCGACTAATAAGTAATTTTAGCAGCAATTTTGAATCGACGACCAAGCGTGTCAAATGTTGACGGGTAGGTATTACCACTATTGTAGCCAGTTGCGCCAATAAATGCGCCCGTCAAAGGTGGTTTTTTGTCAAACAGGTTTGCAATTGAGCCTGTAAGACTAAGATTGTCAGACACTTGATAACGAACAGATCCATCAAACAAATGATAAGCATCTGTTTTATTGAAATCTACTTCACCAAGCACTCCACCTTGAGGTGAACCGACAAAGGCTGTGTCAGTATCTTTGTTCTCATACTCATTGCTACTAATGTAACGCCATAATACGGAAACATCGAATTTATCGATAGAAACCGTATTACGCCAGTTAGCAGTAATTTCAGGTTGGATAGAAGCACAGTTTGTGCTGTAAAGGCCAACGCATTCACGATCCTCTGATACGCCTGTTACAGCTTGGAAAGTTGAACTATTCGTCCAGTTACCAGAAAGAGTTGTATGCCAGTCAATACTGCCGAACTCGCGACTATAAGAAACCGATACATCGATACCGTCCGTAGCCAAATTACCAGTATTGCTCAAAGCTAAAGGTAAACCGCCTACAACAGCATTATCACCGCTAAGACCACCATCAATTGGTGAACGCACGATACCCGCACAAGCCGCACTGGCAGGATCAGGATTATCAAAACATGCTGCAATAGCATCTTCTTCTGTAGGGCTGTTGATTGCACCGTCAATTGTAATGTTGTAATAATCAACAGTTATAGCCAAATTCGGAATTGCCGCAGGTTGATAGATCACACCGATAGTAAAACTATCAGATTTCTCTGGGCTAACATTAACATTACCCCCAGTTGTGATATTGACTTGTCCAGCCGCTGGTTCCGGAATAAAACCAATTGAACCTACTGGTGCACCCTGAGCTATACAAACATCGCGTACAATACCTGTTGGTACATTACCATTCTGACTGCCCTGATCATCGACAGACGCACAAGGATCGCCCCCACCTAGGTTACCAAGCACTGTGTTTACTGGTGCAAAGAGTTCTGCGATATTTGGCGCACGTACTGCACGAGAATATGTGGCTCTAAATGAAACATCTTCAACAGGTTGATAGCTCAGACCACCTTTCCAAGTTACGGTACCGTATGAAGGGCTATCCGCTGTATCAACAGTATAGTTAGAATAACGCAAACCAGCTTCAGCTGTTAGTTGATCCGTAACAGGAATCAACAGTTCGCCAACGCCTTCATAAACCGAGTAGCTACCAAAAATATTTGGTGAAGCACCACCGGCGCCACCGAGGTCACCAGACTGCGACAATAAATCAGATTCGCGCGAGCCTGTATATTTACGATATTCCGCACCAACCGCGAAGTTAACTGCTTCATCCGTCCATGGAAGACTGTAACCGAGGTCACCATTTAGATAGCCTTTGAATTGAAGCATATCAAAACGAGTAGTGATTGTACTCTCACCGCCCGCCAAATACGCGTTCATTTCATCTGTTATGGCGCCAGTAGGGCCGAAGAAATCGACAGGCACACAACCATCTGATGTTGTTGGGCAACCCAACAAAGAATTACGGAAACGAGATTTCAGCCAATAACCTTTCTGAGTTTGAACCTGTTCGCTTAGGCCATATGAACCTTGAACATCCCAATTAATATTGTCTGTAAGGTCACCACGGAAACCAAGAGAGTAATTGAAATAGTTTGAAACGAAGTCACTGATACGTGGCCCGCCTTCAACGTTACGACGACGAAGCTGTGTATCAACCTCGCGGTAGTTTGGGTCACTCGCGTCAGCTGCAGTACCTGCAGCATCACACTCGGCCTGAGAGAAACGGGGAGTATAAACCCCTTCAGCAGGATCCATATCATATGCACAGAATGCGTTGCGCTGTGCGGCTGACAAGAAAGGATGGTTCAATGCAACAGTTACAGAATCTCCGAAAGCACCAGATGGCGCAATAAGCGTATTCACTATATTCTTAGAAAATAGCGCTTTAGTATACACTTCTACCTTATCATTAAGTTCATAATCGGCAGAAGCAAAAAAGTTGTAACGTTTAAACGGTGTTTGGAACACATTTGAAGGCCCATAGTTATATGGTGTAAAGTCAGCGGCAAAAGTACCGTCATCCTGTACGCCACCTAAAGATAAGTTAGATGGTGTATGAGTATCAAAACGCGAATCCGTTGTTGGGACAGAAAAACTATCAGTACCAGTAGGATTAACAAGACCAATACGTGTATTGAAAGAACCTAAGCCAGAACCGCCCCGGTTACCGTTCCAGTAAAAATGAACATACTCAGAAAATTCGCGATCACCTTGATAAACAGGATCCGCTGTTTGGTAGCCCATACTTAGAACTGCATTGCCGCGACCATCATCAAGATCACCACCGACTGTCATTTCAATCCGCTTTGTTTTACCATCGCCACGCTCGGTCATACCATATGACGTATCAACTTGCATGCCTGTAAAATTCTTTTTGGTAATAAAGTTGACAACACCAGCGATAGCATCAGCACCATATGTTGTACTTGCACCACCAGTTAGAACGTCTGTGCGTTCTATCAAAGCAATCGGAATGTTATTAAGATCAAAACGACCATTTAACTCAGACGGCGCCATACGGTTGCCATCAACGAGAACAAGATTGCGGTTAGAGCCAAGTCCACGAAGATTGACGTAAGAGAAGCCGCCATTACCATTGTTAACGTTCGCACCAATACTTGGTACCATGCCAGGGATTTCACGAAGAATTTCTTCGATAAGGTTAGTGCCTTGGAACTCAAGCTCGTCACTAGAAATTACAGCAACTGGAGCTGAACGTACGAGATTTGGATTACGAATCAATGAACCGGTTACGATAATTTCATCATCTTCACTGCTAGATTGCGCGAATGCAGGCATAGCTGACATCCCAACAAGAGCACTGGTCAACAGGCTAGTTAAGAGTAGTTGCTTTTTACTTATAATTGTCATTTAAAACCCCTTCAAATGGTTTTGTTTATTAAGTTATGGCTTGCACACCGTAACAACTTTTGACCCACAGCCCCTATTTGGAGCATGGATATCTAGCCTGTCATAACCATTACAATTTTTTAACTCAAGAGTGGATTTACTTGCGGCGCCTTTAATGGGGCATTATTTTTCTAGCTGTTGCAAAAATACACACCCTTATTACTGCATCCACAATAATGGGTAGAACAGAGGAATTCATCCATAATTACAGCATTGATAGATTAGCATCATAAAACTGATACCCGTTAAATACAGGCTATTTTCACCATCGAGTTTAGTCGAGCACTACACATAAATTATCAATATAGCGATGACAATAGAAACACATAGGACAGGAATCTCCCTTTCCAATCAAGAAATCTCATTCAACACATTTACTCCAATAACCGAGAGAATCCACATACTTAGGCATAAACATCACTGCACCATCACCATTTTGTGTTTTGCTTTTATATCAATTTTAATCTTATCAGACCTACGGTTTTTTGGTGTATGTATAGCCAGAAAACAAATTAGCAGTAAGCAGCTGGCAGATTGTGACAATTAAGGAAACAAACATGGCCTCATGGCTAAACGACTTTGAGTTTAGAAATGGTAAAATTCTCGTAAAAGCAACTAGGGTAAAAATTCCAGTTACAGGGAGTTTATTGAAAGATATTTTCTCATGGGTGCCTTTTCACCTATTGGAAAAGGCTAAATCACTCAAAAAAAGTTCCCATACAAAAAAACCGCTATCCATAGCATTTACCCCCACAATCCCCCGTCCATGGTATTTAATTACAGTATGCGCCCTCCGCGCCCAGGTAAATATGACCCCAACACTTGTGGACGCCGATGTTATTTTTTATTTTGAGGACACAACACAAGCACAGCCTCCACACCTCACACCAGAGCAAAAACGTAAAAGTTTGAATTTTGAGTGCAGAGACATCTCTAAAACGAAAGTAGGCACTGTGTTTGAAAGCGTATTTGGCTATGCTCTTAATGTTGACCCTAAAACCTATAAGGGACGCATGGCCGTAAAATCAGAAACCAACGGCGTTCATGATGGCCGTGAAACCCAAGGCCCGATCACAAAACAAGACGGCCTTTCCTATCAAAGATTGATTGACAATACCATTGACGGGCTATGGGTAGAGGACTTACGCTGCCCTGTCATTGACGGTGAAATCGAAGTTGTTTTCATTAAACGTCGCGCGCTATCCACGCGATTTGCAAATACTAACGCAAATGTGACTTTGCATTCACCAGACGATCTATTAAGTCATGAGGAACGCCGCAAGATAACGCTGTTCGCCAAAGCAATGGGACTTGATTGGGGCGGCATGGATATATTACGCGACAAACATGACGGAAAGATCTACATTGTCGATGTCAACAAGACCGATATGGGCCCCCCACTCGCCCTATCTTTAAAAGATAAAAACAAAGCGATTACGATTTTAACGGACCAATTTGTTAGACTTGTTCGCTCCAAAATGAACTGAATTACAATTTTATGAGCATCCCCTTCGTCAGAGATTTTGAATTTGAATACGCTAAAGCCGAACCGCTTAGTCCGCTTATTACCCGCGTGACCGCGAATAACCCTGGCCCCTTCACCTATACAGGTACAGGCGTATTCATTGTCGGTACGGACGAGGTTGCCGTGATTGATCCAGGCCCTATTAGCCCTGACCACGTAAAGGCTATTGACGAAGCCCTTGATGGCAAAACAGTCACTCATGTCCTCGTAACCCATCATCATGTTGACCATTCTCCTCTCGCGGCGCCTTTGGCAAAAAAACATGGCTGTAAAGTTTACGGTTATGGCCTGCAACCAAAACCACCCGAAGGCGGAGAGGTTCGCATGGAAGCTGGCGATGACCTTAGTTTCAAACCCGATATAGAGATACGGAACGGGGCAATGTTTAAAGGTAAAGACTGGACTCTAGAAGCCATTCACACACCGGGGCATACCTCCAATCATATGTGCTATGCTCTGGCCGAAGAAAACACTTTGTTTTCTGGCGATCATATTATGGGATGGTCAACAAGTGTGGTGAGCCCTCCTGATGGCAATATGGGGGACTATTTACGTGGACTCGAAGAAATCAAGTCTCGTAAATTTGACATTATCCGCCCAACACATGGACCTGCGATTACTGACGTTACCACGTTTGTGCAGGCCTATATTGACCATCGGTATGCACGTGAGGATCAAATAAGCACAGCATTGCAGCATGGCATATCCAATATCATGGACATGGTCACACATATTTATACAGAGCTTGATAAGCGCCTATATCCTGCGGCCGCTTTGAGTGTTCTCTCACACCTTATTCACATGCAAGAGACAGGGCGTGTGACAAGTGATGGCAAATCAGGCCTGAAAGCGCGCTACTCACTTCTTTAACACCCTCATTACTGACCGAGCGGATATCAACGCGTGAACCACCTCCCCGTGCCGCACGGGCACGCACGGGCACGTCATCCTTAAAGCCAAACCAGAGACTCATAGCTGTTGCCATCAACAAAGATGTAAAGGTATTACCCCTTTACAAAACAAAGAAAGAGAGCAAGAACCAATGTGTTCAATACTGTTGTGTTTTGTAATGCAACAAACTTAAAATAGAAAGTTAAGACATGATTGTTTGGAGTGGATTTGGGTGGGTCGTTCCCATAATTGCATTTGCGTGTGTATTGCTTGGCAATACCATTATTGGTGAAACTTGGTCAGAAAATACATGGGGGCAAGCGATTGCTTTGCTCGTAGCAGCAGTCCTCACCTTTGCCTTTGATCGCTTTTTCCTTGCGAAACGTGCGGATAAGACATTGATGAACAAAGAAACAGGCGAGGATGTTATTATTCGTAAAAATGACAGCCTTTTCTTTATACCTGTACGTTTTTGGCCAATTGTTTTGGTCGCGATTGCCGTTGCTATCAAGGTACTGGCTTAATTCAAAACACTGTTGGCTAAGGCTTTGTCTTAGCCAACATATCCCAATAGCCATATTCTGTACTCAGGTCTCCGGCCCAAATAATTTTTCCTGTATGGTCAAGAGCAAAAAACTCAGGCGAGCCCTGTGGTGTAAGGCATTCAATAATATCATCGAATACGCCATGTAAAACAAAGAAAGGACAATTCACTTTTTTTGCTAAGTCTTCATGGGAATTCCAATGCGGCCTGTCTTTACGTTTTTCTAAAACATTAGTCAGAACAACAAGGGGATGTAAGCGCTCACGCAGATTTGGCTGAAGCGCTATATAAGGTAAAAGCGCATCATTATAAGGCCCATTGCCGCGATATGCTGTCATGAGGCAAAGGGGAAGGATTTGCCCCTGTTCCAGAGTGTCTAATATGGTTTGTAGGCTTTTCGTGCCCTGACCACCCTCCAGTACATTCCAAACTTGCGATGTTTGAAGTGTACGTCCAATACGACTATCAACACGGTCAATTTCAACACCTGCCTTGACCGCTTCGTTTCGAATGCGACGGCTCTCTGGCAAGCTTAAATACGCGTCTTTGATGTGTTCTTGATAACTTTCAATTCTCTTTTCAGTTTTTGCATTTAAACCATTATAATAACTTAAGACGGCTCTGACATCACTGGTTTCCCGATGTGCGTGATTTGCGGCATATGTAGCCAAAGCTTCGTATCCAGACTGTAACTGCCCCTCTTCAATATCACAGATAGCAAGCATCATATCGGCAAACGAAAATGTCTTTTTCTTTCCCATGAGCTTCCCAACAAAATTACCTTTGTTCAGACGTTTATTAGCAGTTTCACACGCTTTTCGGATATGTTCATACGCTTCACGTTCCCAAAGTGTGAATATGCCTTCGTTTTCGAATGCAGTTTTTCTCATATATTGGGTAACAATACCGTCCGAAGACGGTGACATTTGAAGACCTAGCGGCAAGCCCGTTGTCACAACTTCTAAAAAAGAAGATTCGCGTGGTAAAAAAAACCGGTATGTCACAGAAGATGAGCGTGCCAAAAGCATGGGAATATCCTCAACCAATGCGGATTTACCATTAACGCTCAACAACTTGTCCCCTGCTCTTAGCCGCAATTCCGCAGCGGGTGATTCAGGTGCAACACTGTCAATTTGTAGTGTTTTTGAAAAAGACGGCACTTTGGGTAAAGGTGTTTTTGTAACGGATTGGAACCATGCTGCATTATAAACCATTATCACATCTCTTAATGTTCGTTTTTGAAGTGAGTTTTATTATAACCCAATCAATAAGAATACCAATTCAAAATAGCAGGATCAAATAAGCACGGCATTGCAGCATGGCATATCCAATATCATGGACATGGTCACATATATTTATACAGAACTTGATAACCCCCCATACCCTAGGCCACTTAGTGTTCTCTCACACCTTATTCGCATGCAAGAGACAGGAGTAAAGCAGGTTTGAAAGCCCGCCACTTACTTCGTTAACAGCCTCATTGATTGACCAAATGGATTTTACTGGCCAAGGATTTTGCGAAACTTGCGAATGCGCGCGGCGTTTGCTCCCATATCAGAACGACCAACACGACTGACCGAGCGGATATCAACGCGTGAACCACCGCCCTGCGCCGCACGGACACGCACAATCACGTCATCCTTAAAGCCAAACCAGAAACTCGTAGCTGTTGCCTCGATCACACCTGTATCAGCAGAATCGGTGACAGTTTTCCACCCCATAGACTTTACCGCGTTTTGCACACGTGCGTAAATCACTTCGGGAGTGTCCGAGAGAACAAGGGTTCGAATATCGGGATAAGCTTCAACTTGTAAAACCGACACTAATTTTTCGGAATGTCTCTCAATTTTCCCGACATAATCCAGACTATTACTTTTCTCGCCGCGCAAGTTCACAATCGCAGAAGAGAATGTAGGGACGTTTTCAGTATCCGTTGTAATATCATGAATAGAGGGGAGGCTAGCATTTTTTGCCTTTATACTTTTGCCGTAGCCTATACCGATTAAAGGCACAGAGAGCGCTAAAACCGATACAATTATATTTTTCCGCGCGCGCGGTTTCATCACGAATGAGAATACGATTGCAAGGACGGACAGAACCAATGTCAAGATGAGCAATTTAAACCCGTAATCGAGTACGAGCTTGCCAAAAGAAAACTGCCATGACCAGAGGCCAAATCTTGCGCCTAGTGCGGATACCGCCATAAACAAAGGTGTAAATACTGCGAGGCCAGCAGAAATGCGAATCCACCATTTTCTTATCGTTACGAGTTTATCCACCTTAGCTTCCCCTATTTTCACTTTTTTTACTTTGAAAAATGCCGCGCTTTAAATTCGCGGTATTTATGTCACGACAATATAGGCAATCAGCGCAAACCCCAACATTGTTAGAATACCACGAAATGACAACATGCCCGCTTCGCTACGTGTCCCCCAATCACTACGTCCTTTATTCTTAATCTTCGAAATACCGAAGTTTTGACGACTGTGGAGGGTTTTCTCGATTTGGGCATTTTTTATGCTGTCTTTTTTGTCACGCGCACGCACACGGGCTTGATGGGAATCAGGAAATGCCGAACTGCCGTCATTATTGTGCATACGGTTATGGGTATTACTCTTCGCACCCGAATGACCATATTTATGTCTCAAACGTTGTGAGACTTCATGAAGTTGCGCCTGCCGTGCCCTGATCTCTGCATCGGATTGCCCCCATTGTTTTGCCTTCTTCTTTTTGGAACCGCCAAAAGCTTTGGACAAAAAAGGGAATATGAAAAAAATCAAAAATATAAAAAATATAAAACCGCCCATGCATCTACCTTCTCTTAAAATGTATTGCCTATCTTAAGGGTAAAGCCTGCGCTTTGTCCAACCTTGAGACAGGTTTTCACGACGAAATTCTAGGCGGTCATGTAAACGGAAAGGTTTATCGCGCCAAAACTCTATCTGGAGTGGTGTAACGCGCCAGCCTTTCCATCCGTCTGGCAATGGTACGTCACCGCCTTCGAATTTTTGCGTATAGTCTGCGAGGGCCTGTTCGAATGCATCGCGGCTTTCCATTTCTGTCGATTGTCGGGACGCCCACGCTCCGATTTGGGAATCACGCGCACGTGTTGCGAAATACCCGACCACTTCCTCGGTCGTGACCTCTTGCACACTGCCGCGAATACGTATTTGGCGGCGCAGAGACTTCCAATGAAAGTTTAAAGCTGCCTTTGCAGTGTGCGCGAGTTCTTGCCCTTTGGCACTTTGCCCATGAGAAAAAAAGACGAACCCTTTTTCATCAACCCCCTTTAACAAGACCATACGTACATCAGGCAGACCGTCTTTATCGACTGTCGCCAATGCCATCGCGTTTGAATCATTCGGCTCGTTCGCCCTCGCCTCGACCATCCAATCCGCGAACAATGCAAATGGGTCATCACGATCAAATATCGGCGCTTCATTGGCTTTACGAATAGCGAGGTATTTTTCATCCTGCGTGTATTCTCTGACATTCGGGCTGGGGGGAATAATTTTCGTCATTATTTTCATCTTCAATCAAAAATTGTGTATTCTTTTAGTAAATATTCACACTTTATAGGACATTAACCATCTTCATTATCAACATATTTACCATAGATCGGCTATAGGCCTATGTCTATTGGGGTATTAGGTGAATTAGGAAAATATAATGACACGCCACGAAGCCGTTATGACACTTGGTCTCAACATGACCGCACGCGAAGACGATATCCGCTCTGCGTGGCGCAGCAAAGCCAAGTTTTATCATCCAGATAGCCCTTACGGCAATATGAACGCATTCATCAAATGCAAACAGGCGTTTGAAACCCTCGTCCCCCCTGCTCCACAAGCCATTCGTGTCCGCGCAGGTGCGCGCGCGTTTTAACGCGAAACCTATATCCCCCTTTTTAAAATCACATTGCTTTTAGCATAAAACATAGCATGTCGCGCGCATTTTGACCGAAAGCCTTTCATTGGTTTATATCCCTTTTGTACTTGTACTTTTATCCGCTCGCATTAGGATATTCTCGAAGAATTAGAGGCGGATCATGTCACATAATACATTTGGACATTTATTTAGATTTACATCATGGGGGGAGAGCCACGGGCCTGCGATTGGGTGTGTGGTTGATGGATGCCCTGCTGGCATATCCCTGCGCCCTGACGACATTCAAGTCTATTTGGATCAACGCAAGCCGGGCACCTCTAAATTCGTGACCCAACGCCAAGAGCCTGACCGAGTCAAAATCCTATCTGGCGTATTTGAAGATGAAGACACAGACGGCCCACGTACGACAGGGACGCCGATCAGTCTTTTGATTGAAAACAAAGATCAACGCTCTCGCGATTACGGCGAGATCAAAGACCGCTACCGCCCGGGACATGCGGACTTTACCTATGACGCCAAATACGGGTTTCGCGATTATCGTGGTGGTGGCCGTTCCAGCGCCCGCGAAACGGCTATGCGTGTTGCCGCAGGGGCGATTGCACGTAAAATTCTCGGCGAGGGCATTCAAATTCGCGCGTGTCTGACCCAGATCGGCACGAAAATGATTGATGGAGAAAATTGGGATTGGGACGAAGTTGGCAATAATCCTTTCTTCTGTCCTGACAAAGATATGGCGGTCGAATGGGCTAACTATTTAGACGGGTTACGCAAAGACGGAAATTCCGTTGGCGCGATTGTTGAAATTCACGCAAGCGGAGTCCCTGCGGGATGGGGCGCACCCGTTTATGGCAAGCTCGATACAGATATTGCAGCGGGATTAATGTCGATCAACGCGGCCAAAGGTGTTGAGATTGGCGCAGGCTTTGCCGCCGCTGCTTTCACAGGTGTCGAGAATGCAGACGAAATTCGTATGCAAGACGGCAAACCTAAATTCCTCAGCAATCATGCGGGCGGCATTCTTGGCGGCATTTCCAACGGCGATACGATTGTCGCGCGTATGGCAATTAAACCAACATCATCTATCCTGACCCCCGTGCGTTCGATTACACGTAAAGGCGAAGAGATTGAGCTACGTACCAAAGGTCGTCATGATCCATGTGTCGGTATTCGCGGTGTCCCCGTTGCCGAAGCCATGCTCGCCTGTGTTCTCGCCGATCACAAACTGAGACATCAAGGACAAATGGGGTAATCTCTTGGACGCGTATTCATATAAACAGGATATGAAGGTTCCAGATTTTAATGACGCTCACCCTCTCATTGTCTTTGACGGGGTTTGTCATTTTTGCTCGCGGTCTATGCAAATACTCTTTGAACATGAAAAAGGCGTCGAGATACATTTCACGCAGACTCGATCCAGTTTAGGGCGTGCACTTTTGCGCCATTATCATCTCGACCCCGATGATCCAGTCTCATTTTTATTCTTGTACCAAGGCAAAGCTTCCCAATCATCGGCGGCCATATTTTCGCTGTGCAAACACCTCAAGGGTTGGCCGCGCCTTGTGCGGTATTTTTGGATTATTCCGCGTCCAGTGACTAATCTCGCTTACCGTATTTTAGCACGAAATCGCTATAAAATATTTGGCAAGAGCGACGTCTGTCTTGTCCCATCAGCGCAAATGCAAAAGCGTTTACTTGACCCTGTGAAGTTCTATGCGGAGAAAACATGAAAACAGTATTGATCATTGGAGGGTACGGCCAGTTTGGTCAAAGATTGAGCAGAAGGCTTGCTTCTCTTAGTGACATTCGTGTCTTGGTCGCAGGGCGAAATATTAAAAAAGCAGAGGCCCTTTGCATCTCAGTCGGCGGCAATCTCGAAGCCGTATTTTTTGACACGTATCAAGACATTACAAAACAGCTCTCCACGCTTAACCCAAGTATTGTCGTCAATGCGGTGGGGCCGTTTCAGACTGTATTTGGGGCGGATTACGCACTGGCCAATGCCTGTATTGACTTACACATACATTATCTCGACCTCTCAGATAGCGGCACATTTACCAAGGGCATAGACCAGCTTGACGCACGCGCCAAAGCCGCAGGTATTACTGTGATCAGCGGCGCAAGTTCTGTCCCTGCCTTGTCTTCGGCGATTACCGACGCGGCGCAGCTGCAATTTGCAAAGCTAGATTCCATAGAGGGCGGCATATCACCCGGTGGGCGAATCGACATCGGTTTATCCGTTACACAAGCTGTTCTTTCTTATCTTGGCAAGCCGTTAAAAGTCTTTCGCGGAGGGCAATGGGGAGACGAAAATGGGTATAGCCGTGTGCACAAACACACCATATCCATAGCAAATACCGCGCCCTTGCACCGAAAATTTGGGTTGTGTGACGCGCCAGATTTACTGCTATTTCCCGATCATTATTCGGGTGTAGATACTGTACGGTTTTTTGGTTCGCAAGAGCTTTGGATCATTCATATTTCATTGCGGGTTTTGGCGTGGCTACACAAAAAATCATGGGTAAAAAACTTACAGAACCGCGCACGTTTTTTTCAGTGGTGGGGTACACAGCTTGGACGGTTTGCGTCTGAACGCGGCGGTATGTTTATGCGTTTTCACGGAACAGACACACATGGAAAACCTCAATCTCTCCACTGGAATCTTATTGCGTCTGACGGGGACGGCCCTTTTATACCGATTTTAGCCTGCGAAATTCTTATTAAAAAATGGCTGAGAGATGCGCCGCGCTCTGGGGCTCGTAGTGCGGTTTCGGAGATCAGCCTTGCGGAATTTGAAGCCGAATTTCGTACACTGTCCATCTTAAGTGCGTTCACCCCAATGCAACCTGCTCCTTATCTTTATGAGCAAGTCCTTGGTGAAGGCTTCAAAACACTTCCCCCTGCCGTGCAAGCGGGCCATAAAGTTTCATGTTATAAAATTATGACAGGGCGTGTTGACATTCAAAGGGGTACAAATCCTCTGACCAATTTACTTGCCAATATTATTGGTTTTGCAAAAACACGATCTGACGCGCCCATTACTATTCATATGGACGTGCAAGATGGCAAAGAAGTGTGGACACGTATTATTGACGGGAAAGCTTTCCGTTCGACCCTCTCCAAAGCTCCAAAACCCAATGAAATTTACGAGCAATTTGGCCCGATTAAATTCAAAATGCTTTTTCGCATTGCGAACGACAAGCTCCATTATGATATTGTTTCAGCGCGTGTATTCAGCATGCCCTATCCGAAATTTCTCCTCCCCAAATCCGTGACCCATGAATGTGAGGAAAATGAATGTGAGGAAAACAGTAAGTTCATTTTCGACGTCGATATTAGCCTGCCATTACTTGGCCGTTTGATCGCCTATAAAGGATGGCTTGAATGAATATGAACCGAAAATAAACTTTTGGCTCAGAAACGGTTCAGGCCAGAACGTCTATCTATTTAATCGTAGAAACCAAAAACGATCTAAGGAGATTATGATGAAAATGCTTTCCCCCCTTCGCACCCCATTTAGAAGTGTAGCTGTTGCGACATTCGCGCTCACCGCGCTTTCTCTCCCCACACTTGCACAGGCATCCGATTATTATCGTCACAATGACACTAGCCGTGCATGTAAAGCCAAAGAAAATGAAACCCGAATCATCGGCGCAGTTCTTGGCGCAGTTCTTGGCGGTGTCATCGGTTCTGAAGTTTCAGGCAATGGTGCGCGTACAGAGGGTTCCGCTATCGGTGCGGTTCTCGGTGGACTTGCTGGTGCAGGTATTGCTGACGAAGCCGTTGATTGTGATAAAACCCGTCGCCGCGCTTATAATAGCAATAGTGCGTATAACCAGAGTTATAATCGGGGCTATAATAATGGCTATCAACCGACACGTCACACGACTACATATCCGCAACCTAATAATTACCGATATAGAAATGATCGCTCTAGACATGACACGTCTTACGGAAATCAAAATGGGCATTATTTAAGCGATTCCGATTTGCGTCGCCTTGATAGAGTTGAGAATAACCTGCAGGATGTCACATATAGACTGCGGAACCTTCGTAAGGAAAACCGCCGATTGGAACGTCGTGCCCATAATGATCACAGCCATTGGCTAGAGCGTCGACGCCAAGAGGTTTGTAATGAAATCGACCGATTAAAAAGCAAAAAACGCCGGTTACAAAAACGCAAACGTCGTATTTTAAATGGCTAATCACAAGAAAAAGCGCAGATATACTGCGCTTTTTCGCCTCTAAGGCGTAGCCTGCCACAATATTACCCCTTCAGGCCATGTTCATATTTACAATGTACAGTATAAGCGTAACTTGAAAGATGAAAATTGTTTAGGAGACATTATGAAAAACGCACTGAAATACGTTGCAGCTGTTGCGCTTATCGCTGCAACACCAATCGCCGCGAGCGCCCATGACAATGGGTATCGCCATCAACATCAAAAATCCAGTTCTGCCACATCTGGCATTGTCGGCGCTGTCCTTGGCGGTGTCATCGGATCACAACTTGCGGGCAGTGGTGCACGTACAGAAGGTTCCGCAATTGGCGCAGTCCTTGGCGGTGTGATTGGATCATCTGTTGGTCGTCATCAAAACAGCCACAGATCAAATCAAGGGTATAGCCAAGGATACAATCAGGGATATGGCAATCAAAATTATTATAATGGCGGTTATAATTCTGGTTATAGTGGCGGATATAATAACGGTGGTTACAATACCAGATATTATGGTGGCCCAACCGTCAGACCTTATTATCCACAACAACGCCCTATATATATCCAACCTGTGACACAGCCTGTTTATTACGGCAATGGCGGTTATTATTATAGCGGTGGGAATTATCACCCACATACACGTCCTGTAGCACGGCCAATTCATCGCCCAGTCCACCGGCCAGTGGCGCGGCCAGTATGTCGTGTAAATCATGACCATAGCTATTGGGATCGCCCTTACGCAGGTCGTTAGGCGCAGGTCGTTAGGCTTTCCATTTTGATGATAGAACGGGCTTTCATGGCCCGTTTTTTTTGCTCTCCTGTAAACGCAAAGAACAATGCCAAATACTGAGTCGGCAAGCAAATAGCCCCACTAATAATGATAACTAGAGTACAGCGGAAACGCCTATATTTTGCGAAACCATTTTATCAGTTGTCGTCTTTGCCTGCTGGTGTGTCGGCGGCATGAAAGAGATATGGAATCATTGCTCTTAGATGTTTGAAGCGAAGATAAAACCACTTAAATCTTTAGTTGTGCACGACTGTTCTTTCCTTTAGCTATTGATGAACGTTTAACTATTGATGCCCACATAACAAAAGTGAGAATTTATGTTTCAACCATATTATATCAAAAGCGAATATATGAAACGTATCCTCTATTCAGGTGCCTTACTCGTTGGAATTCTCATAGGTGCAGGGCTTTTATCAAACACATCAATTGGCGTTGGCATAAGTTCTGTCTGCCTCATATTATTAGCATTTCTCTCTATGCGATTACTGTCTGACCTAATCACAAAGCTTACAGGGTTTACTTTTTTCTTATCCCTATTTGGTATGTTTATTCTTTTTATAATAAGCTTATGTCTTAGTATTTTTCTTGGGCCACTCTATTTTGCCTTCAACTTAATTCAATATTTTAGAGCCTCAAAAGTCTGATTTTCTCGGATAAAACGCGAATTTCGTGGCAATAGCTTTTGCTTAAAGTGAATGCAATCAAGCCTTGATTTCTAAGGCCTATCTATCGTGCTATTGGCAAAACCAGTAACGGCCTGCCCCCATTATTCTTTGGTTCGTCCATCGTTCTTTAAAATTTCACATCGCCTGACAAGTGCGTAACGGTCAAAGCCCACCTCCTAAACCGCGCAAAGCATTGTCGGGGTTCTTTTTTACTTTATGTTAACCTTTCATAACGAAGGATTAATTATGAAGTTCACAACGATATTGCCACTCATTGTCTGCTCCCTCGGCCTATATATGCCTGCTCATGCGGCCAGTATGAAAGTCCACACCCCACAAACGTCAACACATATCAATGTTGAGAATGGGGTAAATGTTTACCGTTTTGGCCCAACACCAAGTCAACAACACGCGCAACGCATACACGCCCAAACTGCTGCTCGCCAAGCACAACAAGATGCACTTGCCAACACGCGGCGCATTGCACAACAACAAGCAACCCAATCTGCGTATAAAAATGGTTTCGCAGATGGATATAAACAGGGCAAGGTCGAAAGCACACAACCACGTCGAAGACGTCAACGCCGTTCCCGTTATGGCCGCCGTTACAGCACTTCATTTGCTTTACCACGGTTTAGATATGGTAGTTATGGCCGTACAATCGCCTCGGGACGCTATTATCGTGGTGGGTATTAGAGCGTTTAAGCTTTACGTGCGAGCAGTAGATATTCTGTATTTCCACCGCCGCCTTTAATCGGGGACATGTCTTCGGCGATAATATTCCATCCTTGAATGGCAATCCAGTCTTTGACATTTTGTAGCGCTTTCAGTGACAGGTTTTCGTCACGGACAATGCCGTTTTTACCAACGCCAGCTTTGCCCACTTCAAACTGTGGTTTAACCAGGGTGATAAGTTCCGCCCCTTGCGGTGCAAGTTCGAGCGCAGCCTCTAATGCCTTCATACACGAGATAAAACTGACATCGCATACGATCAAATCTGGAAGCGGCGTAAAGTTAGACGCTGTGAGAGAGCGCGCATCGGTTTGTTCCATTGAAATGATATGTGGGTCTTGGCGCAGGCTTTGATGTAACTGATTACGCCCTACATCTACGGCATATATGCGCTTCGCATGATGTGTTCGCAAAACATGGGTAAATCCCCCTGTTGACGCGCCCACATCAAGGCATATGCGCCCTGCCGGATCGACCTTAAAAACCTCTAGCGCATGTACGAGTTTCAGTCCTGCACGGGACACCCACGGATAGGGCATATCCGCTTCGACTTTCATATCTTCGGTTAAATCAACTGACGGTTTTTTGACAGTTTTCCCGTCTGCACTGACCAAGCCAGCATCAATCGCCACACGCGCTTTGGCGCGGCTTTCGAAATATCCGTGTTGACTGAGGAAGGTATCGGCACGCATGGGTTAAGCGAGCGAAGCAAATGTCGCCATGTCGCGGCCAATAACAGAGAATACTTTTTCCGTAATCGCCTGTGCGTCAAGGCCAGCCTCTTTATACATATCCGCAGGTGCGCCGTGATCGATAAAGATATCAGGCAGCACCATTGCACGTATTTTAAGGCCATGATCAAGGCGGCCGCTTTCAGCAAGCTCGTGCATGACAAATGCACCGAAGCCGCCAATAGAGCCTTCTTCAATTGTAATCAGCACTTCATGCTCATCCGCGAGTTTACGTACAAGATCTTTATCAAGTGGCTTGGCAAAGCGTGCATCTGCCACCGTTGTGGAAAGACCGAGCGCGTCAAGAGCCTCTGCTGCTTCTATGCATTCCCCAAGACGCGTCCCGAACGAGAGAAGGGCAATGGTTGATCCTTGTTTGACAATGCGTCCCTTGCCAATTTCGAGCGGCGTAATGTCTTTGGGCATTTCAATGCCTGTTGCCTCGCCGCGTGGAAAACGAAACGCGCTTGGGCCGTCATTAATGCTAAGACTTGTCGCCACCATACGGGCAAGTTCAACTTCGTCTGCGGCGGCCATCAAGACCATATTTGGCAATGCGCCTAAAAATCCGATATCAAAGGAACCTGCATGGGTTGGGCCGTCCGCGCCCACCAAACCTGCGCGGTCAATGGCAAAACGGACTGGCAAATCTTGAATAGCAACGTCATGGACAATTTGGTCATACCCCCGTTGCAAGAATGTAGAATACAAAACACAGAACGGCTTCATACCATCAGCCGCTAAACCAGCAGCAAAAGTGACAGCGTGTTGTTCTGCGATACCCACATCGAAACATCTTTCAGGGAAACGTTCTGCGAAAAAGTTCAAGCCCGTACCGCCTGGCATGGCGGCGGTAATCGCCACAATTTTATCATCTTTTTCAGCTTCTGCGATCAAAGCATCGGCGAAAATTTTCGTATAAGACGGCGCTTTGGCAATTGTCTTACTTTGCACCCCTGTCGAGACATCAAATTTTGAAACGCCGTGATATTTGTCGGCGGCCTCTTCGGCAGGTTTATACCCTTTGCCTTTTTGTGTGACCACATGTACGAGAATTGGCCCCTCTTTCATGGCCTTTACATTTCTAAGCACAGGGAGCAGGTGATCAAGATCATGACCGTCGACAGGGCCGACATAATAAAACCCTAGCTCTTCGAACCATGTGCCGCCCGTCATCATGCCGCGTGTATATTCTTCAGCCTTACGCGCCGTTGATTTAATCGGGCGCGGCATGTTTTCCACCATGCCTTTGGCAAAACCTCTAAATTTACGGTAGCCGCGCGAAGATACCATTTTTGCCAAATGGGCCGACATGGCGCCAACTGGCGGTGCAATCGACATATCATTATCATTCAAAATGACGATCAAACGTGCGTCCATACCGCCAGCATTATTCATGGCTTCATAGGCCATGCCCGCAGACATAGACCCATCGCCGATTACAGCAATAACATGGTTATCTTCACCTTGCAGATCACGGGATACGGCAAAACCTAATCCTGCCGAAATAGACGTAGACGCATGACCTGCGCCGAATGGATCGTATTCGCTTTCCTTGCGTTTGGTAAACCCTGCCAAACCGCCGCCTTTGCGGATCGTACGCATTTGGTCTTTACGTGCAGTCAGGACTTTGTGGGGATAGCATTGATGGCCAACATCCCAGATAATTTTATCTTTCGGAGCTTCGAAAACATGATGTAAAGCAACGGTGAGTTCGACGACGCCAAGACCCGCGCCCAAATGACCACCCGTGACAGACACAGCGTCAATCACTTCGGTGCGTACTTCGTCGGCGAGTTGTTTTAACTGCTCGTCAGTAAAATCGCGCATATCCGCAGGGATATTTACACCATCCAATAATTTGGTTTTTTGCAACATAGTCTTTCCAATATCAGGCGTCACGCCCACATGATGTGAATTGGTCTTGATGTAAATTTATCTTGGCCTTTTATTCTGTCTTCACATTACCCTATTTTCTAGGCAAGTTCATCTATTTCTTTCGATTCAGAACAAAATCTACAGCCGCACACAAAATATCCGCTCTCGCGCCATATGGTATCAACATGGACTTTGCTTGTTCACCGAGGGCAAAGGCTTTTTCCTTCGCCCCTTCAAGGCCATGTATAGAGACGAATGTGGCCTTTCCAAGACCTGCATCTTTGCCTGCGGCTTTACCCATTTCAACCGCGTCACCTTCGGCGTCCAGAATGTCATCGCGGATTTGAAACGCAAGGCCAACATTTTGCGAAAACGCGCTTAGGTTCATCAACTCATCCTCACCCGCGCCCGCAAGACGTGCGCCGCTTAGAACTGCGTAATTGATAAGCGCGCCAGTTTTCAAGGCTTGGAGATGGGTGATTAATTCTTCGTCTTGTTTTTTATCATCAGAAAAATGAGGGGCATTTATGTCGATAACTTGTCCACCAATCATGCCGTGGGTACCACTCGCCTGTGCAAGGCTCGACAGAAGTTTAAGGCGAATATTCGCGTCCGCATGAATTTCTGGTCGCGCCATGATTTCAAAGGCCATTGTCAGGAGTGCATCCCCTGCCAAAACTGCCATCGCTTCGTCATAGGCTTTGTGAACAGTTGGTTTGCCACGGCGTATATCGTCGTCGTCCATGCACGGTAAATCATCATGGATCAGCGAATATACATGCACGCATTCAAGCGCGCCTGCCGCGATTTCAACGCCAAGACTCTCATAGCCCAACATACGCGCTGTCTCGATCAGCAAGAAAGGGCGCAAGCGTTTACCACCGCCCAAAGCCGCATAGCGCATGGCTTCCATGACGTGCGCTTGTGGGCCAACGGGCTCTGGCAATAGACGTGCAAGCACAACATCCATTTGCTGTGCAATTTCGTCAAGCCGTGTTTCAAAAACTGTAGTTTTATTTGGCACGTTTGCCTCTTAGGATTCGCCGTCGAGCGGCGCACTCGTAACAGAGCCATCTGCGCCGAGAACGATTTTATCAACTTTTAACTGGGCTGCTTTTAATTTGTCTTCACAATATTTTTTAAGCTTGGCACCGCGTTCGTAAATATCGATGCTCTCTTCGAGAGGCGCGTCACCGCGCTCAAGCCGTGCGACAATGTTTTCAAGTTCGCGGAGCGCATCTTCAAAACTTAGCTCATTTATATCAGACATGGCATTACCTCTTAGGCTTTATGATGCGGGGTTTATTTCCCGCCCTCTGTAGCAGATACATTGGGACGTTCATAGCGGCGATAGCTCCAATGTAAATCCCCATGGTCTTCCACAACCTCAAAACCCAGTTGTTTTAGGTTCGGGCGAATCATACGGTTAAACCAACCATGGGCGGCAACAAAAATCATTTTCCCACCAGCAGCTTCGTCAGACAAAAGCTGCGCGGCTTGTTTGGCGCGAATTTTCGCCTCTTTTCGCGACTCCCCTTCGCCTGAAAACCCAAGGCACCATGATATACGCGAGACTACCCCCCATGTTGTAGGTCTGAATTTGAAATAACCGAGGTTTGGCGGTGGCAAAGGCGCTTCGACCAAGACCTCTTCCAGACGCGAAACACGGCCACCACACGCTTGTTCAGCAGTTTCGATTGCACGCGGCAATGTGCTGGCAATAACAAGGTCGGCTTGCGCGGCAAGTGTTTTAATGATTTTCGGGGCTTTTTGTGTAGGTTTTAATCCTGCTTCATCATATAGACGCCACCAATATTTATAGCCACGCCAGTTGAGCCGAACCCGCCTTGATAAATCTGGCTCGCCGTGACGCGCGAGAATAATAATATCAGGTTTCATATTATAGCTTCAAAAAATAGCGACGCCCAGGGCATTTTAGGCCTTCTTCAGTCTTACATTTTTTCAATGAATAGACCATATATTCTGCGCGACCAATCAAATGGTCAAAGGGGACAAATCCCGGCCCTGCGGGTGCGCGGCTGTCTTCTGAATTATCGCGGTTATCGCCCATGAAGAAAAGTTTTTCCTGAGGTACGATATAGACACCACGATTATCTAGGCGGTCAAAATCACTGCGTTCATAAATCCAATGCGGATCTTTCTCACCGGGGACTTGTTCTCTATATCTGGCGACTTGCGCCACATAGCCACGATGTTCACGGTAGGAAAATTCGGCTTCGAGAATACGGTCAACAATTTTCCCATTAATATACAAACGCCCTGCACGTGTTTCGATTTCGTCACCCGGCAGGCCCACCACACGTTTAATCATAACAAGGCCAGATTTGGGATTACGAAATACGGCAACATCACCACGCTTTGGCATTTTACCAAAAACACGGCCGTCTTTCAAAAATGGCAGGTTAGACATGCCCATAATCAAAGAATGCTTGCTAAAGCCATAAGCAAATTTATTGACATAAAGATGGTCACCAACCTCTAATGTAGGCTGCATGCTCTCGGACGGAATTTTAAAATGTCCAAAGACGAAATTGAAGAATATAAACAAAAACGCCATTAAACCCAACAAGAATTTAACTTCTTCAATGACAGCTTCGCCAAGGCTTCGTTTTTCGCCGTCTTCGGTTTTTGCTTTATCTGACATATACGCCCTTTTAATTTACACGTTCTTATCTATTAAAAATAAAGGCAATACAATCAATTATCTTTCTTGTAACATGCCAAGTGTGTGAAATTTAACGCCAAACCCATATCAACACCATATATAGAAGCCATTTTTGAAGTAGTCATGACGAACATCCAACCCATGCAGACCGCGCAATACGCCAATGCCATTGCTCTTCTTCGCAAGGGTAAATGCGTTGTCTTGCCAACAGAAACGGTTTACGGGCTTGCGGCGCGCGCAGATAATGCACTGGCGGTCAGCATGATTTACGACATAAAAGAACGCACCCGTGACTTACCCCTAAGCATTTGTGTGTTTTCATCCGCGCAGGCGGCGCAAATCTGTCATGTTTCTCCCTTGGCACAGGCTTTAATGGACGCGTTCTGGCCAGGGCCTTTGACACTTGTTCTCCCACAAAAAGAAACTGCTAATATCGCGATTAATGTAAATGAAGGTCTTGGCTCGCTTGGGCTTAGATGCCCCGATATTGAGTGGCGAGAAGGTTTCTTAGCGCTCGGATTTGATACGCCCCTTGCTCTCAGTAGTGCCAATATATCTGGCGACCCTAGCCCAAAGACAGCCAACGAAGCCGCAGAAAGTTTGCAAGAAGATAGTCTGTTGATTCTTGATGGCGGTATTGGCGCGTCTGGCCAAGATTCGACTGTCATTTCTGTCGAAGATAATCGCGCCAAAATATTACGCACGGGCCCGATTGATGCCAAAGACTTTCGCGCATTTAATATTGAATGGGATGTTTCATGAGCAAATCTAGCACTCAGCACGACAAAGCCGTTTCAGAGATAAAATCTCTCCTGCCACAATCGTGCTATACAGATGATAGTGACATAATGGTGCCATTTCTATCGGAGTGGCGTGATCGTTGGCAGGGGCATACGCCTTTATTGTTACGCCCTGAAAGTACAGAGCACGTGTCGCAAATCGTCAAAATTTGCGCGCGACACAAAACGCCTGTTATGGCGCAAGGCGGAAATACAGGTTTGGTTGGTGGTCAAACACCACAAGGAGAGATTTTAATTTCAACACAGAGGCTCAATAAAATACGCAGTGTAAATGCAGATGATATGTCGCTGGTGTGTGAAGCAGGCACGACATTAGTAAACGCACAAAATGCGGCTAATGATATTGGCCTTAAATTTCCACTAAGCCTTGCCTCCCAAGACGCCTGTACAATTGGCGGTAATCTTTCGACCAATGCGGGCGGTGTGCATGTTTTAAAATACGGCACTGCCAAGGAGCTCTGCTTTGGCGTTGAAGCGGTTTTGCCCAACGGAGAAATTTACAATGGGCTGACCGCGCTGCGTAAAGACAATACGGGATATGATCTTTCGCGCTTGCTGCTAGGTGCAGAAGGCACGCTGGGTATTATTACAGCGGCGAGTTTAAAGCTTGTGGCCAAGCCCAAAGAAATTGTGCGCGTCATGGTCGGACTAGACAGTCCCGAGCAAGCCCTCGCGCTTTTGAACATTGTGCGTATTGGCAATCACCTTGCCATGTTTGAACTCATCCCACGCCTTGGCATGTCATATGTGACCGCGCACATTCCAAATATGCGCGACCCATTTAATGATATTCATGCGTGGTATGTTTTACTTGATTGGGAGTTTGACATTGCAGGACAAGGTCAAGACTTTGCACAAAACGTGTTAGAAAAAGCGATGGACGCAGGTATATTCAATGATGCGATTCTCGCCAGTAATGAAACACAGGCCGAAAACCTGCTTGCCTTGCGCGAGCATTTATCTGCGTCACAAAAGCCAATTGGCGGCACGATAAAACATGACATTACTGTGCCCGTTTCTAAAACTGCCGATTTCATCCATTCTGCAAATCAAGCCGTCACCGCGCATATTCCCGATTGTCGCCCCCTCCCCTTTGGGCATTTAGGTGACGGGAATATTCATTATAACATCGGCCAACCCGAGGGCATGGACAAGGCGAAATTCATGGCACTCGAGCCAGAAATCAACGAAATTGTTTATGACATTGTTGACGCGCTCGGTGGCTCTATTTCAGCAGAACACGGTATTGGCATTTTGAAAAAAGACCAATTGCGAAAGCGCGCAGACCACGCCAAATTAACGATGATGAAGACGATCAAAACCGCTCTTGACCCCGACTGTATTATGAACCCACGTTTGTTGTTTTAGGATATTTTATTATGCTGACCCTTATTTCACCTGCCAAAAAACTTGATCTTGAGCCGAGCATCAATCCCATTGACCCAACCGATCCCATTCTGGCGGCGGATACAAAATTGCTTGCACAAACGGCGAAAAAATTAACGGCTGACGATTTAAAAAAACTGATGAAGCTCTCGGATAATCTGGCCAACCTTAACGCAGACCGTTTCCAAGCCTTTGTACTCAATGGGCGTAGTAATAGCTTAAAACCTGCGGCGCTTAGCTTTAACGGGGACGTGTACGGGGGTCTTGACGCGTCCAGCATGTCGGCGAAAGACATGCGATATGCACAAGAGCATATGCGTATTTTGTCTGGGCTTTACGGGCTATTGCGACCTATGGATAATATTCAGCCTTATCGTTTGGAAATGGGGACTCGTCTTGAAAATGCACGCGGCAAAAACCTCTATCAATTTTGGGGTACGAAAATTGCGGACGCGTTAAATGACAGTGTTGCGTCTCATAAAAACCCGACCATCGTCAATCTTGCCTCAAATGAATATTTCAAAGTGGTGGATAGAAAAGCCCTCAGCGCCCCCGTCATTACCGCCGCATTTTTGAATATAAAAGACGGGCAAGCCAAGGCCCTGATGTTTTATGCCAAGCGTGCGCGCGGGTTGATGACACGGTGGATTTTGGAAAATAGAATCGAGACACCTGATGATTTGCGCGGATTTAATCTTGAAGGATATAGCCTAGATAAAAGCCTGAGCGCAGATGACAATCTCGTCTTCACGCGCGTTCAACCCCCAACTAAAAAGTAGTGGCTAAAAACAATGACAAAAAACAATTAGTCGACCGCAGGTATAATCAGATTATGTCCTTGGGCACGGCCTGAATTGACAGCCCGAGAGACTTCGTGAAAATCGAGGTCATCACTGCCCAACATATGCTCTATCACACGCGTCGCCTTGATATTCGGGTCGAGCCAGTTTTGCCATTGGGATTGCGGCAGGCGTACAGGCATACGGTGATGTAGATGTTTAATCGGGCCAATCGCCGATGTGGTGAGGATGGTGAAACTGAGCAGAGTAATCCCCTCGTCCACATAATATTGATCCCAAAGCCCTGCGAGCGCCGTGAGACCAGACTCTTTTGGGTGAATATAAAATGGCGTTTTGGTGGTCTCGACCCCTTCCCACTCATACCAACCATGGGCAGGAATAAGTGCGCGGCGGCGTATCCACGGGGTGCGAAATGATGCTTTTTCATGGGCGGTTTCAATACGGGCATTAAACAAAGGCCGCCCTTCTGGCATTTCCTTTTTCCAATGGGGATGTAGCCCCCACCGCATAGGCACAATGGCGCGTTCGCCCCTACCATTTAGTGCGAGAACAGGCGCGACCACGGTTGGCGCAAGGTTCCAGTTCGGCTCCCACGTCCACAGGCCTTCATGGGCAGGCAGGCCTGCAAAATAATCCGCAATGTCTTTTAGCGTACTGGCTAATACATATCTTCCGCACATAAAATACGGCTAGCATATTATCTGAGGAAAAGAGATGACGAATACAGATTTTATGCATATTATCTGCATATGAAATATTTTTTGGTCATTTTTGCATTGTTTGTCGCGACACCTGTGTTTGCACAAAGCACGCCGACAGCGGCAGAATTAAGCGCACTTAAAAAAGCCGAAAACCGTATTGACGAAAACATGTTGACCATGAGTAATCTCGTCGAAGCCCTTTCCAACAATTTAGGGCAACTCCATTATTTACGCACGCTTTGTTATAGTGATGATGACCAAAAATGGCGCGAAGCCGCTTCGGCCATGATGAATGTTGAAGCGCCCAAAGATAGTGCGCGTCGTCGCCAATTGATCCGCGCGTTTAACGCAGGGTATTACGAACAAAAAGAACGCTTTGAAGAATGCGCTAACTCCGTCGCCATCGACGTCGCCGCCCTCTCCGAAAACGGCCGCCGACTCAGCGTCATGCTCGGTGATCCGTACCGGGAACAGTGATTTTTCATGGGGATTATTTGCGAGAGTTCTCTGCGATAGTTTTCTCGGCGCCTGCCTCAGGCATTTCTGCGTGAGTGGGAAGTTTAGGGTCGAGCGCGACCCAACTGGCGGCGCGGCTTGCATAGACATTCATACTCGGCGCTAAAATTTCCATATCATCAAGAGTTGATGCGCGGAGGAAAATCATCGCAGGCATGTTTGAATTGAGGTTATAAACGCCAGAGCCGCATGTTTCGCAAAAGGCACGACTAATGACTGCGCCGTGGTCAGAGGGGCGATCATAGACTTTGACATCGCCCTTTATTTCAACCGCGTCCCCCATCATGACAGCATGTGTGCTATGGCTAGAGCCGCTGACTTTACGGCAATCAACGCAATAACAATTCACTGACATCATCGGCATGGCCGTTGTTTCATATGTAACAGCTTCGCAAAGGCAGCTGCCACTAAATCCGTTTTCCGTATTGCTCATAATATTTTCCCACTTTTATTCTCAAAGTTGATTATTTCTGTTAGATATGCTTTATAGAATAGTGAATTGCAAAATACAAGTGACTCTTTATGACGACTGATACAAACTGGCGTTCGCCCTGCCCCATCTCTACGAGTTTAGAGATCTTTGGCGATAAATGGACGCTGATACTCCTGCGCGACATGTTTAATGGGAAAACGAAATACGGCGAATTTCTCCAGTCGCCAGAACGTATCACAACCAATATTCTTGCTACGCGCCTCGCGACCATGACACGCCACGGCATTGCACAGAAACAGCTCTATCAATCCAACCCAAAACGCTATGAATATATTTTGACGGATAAAGGCAAAGGCCTACACCCTATCCTCGTCTCCATGTGCCATTGGGGCAATGAACATTACCCCGACACATGGATTGCGCCTGCACATTTTATGGAAAAAGTTTGACGGTTAAGTCTACCATATATACGGTAGATGCCCCTTTACTTTATGAACTTTAATGAGAAGAATCATGACTAAATCTTTTAATATGCGTTGGGCTATAATTGATGATTATCCATCTATTGGTGAAGTCATGTATGACGCCGTACGAAGCGGGAAAAGTAAATATAGTGACGCCCAACGATCCGCGTGGATGCCAGAAGCTCGCAGCGGTGACGAATGGAATATACGGTTAGCGCAACAAGATATCATCTTGTGTGAAGACAATACTCAGATCGTAGGCTTTATGAGCCTCGCCCCCAAAGCCTATATTGATTTCGCATTTATTCGTCCAAGTGCACAAGGTCGTGGACTGTTTCGCAAGCTTTATAACGAAATTGAAAACCTAGCACAAAAACACAATGAGCCCCGTCTCTGGGTACATGCGAGCCTTATGGCGCAACCCGCATTTTCCGCCGTTGGCTTTACAATCATTAAAGAAGAAACTGTTGCGATGCGGGGGCAAGATTTCAACCGTTTTGAAATGGAGAAAAACTTAGCTATTTAATTTAATATATTCAGCCCTTATCTTGATGGGAATGGTAACGCGCACTTGCCCCTACCGACCTTTGCCCCATATACATAATACGAACCACAGAAAGACCGCCCATGCCCATCGCTAAACTAGACCGTACTATACTCTCGCTTAAAGGGGATGATGTGTGTGGGTTTTTGGGTGGGTTGATTACGAATAGTATTGCGGATGGGTTGACCTATTCTGCGTTATTGACGCCGCAAGGTAAAATTATTGCAGATTTTTTTATTCATAAGCAGAGCGAAACCCATGTCTTTATCGAGACGCCTGCTAAATTTGGCAAAGCGCTGATGATGCGCCTGAAAATGTATAAATTACGGGCGAAGATTGATCTGTCTGATATCAGCGATGATTTTGAAGTTTATGCCCTTTGGGATGGTGAAGGGGATATTGGCCTTACCGATCCGAGGCTTAAGGGGCTGGGGCAAAGGATGATTGCAGAATTTGGCACATTGTCGCCTGAACATGACGCCGATGATTATGACACTCACCGTTTGGCATTAAGCATTCCTGAAAGCCAGTGGGATTTTGAATCAGAGCAGGTTTTTCCTGCTGATATTAATATGGATCAATTGAACGGCATTGATTACAAAAAGGGCTGTTTCATCGGCCAAGAAGTCGCTAGCCGTATGCACCGTAAAACGGATGTGCGTAAGCGTATGCGCGGCCTAAAGCTCTCGAGCGAGGCCGCAAAAGGCGATGGTGTTTTCACAGATACGCGTAATATTGGCACTGTTTTTCACGTCAACGGAGATTTAGGCATGGGCCTTATTCGACTTGATCGGTTGGCAAAGGCGCAAGATGCCATCATGGTCAATGACCACCCTGTTGAAGTTATGGAACCACATTATGGACATACGTCGTAACGAAAAATCAGCCCTTCCCGCTTTTGCCGCCCTTAATGTTGCGTGGATTGAAGAATTACACACACTCGAGCCGTCTGATATATATATGCGTGACTATCCCGAAAGTTATACGCAGGGTAACAATGTCGTTTTCAGCATCCACATTGACGGGAATGTCGCAGGGGTTTGTGCCCTCAAACAAGACGATGACGGAGCGTATGAACTCACCAAAATGGCCGTTGATGCGCGCTATCGTGGACAGGGTCTTGGGCAAGTTTTAATGGACACGGTCGAAACATATGCGCGTGAAGACTTAGCCCTTGAACGCATTTATCTGCTGAGTAATTCCAACGCCAATGACACTGCAATTCGCCTCTATAAACGTGCAGGTTGGCGTGTTATTCATGAAGGCAAGCACCCACAATATGCGCGGTGCAATATTGGAATGGAGAAAGTATTTGCCCCACGTTAACCTAGATAAACGTGTTTTTATTCCAATAAAAAATTCAGACAACGGTAAAGTAGGAAACCAAACGGTTTTTACATTCAGCCAATCTGGCGAGACATTTCATGCTGATTATAAAGGTGGAGATATTGCCAAAGGATCGATTATTGGTACGTTTTCAAATCAACGTGAYGCACACTTACTYTATCAATGCATCACGACRAGTGGTGAATTAAAAGCAGGMAAAGCWGTCGCTASTTTTACASAAAYCGATAACCGCGTTAGCATTMACATGAGTTGGCAATGGTTAAATGGAGATAATTCRACGGGAATTTCTCATTATATTGAGGTCAAAAATGRMACATGATCCAAATCTAATTCGCTGCGGATGGGTTTCCCCYACGGAYGARCTTTATTGTCATTATCATGATACGGAATGGGGKGTTCCCATCAGARATAGCAAACAGCTATTTTCTAAACTTATCCAAGAYGGTATGCAGGCWGGGCTTTCRTGGATCACCATCCTTCGYAAACGTGAAARTATATTAGAGGCCTATGATGGTCTCGACCCTGATATTATTGCCCATTACACAGACGCCGACCGTGAACGCTTGYTAGGMAATGCTGGCAYTATACGCTCTAAATTAAAGATTAACGCGGCCATTACGAACGCCCAAATTTACATCAAAATGCGCGACGAAGAAGGTATAGATTTTAGCGAGTATCTCTGGGATTATGTCGGAGGAAGTCCGATTCAAAATGAATGGAAAACGTTCAAAGATGCGCCCGTAAAAACCGAGATGAGCGCAGCCTTAGCCAAAGATCTCAAGAAACGTGGATTTAAATTCACTGGACCTGTCATTATTTATGCGTTTATGCAGGCTGTGGGCATGATTAATGACCATGCGACAGATTGCCATGCGTATGAAAGGTGCAAGCATTATGAGAATCAAAACTAAGTATTTTTTATGCATCGGCGTTTTCGCCTTTTCTGGCTATGGGCTCTCTGGATGCCATTCCATGACCGACGTAACGGACTACGAAATTTCAGAACAGAGAGATCAAAAGCTTTCCAGGCATGAATACAATGAGTTTTGCAATAAAATCGAAAACATAAATTCGCCAAAATGTGCAGGAAATTACGCACCCGATTTACCGCCAAAGCCCTAAATAAAAAACCGAGATCACAAAACCCTATTCATTGTAGATTGTACTAGAATCTGCGGCGCAAGCCGCTATGGTAGACGACTATGCAATTAATGGCGTATGCAATGCGTTGCCCGCCCAAGACAAACAAGACCAAAAGGATGCCCTGTGAATTCTCTGATTAGCGCTACAGGTCTATGGACCCCAAAAGATAGTATTTCCAATGACGAACTTGTCGCCGCGTTCAATACGTGGTCTGATAAATTCAACACCGAACATGCCGACGAAATTGCAGCTGGCACAATCGAGGCCAAGCCTGTCTCTAATGCCGATTTCATCTTGAAAGCCTCTGGTATTAAATCACGTTTTGTCATCTCTAAAGACCCAATCCTTAATCCAGATATTATGGCGCCGCGTATTCCAGAACGTAGTAATGATCAAGTTTCCATTCTTGCAGAGATCGCCGTAAAGGCTGCCAAAGACGCCCTTGCCAAAGCTGGTCGCGAGGGCAAAGATATTGATGCGATTATCGTCGCCTGCTCCAATCTACAACGTGCCTATCCTGCCATTGCCATCGAAGTGCAAAAAGAATTGGGCGCAGGTGGATTTGCATTTGATATGAATGTGGCCTGTTCCAGTGCGACATTTGGGATCGAAACGGCGCGCGGCCTTATCGCCAGCGGCCAAGCAAAATCCGTACTCGTGTGTAATCCAGAAATATGTTCTGGACATCTTAACTTTCGTGACCGTGATAGCCATTTCATTTTTGGCGATGTGGCGACAGCTATTCTTGTTGAGCGCGAAGACATTGCCCCAGAAGGCGCATGGGAAATCCTTGGTTCAAAATTAATCACTCAATTTTCCAATAACATCCGCAATAATTTTGGTTTCCTCAATCGCGGCGCCGCCGAAGGCACAAGCGATGATGATACATTATTCAAACAAAATGGCCGTAGTGTCTTTAAAGAAGTTGTGCCTATGGTCGCGGCGCTGATTACAGAACAGCTTGAAAAATGCAATGTGCCAACGGCTGATATTAAGCGCATGTGGTTACACCAAGCCAATCTTTCTATGAATACGCTGATTTCTAAGAAAGTCATGGGCAAGGACGTAGATATGGCAATGGCCCCTGTCGTACTTGACACATATGCCAATACCTCATCCGCAGGCTCTATCATTGCCTTTAACAAAAACAGCGATGATTTCGTCTCTGGCGATACTGGCCTGATCTGTTCTTTCGGGGCAGGTTATAGCGCAGGCGTCGTGATCGTTCGCAAGAAATAATGGATACGCCTCCACCTGTTCACCAAAAAAAGCAGGCCAAGGGGCAAGCTAAAGAGCAAGCCAAGCCTCAAGCTCGCGCATGGCAACGTATGTTATCAGGACGACGGCTTGATCTTCTTGATCCATCACCATTTGATATCGAAATCGAGGATATTGCGCGCGGTATTGCGCGTGTGGCGCGGTGGAATGGGCAAACCAATGGAGACCATGCATTTTCCGTGGCCGAGCATTGCGTTGTGGTCGAGAAATTGTTTTCACTGCTTAACCCCAAGGCGAGCCGCGAAGACAAACTCATGGCGCTGTTACATGACGCGGCCGAATATGTGATTGGCGATATGATTTCGCCGTTCAAAGCTGCGATTGGTCTGGATTACAAAGATTTTGAAGCGCGTATCGAAACGGCCATTCATTTGCGGTTTAGCCTCCCCGCAGAGCAAAGCAAATCTCTACACAAGGCTATCAAGCAAGCCGATATCTACTGCGCCTATTTCGAAGCCATTCAAATTGCAGGCTTTAGCGAGGCCGAAGCCAATGAGATTTTCACGCAACCGCCCGGTGATATTCGCATAAAAATCAATCCGTTAAGCGTCGTCGCGGCGGAAAAATTGTTTTTAGCCCGTTTTGCTGAACTTAATGCGTAAAAACCCCTAAATTCTCTTTGGATTAGGCCCATGCCTTCCTATATATAAATTGAACAGCCCACTAAATTTTCGGGGGCGTGCAGTGCGGGAGACCAACATGACCGATAATGCTACAGATATGCCAACGAACACCCTCAATAACTGGGAAAACGGCCGTTGGATTGGGCAGACCCTAGAGGTCGAAAACGGTGTATGTGCTGTCCCCAGTAAAATCGCGCCTGATAATCTTGAATATACAGACGAGGTTAAAGCCGCGACCGACCATCTTTATGATGAGGTTAGCGACTTTATTCCCAAATTCGAGTGGCCTGCTTATGCGCCACTTGTCCACGCGATTAATAAACTTAAAAAAGAGAAGAACGCCGTTATTCTCGCCCATAATTACATGACGCCAGATATTTTCTCTCTGATCGGGGATTATACGGGCGACAGTCTGGGCCTTGCTATCGAAGCGACAAAAACTGACGCCGATATTATCGTACAGGGCGGCGTGCATTTCATGGCCGAGACGTCCAAAATTCTCTGCCCTGACAAGAAAATTCTGATCCCGTCACTACGTGCGGGTTGCTCGCTTGCCTCGTCTATAACGGGCGAAGATGTGAAGCTGATTAAGCAACGCTATCCAGGAATTCCGATTGTCACCTATGTGAATACGTCTGCCGATGTGAAGGCTGAGAGCGATATTTGCTGTACCTCGTCCAACGCAGTTGCCGTTGTTGAGCATATTTGCGCCGAGCGCGGTGTGAGCCAAGTTATTATGTTGCCTGATGAATTTCTCGCCAAAAATGTAGCTCGTCAGACCGATATTGAAGTGATTGCGTGGCATGGGCGTTGCGAAGTGCATGCGCGTTTCTCCGCCCAAGATATTCGCGATATGCGTGCCGCCAATCCAGGTGTGACAGTGCTCGCCCATCCTGAATGCCCCCCTGAGGTCGTCGAAGAAAGCGACTTTACAGGCTCGACCAAAGCTATGAGCGATTATGTTGAAAACCATAAACCTAAAAACGTGATTTTACTGACCGAGTGTTCGATGTCGGACAATGTGGCCATGGCCAATCCAGACGTAGACTTTGTACGCCCGTGCAATCTCTGCCCTCATATGAAACGCATTACGCTCGAAAATATCTACACATGTCTGCGCGACGAAAAATTCGAAGTCAAAGTCTCAAAACGTATGGCCAAGAAAGCCCTCCGCGCCGTTCAAGACATGATCGACCTTCCTCCTCCTGGAGAAAAAGGGCATTTTGACCCTAAGGCGAAAGATGTTTTTGTTAAGGTAATTTAGGGCTTAAGTCCGAAATTTCATTTTATAGTGCCGTCACACGCATAAAATTAGCCAACACACTAGAGCTGCGGCAGCAGCTCCAGTGTGTTAACATAGCATTCTATATTGGCCCACATACCGTCAAGAATACCGTAGAACCATACCGAAAATATCGTTATGCCCACGCGGAGTTTAAGCTATTCTTCGCAAGAGAAACAAGATGTGAAACTTACTGTTTTGCAGGAGAAAAGTTATTTTTTTCATTCTACAAGCTTATCTATATACATCCTTAAGCTTATTATATTAGGACATTCCCATAACTACAATTGCTATAAATATTGAACCATTGCATATGGCAGGACTGGCTTGGCCTGTTTTTTATATGTGGACTGGAGAACAACCTGACAACAAACAGCTATATACGAGCCTCGGTGCTATTTGGCTTTCGTCAATTTGTTGATGATTTAGGCGGCGACCCTGACGCGCTCATGCATAGCGCCGGGCTTGACCCAGCTTTACTTGAGCAAATGGATTCGATTGCCCCCTTCGATAAGATTGCACGTTTGATGGAACTTTCTGCACAAGCGCTTGATAAACCAACATTTGGCCTTGAACGGGCATTATCGCTTCCCTCACATTTTCCCAATTTGGGGCCGCTTTTGCATATGTCATATTTTGTAAAAAACCTTGAAAACTTTTTAACAACAGGGCTTAAATACTGGCATTTTCATACCAACGCTTTTTACTTTAATATAGTCGACACCAAAAAACCTCATGAAGTATCACTGCGTATGTTGAGTACGGAGCTTTACCCTCTTGGGCCACAAACCGTAGATTCATTTCTAGCAACTCTAGTCTTGCTCTGTCGTGTTGCGATCAATAGACCCAACGAAACCCCTGAGCGTATCCACCTTACGCACGCGAGACCATCCGACATTTCTCTTTATAAGAAAATATTTGGATGCCCAATTGAGTTTAATGCACCTTATAATGAAATTGTTTTTGATCGCGCGATATTGAAATATGAAACAAAGAAATCCCTATCAGCATTGCGCCCCGTCATGGAAAAATACATATCGCTAAGGCTATCGCGCATGGCGCATTATGACAATTCATTTCCGACAACTGTCTCAATGATGATATCTGGATTACTTGGGACGGGAAATTGTAACAAACCAAATGTAGCAGCACTCCTTTGTATTGGAGAAAAGAAAATGCAAAGGTTATTAGCTACACACGATACCAATTTCAGGACAGTCTTGGACGAAGTTCGCAAGCAGACGGCTACAAATTTGATGCAAAATCCAGATATTTCATTTGTGAACATTTCGGGCTTACTCGATTACCATTCACAACCCGCCTTTAACACTGCCTTTTCACGATGGCACGGCTGCTCCCCCTCAAAATACAGACAAGATTCTCTCAACTGAAGCTTGGAAAGCCGAATTTATTTTGACATTCCGCTCCTAGGGGTGAGAATGGGTATGTGAAATAGTTTAGGCTTTAAACAAGGATCATAATATGATCTACCCTTCTGCAAATACAAAAGACTACAGGATATCGAAGCGTATTCCAGATAGTATTTTTGGTCTTAAAATATTACATCTCCTACTCGTGAGTTCAGGGTGGTCTAAGCCTGCGGGTCTGAATATAGAGACCGAATTGATCACAAGGCGTTCAGATGAAGGCCGTATTAAAACACTTGTCGTGCGCCCCAAAAACGCGCCTAAAAACCTACCAGTCATTGTTCATTTACACGGCGGCGGATATGCAGTCGGATCGCCGTCCCAAGATTTTCTCATGATGAAACGCTATATGGACGTCAGGCCCTGTATTTTTATCGCGCCCCAATATCGGCGCTCTTTACGCCATCCATATCCAGCAGGGATTGAGGATTGCTATGACGCTTTGTTATGGGCGCGTGAACACGCAGAGGAATATGGTGGCCGTTCAGATCAAATATTCATCATGGGCGAGAGCGGCGGCGGCGGCCTGACTGCGGCTTTATGCCTTCTGGCGAGAGACCGTGGTGAAGTCAATATTTCCTGCCAATTTCCGTTATATGGTATGTTTGATGACCGCGAGGAAAACTTCACAAAATGCGATCCAGAGCTTCTGGTTTGGAGCAAAAGAAGAACCTGATTGCGTGGCAGCTTTATCTCAAAAATTTACGCGCAAAGGGTGAAACAATACCGAGTGACGCTGTCCCTGCACGCGCTGAAAACCTTGTCGGTTTACCGCCAACAATCGGATATGTCGGGGATCAGGATTTGTTTTGTGATGAGAATATCGCATTTTTTAAACGCCTAGAAGCCAGTAATGTACCGACGGAATTTAAGGTGATCAAAGGTGCATATCACGCTGTTGAAACCATTGCGCCAAAATCAAAAGTTGGCCGTGAATCATGGGAATTCATACTGAACGCTTTTGCATACGCCGTTGACAATTACACAAAAAAGCAGCCCTGATTTAATTCATCTACCATTTGCCCCTGTGCCCCCCTCCTGCTAACAAGGTTGTGCAAGTGAAGGGGAACAACAAGAGGTGCGAAGTGAGCGCTGCGAACGACAGGGAATGTATTATGGCGCTTGGGGATATTGAGACGACAAAATTACCTGCTGGGTCTGTGCTGATTGTTGGCGCTGGTTTGGCAGGATTGTTTATGGCGTTAAAGCTTGCGCCGAGACCTGTATTTATTTTGACATCTCGCCGTTCCGCCAAAGGTTCAGCGAGCGCGTGGGCGCAAGGCGGCATTGCATCAGCCATTGGCGCAGGTGACACAGCCGAAGATCACGCACGCGATACCATCGCGGCAGGTGACGGATTGGTGGATGAGCGCATTGCCATGATCCTTGCTTCGGAAGGGCCAGACCGCGTACGCGACCTTATGAAACTCGGCGTAGAATTTGACGTAGACGCACGCGGTGATTTGGTCTTAAGCCTCGAGGCCGCCCATGGTCGCCCCCGCGTCGCACGGGTCAAAGGTGACCTTGCGGGCAAAGCAATTATCGAAGTCATGGTCGCACAAGCCATGCAAGCCGATCATATTACAGGACTTATTGGTTGGCGCGCAGAGAGCCTTTTGTCGGACGGCAAAGGCGGTATTGCGGGCGCAATGGCGCGCAAAGATGATGGTTCTCTTATGGCTATTGAGGCCGATTTGACCGTTATGGCGACGGGCGGTATTGGCGGATTATTTGCCGTCACGACGAACCCTAAAACGGCACGCGGCGACGCGCTTGGCATGGCGGCCGTTCACGGGGCGATTTTACGTGACCCTGAATTTGTACAATTTCACCCTACCGCGATTGATATAGGCCGCGACCCTGCGCCCCTCGCGACGGAAGCCCTGCGTGGTGATGGCGCGACATTGGTTGATCGGCGCGGAAAACGGTTTATGGGCCGTTATCATAAAGACGGCGAGCTTGCGCCCCGTGATGATGTGGCACGGGCAATTTTTGCCCAAATCCAAGCCAATGACCCACCGTTTCTGGATTGTCGCAAAGCTGTCGGGGCACATTTTCCTGACCATTTCCCGACCGTGTTTGAGAGTTGTATGAGCGCCGGCATAGATCCGCGTGTTGATCTTATTCCCATTGCACCTGCTGTGCATTATCATATGGGCGGTCTCGCTACGGATGATGTTGGACGGACGAGCATTTCTGGCCTATTGGCGATTGGTGAATGCGCCGCCGTCGGTGTGCACGGCGCGAACCGCCTTGCGAGCAATTCTCTTCTAGAAGCCACCGTATTTGGTAATCGTGCTGCCAAGGCCGTGATGGAAGACGGATTGCCAGAGCGTAAAGCCGTCAATATTGCGCCCCAACCTTGGTTGTCCATGACACCAGAGGTGAGCAAAACCCTACGTGCAAATATGACCGCGCATTGTGGTGTACGGCGCAATGCCAAAGGCTTGAACATATTGCTGAATACTATTGAAGACCTTATCGGGCAAGTTGGCGCAGCCAACCCCCTTATCGCCGCACGTATAATTGCTGCGGGTGCGCTCGCACGTGAGGAAAGCCGCGGCGGACATTACCGCGATGACTTCCCGAACGAAACCAATCCTGCGCGCTCGGCCTATATTACTTACGATCAACTGGATTAGACCATGCACACATTACCACCTTTGCCGACGATTATTATTGAACCGATTGTACGCCGCGCCCTCGAAGAAGACTTTGGCAATGGCGGTGATGTCACGGCCAATCTTTTGGTGCCAGAATCTGCACGTGCAAAACTGTTTTTTCGTGCGCGACAAACAGGCGTTATCGCAGGCATGCAGGCCGCGCAATTGACCTTTCAACTTGTCGACCCTGAAATCGATTTTTCAGTCCTTCACGGGGACGGGAACGCCGTGAAAAAAGGGACGACGATTGCCGTGATCGAAGGGCCCGTACGTTCTATGTTAATGGCGGAGCGGGTAGCGCTTAATTTCCTTGGACGCATGTCGGGCATTGCTACGTTGACAGCAAAATACGTCAAAACGGCGAACAACAAAAAAGTTCGTATCGCCGCCACGCGCAAAACAACACCGGGGCTACGCGCACTTGAAAAACGGGCTGTGCTGAACGGCGGCGGACATACCCACCGTCAATCCCTCAGCGACGCGATTATGGTCAAAGACAACCATATCGCCCTTGCTGGCGGCATTGAAAAAGCGGCCAAAGCGATTATGGCTGGTGCGGATCATATGTGCCATGTCTCGATTGAAGTGGACACAATTGAACAGTTTAAAAAACTCCTGAACTATAAACCGAATGTGGTTTTGCTTGATAATATGTCTCTGAAAGAATTGAAACAATGCGTCAAGCTTAACAAAGGCTCTGGCATTGTTCTCGAGGCTTCGGGAGGTGTGAATTTACGTACCGTAAAAGACATTGCCGCGACGGGCATAAATGTGATTTCGATTGGTGCCCTCACCCATTCCGTTATGAATTTTGACATTGGCTTGGACGCGAACGAGTAATCCCCCATCTATTTATTGTTTAAAACAATTATCACGGTGCCACTTTAAAAAAACGGGATGAGGGGCCAATCTATGATCATTCGGCGTTAATGCAAAACCATCAGGGCGAATTAGCCCCTCTATACTCTCTCTATCATTTACATGTCGTGAAATGAGAACCTCCATATCATCGGATAGACCAATTAACCCTCGGTCAAACATCCAATGAACTGTACCAGAAAGAGCAATCCCATTTTGTATTGAATCAGGTCCGTTCATATGCACCGGCTTTATATGTGCGGCCTCTACTTCTGCACGTCCACCACCATTTATCAATTTAAGCCCGGTAATCGCGCACCGTTCATCATAAGCAGACAAGACATTCTTTCTAAAAAAACGGTCTCTTACTATCCTACTGCCAATATAAGAAATTCTATCTCGGCTATTTTCATGCATGAAAACAGCTTCGTCCTCATGTACTTCAGAACGATCCATATTATCTTCAATACGAGGAAGTAAGGCTTCATCATTTTCTAAGCCCATATCTAAAATTCTATTGAAATCTTCTATAGATATAGGTCGAACAGAAGATTGAGCACGCCCAGAAATTTTCCCGAGTTCGTTTAGTAAACCACGCTCTATCAATTCTCCATGTATTTTGAATGGAACCTTGTTGGGAAACTCTAAATAACTGCCTTCCTCGACGAGAGCTACATACATATTTTCCGCTTTGGGATCAGGGATAATATTCTTAATTTTTGCTATAGCAAAATATCCCTTTGAGTTCTTTACTTTCGTTGGCTCATAATAAACAATCCAACTCGCTATACATGCTTGAGCACGTTTTAAGTAGCTTTTAGGAAATTGATATTGCTCCGTAGGGCTATCATCATACTTAGAATCTACTTTATGAATAAACACCCCAAACGCCATTTCATCCCTCTCTATATATATCACTTTACTAGGTTTTTCTATTTTGCACAGGTTTATTTCAACGTTCTTTATGCCAATAATAATTGACAAAACCTCTTGACCTCAAGTTAACTTGAGGTCGTAGACTTGTCAGGAATTGAACCATTCTGGTTTCAAAAAATGATAAGGATACAGATATGTCAGCAGGAATTTTAGAGCATGTGAACGTTACAGTCAGTGATATTGAAAGAACAACACAAAATTTATGTGATTTTTTTGGGTGGAAAGTTAGATGGTCGGGCCCATCGATACACGGCGGGCATACCGCGCATGTTGGTAGCGAATTTTCATATCTCGCCCTTTATAGCCGCGACACCAAGACACCACAGGCTGAGCGTTCTTATGACCTGATTAATGGGCTAAATCATATTGCGATTGTGGTGGAAGATTTGGAAGCTGTTGAAGCAAAAATTCTTGGTGCAGGCTATAAAACCCATAACCATGGAAATTATGAGCCGGGCAGGCGGTTTTACTTCAACGACCATGATGAGATTGAGTTTGAAGTCATTAATTATGCAAAGGAAAAGAGTGCTTAGCGGCCCTCTTAAAAGCTATGGCGCGACGCTGACCGTACGAAGACGAGATTTACGCGGCATAAAGCGGTAAAACACATGCGTATCATATTGGCGTGTTTGGCGCATATATGGTGCCCATGTCGGGGAAACCCCTGTAGTATGATAATGCGTTGCGCGGTTCGTCAGAGGTGAACTCATGCCCATCATCATATGTTCGGCAACTTTATAAGAACGGTCCCATGATTTTCCATGTGGCAATTTCGCCGTAGAGCCATCACACGCGAATGAGAACTGGCACCCAGTTGTGCGTTCTGCGCCTTCATAAACAACGCCGCAGATACTGTTAGGGAAATGTTTGCTTTTTACACGGTTCAGAATGACTTCTGCCACAGCCTTTTGACCGGGAAAATGTTCAGAGCGAGCTTCGTAATACACAGCCTCTGCCAAACATTGTACTTCTTGACCCATTGTTTTGGACTGCGCCAACAAATCTTTTGCGCTTGGGATAGCGTCAATCGTTGAACGTAAATCAAGCATCCACGGGTTGGTAATCGCATCATCCAAATGATTTTGCGCCAAATCGGCAACCAAATTGGACTGTGAAATCCGTAGCGTATCTGTATTTTGAAACTCTAACGCACGGTTTTTCCATTGGGCTTGATCTTTACGCATAGAAGATGCGCCTGCAAGTTTTGGCAATCCAATGATTGCAGTTAAACTTACCCCGATTGCCAGGCTCCAGCCCAGTGCGATATGATATCCGTTAGTCATAGCGGCCCTCTATTATATGCCTCTTTCACGTCCGTCTAGCCCCAAATGGGCATAAACAAGCGCATTACAAGTCTCTTTACGCTAGTGCTTTGAAAGCAAAGCGTAAAAAAAAGTTATCCCGCATATAAATAATTGCCTCACCCCACACGAATAGCAAATATCCTGAGAAGATTCCTAAGAGAGAAGGGTTAATTTCCTATTAAGCACGTTTCTATGCCATTTACGTCCGATTCGCAGCTCTAATAGCAGATTGCCCTGCCGCTAGACGTGCAATTGGCACACGGTACGGCGAACAAGACACATAGTTGAGACCGACATTATGGAAAAACTCAATAGAGGCAGGATCGCCGCCATGCTCTCCACACACGCCTAATTTGATATCTGGCCGCGTTTGCCGCCCACGTTCTACTGCAATTTTGACAAGATCGCCGACACCCTCTTGGTCAATGGTCACAAATGGGTCTTTTTCCATAATGCCTTGAGAAACATAATCAGGTAAAAACTTACCAGCGTCATCACGCGAGAGGCCGAATGTAGTTTGAGTCAGGTCATTTGTACCAAATGAGAAGAACTCTGCGTGCTGCGCAATATCAGCCGCACGAAGCGCCGCACGAGGCAATTCGATCATTGTCCCGATTGTATAGACAACTTCGCGTCCTTGCTCGCCCTGAACGTCTTTGGCGACGGTTTCGATCACCTCTTTGAGGATTTCAAGCTCTTTGGCAGAGGATACAAGCGGTATCATCACTTCTGCGACAGGCTCGACACCAGTTTCTTTCGCCACTAATGCTTGAGCTTCGAAAATAGCGCGGGCTTGCATAGCGTAGATTTCTGGATAAGAAATTCCAAGACGGCAACCACGATGGCCGAGCATTGGGTTGGTTTCGTGTAATTCTTTGGCGCGTTCCATAAGTTCACGTACAGACACCCCCGTTGCTTCGGACACAGCTTTCACGTCCGTTTCCGTTTGTGGCAAAAATTCATGCAATGGCGGATCAAGCAAGCGAATGGTACATGGCAAATCCCCCATAATACGGAAAATCGCGGCAAAATCTTCGCGCTGGATTGGCAAGATTTTATCAAGTGCCACGACACGGTCTTCAAGACCTTCGGCGAGGATCATTTGACGGAAATACGCAAGGCGTTCAGCTTCGAAAAACATGTGCTCTGTACGGCACAGGCCAATGCCTTCTGCGCCAAAACCTTTGGCGGTTTCAACATCGGTCGGCGTTTCTGCATTGGTACGAATACCAAGGGTACGTGCACGGTCTGCCCATGCCATAAGCGTAGAGAAATCGCCGCTCATTTCTGGCTGTACCATATCAACGCTGCCAAAGAACACTTGGCCACTTGCGCCGTCAACGGTGATGATATCACCTTTATTGATGATACGCCCTGCAACGCTAAAACTATTGGTTTCGTAATTAATGCGGACACTGCCTGCGCCAGATACACATGGCGTACCCATGCCACGCGCCACAACGGCGGCGTGAGAGGTCATACCGCCACGGGCAGTTACAATCGCTTCGGCGGCGTGCATGCCGTGAATGTCTTCAGGGCTTGTTTCTGTACGGACAAGAATGACTTTATGCCCTGCCTTGGCAAGGGCTTCTGCTTCGTCAGAGCTAAAAACAACTTCGCCAATTGCCGCGCCAGGAGAGGCAGGCAAGCCCGTTGCAATCAAATCACGCGGTGCATTTTCGTCCAACGTCGGATGCAATAGTTGATCAAGAGAATTTGGCTCTACCCGTAACAAAGCTTCGTCTTCGGTAATCATGCCTTCGCTCGCCATATCAATGGCGATTTTCAGAGCCGCCTTGGCTGTGCGTTTGCCTGAGCGCGTTTGGAGCATCCATAATTTTCCGCGCTCTACCGTGAACTCAATGTCTTGCATGTCGCAATAATGAGTTTCCAATTTGGCGAATACGTCCGCAAGTTCTTGGTAAACCACTGGCATGGCTTCTTCCATGCTTGGGTCGGTTTCGCCCATTTCTTTGCGGGCTTTAATGGTTAGGGTTTGCGGCGTACGGATACCGGCCACAACGTCTTCGCCTTGGGCGTTGATCAAAAACTCGCCGTAATACGTGTTCTCGCCTGTGCTAGGGTCACGGGTAAAGGCAACGCCTGTCGCCGATGTATCGCCCATATTGCCAAACACCATGGCTTGTACATTGACGGCTGTGCCCCAACTGGCAGGAATGTCTTGCAGGCGACGATAGACAATCGCGCGGTCATTCATCCAACTTTCAAACACGGCGCTAAGTGCGCCCCAAAGCTGTTCTTTGGGGTCTTGAGGGAAATCTTTGCCAAGTTCAGCTCGAACGGCTTTTTTGTAATCTTCGATCAGAGCAGCCCAATTATCGGCGCTCATTTCTGTGTCAGTATAATAGCCGTTATCGTCTTTATGATTTTCGAGAATATCTTCAAAGGCATGATGGCTCATGCCAAGTACGACATTGGCGTACATTTGAATAAAACGGCGATAGCTATCAAGGGCAAAGCCACGATTGCCAGAAAGCTCGCCCAAGCCTTTTACCGTCACATCATTCAGACCAAGGTTTAGCACCGTATCCATCATGCCCGGCATAGAGGCGCGCGCGCCAGAGCGTACAGATACGAGCAGCGGATTGTTTGCGTCACCGAAAATTTTGTCAGTTGCGGTTTCGAGGTTTTTTAGGGATGTTTCGACTTGTGCGGCGAGTGTTTCTGGATAGGTACGTTCATTTTCATAAAATGTCGTACAGACTTCGGTGGTCAGGGTAAAACCCGGAGGAACAGGAAGGCCGAGCGAGGCCATTTCGGCCAAATTCGCGCCCTTGCCGCCGAGCAAGTTTTTCATTTTTGCATCACCGTCCGTTACCTGCGTACCGAACTCGTAAACCCATTTATGTGTCGCGCTCATAAGAGACCCCCCACAGAATTTAATATTTAGCCTTCAATCTTGTCGAAGTCTGCAATTGTCTTAGCTGTCTTACGTATTTCCATCAATAATGCCAAGCGGTTTTCCCGCTCATCCTTAATTTCAGAGACAACCATGGTTTTGTCGAAGAAGGCATCAATTGGTGCCCGCAATTTCGACAATGCACCCATCGCCCCTGCGTAGTCTTCTTTAGAAAGAGCCGTTTCAATTTCAGGCTTGGCGCGCGTAATCGCATCAAACAAAGCCTCTTCTTCGGCCTGCGTCCCTTTCGAGATCACAACATCAGGCAATTCACCCTTTTTCGCTTCGGCCTTAAGAATATTCGCCGCCCGTTTATACCCTGCAAGCAAGTTCGCACCATCGTCCGTCGAAAGGAAAGCCTGCAAAGCCTCCGCCCGATTAGAAATATCCACAAGATCATCCCCGCCAAGCGCAAACACCGCGTCGATAGTATCGTGCTTTATACCTTGGTCACGGAGGTGGCCTTTTAGGCGGTCAAGGATGAATGATAAGAGATCAGATAGCATCGGGAATTGAGACTTCAAAGCATTTGTAAGTCCAATAATATCAAGATCGTTTCTTTCAGAAATCGCTCTTAGATCCATTGTCGACTTTTGAGCTTTTTCTGTAATCTCTGCTATATCTTTATCAAACTTCAAGTCTCTCTTATTACGCTCAGGCTGCGTCAGCTTATCATATGCTATATTAACTATTTCATTTAAAAGAATAACACGATGTATTTCTCTTCTTTGAGGAACAAAATAACGAAACAGATTAATCCTCTTTTGACTTTTCAATACTATTCTAACAAGCCCTAATCCTGCACGTCTAAGCGCAAAAGGGTCTTTAGAACCTGTAGGCTTTATATCAACAACCCAAAAACCCATAAGAGTATCGAGCTTATCAGCCAACGCCACCGCAACAGCGACAGGATTTGTCGGAACTCTATCGGCAGGGCCTTGTGGTTTATAGTGGTCTTCGATGGCGATGCAGATGTCTGGGTCTATGCCTTCGCGTTCGGCCATGAGGCGGCCAATTTGGCCTTGGAGGCTTGTGAATTCGACGACCATATTGGTGACGAGGTCACATTTGGCGAGTTTGGCGGCGCGTTCCGCTTTGTCTGGGTCTGCACCCACGATTGGAGCAAGTTGGCGCGCCAATGCGGCAACACGTTCTGACTTATCTTTGATAGTACCGAGTTTTTGATGGAAGATAACGCCGTCGAGTTTGTCGTAATAATCTTCGAGATTTAGTTTTGCATCTTCGCTTTGGAAGAATTGTGCGTCGGCGAGACGGGCAGAGAGAACGCGGCTATTGCCTTGCGCGATTGCTGTGCCGCCATCTGGTGCGACTTGGTTTGCGACCACGATGAAATTCGGAGCCAAAGTCCCCGTTTTAGGATCACGTACCGCGAAATATTTTTGGTGAGTCCGCATGGACAGGCGAATAACTTCGCCCGGAAGTTCGAGGAAGCTTGGGTCCATATCACCGAGGATAACCACTGGCCATTCGGCGAGACCTGCGACTTCGTCGAGCAAGCCTTTATCGTCAACCAATTCTAGCCCTGCTTTGGCGCACGCCTCTGTCGCGCCTTTAAGGATTATGTCTTTACGCTCTGCTGCGTCCAAAATCACAAAACCTTCGGTTTCGAGTTTTTGCTTGTAATCAGCAAAATCTTTGACCGTGAAACTGTCCTGTTTCGCCATGCGTCTATGGCCACGTGTTGTATTGCCAGTTTTGAAACCGTTGACTTCGAAATCAACCACGTCACCACCCAATACACACAAGAGCGATTGCAGTGGGCGCACCCATTTAAAATTAGTCGTGCCAGATTTCATAGATTTCGGCCACGGGAATGACCCCATGATTTGCGGTAAGGCTTCGGCGAGGACATCACTGGCATTGCGGCCTTGTTTCTCGATTACGGCGACATAATGCTCGCCCTTTTTATCGCTACGGATTTCCGCTTGCGAGATATCGGTCAGGCCTGCGCCACGCATAAACCCTGCGAGGGCTTGTTCGGGCGACCCTACACGGGGGCCTTTGCGTTCTTCTTTGATATCAGGGGAACGGAGCGGAATATCGGCGACCAATACAAGGCGTCTAGGCCCCGTAAATGTACGCAGATTATCAACACTAAGCCCTGCTTTTTTCAGCGCGTCCCCAACCATACGGCCAAGATCGCCACCTGCTTTTTCCTGCATACGTGCAGGGATTTCTTCACACAAAATTTCAAAGAGAAGTTCGGCCATTATGCAGCTCCCTCTTTTTCGGCATCATTTTCAGCCTCAATTCGCACTTTTTCCGTTTTCACCCATGCATCGGCACAGCCTTTTGACAGGTCGCGGACGGCTTTGATAAAGCGGGCGCGGTCGGTTGGCGAGATTACGCCACGGGCATCAAGAAGGTTGAAAAAATGCGAGGCTTTTAGGGCATGTTCAAATGCAGGAAGCGGCAATGGGGGATTAAGCGCGAGCAAAGCCTGACATTGTTCCTCTGCGCCTGTAAACCAGTCTTGCAAACGGTCAACATTTGCATGTTCAAAATTGAACGCGGATTGTTCGACTTCATTTTGGTGGAATACATCACCATAGCTGACACCGTGATCATTATAGGCAAGATCATAGACACTGTCGACGCCCTGCACATACATGGCGAGGCGTTCGAGGCCGTAGGTCAGCTCGCCAGACACGAGGTCTACGTCAAGGCCGCCGACTTGTTGAAAATAGGTAAATTGAGACACTTCCATGCCGTCGCACCAGACTTCCCAACCGAGACCCCATGCGCCAACGGTCGGGTTTTCCCAATCGTCTTCGACAAAGCGGATATCGTGCAAATCCATATCAATGCCAATTGCTTCGAGCGAGCCAAGATAGAGGTCTTGGATATTGGGCGGATTTGGTTTGAGGAGGACTTGGAACTGGTAATAATGTTGAAGACGGTTCGGGTTTTCACCATAGCGACCATCGGCAGGACGGCGAGATGGCTGCACATAGGCGACTTTCCAAGGTCTTGGGCCGAGAGACCGTAATGTCGTCGCGGGATGCAATGTGCCTGCGCCAACTTCCATATCAAAGGGCTGTAAAATGGCACACCCTTGTTCGCTCCAATAGCGTTGCAGGGTCAAAATCAAGTCTTGGAATGATAAGGGTTTAGCCGTCATTTTACTCTCTTTACTTCTCGCCCCCTAAAACACGTAATGTAAATCACGCAATATGCAGGCAAAACCATGAATTAGGGCTATAAATGCAAGGCGCAACTCATGCAATCCCTTAAAGGATGAGAGACCGCTTTCCTGCGAGAATTTCTTGGGTTTTCGCCGTAAATTTAGCGGTTGCACCTCTTTCGTGCAAAATGAGCGCAGGTAGAAGCGCAGATTCGCTTTTTACGCCCTTGCGAAATTGAACAATGACCCGCTTTGCAGGGGCGTCTGCGAAAGAATGGATCGGCAGGATACGAATGCGCCCTGCTTTGTTTACCAGTGCGCTGAGAATATGCTCTAGCCCGTCAGCGCGGTAAATCAGCGTAGCTGTGCCGCGCGGTTTTAGCGTGATCAGCATGGCCGCAATCCAATCGGCGAGCTTGGCGTCGTCCGTTACAAATGACGGGGCTTTGGCGTCTGACATACGCACAGATTTTGCTGTATCAAAATAGGGTGGATTGGCGAACACATGGTCGAATTGTAAATGCCAAGCCTTAGGGATTGCCCCGACATTTCCCGACTCAATACTTATATTTTCGAAATCATGAGTGTTTTTTCGGGCGAGCGCTAACATGTCAGCACTATTGTCTAGCCCAGTGAAATGGCAATTTGGGCAGTTATGGTTTGCGATTAACATGGCAAGCGCACTACCTGTGCCAAGTTCCAAGACTTTCGCACCCGACTTTAAATTGAGGCTTTGGGCGAGGAGGAGAGAATCAGTGCCTGCGCGGTAGCCATTTTTAGGCTGAAACGCGCAAATTTTCCCGTCGAGATACCAGGTTTCGTTCATTTTGACGGGGGTTCGAGTTCTTTTTCAAGCCCCGCCGCGATCAGGGCTTTACGGGCATCCGCTTCGTCTTCGTCAATAATCATCAAACGAATAAGAATTGCGCCCACAGAACCCTCCAAAATACTGGCATTTACGTCCGCCATAAAAAACCCAATGTCGCTGTCTTGCAACACAGAACGGGCAAAACTCATGGTGACAGGATTATTTGTTTTTATTATCGCAATCATAGTCTAAGAGGGGTATCTTATTTTCGTGGAGCAATCGACTCTTAATTGAACGGTACTTAAAACTCGCCAAATATAAAAATAATGAGAGAATAGTGTGAGCCCTGTAAACAAAACAAAATCCAAAGAGATAAGTGCAGAAGATGCCAATCTGTCACCTATCGAGCAATTGCTCGTTTTGGCCGAAACGGATATGCGCGCTGTTGACGTGATTATTCGCGAACGTATGCAAAGCTCTGTTGGTATGATCCCTGATTTGGCCGAGCATTTGGTCGGCGCAGGCGGTAAACGTCTCCGCCCCCTCCTGACCATAGCAAGCGCACATATGTGCGACTATCAAGGCACGCATCACCACAAACTTGCGGCCGCAGTTGAATTTATCCATTCGGCGACACTCTTGCATGATGATGTGGTTGATGTCAGCGCCAAGCGGCGCGGCAAGAAAGTTGCCAATCTGATCTGGGGCAATGCGCCAAGTATTCTTGTCGGGGATTTTTTGTTTGCGCGTTCATTTAATTTGATGGTCGAAACGGGATCTCTTGAGGCGCTTGATATTTTATCGACGGCGGCGAGTGTTATTGCAGAGGGTGAAGTACAACAACTTGCCGCTCTACGTGATATTGAAATGAGCGAAGAAACATATCTTGAAGTGATCAGCGCCAAGACGGCCGCTTTGTTTGCTGCGGCGGCAGAGGTTTCACCTGTTCTGGCGGAAAGCCCAAAACGCCTGCGTACCGCCATGCGTAATTATGGGCGCGAACTTGGCATCGCCTTTCAGCTTGTCGATGACGCGCTTGATTATGGCGGATTTGAAGTCGCGCTCGGGAAATCGGTTGGTGATGATTTCCGCGAAGGGAAAATGACGTTTCCCGTTATCCATGCCTATCAAATTGCGAAAGACAACAAAGACGAAATTGGCCTAGCCTTTTGGCGACGTGTGATTGTTGACCATGAACAACGCGATATTGATTTAGAAAATGCGATTGCCCTATTGGGTCAAACCAATGCGCTTGAAGCAACACTTGATGCGGCACGTATACATTCAGACAATGCGGTAAAAGCTTTACGCCCGTTTAAAACTTCGCCTTGGAAAACAGCGTTGCAAGAACTCGCGGACTATGTTGTTGCTCGCGTTCACTAAAATTGCTTAAGAACGTTATTTGGGTTTGTTTAATATGGTGTGCATTACCAAATAGATCATAGTCATCACACACACCCAAAGCATGACAAAAAATGTTGAGCGGATAATACTGAAATACACACCTGCCATCGTCACAATACTCATAAATACACCTGCCAAAAGATAGAGCATGGTCACCGAAAGATGGCTTCGTCCAGATTTTATCAGACGTTGATAAAGATGATTATTATGGGCGTTTAACATATTTTCTTTTCGACTTGCGCGTAATGCCATCGTCAGAAGAATATCCGCGAGAAATGGCAACATTAATAAAGGCCCGACATAAAGGAGTCCAAATTCTGACGCACGGTTTGCGAGTAGCAAGCTGAGCGTTGCGAAGATAAAACCACATAATAATGATCCTATATCACCACTGAAAATCAGTGCCGTGTTGCGTGCATTATAAGGGAGAAACCCAAGCAAGCTCGCGGCCATGACAATGGATATTATAGCGGGCGTCATTTGACCAACGGCGAGGGAAACCACGGCCAATGTGGTAAAGGCAATCCCCATACACGCCCCCATTATTCCATTTGCGCCGTCCATAAAATTCACGGCGTTCATGACCACAAATATCCATAATACGCCCCCTATATACCCCCCCCAAGTCGGAATAGAAATTTCACCGATAATGAGTGGTAAGCCTGTGGGAACGCCGACGATATAAACGCTCGCACTCGCAAGAATTACCATCAACATAAATTTAATTTTTGAGCCTAAGACGAAGACATCATCAAACAATCCAAGCAAAGCAACCGCGAAGGCAAGCGCTGCAATTTGTCCGATAAGGATATGGTCACCTATGCGCGGGTAAAACATTGCGAGGGCGAATAAGCCCGCGCCTAGCCCCGCTACAATGCCAATACCGGCTCCGGTTGGAATTGGGGAAATGTGGTTTGAACGCGCAACAGGTGCATCCAGTAGCCGCGCTGACAACATGAAACCACATACGGCAAGCGACAATGCGAACGCAAATGCACTCAGATGGAGCACGATAAAAAGAGGGGTATTAAAGTTCATTCTCATCCCCCAAAAGTGTCGCGACGCACCACCAATCAGGGTGCATATCTTGCAATGTCTTTGCCGCATGATCAGCCGCATTTTGTGTTTTAAATATTCCAAAACACGTGGCCCCTGATCCTGACATACGTGCAAGTTGGCAATCCGTTTGCGCTTGGAGTTCGTCGAGTACAGTTTGAATAATTGGCGCAATTTGTATTGCTGCGGCTTGCAAATCATTACGACCGAATGTGGCCATTTCGAGTAGCGAACCATCACCGTTTGATTGGGAAAAGGCCGTTGTTTTTTGCGTATCATACTGCGCGTCAAAAATGTCAAAAACATCCTTGGTCGATACAGCAATGTCAGGATTTATAAGAACGGCGAAGAGCTGCCCTAAACCAGGGCATTCAGTTAGCGTTTCCCCAACGCCTTCCATAATGCAGGTTTTGGAAAGATAACAGACAGGCACATCTGCGCCGACTTCAACAAGAATAGACTCTATATCGGGTTCAATGTCATTGTTCATATATCCAAGTAAACGTAACGCCGCAGCCGCGTCTGCGCTGCCACCACCAATGCCCGATGAGACGGGTAGTTTTTTTGATAAAACATATGATAGTTTTGTGTAAATGTCCGTGACTGCGGAGGTTTTATTCACCGCTTTCATTACAAGGTTCTTGTCGTTATCTCCGAGTCTGTCCGCAAATGCGCCTTCAATATTTAAACTGAAAGTGCCAGCAGCGCGTGCCAAAAGATCATCCCCTATATCGGCAAAAACGACGAGGCTATTGAGGGGGTGCATTTTGGCCAAAGCTTCCTTGTCAGGGGAATGAGGACGTGGTGGGTTTAAGTTTTCAAACCCACCCATTTGCCCCACATGTAAAGTCAGGTTGATTTTTGCACGTGCTTTGGCCGAAAATATTTTTGCAGAAGTCAAAACCTACTCAACGGAGCTAGCAGCATTTAGACCGCCTTTAAGCTTGGCCTTTAATACTCGCAATTCTTTGTCTGTTGGGTCAAGGCTTACTGCGCGGCGCCATTGATACTCGGCTTCGCGTTTACGGCCAACTTTCCAATACACGTCACCGAGATGATCAACGATTGTCGCACTCGACGGAGAATATTCCACGGCGTCTTCAAGCTTGAGCCGCGCTTGCCCATATTGGCCAAGCTTATAATGCGCCCATCCTAGCGAATCTATAATTGCTCCGCTTTTAGGCTCGAGCGCGACAGCTTTTCTAATCATCTCAAAAGCCGTGCCGAGTTTGACCCCTTTATCGACCCATGTATAACCAAGGTAATTGAGTGCGTCCGCGTTTTGCGGTTGATATTTCAACACATATTCCATATCGACGACGGCTTCTTCCCAACGCTCTAAACGCTCTAAACATATGCCGCGAATATATTTTGGTTGCGGATTTTTTTGCAATTCTGCGTCTGACATTGAAGCGATAAGCTTATTATAATACGGCAAAGCACCTGCATAATCTTCGCGTATGAGATGAGCACGCCCTAGACTGTCGAGTGTGACCCGAGACGGGTGGGTTTCGTATACATTTTCAAGCAATTGAATTGCGGCGCTGTCTTTATCTTTTTGAAATAAGATGTTGGCTTCGGACAAACGTGCCGAAACCGCATAGGCTGATTTCTCACCAATTTTCATATATGTGGAAAGCGCGTCATCGTCGCGGTTCATGTCTTCAAGGACGCTGGCTAGAAATAAACGGGCTTTGTCATTTTTAGGGTCAAGTTGTAGCGCGAGGCGTAAAAACATTTCTGCGGATTCGTACCGCTTTTGTACAGCGTAATATCCGAAAGCAGGCTCTGTCAGTGCGCGAGATGCAGATTGAGCGGGGGTAAATTCCGTTTCAATTTCTTGTTCTGCGGCGAGCATATCCAAATAGAGGCGTACTGGCCCCGTCAACGCGCCACCGTTTTTCGCGGCAAATGCATTTAACAGCGCAAGCGCTTTATCTTTGTCATCTTTTGCAAGATTGGCTCTCACTTGTGACAAGAGGGATTCGATAGATGAAATACCGATTGTATCTATTTCTTTGAAAAATTCATCAGCTTTTTCGCTGTCACCGAGAGCGGCGTAAAGCTTGGCTTTTTGCAAACTCCCTATCAATTCGAAATATTTTCCGCCTTGTAGCTGGGTGAAAGATTCGAGTGCGGCGTCTTGATTCCCGAGGCCGACCTCTACCCACCCCTGCATTAACCCATTAATATCATCCAAGCCCGTACCGTCATTAGAATCAGCGAGGTAAATACTGGCCTTTTTATAGTGTCCCTTTGACAATGCAGACGCACCAAGGATTGCACGCGACAACCCATCTTGTGGGTTCATTGCATAAACTTCGATAGCGAGGGCCCGCGCAAGTACATTGTCATTCGCGCTTAGCGCCGATAACATCGAGACTTGCCCAAGCTTTATATCATCTGGCACACGAGCGAAGGCGCGGGAATAATATTCAGAACGCGCGCGGGAATCCCCTAATTGATGGGCATAACTGGCCGCAAGATAATCACCATAAAGACGTGCTTTCGCAGTTTGTGACGTATTGCCATTCTGGCTGCTCGGGGCTTTCGCACCCATTGTCGCCGTACATGCCGCGAGGAGAGCGACTGCACAAAAACTTAGGCAAGCACTGACAAGGGCTGTATTTTTTCGTCTGATTTTCATGCACGCTTCTTTACATATTTGGGTAATTCGGGCCACCGCCACCTTCTGGGACAGTCCAATTTATATTCTGACTTGGGTCTTTGATATCACACGTTTTACAATGTACGCAATTTTGTGCGTTAATTTGAAAACGGGGATTCGATCCATCTTCATCAGATAGTATTTCGTAGACGCCCGCAGGGCAATAGCGTTGTGCGGGTTCTGCCCATTTCGGTAAATTCACGCTGATCGGAATTGAACTGTCGGCGAGCTGTAAATGGCAAGGCTGATCTTCTTCATGGTTTGTCGCCGAAAAAGAAACACTGGTCAGACGATCAAAGCTAATCACACCATCTGGCTTTGGATAATCAATTGGCTTGTGTTTCTCCGCAGGCTCCAGCGTATTGGCATCTGATTTTCCGTGGCCAAGTGTGCCAAAAATCGACAGGCCGTTGGAAATCGTATTCGTCCACATTTCGAGACCAGACAAACACACGCCGATAAGCGTCCCAAATTTTGCATAAATAGGTTTTACATTCCGCACGCGTTTTAAATTTTGATAGATATAGCTGTTTTCGTATGCCGTTTCATATTCAACCAAAGCGTCACTGGTACGCCCTGCGCTGATGGCGGCAAATGCGGCTTCGGCGGCGAGCATGCCCGTCTTCATGGCATTATGGCTCCCTTTAATGCGCGGTAAATTCATAAACCCAGCGCAACACCCGATTAAAGCGCCACCCGGAAATGATAATTTTGGTACAGACTGGAAACCGCCCGATGTCATGGCACGCGCACCATAGGAAACACGTTTTCCACCTTCGAACACGTCTTTGATTTTTGGATGGGTTTTGAAGCGTTGAAATTCTTCATAAGGACTAATATACGGATTTTTATAGTTGAGATGCACAACGAAACCAACAATCACATATGGAGTTCCATCTTCGAGCATATGATAGAGGAATGTACCGCCACCTGTTTTATCGTCAAGCGGCCAGCCAAAACTATGTTGCACGAGGCCAGGTTGATGGTTTTCAGGTTTGACCTGCCATAGTTCTTTTAATCCAATACCATATTTTTGCGGCTCGGAATTTTCATCAAGAGCGAATTTTTCGATAAGGCCCTTGGTCAATGACCCGCGTGCGCCCTCTGCGAACAATGTATATTTGCCGTGAAGCTCGATACCTTGAGTGTACATGCCGTCTTTTTCTTTGCCGTCCATGCCAACGCCCATATCGCCAGTCGCAACACCTTTGACGGAACCGTCATCATTATAAACAACTTCGGCAGCCGCAAAACCAGGGTAGATTTCCACGCCCATATTCTCGGCTTGCTCGGCCAACCAACGACAGACATTGCCAAGGCTGACAATATAATTGCCATGATTGCTCATCAATGGTGGCATCGCCATATTTGGAATGGGAATGGCGCCATGTTTCGTCATGAACAAAAATTTGTCTTTGGTCACAGGCGTATGTAAAGGCGCGCCGCGCTCTTTCCAATCTGGGATAAGTTCATCAAGTGCGACGGGATCTATCACCGCGCCAGACAGAATATGTGCGCCGATTTCAGAGCCTTTTTCTAAAAGCGCGACATTGATCTCGCTACCAGCGTGTTCGGCTTGTTGTTTGAGACGTATCGCAGCGCAGAGTCCAGCAACTCCCCCACCCACGATTACGACATCATATTCCATACTTTCGCGTTCTGACATATTACCCTCTTATACCCTTAACTTTGTTCCACATTCCATTGGCCAATTGTTGGTCATTTTCAATTTGCCCATAATTTGCAAATGAATAGACTATTCAGTTTGAATGTTTAAGTGCTAAACTAGACCTATGTCGACTGAAAAGCACGGCTTATATGCAATTAGTTGCATGAAATAGATAATTTTGGGATCAATATATTAAATTAGGCGCGTTTATGACACATTCTGAAATTTCAGCGATGACACTTGGTTGGGAAGAATGGGTGTGCCTACCCGATTTAGGCCTGCCAGCGATCAAGGCCAAAGTGGATACGGGGGCGCGTACATCTGCACTTCATGCGGTTGCGATTGAGCCTTTTGGTAGTGAGCATAATCCACAAGTTCGCTTTATCATGCATCCTGATCCTGACGACCCCACTATCGAAGTGGTGTGTTCGGCCAAAGTCATTGATCGGCGCATGGTGATGAGTTCTAACGGCGAGTCCGAGTCGCGTTATGTCATCGAAACCCCTATTCAAATTGGCGCGCAGGTTTGGCCCATTCAAATTACCCTGACTAATCGCGAGACAATGGGCTACCGCATGTTGCTTGGGCGTTCTGCAATTAACGAGAGCGTTCATATTAATCCCGCCCTCTCATTCTCCCAACCCATACTCGCCTATGATCTTTATAAAAAGCGGCGGCGTAAAAACAAAACCCGTAGACCTTTGCGGATTGGCATATTGACCCAAGAGCCGCATAATTATTCCAACACGCAAATGCGTAAGGCCGCCGAAGCGCGTGGCCATGTTATCGAATGCATCGAAACAAGCCGTTGCTATATGGCCATTAACGACCATTCTCCAGCAGTGCATTATGACGGCGCGCCCCTGCCCCGTTATGACGCGATTATTCCGCGTATTGGCACGCGTATGACATTTTACGGCATGGCGATTGTGCGTCAATTTGAAATGATGGGCGTGTACTGTCTTAACTCTGCCGAGGCCATTGGTGCATCACGAGACAAGCTGTTGGCGCATCAAGTTTTGGCGCAACACAAACTTGGCATGCCGAACACTGCCTTTGCGAAATCTTCGCGTGACACACAAGGCATTATAGAACTGGCAGGTGGCGCGCCCGTTGTTGTGAAATTATTATCCAGTACGCAGGGCAAAGGGGTTGTGCTTGCGGAAACCAAAAAGGCCGCCGAAGCGCTTGTCGATGCCTTTCGTGGTCTTGATGCCCATTTTTTGGTGCAAGAATTTATCAAGGAAGCGAGCGGGACGGACATTCGTTGTTTTGTTGTCGATGGCAAAGTTGTCGGCTCTATTAAACGCACCGCGCAAGCTGGAGAATTTCGCTCCAACCTTCATCAAGGCGGGAGTGCAGAAAAAGTCCGTATCAGCAAAGAAGAACGCAAAAGTGCGGTCAAAGCGGCACGTGTTCTGAAACTAAACGTGGCAGGTGTAGACATGTTACGCAGTGACAGCGGCCCTAAAATTCTAGAGGTTAATTCCTCCCCCGGGCTACAAGGCATTGAACAGGCTACGGGTAAAGATATCGCGACCATCATCATCGAATCGATTGAAGCCAATGTACATTCTGTGATACGAACATAAATTATGGAAAGCCCAAGCCCACAACAAAACCTGAAATCTGCCTTGCAAGCGGCTCAAGTCTGGTGGGCAGATATGGGCATCGAAGTTCCGCCTCTGCCTGTTGCGCGACCAAAGAAACGTGCAGCGCCACAACAGGGCACGCAAAAATCTCTCGCGCCAAAGCAAGCCGCACAAAAACCTGTGCTCGCAAAACCGCCAGAGCCAGAACGTGCAGGTTTAAAAGAACAGATTGCCAAGGCAACTGCGCTCGCCCAAGCTGCGCCGACACTCGACGCGTTGAAAACCGCGATTGAAAATTTTGACGCAGGGCTACTCAGCGATCACGCGCATAAAATGGTCTTTGCGCGCGGCAATCCGCACGCAGATATAATGGTCATTGGTGAAGCACCGGGCAAACAAGAAGATATATCTGGGGAACCATTTGTTGGTGCGGCTGGACAACTGCTCGACAAAATGTTTGCGGCGATCAATATGGACGCGCAAAACCTCTACATTACCAATGTTTGCAATTGGCGTCCCCCACATGACCGTGACCCGAGCGAAGACGAACTTGCCCTGTGCAAGCCCTTCATTACGCGCCATATCCAACTTTGCGCGCCGAAGCTTATCGTGCTTGTCGGCGGTATTTCTCTTGCCACCCTCGCAGGGAAAACCAGCATTATGAAAAACCGTGGCCAATGGCAAGAGCTCGATATTGCGGACACGACCATCCCAGCCATGCCCCTGTATCACCCCTCTTTTCTCCTCCGTAAACCCGAACTAAAGAAGTTCGCGTGGCGTGATTTATTGGCGATCAAGGCACGGATTCAACACCAAAATTTTTGACGCTAATATCGTGTAAGTGAAACATGCCTTACACATACAACGCACACAATCATCTGTTTTGCCAAGCATATCTACACTTGCATGTCGACCCCCATATTTACGGTGTAGACGGTTGTTAATTCATCACATATTTTACCAATATACTCATTTCTATTGGAGCCATAATGCATAATAAAATCTCAATTGTAACAACCCGGTTTTTAAGTTTGTTGGTTTTAAGTTTATTGGCACCTTTGTCATTCGCACAAATACTACCCAACTCCCCTCAGAGCGTAACGATTGCCCAACCCATGCAAATAGCGAATTTACAAAGCTGGGAGTTTGAAGGTGACCCACAATTTGCGCTCATCGATAGGATAGGCTTTGACTTAGAAGTTTATAAAAACAAACCATATGTTGTGTTTTCCGATAAAAATCAAAATAAGAAAATCAGCGTTATGACCAGAGATAGTTCGGGTACGGGGTGGATTAATGTTGGCCCCTCGGGATTTTCAGCTGGTGAAATCCGTTTTCCAAGAATTAAAATTCAAGATGACGCAATCTACGTCGCTTTCGAAGATCGCATGCAACAAGGTTATAAAATCAGCGTCATGAAATATGATCAAAATACCAATGTTTGGAATTATGTCGGGCAACGCGGAACGAGTCCTGGGGAAGCACGCGCGCCAGACTTGGAGATTTATAAAGGCGCCCCGTATGTTGCGTATTACGGCTTGCAGCATGGCAATCCACACAGAGGCGCCACTGTGCAAAAATTTGACGCCCAAACAGGTCAGTGGGAGTTTGTTGGCAATGCAGGTTTTTCAAACAACTCCAACATTTTCCACATAGATTTAGAAATAGCCAACAACATCCCCTATGTTGCTTATTTTCAAAATCAAAATGCTACCCAACCGAGAGTATCTGTTCACAGACTAGATTATGCTTCTAATACATGGCCACTCCTTGGCAGTGTTTTTACAAACAATGTTTCAATGCGTAAAGACCTCGAAATTCATAATGAGGATGTGTATTTAAGCATGAATGGGTTGTACAAATATGACCGCCTGCAAAATACATGGGATATGATTGCCCCTGCACAAACGGCTCATGATTTCGAATTTGCAGGCAGTAAACCAGAATTTGCCTACATGATATTAGAGGGTTCTTACAGTATGCGAGAGTATTATGCGCGTGTAGACGGTCTTAGCACACCGCCTACATGGTCTCGCATAGGGCAAGCCCGTATTGAAACGAAAATGTCTCAATATATAGATTTAGAAATCGATGCAGACACGGGCACACAATATTTGGCCTATAGCAATCATGAACGTAATTCTGCCCCTCTCTCACTTAACGTGAAAAAATTACAACGGGTTAGTTTAGCCGTTCCCAATGGCGCGGTTTTATCGGCACCTGCGCCACGTCCTCGGCGGCGTGATCTACAAATGAAAAAAGCACCCTTAAAAAAATGATGATATAACGGCATACATATCAAAGTATGTATGCCGTCCAGAGTAATATACCATCCTTATCCTTGCTTTGATTTTCGGTAAGCCTGCACATCATCAATATCCATACGCATGTGTAGGCGTGTGATATGACCATCGAGATTGGCTTCCATATCGGCCAAGGTTTTTGAATGAGACCAACGGATATTTTCAAATAGCCCTGTTTTCGCGGGGCCGTTTAATCCGATGAGCCAAAAGCCCCCGTCTTCGGCAGGGCCAAAAACGGCGTCAGAGGATTGCAAGGATTTAAAACCGTTTGCGATATCCCGTTTCTTGATGCTAGGGGTGTCGGTGCCGATGGCGATGACGGGGCCTTTAATATTGAATATATGTGCGAGGCGTTCGGTTAGGCCACCGCCGCCCTGTGCGATGTGTTGCAAATGGCTTGGCCATAGTCCGCCATAGCTTGCGCCGACTTTATTATCAGGCGTGACATACAAAATCGTATCCCACCGCGGGTCGACACATTCACGAAAAATTTTCGCGCACATTGCACGGTAAATACGYTGYGCATGTACMACGCCAATACCTGCGGCGAGGCGTGTTTTRGCTTTGCCCATAAGGGGSGCTTTGGCAAAAATRAAYARGACAGGTTTCATTTGTAATARCGCTCTTTTAATTTTTCAGGAGAAGYSCCRAGGAGRAAACGCASRAGYAAAATCATATTTCGCATKGGCGTTTTKATATAACCGTTGTTTTGATAATTTACTGCGGAKGTCAATATCGWGGCTGGCAATTGRYGCAGTCGTTTRCGACCAAGTGCRCGCACAATATGCACATCTTCGAATAAWTCCCAATCAGGRTAGCCGCCGATTTCRYTGTAGAGTGTGCGTGAAATYAATAGGGTTTGATCSCCATAWGGYAATGCGAACACRCGGCACCTTAMCCCGACCARTRTTGAGACGATTTTWGGCCATACGCCTTTGGCATTTTGTTGATAGCGAAAAAATGCGGCTTTATCGGGATGGGCCTTGATATGTGTTTTGACAACATGCTCCCAATTGTCAGGCAAGACCGTGTCCGCATGGATAAACAACAACCACTCGCCACGCGCCCATTTCGCACCGCGCGCTAATTGCCAGCCACGCCCCTTGCATCCAACAGCTAGTCTCGTATTCGATGATATGGCTATGGCGAGCGTTTCGTCGTCTGATATCCCGTCGCTCACTATACATTCCTCCGCAACATTTTGGACTTGCGCCAATATGTGCGGCAAATGATGCGCGGCGTTTAAGGTGGGAATTATAACAGATAACATAGTTGGTTTGATCTTATTGAAATATTCACTCTCTCTATAACATTATAGCTCACGCGCAAAACATAACTTATCACAATAATTTGCAATAATAGCGCACGCATACAATTAGCCCTCCTCACTTGGCGCTATTGCAAATTTTGAAAGGCACTTATGACGTATTTACCCAAACATATAGCCCTGACAGTAACACTGTCTATCATTGCAGGTCTCTCTGCCCCTGCGGCAGCTAATGATTTAGCCCTAGGTCTTTCTGCTGGTACAGACGGTGTCACGGCAAATATAAAATTTGGTGTCAGCAACAAGCTCTCTGTCAGCGCAGGATATGGGTATCTTAAATTCAACCATGACAAGACCTATGACGGTATCGACTATACGGGTGATCTTAAACTCGCCAATTTTCAGGGTTTTATAAATTACCATCCTTTCGGCGGCGCATTTAATATTTCAGGTGGCGCGTATCTTGGTGATAAATCACTAGATTTATTGGCGACACCTGCATCCGATGTACAAATCGGAGACGTCACATATACGCCCGCTCAAGTCGGTACATTGGATGGGAAAGGCGAGCTTGCTAATTTCGCGCCCTATGCAGGTATTGGCTATGACAATTTCCTCTCCTCTAATAGCGCTTGGAGCTTTAACGCACGCTTGGGCGTAATGTTTTCAGGCTCGCCCGATATTGAGCTTTCATCGTCAAATGGTCTTTTATCAGCAGACTCTGTTTTTAGAGCCGAGCTTGATAAAGAAATCGCAAAAATCGAAGATGATATTAACACCTATAAATATTACCCCGTTATTTCCCTTGGCATTATGCGAAGTTTCTAAACATAAAAAAACGGCCCCGTAAAACAGGGCCGTTTTGCATCACTTATATGTGATAAATTATTTTATAGCTTCTTTCGCCGCTTTTTCAGCAGCTTTCTTTGCAGCTTTGGCCGCTCTTTTCGCCGCACGGCGTTCTCTGGACGTTAATTTTTTTGGTGCTTCTACGACGGTTTCGTTTACCTGTTCACTATCGGTAACGGCGTCTTGCGCGCTATCCCTAGATTCCCCGTCAATACCTTCAAGTTTAAGAAACATATCAACACTCTTCGTTTCATTATTATCGCCATTTCCTGATATACTAGCTCCATCTTTTGACTCTCCGTCAATACCCTCAAGCTTGAGAAACATATCACTGCCTCTCGCTTTATTAACAGTCACTGGATAAAGACAAAATAGATCATTATTCAATTTACTGCCGGGGCAATCCACGACACCAAGTTGATTGCCATCATATTCGGCGCCTGCATATTCTTCTGGCCGCATTTGTACGAGGCAGTAATCGCTGCCCTTTACATTCGTCATTGAGCCACCTTCAAATTCGCAATCACTTGCGCTTTTGATTGTGGACGCTGCGGATGCCGTCATTGGCATTGCGGCGCCAATGATTGTCGCTGCAAAGACTGTGCTTGCTAATGCAAATTTTGAAATATTCATTTTATTCTCCGTATTTGGCGGCACATGTTGTGGTCATCTGCCTCTTGTTAATCTGAGTTTAACAGATAAGTTTGTCTGAAAAAAGACCTATAACTGTAATTAGTTGTATGAAAGCTGAATGAATTAAGAATATGGCAAATATAACAAAACCCGATTACACTTATGAAAACGCATATAGCGGCGCGGTTGCGGGTGTAGACGAGGCAGGTCGCGGCCCTCTTGCCGGCCCTGTTGTCACCGCCGCCGTTATCCTTGACGTCAATAACATTCCCTCTGGCCTTAATGACAGTAAGAAACTTTCCGAGAAAAAACGCGAAATTTTGTTTGATAAAATCATGTCCTGCGCCCAAGTCGGTGTTGGCATATCAGAGCCAGAAGAAATTGACCGTATTAATATCCTTGCCGCAACTCTTGTCGCCATGCGGCGTGCCGTGTTGGATTTACCAAGCGTGCCTTGCGCCGTTTTGATTGACGGTAATAAATGTCCTGATCTGAACATCCCGACAGAGGCCATTGTCAAAGGGGACGCCAAAAGCCTCTCTATCGCCGCCGCCTCTATCATTGCCAAAGTCACCCGTGACCGTTTAATGGTGCAAGCGGACGCACGGTTTCCGGGGTATGGGCATTCGGGGCATAAAGGCTATCCTACTAAATCCCACCGCCAAGCCCTTGTCGATATTGGCGCCTCGCCCATTCACAGGCGGTCATATGCGCCCGTACGGAACGTGTTAACGGCTAATGCCTCGCGTTAACCAAGGTAAATTTCCGTTAAGACAGGTAAACAAATCCTTAAATATTGAACTATTTCATAGACTTACGTCCGTTATTAAACTTTTGTGAATCTTTTGGGGTGAATCTAGGTGTTCACATAACTGATTCGCCCACATATGCGGACCAAAACCCATATTTACTTCACCGAGGGTCTCATAATAATGACAAATAAACTCCCCCTGAATAAAATCATCCAAGGCAATTGCGTTGAGTTGATGGACGCCTTGCCTGAAAGCAGTGTTGATTTGGTATTTGCAGACCCTCCTTACAATCTTCAGCTTGGCGGAAGTCTAAGTCGTCCCGACAATAGTATTGTCAATGGCGTGACCGAAGAATGGGACCGTTTTGATACAATGGACGCCTATGATCTGTTTACCCATGACTGGCTAAATGCGGCGCGGCGCATCCTGAAACCAAATGGCGCGATTTGGGTAATTGGCAGTTATCACAATATTTTCCGCGTTGGCGGTGTGTTGCAAGACCAAGGTTTCTGGATCAGAAATGACATTATCTGGCGCAAAACAAACCCGATGCCAAATTTCCGTGGCACACGTTTTACCAACGCGCATGAGACTCTTATCTGGGCGACAAAAACCGAAGACGCCAAGCCGACATTTAATTATGACGCTATGAAAATGATGAATGATGGTGTGCAAATGCGTTCTGATTGGACATTACCAATTTGTACGGGCATGGAACGCCTCAAAAAATCAGATGGCACCAAAGCGCATCCAACACAAAAACCAGAAAGCCTGCTTCACCGCGTTATTCTTTCAACGTCTAATCCGGGTGATGTGATTGTTGATCCGTTCTTTGGCACAGGTACAACGGGCGCAGTTGCGAAAAAACTAGGCCGACATTTCATTGGGTTTGAGCGCGAAGAAGAATATATTATTCACGCCCAACGCCGCATTGATAAAATCACTACGGGTTCAGGCGTGGCCGTGAAAGTCACCGCCTCTAAACGTTCAGAGCCTCGTGTCCCATTCGGCACATTGATCGAGCGCGGCATGTTAAATCCGGGCGACACACTCTATTCTCCAAATGGCCGCATTACAGCCAGCGTACGCGCAGACGGTTCCCTCGCAGTTTCAGATGCAAGCGGCTCTATCCATAAAATGGGCGCACATGTACAAAAAGCACCGTCCTGTAATGGCTGGACATATTGGCATTTCGAACATGATAACGGCACCACCAAATCCCTCGCCCCCATCGACATTCTAAGAGCTGAGATACGCAAAGATATGCCTGCGATTGCTTAGGGTGTACAAAAATTAGTATAAAAAAACCCCGTTATTATTAAGTTGGTAACGGGGTTTTGTTTTAGTAAACTATCCGCCCTTTTTAGAGCATTGAATTTACGTGTACGGGCTTTTCAGACACGTATTGTGTTGCGCCCCAGTGCTCTGCGAATTCACGCGCTTCTATTCGATACGTAGGTATAAATATGTGAGCAAGAAGATTTTAATTAGTATCGTATAAGAATCTACATTGTTGGACATTTGGAACACATAAATGTAAGGTTGAAACTAATAAAAATTCAATACAAAAATGCATTGCTTAATTATACTCGTATAGAACCAACAAGGCTTGGATAAAAAATGACTGCTGAGGAATTATTTTTTCATCACATGCTAGACCGTATGCAAGAATTCAAAAATGCTAAATATAGATATGTGCATTATACCTCAGCGTCTGTTTTATTATCAATACTAGAAAAAAAAGAGATATGGCTACGACATACGACTTTAATGAATGACTATCAAGAAATTGAGCGAGGAATTCAAGCTGTAACAGGCTATTTTGGTCCTAAACAAGAAAAATCCACCCCCTTTTGGGAAGCATTAGATGAGTGTTTTGAAGGCGTATCAAACGAAATTAAGTCTCGATATGATTTCTCATTAAGCGACCTTAGAAACAACACTTTTGTTATGAGCTTTTCAGCACATCGAGACTCAGAAGATAATATTGGAAGGCTCTCAATGTGGCGGGCGTACGCACCAAAAGACGGTATAGCTTTAGTTCTACATCCCAGCGTGTTTTATAGAGAAGAGAATAAACTTAATGTATTTTCGTATCCGGCGCTATATTGGTCAGATATTGAAATTCAACGACGCTTTTCTCAAACGGTTGATCTTTTCATCAACAATAAAGAGTATATTTCAACATTAGACTTTAACACTGTTGTCGAACTTGTTTTAGAAATGTTGGTGTCCTTTGCTCTCTGTTTGAAGCATCCTGGTTTTGCAGAAGAGTTGGAGATGCGCATTGTTTACCGCCCCAACCATAGAGCCTCATCGACAATCGTTGAAAGCGTTGAAATTATAGGTACTACACCGCAAATAATTCACAAAATCCCATTGACTACAAATATGAATACAGACTTAAACTCTATTCTTGATAGAGTCATTCTTGGCCCAAGTCGTTCTATTGTTGAAGTCAGCGATGCTATTTTACACGTCATGAATAAAGTTGGAATTCCTGATGCCGCAAAAAAAATATTTCTTTCCGATATCCCTCTTAGAACTTAGTGTGCAAACACATTGTTCTAAAATAGAAATCAAAGGAATACGAAATTTCAATTCAAGAAAATTTCTAGATCATTAGTAAAGCATCCCCCTAAAACATTACAAAATTCCCCTTAATTTCCCCAACCTTAATCGCCTTCCTCATCAAACTCGGTAAAGCATAGTTATCGAGTTCATCCAACCTTGCCCACACACCTTCCACATCCCCTCTCGTCTGCGCCGTAAACACTTTTAAATGTAGGGTGAAATGGGTGAAGACGTGTTTTACGGGTTTGTCGCAGAGTTGCCAATTGTGGGGGTAAGGGGCTTGGGTGAGGAGATGGTCGAGGGGGTGTTGTGTGTCTGTCCAGTCAGTTGTCGGGAGTTGCATCATGCCGCCGAGGAGGCCTTTGTCGGGGCGTTGTTGCAGGAGGATTTCGCGTGTGCCCTCACGTTCCCGTTCTAAGTAAAATACTGCGCCGTAGCGGTTTGGTGGTTTTTGTTTCTTGATTTTCTTGGGATAGTTTTCGGGCACGCCTGCCTTCGTCGCGAGACAGGCAAAGCTCCACGGGCATTCCTCACATTTCGGGTTTTTAGGCTTGCAAATTTGCGAGCCTAAATCCATCAAGGCTTGGCCATAATCGCCGTTACGGTGTGAACGGCGGCGGTTTGGGCTTGCGATTTCACCTGCATGTTCACGCAATTCTGCGCGTCCTTTGGGGAGTGGGTTTTCAACCATATATAGGCGCGAAATCACGCGCTCTACATTACCGTCCACCACATTGGTCGGCGCGCCAAAACATATGCTCGCAATCGCGGCGGCGCTGTAGGGGCCAATACCGGGAAGCGTCAGGAGTTGCTGTTCCGAATTTGGAAATTCACCGCCTAATTCATTGGCGACAACGCCCGCACATTTATGCAAATTACGGGCGCGTGCATAATAACCTAGCCCTGCCCACGCCGCCAAAACCTCATCACGCGGCGCATTGGCTAAATCATTGACGCTTGGCCATTTGGCGAGGAATTTATGCCAATAAGGCGTGACGGCAGTGACCGTGGTTTGTTGGCACATAATCTCTGATAGCCAGATTTTATACGGATCGGCGACTGCGCCGTCCGCTCTATCTTTGGGGCGAATACGCCACGACAAAGCCCGACCACGCGCATCATAATGTGCGAGCAGGGTTTTACGGAGTTTCAACACGTGTTTTGATTGCGGCTTTGTCATTATATATGTCTGGACGAATTGGTCATTATGGGCGAGTGTGCCCTGATGTCTGAGCAAGGTAAATCACAATCTGGTATTTCACGTGCCCAGCGGACAAATATTTTACAATATTTGGAACGCAATCGCGGCAATGCACAATATCGCCACGCGCCCAGTGCAGGTGTTTCCACCAATAAAATCTTGCGTCCCCTTGCCAAAAAATTCGGGCCGGGGCGAAATGCGTTGCAAAACCATTGGCCACAAATCATTGGTGAGAAATTTGCGCGCCTGTCTCGCCCTGTTGCTATTCGCGGCGGCAAAACGGGAAAGACCCTTGTGATCGAAGCCAAAGGCCCTGCCTGCGCCCTGATCCAAGCCAATTCAAGTCAATTGCTCGGCAAGATAAATCAATTTTTAGGGCAAGGCACAGTGACAAAAATACTGGTCAAACAGGGCAGTATGAAAATGCAAAAGCCTAAGGTAGACGCGCAACATAGCCCTACGGCGACGCCCAAAACAACGACACTGATAACACCACTGCCAAAGCAGATGCGTTCAAGACTGGAAAATGATACGCAAAACCTGCTAAAGACTGCACTTGACGCTCTTGGACAAAAAACCCGAGAACGCAAACACTAAAACAATACGGCTATACAATACTCATATTGCACTCACACTGGCTGCACTCATTCTGGCAAAACTGGATATATTATGTTTCTTCGCTCTCTTCTTCTTTCTACGCCGCTAGCACTTTTGTTAAGCGCGTCGGCCCTCGCGCAAACAACGCCTGTACCGCATTCGGATCATGAAGGCCATAGCCACGCCCCTGATCACGCTACGGCTCCCAAGCCTTTCGACATTCCCCTCGCAGGTACATATAACGAGTTGGACGGCGAGCATGTTCTGGGCAAGAAAAACGCGCCCGTGACGCTCATTATATATGCCTCCGTTATGTGCCCACATTGTGCGGACTGGTTTACCAGCACATGGCCCGATGTGAAAAAAAACTATGTCGATACAGGCAAAGTCCGCATTGTCTTTCGCGAGTTCATCACCGCGCCCGGACAATTAACGGTCATGGGGTTTCAAATTGCGAACTGCGCGCCTGAGAATAAATATTTCAGCATCCTTGAACACCAAATGCGTGAACAAGAAAACATCATCCAGAGCATGAAAGACGGCAAAGGGCTTGAGACATATTTAGCAATTGCAAAAAAAGCCGATCTGAACTCCCAAAAAGAAATGGAAACATGTTTTTCTAATGAAGAAGGCATAGCCAAAATCGAGCTCTCTATGAAACTTGCCGAATCTGGAGGGCTCGCGAACGTTCCGAACTTCATTATTAATGGTGAGACATTTAAGGGCAGATCCGACTATCTCCCAATGTCCAAGCATTTTGAAATGCTATTGAATCAAAAATCATCACTTATTCCGAAATAACCCCCAACGAAACGGCTCAATAAACGAGGAACAAAAAAGCGAATAACAAATACATCTGGTCATGGGCCTTATGCTTCTGTAATAGGGAAGTAATTTCGTGGGCAGCGCCCTTTAACACCTTATTAACCATAACTATCCACATCCAATTCTTAACAAAACCTTTATATTTTCTTGCCAAAACGGCCCAAATTGGGAGACTGAACTATGAAACTTAATTTTTTAACTGATTCGCGGATCAAAACCGCATTACTAAGCCCTGTATTCGTGGGTATGAGCGCAGCATTACTGCTTGGCGCGTGTGGTGATAAAGGCGCAAAAGCGGCCAATGTCGCTGTTGATGGGCGCACCACATATGAAACAGCAACCGATCACGCGATGGGCAGTATTACAGCCCCAATCACCGTTGTTGAATATGCTTCGCTGACCTGTCCGCATTGCGCCACATGGTCACTGAGTGTTTTTCCTGAATTTCAAAAGAAATTTATTGATACGGGTAAAGTCCGTTATGTCTTCCGTGAATTTCCAACGCCGCCTGTTGATCTAGCGCGCGCAGGCCATCTTTTGACAAATTGCGCCCCAGAGGAAAAATACTTTGATCTTTTGCACGCACAATTCAGACAACAAGAAAGCATTCGCACATCATCTGATATTAAAGGCGAATTTATCAAGCTTGCGAAATCCGCTGGCATGAGCGAAGCAGATTTTGATGCCTGTATGGTCAATCAAGAAGAACTTGATAAATTACAAGCCGTTATTATCGGCGGCGCAAATGCTGGCGTTACTGGCACACCTATGTTTTTCATCAATGGTGAAATATCGTCTAATACATTCACAATTGAGCAATTTGACAAAGCCTTTGCAAAAGCTCTTGGCGAACCTATTCCTGAACCATCCGAGAAATCCGATGAGACCGAAAAATCTGGTCACTAAAGGATATTTATGGGGTCACTGCGTTTCAATTCTATAAAACTGGTTGGATTTAAATCCTTTGTAGAACCAACCAGTTTTCAAATTGAACCGGGCCTTACGGGGATTGTCGGGCCAAACGGCTGTGGGAAATCAAACCTGCTCGAAGCGATACGTTGGGTCATGGGGGCAAATTCTGCCAAAGCCATGCGCGCAAGCGGTATGGATGATGTTATCTTTAGTGGTACGAAATCACGCCCCGGACGTGGACAAGCCAGTGTCACACTGACCATTGATAATTCGGCGCGTGTGGCACCGCCAATGTTTAATGATGACGAAATTTTGGAAATAACCCGTACGATTACACGCGGGTCTGGCTCTAAATACCAAGTCAACAACAAGACCGTACGTGCCAAGGACGTACAATTACTATTTGCTGACGCGTCAACGGGCGCCAATTCCCCTGCTCTCGTGCGCCAAGGACAAATCAACGAGCTTATCTCGGCCAAACCTGCCAATCGTCGCCGCATACTCGAAGAAGCCGCTGGCATATCAGGCTTGCATACACGACGTCACGAAGCAGAATTACGTTTGCGGGCGGCGGAAAACAATCTTGACCGCCTTGAAGATATTTTAGGACAAATCGAGAGCCAGCTTTTATCACTTCGCAGACAATCGCGCCAAGCCTCGCGTTATAAACGTCTCGCAGGTGAAATTCGTGAATATAAAGCTCTGCTCTGGCTAAAGCGTTGGCAGTCTGCGCTTGAGGCGCTCGATACCAGTGCCCAAACATATAAAGACAGCCAAAGCAAAGTTGTCGACCTTACGCGAAATGTCGCAAAACTGACAACCGAAGTCACCAATATCACCACGACATTGGAACCTCACCGCGAGGAACAAATTATCGCCGCCGCCGTCTGTGGACGCCTAAACGCCGCCAAAGACGCGCTCGAAAATGACGCGCAAGCCGCCCATAGCGAAATTAAAAAACTGGAAGCGAGGCTTACGTTTTTGCAAGGCGATATTGAGCGTGAAGAGGGCATTGTTCTTGACGCTAATAATGCGAGCGAACGGTTAGGCGAAGAATTCGAAGAACTAAAGGCGACACGTGATGTGAGCGGCGCACTCGCAGCGGCCAAAAAAGAAACAATGGATGCCATTGAAGCGCGAACATCCGTTGAAGGTGATGTCAACACACTGACACGCAAAAGCGCAGAACATGCGGCGCTTGTTTCAAGTGCAACACGCGAAAGCGCTCAACTGGAAAGCCGAAAATCACGTCTCGAAGATGATGTGAATACGGTCAAAGCGTCGCACAGCACATTAGAAGCTACGGATAATAGCGCCCAAGAACAAAGCCTGTTCACGGCCTCCCTAACAGAAGCCCATGAAGCCTTGGAAAAGGCCCGCGATACAGAACGCAGTGCAGCTTCGCGCAAACAAAATACCGAAACACAAGAGCGCGAAATGCGGGACGCGCTGAATACCGTCAAGCAAGCACTCTCAGAAGCCGAAGCGGAACAACGCGCGTTTAGCTCTATCGTCAACAGTGCACGCGGCGACAGTAATTGGCCTTCTGCCCTCGAAAGCTTGCAAGTTGAAAAAGGTTATGAGGCCGCACTTGCTGCTGCGTTCGGCGAAGACCTTGACGCAGGCTTAGAGGACGAACTTCCCCTACGGTGGGGCGGCGCGACAACACCAAGCACGGCATTGCCCAATGGCCTTAAGTCGTTAAGTCATTTTGTGAAAGCGCCAGATGAACTACACGCGCGCCTCAGCCAAATCGGGATTGTCGACAGTGCAGACGGAGACACGCTCGCCAAGCAACTTCAACCGGGACAGCGTATTGTCAGTGTTGAAGGCGATCTCTGGCGGTGGGACGGGTTTTGTGCGTCCTCCGATGTGCCTTCCCCTGCGGCGGCGCGACTAGAAAACATGAACCGCCTCGCGGAAATTGAAGACAAAATCCCTGCGCTCAACAGTATAGTCGCAACCGCGAACAGCAAATGGGAAGAGGCGCGCAACGCACGTGCCAATGCCGATGACAGTGCGAGGCTCGCCCGTAAAGCACTGCCGCAATTGGAGCAAACAGAACGCGCCGCGCAATCAACTCTTGGGCGTTTTGAGACAGAACAGGCCCGTAAGACAGAACAAAAATCGGCACTTGTCGCCAGACTTGAACGACTTGAAGAAGAGTTCTCCAGTGTTGTTACGCTTTTCACCAAGGCACAAGAACAGGCCGCGCATGCGGGTAATAATGAAGAATTAGAACGCGAACTCTCCGAAGCAAATGAGTTGCTAGTCCACGCACGCGCACACGCCGACGAAACGAGCGGCAATTACCGCAGTTTGAAAAACGAAGTCGAAGCCCGTGCTTCGCGCCTGCGTTCTGTTGAGAAAGATTTATCCGATTGGGTGGCACGCGCAGCCAAGGCGAAAGAACGTATTACGAGTTTACATGGCCGCGAGGCAGAAACAGCAATGGCGTTGGCCACAGCAAATGATAGCCCAGACGAATTTGCACAACGCCAACAAACATTATTATCCGAACTCAGCCAAGCAGAACAACGCAGACGTGACGCAAGCGACAAACTTGCCGAGATTGAAACAGCACTCCGTCTCGCCGATGGCAATTTACGTGCAGAAGAGCAAGCGCTTGGTACGGCCCGTGAAGCGCGCGCGGCGTCCGAAGCACGGCTCACAGCGGCGCAAGAACGGCGCGAAGAAATTCAATCACGCATTTTGGAAACACTTTCATGTGAACCAGACGAGCTGACCGAACAGTTTGAAGAATTAAGCCCCGACAATAAAATGCCAGAGCCAGATATTGAGCGCAAGCTTGAGCGTCTTTCACGTGAGCGTGAAAATATGGGCGCGGTAAATTTGCGTGCCGACGAGGAAGCGAGCGAGCAAGAAGACACGCTAAAGACCCTGACAGCAGAGCGTCTTGATTTGGTTGCCGCGATTGCAACATTGCGCGAAGGCATTGAAAGTCTGAACGCGGAAGGTCGTGAACGCTTGCTGAAAGCCTTTGATATCGTCAACGATCATTTTGGGCGCTTGTTTGTCACTTTGTTTGGCGGCGGTAGTGCGTCACTCGCGCTAACAGAATCCGACGACCCGCTTGAAGCAGGTCTTGAAGTGTTGGTCAGTCCTCCTGGTAAAAAATTAGGCTCCATGTCACTTATGTCGGGCGGAGAGCAGGCGTTAACGGCAACGGCGCTCATTTTTGCGGTCTTTCTTTCCAATCCAGCCCCACTTTGTGTGCTGGATGAGGTGGACGCGCCCCTTGATGATGCCAATGTGGAACGTTATTGCGACCTTTTGGACGAAATGTGCCAAAAAACGGACACAAAATTCATCGCTATTACCCATAATCCTGTGACAATGGCCCGTATGGACCGTATTTTTGGTGTGACAATGGCTGAAAAAGGCGTCTCTCAACTCATCTCGATTGACCTTGGCACTGCCGAAAAACTCACTGCATAGGGCTTGCCTTAAAAGTTTTTCATCTTTGCGCTTAACGGAATCTATAAAAATATACTTAATCGTTATTTTTCAAAGACTTAACTTAGTATGACTCTTATTGACACTGTATGCGCCGAGGCGTAAGTTCCGCGCGTTTGATGGGTGACCATCTTATGAGTCGATTACTATGTCTGAACGGAAAAAATTTGTCTTCACACAAGGATAATGACGAACTTGAAGCGCTTGGCAAGAAAGTCAAAGCTGCGCAAGACGCCCATAGTCCAGAAATTGATGAAGACGCATCCGGCTGGGCACTCGGTATACGTTATGCCAGTGATTTCTCTGCAGCAGTTATTGCAGGGGCTTTGGTGGGACTAGGCTTTGACAAACTTGTCCATACCATGCCTTGGGGCATGTTAGTGGGCATTACATTAGGTTTTACAGCGGGTGTTCGAAATATTATTCGCACAGCCAAAGAATTGAGTGTAGACGTTGACGAAAGTTAAGTTTACGAGAGAGAGAGCGGAAATTTCCGCAAACATTAAGGGCCCGTTATGGCAGATGGTTTAGATCCGATTGCTCAGTTTGAGATTCATAAACTCGTAGAGTTCTCAATTGGCAAATATGACGTTAGCTTCACCAATTCATCCCTTATGATGGTTATTGGTTCTGCACTTATCTGTCTTTTCTTGTTTTTGGCAACCTCCCGACGCGCAATCATCCCTGGCCGTTTACAATCTGTCGCAGAAATTTCGTATGAATTTGTCGCGGATATGATCCGTTCAACAGCAGGACGTGACGGTTTAAAATTTTTCCCGTTCATCTACGCTTTGTTTATGTTCATCCTTTTCGCGAACATGCTTGGCCTTATACCGTTTTTCTTTACAACAACATCTCATATTATCGTCACATTCGCGCTCGCAATGATGGTGATGACAACAGTTCTTGTTGTTGGTCTTTGGAAACATGGTCTTGGTTTCCTACAATTATTCAACCCAGGTGGCGTTCCACTTGTTTTGAAAATTGTTTTGGTCACACCTTTGGAAATCATTTCTTTCCTTTCTCGTCCGCTTTCACACAGCATTCGTCTTTGGGCAAATATGCTCGCAGGTCATATCATGCTGAAGCTTTTTGCGGGCTTTATTATTATGTTATGGATGGGTCTTAGCGGACTGGCACAAGTTGGCGCCATCGCACCTTTCGTCATGACTGTGGCTTTGATGCCTCTCGAAATCCTCGTCGCTTTTTTACAAGCTTATGTGTTCGCTATTTTGACGAGCGTTTATATCAATGATGCTCTGC
>NVXK01000012.1 GCA_002733905.1 Robiginitomaculum sp. | reverse complement strand
AATAAGAATGTCTTGATCAAAACCCATGTCTGTCGGGAGAGCGTTTATATAATTTGCATTAACCCATTGTGGACCAAATTGACGGGCCGCAAATGCAAGGAAATGTAAAGTTGCCACGCGGTCTTTAGCGCGTTTTGCTGTTAAATAAAGACTGGTCTGTGTGACCGTTTTATTTGTAAGCGTATGCACAGACTGTCGAAAAGGCGCACCACTTGAAACAAGACGGCTAAGGTCAGACCTTGGCGTAGGAGTCGACACTGTCAAAACCAATTTGGATTGAGGGCTAACGGTAACGCCAGGTGTTGATGTATCGGTCGCGCACTGTTTCCGTTTCTGTACCTGTTTTTGGGCCAACTCCGTATTATATATATATTCTGGGTTAACAGACAATCGGTTTCCAGACGGTCGCAGCATGCCTTGCGTAATATTAAAGGACACTTTTTTCGTTTTTTTGTTGAGATATGTATAGCCAAGCGGTTGGTCATTTAAGGAAACCCGCAAGATAGATTTCGCATTGGTGTTGGGGTTTGTCCCAATTTGTAATGTCAGCTCACCTGAACTGGCAATCGCGTCTTCCACATTAAAATCGAGGAAACTTGGATGTGGGTTCCATGTTGGTGAAATATTTAGGCTACCAATGTCAGAAAGTTTATAACGAGAATCATTTAAAACGGATTTTTTTTGTAAGCTGGCATTGGCGTAAAACTCAAACAGAGCCGTGCTATTCGTACGCCCATTCGAGAGGTGATGACTTGCAAAAGCTTTGGTCAGCTTCATGACTTGCTTCTCTGTCGGTGCCGCGAGGATAAGTTTCGGACGTAAACCTGAATCCACAAAAACGAGAGACATATTATCCTTCAACATGCTTTTACTATTTACGTGTGCGCGCAATTGTGAGTGTGTACCTGCAAGGACAACAAAGTCAGCATTGGTTTGCGTAAACTGAAATTGAGGTTGCTTGAATGTTCGTAAGGCAATGCCTTGCGCCAATATGGCTTCTAGCGCATAGGCTTGTTTGCCTTTTGCAATGATAGCCACGCGTTTCGGCGACGTCATTGGGTGTGCTAGGCGTGGCTCGATTTCAGAAATTTGTAATTTGCGGTCACGTGAATGTACGCGCGCCACTAGTTTTGATCGCGATAAGTCGATTGTCCATTTTCCGTCGTCTTGGGTCAAACAATTCTCGCCAGAAGGGGCGTGATATTTAATTTTGATAATATTATTGGTTTTACGTATGCGCGAAGGATCAAGACGAATATGGGCATCAAACCTTGCGCCTTGACCGCGTAAAACAATCGGATCTGAATCATTATATGTAAGAACGATTAGTGATTTTTTATTGACTTGACCTTCGGGGAAAGCGCTCAAAAATAAATCAAGTTTCTCATACCGTTCCTGTTGGGATAAATCGAACCTGACTTCAAAACTTTGTTCTCTCCAATCAAGGGCCACTTGAGTACGTGATGTTAAATCAGATAAGTTAGATTTTAATATGAAAGTAGGCGCTTGACGGCGTGCCTGCGTGGTCGTGGCTGCCGACGCTGTAAACGCGAAAAAGTCCACAATATTAAAAATGCACAAAAATAGACAGCCAATGACGAAAATCCTTTTCGACCTGCTTTTTCTTGCGCTTTTTTGCTTAATATGAGACATATTGTAACCTTCTGGTAAGTATGTCGTTATCTTGCAAGAAAAGTGCCAGTTTCAATTGTCCTTCGCGCGAACGTCCTCCCCCAAAGAAAGAAAAAACGAAAATACTATGATGCCTGCTATGAAAACATCTTTTTGGGTTTCGGCACTCATGCGCCGCGCAGAAGTCGGTGGCGCGTATGCAATGCTTATGCAAAAAGGCGACGGGGACGCTGGGGCTGTTCTGGTTAAAGTGTGTACGCTTGACCGAGAGGCTGTTTTGTATCGTCCCATTCGGAATATGGAGGGCGCACGGGTCTGGCTACCGAAAGGGCCTTTGCCAGAGTTTGAAATTGATGCATTTATTAATGGCCGAAAAGCAAGTGATCCTGATTTATGGGTCGTTGAAATCGAAGATAAACAAGGGCGTCATTTTTTGACAGAACCTATCGAGGCGCAATAAGTCTTGTTTTGCGCGGCCTTGGGCTTTAAGGCATAGTTTTAGAATAAATATGAATTTTTAAGAGTGTTTTATGAGTAATCCTGCACAAAACCAGTCCGAGTCTCGCCGCGTTTTTGCGATTATTTCGCATCCTGATGCAGGTAAAACCACATTGACCGAAAACATGTTATTTGCCGCAGGCGCTATTCATCAAGCCGGACAAGTCGCCGCACGTGGTGAACGTAGACGCACCCAGTCTGACTGGATGAAAATTGAACAAGAACGCGGTATTTCTGTGTCCTCATCTGTGATGACATTTGAACATAGCGGCCTTGTCTTTAACCTGCTGGATACGCCTGGACATGAAGATTTTTCAGAAGATACCTACCGCACACTTACGGCGGCTGATTGCGCGGTTATGGTGCTGGATGCGGCCAAAGGTATCGAGCCACAAACCCTGAAACTTTTCGAAGTATGTCGTTTGCGCGATATCCCGATTATCACATTTATCAATAAATTAGACCGTGAAGCCCAAGATGTTTTTGATTTGATTGCCGAGGTTGAAGATAAATTGGCGCTCGACGTTGTGCCAATGCAATGGCCATGTGCAAGTGGTCGTCGTTTTAGAGGTCTTGCCGATTTACGCACGAATGCCTTTATTCCTTTTAAAACAAATGGTGAGCACGGCGAAATTATGGCGATGGATAGCCCTGAAATGGCGGCGTTTATTGACGATGAGGATATTGCCCAAGAGTTTAGCGAAGAAGCTGAACTGGCACGTGAATACGGGGAGTTCAAATTGCAATCTTTCCTTGAAGGCCATATGACCCCCGTTTATTTTGGTTCCGCCTTGAAGAAATTTGGTGTGCTAGAACTTATCAACGCTCTTGCAGAATTTGCACCGGGGCCACAGGACGAGAAGGCCGTGAAAGCTGGCAAAGACGTCATGATCAGCCCATCAGATAAGGAAGTGTCTGGCTTTGTGTTCAAAGTACAGGCCAATATGGATCCAAATCACCGTGACCGCGTGGCCTTTTTACGATTAGTGTCGGGTGTGTTTAAGCGCGGTATGAAACTGAAAACAGCAGATAATAAAACCATCTCTATCCATAACCCAATCTTATTTTTTGCCCAAGACCGTGAGATCGCGGATTATGCCTATGCAGGTGATGTCATAGGTGTGCCAAATCACGGGGCTTTGCGTGTCGGGGATAGTCTGTCTGAGTCTGGAAAACTGCGCTTTGCAGGTATTCCTAATTTCGCGCCAGAAATCCTGCGTCGCGTACAACTCGCAGACCCATTAAAGGCCAAACATCTCCGTAAAGCTCTTGAGAGCTTGGCAGAAGAAGGTGTTACCCAATTATTCAAGCCTGCTATGGGGTCTGATATGATTGTTGGGGCGGTAGGGACTTTGCAGATTGATGTGATGGCCGAGCGGATTAAAACCGAATATGGACTAGACGTGACATTTGAAATGGGCATGTATCAAACGGCACGTTGGCTCGCCTGTGATGACCCTAAACTTATTGAAGAATTTATGAATAAAAACCAAGGCGCAATGGCCGAGGATTTGGACGGCGCGCCTGTATTATTGGCAAAAACCGCGTGGGATATTTCATACGCCCAAGACAAAAATCCTAAAATAAAATTCCTGAGAGTAAAAGAGCGTAGCTAAAAGTTAAGCGGGCTAAGTACCGGCTTTAAAGAAGGCTTTATAACAACCCCAAGCCGCAACAGCGCCTATAAACTGCCCCCCAATGAACATAGGCACATCTATTGGCCTTATACCTGCAAATGTATCGCTGAGCGAACGGGCGATGGTGACAGCAGGGTTGGCGAAGCTTGTCGAGCTTGTATACCAATAGCCTGCGGTAATGACGAGGCCGACAGCGTAAGGCACAGCTCCGGGGCGGAGTTTCACAATAAATAAGATACAGGCCACAAGTGCAAATGTTGCAAGGCTTTCGGACACACCTTGGGGCAGGCCATAGCGTATATGTGTCGAGGATTGAAATATCGTTTGCTCAAACATAAAATGCGCGAGCCAAACCCCTAAAATCGCAGCGATGATTTGCACGCCTGTATAGGCGATGGCATGTTTTGTCGAAATGTCTTTATTCAGCCAAAAGGCAAGGGTAACAGCAGGGTTGAAATGTGCACCAGATATTGGCCCAAACATTAAAATAAGGACGACGAGAATTGCGCCCGTTGCCAATGTGTTGCCAAGCAAGGCAATGCCTGCATTGCCGCCTGAAATTGTCTCGGCCATAATGCCAGACCCGACAACCACGGCCAAGAGGATACATGTACCTATGGCCTCGGCGAAAAGTTTTTGTTTTAAAGAAAACACGGTCATAGCGCATGAATGAAGTGATTGCGGGCGAATTGCAAAGAAAAAATTCTACGAATACGAGAAACTGGCCTGAACCTTGCTTCTGATAGGTTCTAAAGATCAATAATCATTGGGATGGACTATGTCGGGACAATATTTAGCAGCATTTATCATGTTTTTTATCACGATTGGGGTAACTTCTATGTTTTTATTACCCGCGATAAAAGTGAAACAAAAATGTGAAATTGTAAAATTTTACTGGGTTGGGTTCTGGATGTTCCTCGCTGGATTGGTCGCGTTCGCAGGATCGCAGTCAGTTCTCGTAATTCTGGACCATGACGTAGAGCTTTTTGGGGGGGCAATCTTGGGGGGGATTACGGCAGCATATATTGTTTTTGTCATGTTTGCATGGGCGCGTTTAACCCTGCATGGGGCAAGTTCATTCTTGGGTAAAAACAATCCTGCCAAGCTAGCCGCAAAATAACTGTTTTGCGATTATTTAACCGCCTGCGAGGCTTGGGATAGCAGGGGCATTCATCGGTATTGTTTGCACGGGGATACTTGGCATTGCACGACTTGTTGCAAGGGGAGCATCGGGGTTGTGAAAATTATCTGGTGCTGTTTGCGGACGTGGAACATGCATCATGTTACGTGTTAAATCATCATGCAATGCCCCGTATAATGATGGCGTTTGTTGTTGCATCATTGAATGCTGTGGGTATTGCTGAGCCTGAGCCTGAGCCTGAGCCTGAGCCTGAGCCTGAGCCTGAGCCTGAGCCTGAGCCTGAGAAGTAACTGGTTGAACTTGCGTATTCATGCCATATTCTTGTTGCATTCTCTCTCTCTTGTCTTGCAGTTCTCTCATTAAATAGTGTTGTTTTTGGTATTCAGCTTGGCGTTCATATTCTGCGCGGTGTTGGGTTTCCAATTGCTGTTGCTGAAAGATTTGTTCTGGTGTTAAGCGTGCGCGTACCTTCGGCGCAGGGGCATGTTGAGGTGTTTGCATGCGTTGTTGGGGCGGCATAACACGGTGTGGTAATTGTTGAGGTGCGGTTTGCGTAGGCATTGTAGGGCGCGTGAAATTTGCACGATTGGGTACGAAGCGTTGCGGCACAGCTTGTCTATTTACATTTCTATGAAAATGAGGTGTTGGCTGAACTGACTGTGCTTGGGCCATTTGAGCTTGGGTTGCTTGAGGTTGAACATGTGCCATTCTAGGCATTTGTTGTCTTTGCATCATTTGGCCATGATTTTGCTGTGGTCGCATGTGTGGGACGGGTGCCATAGGGTTACCAACGCGGATTGTATGACTTGCACCAGAAGAAACAGCAAGGCGCATCATTGGATCAACATTGGTATTAATGCTACCACTCATACTGACACGGCTTGGCATTGGTGTGGAAAAATTAGAGTTGAACTCGCAAATACCTGAGGCGGCACCTGCACTTGGACGGACAAAATTCCAACTACGGCAAGACGCATCACCACGGCAGTGTTGTTCACATTGTGTGTAGCTGTTTGCAACTGTTTTCAGGTAGGTATTTCCTTGCCTATATGCATTTTGATCCGCTGCAAAAGCAGTGATATTGGTCAGTAAGGACAGACTGGCTGCCGTGAGGCATAAAATTGACAATTTCATTGTTTTGCTCATCGTAAATTCTCCACATGCGAATCGTTTTGTAGAGTTTCACAGCAATGTATTAGCGTTTTGTTAATTTTATTTGTGCGGCGCGGCGTCTATATAGCTGTATGTGCCGTATTTGCCTGCATCAAATGGGGTGGCGACAAGCATTGCCCAATAGGTTTGAAATCTGGTTGTGGGATCATAGACGATTGCAATGCCAAAATCTGTAACATCTTCCAACAGTAAATTTTCGTCATGGCCTGGGCTATCTTGCCAAGCTTTAAAAACCTCTTCCCAACTTTTTTGCCCTGTCGCTACATTTTCGGCAACAAGAGAAAACTTATATCCTTGCCTTTTTACACGGTCCGCATGGGCCGATCCATCTGTGCCCGTATGCGAAATAATACCATGTGCGGCAAGATCGCGTGCATGGACTTCTGAGGCTGCATTGAGTTTGTCGTTTAAAATAACAGGCTTTAGCCCTTTGGTCGCACGGTAAGTATTGAAATCTGCGAGGGCAATGTTGATGTTAAACGGCGTTGGAGGAATATTGGGGAAAGGTGAGTTCTTCCCAAAACCGTTATTCAGTTTGCACTGCATAACTGGATAGCGCGTATCAGCTTGTTCTGTGATGGAGCCGCGACATTTGCTATCTGCTTTACAGAGGGCCTCACATTCTTTGAGTGATGAAACTGTAATTTCGCGGTAAACACCAGTATCATTTTTATCCCTGACCGTAGCACCTGCACTTAATGACCAAGCGCATATTGTGCTTAGAGATAGTATTTGCAGGATATAGCGAAAAAGGAGGGCATGAGCCATAGGGCTGAACTTTCTATATATGGTGTATGTAATAACGTACCATAAAATCAAGTCTGCGGGTTAAAATAGCTTTAATTTTGGATGACAGGATGATTAAACTTCGGACAGATGTCTCTTAGCGGTTATTGCTGTTAAGAGAGGCCGTTTGTGGTTTTAGCCCATTGGCGAGATTGCGTTCGGAAATAAATTGCTCTGACAAATTATGGTAAAAACTTACGAGAACCTGCGTTTCAGTATCATCGATAAGTGGGTCTGGCGCGTGAAGGGGACGGCGTTTTTTACCTTTATGGGCTTTTATCATAAAGGCTTTCCAAGTATCCACAGGCAGTAGCCCCCCTGTAATGCGCCGCGTTGGTGAATTGTCATCATTGCCGAGCCATACGCCCGTCGTATAATCCGCGGAAAAACCAATAAACCATGCATCTCGGTAATCTTGAGACGTCCCCGTTTTTCCTGCTAATTGACGTTTGCCAAAACGTGCACCATGGCCTGTGCCGCCCTCAACAACATCACGTAACATACCCGTCATTTGTCTTGCATAGGGAAGGGCGTAAACGCGCTCTGGAACAGACGGCTTACGTGTATAAAGCTCTGTATTGGCAGTGTCACTAATGTGTTCAATGATATAGGGGGGGCGACGAAGGCCCTCATTGGCAAATACCATATAGGCCGAAGTCAAGTCGAGCAGGTTCACTTCTGATGAACCAAGGGCAATGGAATAATGAGCGCCAAGCTTGCTGGTAATGCCAAAACGTTTGGCAATTTCCACGACTTTATCTGGGCCAATTTCTGCGCCAACTTGAGCCGCAACCGTGTTGATGGAAAGGCGTAATGCTTCGCGCAAGGTCATAGGACCACGGTAGCGATTGGTATAATTTCCGGGCTTCCAGCCGTTAATGTCAATGGGTTCATCAATGCGTACTGTGCCAGGTGTTAGCCCCGCTTCGAGAGCAGCGGCATAAACAAATGCTTTGAACGCAGACCCCGGTTGGCGTTGTGCTTGGGTCGCACGGTTGAACTTGCTTTTATTATAATCACGCCCCCCGATGAGGGCGACGATGGCGCCAGTTTCTGTTTCGATACTGACCAATGCGCCTTCCGTTACTTTTTTACGTTTTTCATTTTTATCCAAAATCGAAGTAACGGCATTAAACGCATGCTTTTGTAAATCAGTGTCAATAGTTGTGCGTATAATCAAATCCTTGGTTTTTGATCCAAGCAAGGAGTCTGCTTTTTCTGTGACCATATCAAAAATATGACCAAGTGTGTTCGCGTCGATATATGTGACTGTGTTTGAAACAATTTTGGCTGTATTCAGTTCCGCTTCAGACATTTCAGACGGTGAAATTTTGCCTTGTGCCATCATTTCGTACAAAACGAGTTGTGCCCGTTTTTGAGAGGCCGCAGGATGTTTAATCGGGTCGTAACTATTCGTTGCTTTTGGAATTGCGGCTAAAACAGCCGCTTCTGCCAAACTGACTTGTGTTGCCGATTTACCAAAATATCTTTGCGCCGCCGCCTCCACCCCAAAAGACCTGTTTCCCATATCAATACGGTTGAGATAAAGTTCAAATATTTCATGCTTCGTCATGACCTGTTCCATTTGATAGGACAGCCACATTTCTTGAAATTTACGTTTGTAGGTTTTATCTGGCGTTAAAACCATGTTTTTGACGAGTTGCTGGGTAAGCGTCGACCCGCCTTGTGATCTGTGCCCTGTTTTTAAATTGGCCACAGCCGCACGCAATATTGCTTTGCGGTCAATGCCAGGGTGTTCATAAAACCGTTGATCTTCGATTGCGAGGAAAGCATCACTCAAATGGCTCGGCATTTCTGTAAGTTTAAGAGGGCGACCATAATGCGGCCCACGGTGCCCGATAACATTCCCGCCTTTATCCAGCAAAGTTATGTTCGGTTTCACATTGACCGCCCACATCGACTCTTTGGTCGGCAGTTCAGGCAAACCGTCAAGCAAATAACGTTTACCCTCAATATAGCTAATAGAGCCAATAACAGCCAAACCGAGAACCGCACCCCAAAACAGGCGGCGTTTCTTTAGCTTTTTATTGTCATTGGCTGCGCCAATATCTGCTCTAAAGGTGTACATATGGCTTCTTTACCCTTAAAAGGCCGCTTTGCCCATTAAAATTAACGTTAATGTGCAGCCAATATATGACCAAAGACCAACAAAGCAGATCAATATGAGTAAAGAATTTTGGAAAACCAAACCCATGTCGGATATGAGTAAGTCTGAATGGGAAAGCCTTTGCGATGGTTGCGGCAAATGCTGTTGCCTGCGTATGGAAGACGAAGACACAGGTGCAATTTATGTTACAGATGTAACCTGCAAGCTTTTTGACAAAAACTCATGCAGTTGTAGTGACTATCCAAACCGCACAGTACAGGTTCCCGATTGTGTACAACTAACGCCAGAAAATGCAGGTGTGCTGAAATGGATGCCCCATACATGTGCTTACCGCCTTGTTGCGAATGGTGAAGATTTATTCCATTGGCATCATTTGGTCAGTGGTTCACGTCAAACAATACATGACGCAGGTATGAGTGTGCAAAATGCGACATATAGCGAGCTTGATGTCATCGAAAAAGACCATCCAAAACATATTGTCATTTGGCCCGGCGAACCTGATGTATCACCGCAAGGTAGTGATCAGGATAATGAGCAGGGCAGCGAAGAAGAATAGGTTTTTCTTTGAGACTAATCCTCGTATGTGTGAATTCTCTCATATTATAGAGGATGAAAACCCAGTCTGTAGATAAAAACAATCTTACGAATACGCCGCCCGCAATGGACGTCGTGCGCCAGAATATTTGCATGGCAATTGAACAACTCGACATTCAGTTTTTGACAGACGCCGCCACAGAGGTAGAACGGCGTGCCAAGGCCTTAAGCGCAGTTTATAAACTCACCCAAATCGTCGATGACCAAGACGAGAAACAAAACTCACAAATAGAAAGTGAGACAGACGAAAACACCCATATCCCCTATGACAAAATCCCCCCACCAAATGACGCGGAAATGCGTGTCATCCAAGATCGACTTAACAGCATCTATACTCGCCTCCGCCGAGATACAGACCCAGATATCAGTGATGGAAGCCTTGACCCATAGGGACTTTGTTACCCTCGAAAACAGTTGGCGCTATACGGCGCGCACCTCACAACTTGCCCCAGATGGGGATTGGATTGTCTGGCTGTTTCTTGGCGGACGCGGCGCAGGTAAAACGCGGGCAGGCGCAGAGTGGATACGTGCACAAGTCAAAAATGGCGCAGGACGTATTGCCTTGGTAGCACCGACTTATGCGGACGCACGCGAGGTGATGATTGAAGGCGAAAGCGGATTGCTAAATATCGGGTTTCCGTTTGAACGCCCCATTTACGAAAGCTCACGCCGCAGACTGGTCTGGCCAAATGGGGCTATAGGATATGTGTTCTCGTCTCAAGACCCGGATGGTTTACGTGGCCCGCAATTTGACGCAGGCTGGGGGGACGAATTTTGTGCATGGGAATATCCCGAAGACACACTTTCGAACTTACGTTTTGGCCTACGTCTTGGGGAGCATCCACGGCTTGTTTTGACATCTACACCCAAGCCAACACCACCATTGCGAACACTGATGCAGCAAGAGGGTGTCGTTATTACCAAAGCCGCGACCCTCGACAATAAAGCAAATTTATCGTCTGTTTTCATTTCAACAATTTTTGAAACATATGGGGGGACACGTTTGGGTCGGCAAGAATTGAACGGTGAAATCCTTGATGATATTCAAGGGGCATTGTGGACACGTAATATGATCGAAAACGCATATGTCAAATACAGACCCGACCTCGATAAAATTATTGTCGCCATAGATCCGCCAATCACAAGCGGTGAACGTGCCGACAGTTGCGGTATTATTATCGCGGGATGTCGTCAGCATGAACACCGCAGAGCGGCATACATCCTTGCGGATGAAACTGTGCAGGGCTTGTCGCCTGATCGGTGGGCGCGACATGCATATGCGATGTTTCAAAAATGGGACGCCGCCTATATTCTCGTAGAAATTAATCAGGGCGGAGAAATGGTCAAAAGTGTATTTAACGCGATTAACGCAAATATTCCAATCCGTACCGTCTATGCCTCCAAATCAAAAACAGCCCGCGCAGAACCTGTGGCGGCATTGTATGAACAAGGCATGGTCAAACATATCGGCCATTTTTGTAAGCTTGAGGATGAGCTTTGCGAACTTGGAACACAGATGGGCAAGAGCACCAAAAGCCCCGATAGAGCAGATGCCCTTGTTTGGGCCGTAAATGATTTATTACTAAAACCTCGTGCCCAACCACGGTTGCGGCAATTATAAAGCTTGTAGCTCGGTTCGTTTTCACGCACAAAAGCGGCATGGAAATATTTATTGTTTTGATTATATGTGGTTTTGTCATTTGGGTGGTTTTGAACCAAAAATGGCAAGCGCCAACGACCACGCAAGCAGATAAAAAGACGTTACATGCCTATGAAACACGTGGGAATATTTTTGTAAATCAAGCTGAAAACGCATTTTTCTACGCACTTATTCGCCATATGCCGCGTGGGTTTCATGTGTTTACCAAAGTGCGGTTGGAAGATGTTTTACGTGTGCGCCTCGATATCAAAGACCAACGTTTAAAATGGCAATATCGTGGCCGTATTAAATCTCGCCATGTTGATTTTGTGATTTGTAAGGGCGATGGAAGCTTTGTCTGTGCAATAGAATTGGACGGGTCTTCCCATAAAACAGCTCAGGCTGAGTTGAGCGATTCTTTCAAAGACGCTATTTTCTCGCATGCACAATTTCCCCTCTACCGTTTACAAACAGGGGATGATTTTGATGCCTATGCCAAGGGTTTGTGGAATAATATTCAAAAATAATGATATTAACCGCTTATTTACCCTAATTTTTAAACTCTTTTTAACCACAATTCTCCCATAATGCATACTCAAAATTAAAGAGTGATACACAGGTGTGGAGAATATTATGCCTAAGTTTAACAAATTGTTTTTACGTCAAAAACAAAAAGAGGCAACAGAAGAGCTTGCGGATTTAAACCGTGAAATGGCATTGAAGATGATCGTTCTCGCGTGTGATACTGGCGATATTGATCCCCTCATTGACGCTGTGCAAGCCATGCGTTCCACAGAAGAACTATACAGCCAGTCTTCTACGCCGATTGAAAATGCCCATATTCAAAAGAAATTGGGTGATGTTCTTTTGTCCGTTGGTAAAAATGAAGTTGATATGCGTGCCCTTGAACACGCAATCCTTGCTTATAGAAGTGCAATCACCATTGCCTCTCTTTTGGGCGCCGAAGGATTACGCGAAGATATTCGCATAAATTATAAAGAAGCGCTTAGATATGCAGGTCAAGACGAAGCACCCGCAACTTTCTCCCTCATGGGCGTTGCGTAACTTTCTAAGTTTTACTGCCATTTTATAAATAATCAGTAGATAAATCCTCCCCCTGCCTTGGCGGGGTAGGTTTCATTCATAGTCATTTTCCACACGGAATTGATTTTGGATTTAACCCGTTATTTTAAATAACGAAGATGGATGTATTTATGAAACCTTGGTTACGCACAGCATTTTCGCGACCCGAAAATACAAAATCTTCAACGCATACATCCCCTCTTATTGCCTTACAGCTTGCCAATGCGGCACGTTGGTCATCACGTGATTATAGTGGGCTGGCGAGGGAAGGGTATCAACGCAATGCAGTTGCATATCGCTGCGTCCGCATGATTGCCGAAGCCGCCGCGTCTGTTGCCTTTTGTACGCGGCGTAACGGCGAGTGCGTTCAACAAGACCCAGTGCAAACCCTTCTTGATAACCCAAACCCAAACCATTCACGCGCTGAATTAATGGAAAGCCTTTATGGATATTTACAACTGAGCGGCAATGGGTATTTAGAGGTGGTATGTGTTGACGATGTACCTAAAGCCCTTTTCACATTACGCCCCGACCGCATGAGTGTACGCACGGATAATCGCGGATGTCCTCTATCTTGGGAATATGAAGTTGGTGGCCGTGCGCGGTGCTTTATTACAGATACTCTGACAGGCCGTTCCAAATTACACCATATGCGTCTGTTCAATCCCGTCGATGATATTTACGGGTTTTCACCACTCGAAGCCGCAGCCCAAGCCGTAGATGTTCACAATGCAGGGGGCGTATGGACAAAGGCGCTCCTCGATAATTCCGCAAGGCCCAGTGGCGCACTGATTTATAACAGTGCAGGCAAAAATGGTGAACGTTTAAGCGATGAACAATTTGCGCGTCTTAAGTCAGAATTAGAAACCAACCATGCTGGCGCGCAAGCAGCAGGGCGGCCCCTCCTGTTAGAAGGCGGGCTTGATTGGAAACCCATGAGCATGTCCCCCCATGACATGGATTTTATTAATGCAAGGCGCGAAGCGGCGCGAGAAATCGCGCTTGCCTTCGGCGTGCCGCCAATGCTGCTTGGCATTCCTGGGGATAATACTTACGCCAATTACAAAGAAGCCAATCTTGCCTTTTGGCGACAAACCATATTGCCGCTCGTGCAAAAAACGGCGGACAGTATTGGCACATGGCTCGGCCTCTGGTTTGGCGAAGACCTTAGTCTACATGTAGAACTTGATAAAATTCCCGCGCTCAGTTCTGAACGTGCCCTCATCTGGAACCGCCTTAAGGATGTAGATTTTCTGAGCGATGACGAGAAACGCGACATGGTTGGCATTGCAAAACATATGCCTGATGAAAGAGGCGCGAAATGAGCGGGTTTCAAATAAACCGCTCTGTGAGCGCAGGCATAATTGTAACATTTGCCCTTCAATCTGCGGCGGTTCTTATGTGGGGCGGGGCAGCCGAAACACGCTTGCAAATTCTTGAAAAAACGACCTCGACATCGCTGCCAATCGCAGAACGTTTAGTCAGGCTCGAGGAACAAATGATTATGGCAAGGCAATCCCTCGCACGCATCGAACGCAGGCTTGACCACAAGCCTCAAAACTAAACGGATACAACATGATTGACGTAAAAATGATTGGCGCACAGGCGCTGAGGCTAAGCGGCTATGCGAGCCTCTTTGATATACGCGACCTTGGCGGTGACATTGTCAGGCGTGGTGCATTCGCAGCTTATCTGCTTAAAAATACAAACCGAGACAGCACGCCCAAACTTCCGATGTTATTCGGACATGAGACCAAAGAGCCGATTGGCATATGGACACGTGTGGTCGAGGATAAGACGGGACTGTTCGTATCAGGCGAAATTTTCCTCGGTACGCAAACCGCAGACCGTCTTGCGCGGCTGGTAAAATCAGGCGCAATTTCTGGCCTCTCTATTGGGTATAAACCGACACGTATGCGGAGGCTGAAAGCTGGACGCGAACTGCTTGAAATAGATTTGTGGGAGGTTTCGATCGTCGCCTTCCCGATGTTGCGAAATGCGCGCATCACTCAAATTGACGATCCTCAAATAAGTACTGAACCCCCACTTAGGAGTATATTGTGAAAACACATATCAAAGAAACTAAAATGGCACAGCCGACAGATTTGCAATCTGCCCATGCTGACTTTGCCTCAACATTTTCAGCTTTCAAGGACGCAAATGATGTGCGCCTTGCAGAGATCGAAGCCAAAAACTCAGCAGATATTTTGCTCGAAGAAAAAGTCGACCGCTTGAACACAGCACTCGACCAACAATCACGCCGTATCGAGCGTATGTCTATTCATAATGCCCAACCTCAACTTGGCTCTCAACTCGGCTCTCAACTTAATAAAGCGACACAAAATGCAGAATCCAAATCTGCATGGTCATCATATATTCGAAGCGGTGACGGCACGGGCCTTCTTGCGATGGAAAGCAAGGGCGCGAATGCAGGTGTTGGCGGTGAAGGTGGGTATGTTGCGCCCGCGCAAACAGAAAGCCTTATTGACAGCGCGCTACGCGAAGCTTCAATTTTCCGCTCTATTGCCAGCGTACGTCAAGTAGGTGCGTCTAGTTTCAAAAAACCGATTAGCATAAATGGTGCGTCCTCTGGATGGGCCGGAGAAACCGACGCGCGTCCAGAAACCACAGCGCCGCAATTAGAGCTGTTAGATTTTCCTGTGGGAGAGCTTTACGCAATGCCAGCGGCAACCCAACTTTTGCTTGATGATGGTGTCGCCGATGTGGATCAATGGCTCGCTGATGAAGTCCGCGATATCTTTGCCGCGCAAGAAACCAATGCGTTCACCGTCGGGAATGGCACCAATAAACCAAAAGGTATTTTGGGCTATACCAATGTTGCCGATAGCGCGCATTCGTGGGGCAATATGGGCTATGTCGCGACAGGTTCGGACGGTGCATTTGATACGAATTCTCCGATTGATTCCCTAATTGATCTTATCTACGCGCCAAAACCGCGCTACCGCGCCAACGCCAATTTCACAATGAACCGCCGCACACTTGGTCAGCTTAGAAAGTTCAAAGATGCGGATGGAAATTATATTTGGCAGCCATCATTGCAAAGTGGTCAAGCTTCAACATTGTTAGGTTACCCCGTCGTCGAAGTCGAAGACATGCCAGATGTCGCGTCGGATAGCTATTCCATCGCATTTGGCGATTTCCGTCGTGGTTATCTTATCGTTGACCGTCAAGGCGTTCGTGTCCTGCGTGACCCATATTCAGCCAAGCCATATGTTTTGTTTTACACAACAAAACGCGTCGGCGGCGGCATACAGGATTTCAACGCGATCAAACTTTTGAAGTTCGCCGCGTCCTAGCCTTAAATTACTATAAGCGGCCTCTTCGTGGAGGCCGCCCATTCCTTCTTTCCATTATCCCGTCCTGACGAAAGTGAGACCACATGGCCTTAATAGAATTGGCGCCCCCAAATATTGAACCGATTGATCTCGCCTATGCTAAACAGTTTTTGCGTGTTGATGGGGATGATGAAAACACATTGATCACGAGCTTTATTACGCTTGCGCGTTCACAAGTCGAAAATATAATTGGTCGCACACTGATTACGCGCGCATATAAATATAGTGGAGACTTACCAAATAGCACGTGTTTGCATTTACCGAGGCCGCCGCTATTAGCCGTCACATCCATAACATTGTTTGACGCGGCAGAGCAGAGCGCTGTGATTGCACCACAACAATACACTGTAAATATTCGCCGTGACCCAGGAGACGTAAAGCTAAACACGGGATCGTCATGGGCGGATTTTCTCACCAATCCCGCCCAAATTGAAATTCAATTTTCTGCGGGATATGGCGAGAGCGCAGACGATATTCCTTTGCCAATCAAACAGGCAATATTGCTGCTGCTTGCACAGCATTTTGAATACAGAGATCATGCGGATCACCCCTCTATTCCGATGATGGTGGATGCGTTGCTAATGCCGTATCGGTGGGTACGGTTATGATAGGGAATTTACGTACACGCATCGGTATTTACGTGCCGCATACTGTTGCAGATGAATTTGGCGGGGCGCAAACAAGCTGGGTTTTGCACGGGCAAACTTGGGCGCATATTACCCCGAAAACGATACAAGAACGCGCGAGAAATGGGCGTTTGTCTGTCACAAAAACTTACCTTGTTATCATGCGCTGGCAAGCAGGTTTCCCTGAACGCGCACGGTTAATCTGGGGCGAGAAAAAACTACGGGTTCTGACCAGTTCTGATCCAGATACACGCCGCGAACGACTTCACCTTATTTGCGAAGAGGAACAGCAATGAGTGACGCTGATCAAATACAATCTGTTGCCAAGGCTATTCACACGGCTTTGACAAATGACATAAGCATACAAAGCTTGCTCGGAAACTCGCCGCGTCTTTATGACCATGTGCCTGAAGATCCGATCTACCCTTATCTCAGTTACGGCGATATGCGGAGTACTGATGTTGGTGGTGATAATCGTCCGATGACGAGCCATGCTCTGAGCCTACACATCTGGTCGCGCTATTCTGGACGCGCCGAAATCATGCAGTGTTTAGCAGCAGTAATAGACGCTTTGGAAAGTGAGACCTTTATACTCACAGATGCGAATCTCGTGAGCGCAAATATTCTCTACACAGACCATTTCCGCGCACCTGATGGACGCACATTGCACGGGCTTATCCGTGTGAACATCACAACACATTCACTTGAGGAGGCGTAAATGAGCGCGCAAAGTGGGCGGAACATGCTCATCAAAATCAAAGATGAAACGGACAGTTTTATTACCGTCGCTGGTCTGCGAACCAAGAGCCTTAAGTTCAACACGAAACCCATTGATATCACCCATAGTGAGAGCGAAGAGGCTTGGCGAGAATTACTGCCAGATGCAGGTGTGAAATTCGTAGAAATTTCTGGTGCGGGAATATTTTGCGACAGCAATTCCGACGCGCTCATACGCACACATTTTTTTGCACAAAGCGTACAAGACTATCAAATACATATCCCAGGTTTTGGCATAATCGCAGGCGTATTTCTTATCACAAGCTTGAATTACCTTGGCAGTTATAATGGTGAGGCAACCTATGAAATCACCTTGATGTCGGCTGGCAAAATTCAGTTCTCACCGCAATAAAATTACCAAATCGGAGACGTTTCATGTCAGGTTTTCATAACATAAATTTTCCACTACCTCTCGCCTTTGGTGCAAGCGGTGGCCCCAATATCCAAACGGAAATTATTACACTTGCGAGTGGGCAGGAACAACGTAATGCAAGCCATAGCCAAACACGCAGACGTTATGACGCCGGCGTGGGCGTAAAAAGTTTGAGCGACATTCAACTCCTTGTAAATTTTTATGAGGCGCGCCGTGGTCAGCTTTATGGATTTCGTTTTCGTGACCCAATTGACAATCAAGCCGACATGCAAATTCTTGGTACAAGCGACGGCGTGCAAACGGCATTTCAACTGATCAAGAAATACACGGATTCTATGAATAGTTGGACACGTATAATTACAAAACCTGTACCGAACAGTGTACGGGCATTTGTGAATGGTGTCGAAATGACAGGCTTCACTGTTGATGACCAAACGGGCTTTGTTAGCTTTGATAACCCACCTCAAAACGGGGCTGAGATCACTGCAAGCTTTTCCTTTGATGTCCCTGTACGTTTTGACACAGACCACCTTAAAACATCGCGCGAAGATTTTGGTGCAGGCAGTGCTGTGAATATACCATTATTAGAGGTTTTGCCTTATGCGTAATTTCTCAACGGCGTTCCAATCTCATATAGAACAAGAATGTACAACATTGTGCTGGGCATGGAAATTGACCCGTATGGACGGGCATGTCATGGGCTTTACTGATCATGACCGCCGCCTTGAAATTGATGGTGTTGTTTATCAGGGGGGTACAGGATTTTCCGCGTCTGATATTGATACTCAGTTGGGGTTTGTTTTGAACAATAGTACGGTTCTTGGCGCAATAAACGCAGACGAAATTACCCATGTGGATGTGAAAGCAGGGCTGTATCATAATGCTGAAATTGAAATTTTACGGGTGAATTGGAATGACCCTACCGAATACGGTCTAATTTGGGGCGGTACAATTGGCGACATTCATATTCGCGACGGCCAAATCGAGGCAGAGCTTACAGGGCGGTCTGCGAAACTTGAACAGTCCACAGGGCGCGTGTTTTCTCGCCAATGTGAAGTCGCATTCGGCGGCGCTATATGTGGTGTTGATATTTCGGTTCTTCCGCAAGGAATTTCCTGTCCGCATAGTTTCAAAGCCTGCAAAGACCAGTTTCAAAACGCCCATAATTTTGCTGGCTTCCCATATTTGATAGGTGAAGACGCAAGCTATGCCGCGCCATTGGAAGGCGACGTTAAAGACGGAAGTTCTCGGTATTCTCAATGAGTATTGCCCCCACACGAGCCATGATTTGTGACGAAGCTTTGACATGGATTGGCACACCCTATCTGCACCAAGCTAGCGCCAAACATGCAGGCTGTGATTGCCTCGGATTGGTGCGCGGTGTTTGGCGTGCATTCTATGGCAAAGAGCCAATACAACTACCGTCCTATTCCCCCGACTGGGCGGAAATAAACGGGGCTGAAACACTGAAACACGCCGCCGATAATTGTTTGTCACCGATTGCGTTTTCGCAAATGCAAAGCGGTGATGTGATTTTGTTTCGGATGAATGTGGGCGCACCAGCAAAGCATATGGCCATCATGCTTGATGATGTTTTTATCGTCCATGCCTATTGGGGACGTTCTGTCACAAAATCGCGATTGGCCCCGTTTTGGCGTTCGCGCCGCGCCTATGCCTACAGATTTCCAAATATAAGGAATTAGCATGTCAAATATCGTTTTAAGTGTCGCTAAAACGGCAGGCACGAACCTACTACATACGGCAAAACGTATGGCCATATCCCATGCGCGCCGAACGATTTACAATGCCTTGGATAACCGTGTGTTTGAAGGGCCGCAACTGGAAACCCTACATATACAATCTTCTCGTAATGGTGCGCCAATGGCAAGTGTTTTCGGACGGGTACGTATTGCGGGCCAAGTCATCTGGGCTGCGCGTGTCAAAGAACATGTGACCGAAACACGCCAAGGGGTAAAGGGCGGCCCCCGTACACGGGAATATGATTACACGCTGAGTTTTGCGGTTGGTCTGTGCGAAGGTGAAATTTTAGGCATTGATCAAATTTGGGCCAATGGACAGCCTTTGCAAATGGAGGGGCTTAATATGCGCGTCTATACGGGTACGCACACCCAAACCGCAGACCCTCTGATTGCAGAAATAGAGGGCGGTGATGTCCCCGCCTTTAAAGGCACTGCGTATGTGGTATTTGAAGACATGCCTGTCGATGATTTTGGTGGCCGTTTGCCGCAACTGAATTTCGAAATCATCCGTATGCCAAAACGTATTAATGATGAGAAACGCCTTGAAGATTTGGTCTTGGGTGTGGATATGATCCCTGGTTCTGGCGAATTCGCCTATGGTACATCAATTACGGAACAACGTCTTGGCCCTGGGACAACACGACCTGTAAATATGAATAATTTAAGTGGTCGTGCCGATATTGAATGCGCTCTTGATCAACTCGAAACCCAATTGCCAAATTGCAAGTCTGTGACTTTAGTGGTCTCTTGGTTCGGGGATGATTTACGGGCGTCACATTGTAAAATTCGCCCCGGTGTTGAAGGTCTCGAGAGAAAGATAACGCCCAAAGATTGGCAAGTGAGCGGCGATATACGTAGTCATGCTTATGTTGTTTCTCAGATCGATGGTTCGCCAACATATGGTGGTACACCCGATGATATGTCGGTCATAGAAGCGATAAAATCTCTGAAAGCACGTGGGTTTAAGGTCTCTCTTTATCCGTTTATCTTGATGGATATTAGTGCGGATAACCAACTGCCCAATCCTTATGGCGGTACGTCGCAACCCGCACTGCCTTGGCGTGGACGGATTACGTGTGCGCCTGACATTATGGGCAGTGCGGCTGCTCGGCAACACGTGTCGGCATTCTTTGGTGAGTGTAGCCCTTCGGATTATTCAGTGACGCCCGAGGGTGTGAGCTATACGGGCGCACCTGAATATTCTTTGCGGCGAATGATTTTACACTATGCACATATTGCAAATCTCGCGGGTGGTGTTGACGGGTTTGTAATTGGATCAGAACTGCGGGGTCTCACAACCATACGTGACGAAACAGGGGCATATCCAACAGTACATGCGTTTAAGTCTTTGGCTGGCGATGTACGCACAATTGTAGGGGCAGATACGAAACTCACTTACGCCGCCGATTGGAGCGAGTATTTTGGCCATCACCCTCAAGACGGTACGGGAGATGTTCTCTATCATCTTGATCCCCTCTGGGCGGATCCAAATATTGATGCAATTGGCATTGATGCCTATTTGCCTTTGTCAGATTGGCGCGCAGGGGACGATCATCACGACGCCCTGATTGCTCCTGATATTTATGACCTTGATTATCTGCGCGGTAATATCGAAGGCGGTGAGGGGTATGAATGGTATTATGCTAGCGCCCAAGACCGCACGTCACAAACACGCACCCCCATTACAGACGGGCTGGCAAATAAACCATGGGTGTTTCGGTATAAAGATATTCGCAATTGGTGGCAAAACCCTCATCACGAGCGTATAGGAGGAGACGAAATGACGGCGTCTACGGCATGGATACCACAATCGAAACCGATCTGGTTTACAGAAATTGGATGCCCGGCAATTGACAAGGGCGCTAATCAACCAAATGTTTTTTGGGACCCCAAAAGCTCGGAAAGCTATGCGCCGTATTTTTCTGATGCCGTCCGTGATGATTTAATACAACGCCGATATCTCGAAGCCTTTATTTCCTATTGGGACGCGGATGATAATAACCCAAGCTCTACACAATATATAGGCAAAATGATTGATACGGATATGACCCATATTTGGTGTTGGGATGCGCGGCCTTATCCAGATTTTCCAGCCCGTAAAAATATTTGGTCGGATGGAGATAACTGGCAATTGGGACATTGGCTTTCAGGACGCACAGGCTTGGTCAGTCTCGCGGATGTTGTCGCAGAAATCACAGTGTCTAGCGGTAGCCCTCTGCCTGATGTTTCTCATGTGCATGGTATGTTAAGCGGCTTTGTGATTGACCGCCCAATGAGTGCGCGTTCGGCCCTGACCCCCCTTAGCTTAGTATATGGATTTGATTTGATCGAAGGAAGTGATGGATTGAAATTTGCATCAAAGGGTGTGCAAAGCCCCGTTGTGATACAACGGGATGATTGCGTGAACCGCGAAGGGCACCCGATTTTCACACACACATATGATGACGCAGATGCGCGTGTCAAAGATGTACGTCTTGGCTTTATAGAAAAATCCCAATCCTATCAATCTGGCTCAGTTACAGCGCAAGGCCTGTTAAGTGAAGCCGTGCGCGTATTGAACGTACAGGCACCTTTGGTGTTCGATACGGCTCAGGCGAAACAAATGTCGCAAAGTATATTGGCGCAAACTCATGAAGAAAATTCTGGTGTTGAACTTGTTCTTCCCCCTAAATATTTGGGACTAGAAACTGGCGATATTTTATACCTTAATGGACAAGATGGCTCCGAGGACGTGGCGTGGTTAATTACCCAAAAAGAAGGATTGTCTCAGAATGTCGTCAAAGCAAGACGTGAAGGCGCGCGCCGTCCCCTGCTTGTGAACACCGCCGTAGCAGGGGCAGGCGGCGCACCAGTTTGGTCATCGACACCTGATGTTTTTGCCTTGGACATTCCTGACATCACAAATGATAATTCGCGCCAAGGTGTGCTTGTCGGTGCGGTTGTGCATCCTTGGGTGCAAACCAGTGTTTCTTTTGAAAATGCTCAAACGACGTCTTTAAGAGCACCAGTCTCTATTGGGTATTTAAAACAGGATTTAAAGCGAGGGAATATTGCTCTGTTTGATAATCACCCTGCCATAGAAATCTATCTTCCAAATATTCGTCTTGCTTCGATAAGTGACGCCGAAATGCTTGCGGGTGGAAATTTATTGGCCGTAGAAACACAATGCGGTTGGGAGATATTCCAATGCCAGGACGCCGTCCTTATCGGAGTCGACATATATCGTATTCATAAGTTTTTGCGAGGCCGTTACGGAAGTGATAGCGATATGGATGATGTTGTGAACTCAGGCGCGCGTGTCATATATTTAGGGCAGGGATGGCAAGACTTGCGATTAAGTTCATCGCTAAGAGGGCTTGAAATTAAACTGACCGCAAAAGCGAATGGCCGCCGCGACACACAGAAAATATCACATATTTACCACGCCGCTCATTTACGCCCGTATTGTGTGGTGCATGTCAAAGCAAAAACAAATGGCCAAACTATCACAATTTCATGGGTGCGCCGTACAAGAGTTGATGGTGATGATTGGGTGTCGCGTGAAGTGCCGCTTGGTGAAGACACTGAAATGTATGAGATTGATATTTGTGATGGAGATAATGTTCTCGCAACGCTGGTAACGCAAATTCCAGAGCTAAATCTAACCTTGCCAGAGCTTGAAACATTGTATGGTTTTGTGCCAGAAAACATACACATAAATATTTTTCAAATGTCGAGAATTTACGGGCGGGGTGCAGGCACGCAATATAGTTTTTCCCCCTAACTGACCCCGCACTTGCACTTCTCTTTATACTTCCTACATAGGGTGGGGAGGCATGCACATTGGCAAAAGATCCATATAAAATTCTTGGTATAAAAAAATCGGCAAACGATGACGATATTCGCAAAGCTTATCGTGCTTTGGCCAAAAAATATCACCCTGATGTGAATCAAGGCTCGAAAGCGGCTTCTGAGAAGTTTAAAGAAATTTCTGCCGCAAATGCCTTGCTGACTGACAAAACCCTACGCTCACAATATGATTCTGGGCGAGTAGACGCATCTGGAAACCAAAAAACCCCATTTGCAGGCCAAGCTCAAGCGGCTGGCGGGCAATTTGGCGGCGCGGGCGGCGGCGATATGTCTGATTTGTTCTCATCCCTATTTGGTATGCAAATGGGCGGGCAGCGTTCAGGTCACCCGTTTACGCGCACACGCGCACAAAAGGGCGCGGATATTCGCTATCAATTAGAAATTACGCTTCCCGAAGCGGTCATGGGGGCAAGTAAACATGTCCGTATGGCAAATGGAAAGTCTTTGAAAATTACGATTCCATCTGGAACAGAAGACGAAACCATATTGCGGTTACGTGGTAAAGGTTCTGCTGGAATCGGTGGCGGCCCAGCTGGTGACGCAAAAATCATAATTAAGACCAAAGCCCATAAATACCTTCGCCGAGACGGGAAGACCCTAAGGCTTGATTTGCCAATTACCCTGCAAGAAGCGGTTCTGGGGGCAAAGATCGGAGTGCCGACCCCTCATGGTAAGGTTAATATGAAAATCACCCCTGGTTCCAGTTCTGGAAAAACCTTACGCCTCAAAGGAAAAGGTGTGCCAACAAAGACGGGAGCGAATGGTGATCTACTTGTCAGACTTATGATCGTGTTACCTGACAATTTGCCTAAGGACTTACAAAAAGTAATGAAGAAAGCTGCCTCTCCTAATGACCCACGGTCAGCGATTGAATTTTAACGAAAGACAATATTAAGCTTAATACAGGAAAAATTAAGCTGAATGCTCTGTTCAGATTGTATTCAGGGGCTAAAGGCTAGATAACGTGAGTATGAAAAGCATTAGATACATAATTGTTACAGGGCTGCTCGTGGTGGCGAGCCTCATTGTTGTGAATGCACACGCGGCGCAACGCGCAGATGCACATGTTTCAAACGATTTTTCGCTGCGTCTGGATTATACGCGCGACGCCATACAAAGAGATCGTACTCGTGCCGCGCAATATGCACAAAAACAGCCTCAACACCGGATTTCTGCAAGTCGCGCCAAATCAATTGCGCTTGGACGTGTACGAGGTGCTAAATTTATCGATGTACAACTTGTCAGTGGTGACACTTACCGTGTGCGTTTAAAACAAAATAATGGTCGAATTATCGATGTTTATGTTGACGCGCATACAGGTAGAGTGAGAAAATAACTCTGACAGTATCAGGGGATTCACAAAATGCGAATTTTAATAGTAGAAGACGATTTAGATTTATCACGCCAGTTGAGCGAAGCATTGAAAGATGCTGGCTATGCTGTGGATGTCGCAAATGATGGCGAGGAAGGGCATTTCTTAGGAGATACCGAACCTTATGACGCTGTTGTTCTCGATCTTGGCTTGCCTGTCATTGATGGCATTAGCATTTTGCAAAAATGGCGTGCAGATGGTAAAAAATTCCCAGTCATTATCTTGACAGCTCGCGATCAGTGGAGCGAAAAAGTGTCTGGCTTTGACGCAGGGGCCGATGATTATCTCACAAAGCCTTTCCATACCGAAGAATTGCTTGCACGCCTTCGCGCACTTGTGCGCCGCGCCGCAGGACATACAACGGACACCATCGATATTGGCGGCCTTATGGTTGATAATCGTTCGGCACGCGCATTTGTTGATGGCTCGCCAATTAAATTGACTTCGCATGAATTTCGTTTGCTTTCTTATATGGCAATGCATGTTGGTCGTGTTATTTCAAGAACTGAACTGGTTGAGCATATTTACGATCAAGATTTCGACCGTGATTCAAACACAATTGAAGTATTCGTAGGCCGCCTTCGTCGTAAAATTGGCGTTGACCGCATCGAAACCGTGCGTGGGCTTGGCTATCGTTTACTCGATCCCTCAAAAGATTTAGAGCAAGCTGAAGAAGACTAGGGGCATTTTGGCTCTATTTAACTATTTCGGGAAATGTAATGTCTGAGGAAAATAATTCAGAACACTCCCAGAAAACACAGCCCCAAGGCGGAAAATCATTCGTCTGGGGGCTTGTTCGCACGACATTTTACTGGGCTATACCTGCGTTGATTATCGCAGGTACTGGTTTGATTTTATTCTTTCGCATGTCAACTTATAAGCAATTTGATGACCCGCTTATCAATACGATTCAGTCATTGATTGCCTATGTCGAAGTTGTGGAAAGTGTTGATGATGTCAAAATCAAGCTAACAAATGAACCCATTGATCCGAGCTATCAAAGAGCCTTGTCTGGCCGCTATTGGCTCGTCGGTGAGCTTAATGAGAACGGGCGCATAGAACCGCTCATGGGCTCACGCTCCCTTTATGGTGCAACCCTAACGCTTCCCATACAAGACGCGCGAAAAGTACGCGGGCAGGGCGGAAATATTGTAACGTCGATTGCACAAGGGCCAGATAATGAGCCGCTTCGTCTCGCTATTGAATCTGTCGTTTTTCCCGGTATGGGTGAGCGGGCAATCGTGATTGTCGCGGCGGCAGACAAACGCCCAACCCAGCAGGCGGTGCGTAGGTTTTCCTATCTTGCCATTGGCTTGATGAGCCTGATCGCTCTGGCCTTGTCTGCTGCGATTTTTATGCAAGTCCGCATTGGTTTGCGACCCTTCTTTGAACTACAAAGACGAATCGCTGATGTACGTGAGGGACGCGCGCGATCTGTTGTCGGTGTATTTCCGATAGAGATTACGCCATTGGCTGATGAACTAAATTCTCTTATAGGTCATAATAAAGAGGTCGTGGAGTATGCACAAACCCATGTCGGAAACCTAGCCCATGCTTTGAAAACGCCGTTGGCTGTGTTGATAAACGAATCCAAAGGCAAGACAACTGCATATGCAAAGCTTGTTGAGCGACAAACGACGGAAATGTCAAAACAGGTTGATCATCATTTACGGCGTGCACGGGCGGCGGCGCGAGGGCAAAGCATTGGTGAGGTCACACCTGTTAAGCCTATACTGCTAAGTCTTGCGCGTACCTTGCCGCGTATTTATCGGGATAAGGATTTAGATATTCACATTTCAGTCAATAAAGGCATTCTCTTTCGTGGCGCGCAACGCGACCTAGAAGAAATGGTCGGGAATTTAATGGATAATGCGTGTAAATGGACCCATAGCGAAGTCAATGTCACGGTGGAACGCCTAGGCCCTACGAACGCAAAAATTAAATTGGTTGTTGATGATAACGGCCCCGGGCTAGCGGAAGAGGAGTATGCGATTGTATTGAAACGGGGAGAGAGACTTGATGAAGCGACACCGGGTAGTGGTTTCGGTCTTTCCATTGTTAATGACCTTGCTCGTGCGTATAATGGTAGTTTAAGCTTGGGGAAATCCCCAAAAAACGGGCTTCGTGTTATCCTCATTCTCCCGACTGTCGTGGATGGATAGTGGATCATAAAGCGCCAACCCCTGTGCATATGGAAATGCGAGACCGCGTTGGCGAGAAACTATTTTCGCCATCTGCCGAGAGGAACCGCAGTGTTATTGGCAAACATCTTGTGGGTGTTTTACCAAAAAATGCTCATGTCTTGGAAATTGCATCGGGTACGGGGCAACATGCTGCACATGTATGTGGGCTTCGCAAAGATATAAAATGGCAAATGTCTGACATTGACGCGCCGTCTCGGCAAAGCCAAAATGCTTATGCACAAGATTTGCCGCGCCAATTACCTTTGTCACTCACCCTTGATGTCACACGCGAAAAATGGTGGCAAGATTTAGGAAATACTGACGTAATCTATTGTGCAAATATGATACATATCGCACCTTGGGACGCGGCTTTGGGCTTGGCCAAGGGGGGCAGTATAATTTTACAAAACGGCGGTGTTTTGTGTTTATACGGGCCGTTTTTGACAGGCGAAACGACCGCGTCTTCTAATTTAGCTTTTGACCGTTCTTTGAAGGCCCGAAATTCTCACTGGGGTGTACGAAATTTAGATTCCGTTAAGCATATCTTCGCAGATAGAGGGCTAAACTCCTGCACAGTTATGGATATGCCACAAAATAACCTATTTTTGATTTTTAAAACAAAGATTTAAAACAAAGACATAGGGTGACATTCTAAAAAATCATTAACATGACAAGTTTGTCATGTTTTGTTAAGGTTGGTGTTAGGTGCAGTAGTGCATTGTAAATTTTAGTATGGAGCATGGGTGATGTTTATCCCTAAGAAATCATTGAATCTGACTAAGTCAGCATTGTGTTCAGTTTTTGCTGTCGCAAGTTTTGCTGTGGTCATAAATACGCCTTTCACAGCGCAAATTGTGCAGGCGCGGCCATTGGGCATGTCTAATACAAAAGGACTGCCAAAATCATTGGCTGACCTTATCGAACATGTAAGTCCAGCTGTTGTGAATATCAAAGTCGTGACAGGCGGCGCCGCCGCTGGTGATCCGACACAAGACGCGACGGAAGGCCAAGGCTCTGGTTTTATAGTGACGCCTGACGGAAAAATCGTAACCAATTTTCATGTGATTGAAGGTGGCGATAAAATTACTGTTGATTTCGCGAATGGTGAAGAGTTTGCCGCGCATATTATTGGCACTGATCATGAGACGGATATGGCTGTTTTGCAAATTGAAACAGACCGTAAATTTGATTATGTAGAATTTCATCATGGTAAAAAAGTACGTATTGGTGATTGGGCTTTGGCAATAGGTAATCCGTTTGGCATTGGCCAGTCTTCAAGTGTGGGTATTATTTCCGCCATTGGTCGTGAACGTGTCGATTCTGGTTATTATGTTGATTATATGCAAACCGACGCCACTGTGAACCGCGGTAATTCAGGCGGCCCTTTGTTCGATTTTCAGGGTCGGGTAATCGGCGTGAATTCGGCAATATACTCCCCTACGGGTGCCAGTGTCGGGATTGCATTCGTTATCCCTCACTACCTCGCAGAAGACATCGCCGCAGATTTGATTAAATTTGGTAAAATTAACCGCGGTTTTTTGGGCGCTTCATTGCGTGAAGCGGTCAAAGATCAAGGTGGTGTAATTGTGACACGCGGGGCATCCATTGAATCGATTGGTGCTGATGGTCCAGCGTTTGCCGCCGGCTTGAAAGTTGAAGATATAATTTTGCGGATCAATGATACGGTCATCCGTAATTCAAAAGATGCAACACGTGCAATCGCTAAGCTACGCGCAGGTGATTATGCTTATTTTGAAATTGAACGCAAAGACGTCATTTTAGAAAAAAAAATCAGAGTGCTTATTGGGGCACGCCCCGAAACCAAGGATGATTTATTCCTCGCCACAGGGAGTGTCCGTGGCTCAACTGGCGCGAGCGCAAGCGCCGCGCCTGCGCCCCCCAAAGCGGGAAGCATGTATAATACAGGCTTGTCACTCGTCGATCTGAGTGCCTCTTTTCGCGACAGTATCGGCATGCGCCGTGATCAGGTCGGCGCATATGTAGACGCGGTTGCACCAGGTAGTAACGCCGCGAAAAAAGGTATTAAATCAGGCATGGTTTTGCTTGAGGCTGACGGTCAACCTGTCGCCAGCGTGCGTACATTTCGTACAATCGTGCAAAAAGCTAAACAAAAAAATCAACGCTCAATAACTCTTTTGGTTCGCACCATAAATGGTAGCGAAACCTATACGTCAATTTCACTTAACTAGGTACAGGATGATACTATGCGCATATTAGTTGTAGAAGATGATGAAGTCGCCGCTGAATACGTTCGTAAAGGACTGATGGAAGCAGGTCACGTTGTTGACCTTGCTATGGACGGTGAGCTCGGTCTCGAAATGGCAAAGTCAGCAGATTATGACGCGCTCGTGCTTGATCGTATGTTGCCAAAACGTGACGGGCTTTCGCTTTTAACGGCGTTGCGCGAAGACAATGATACGACACCTGTTCTTATTCTATCTGCTTTGGGCGAAGTTGATCACCGTATTGAAGGCCTGCGTGCAGGCGGAGATGATTATCTCGCCAAGCCGTATTCCTTTATGGAATTACTGGCACGTGTAGAAGCCATTGGTCGTCGCTCAGACCCAAGTGCAGCCGTTACAAAATTAAAAACGGGCGATTTGGAAATGGATTTGCTAGCCCGTACGGTTTCACGAGGAGGCCAAAAAATATTGCTACAACCGCGTGAGTTTCGTCTGTTGGAATGTTTAATGCGGCACGCTGATAAAGTGGTGACCCGCACAATGTTGCTCGAAAAAGTGTGGGACTACCATTTTGACCCTCAGACAAATGTTATTGATGTGCATATTTCTCGTCTACGATCAAAAATTGACAAAGATTTCGAGACACCAATGCTCCATACAGTCCGTGGTGCAGGATACCGCTTGCAGGTTTAAACGCTTCTTGGCAAAAGGTGTATATGCTCGCCTCTACAAAACGTCTGTTTAAAAACACAGCCTTTCGCTTATCAATGATTGCGGCAACTTTGTTTGCTGTCTCATCAATGATTGTGTTGGGCTATGTTTATTATGCAAGCGTCACAGTTATTATCAATCAAATTGACCATGATTTGTACGAAGAACTGAGCGAGCTGGAAACTTTTTACCATAAAAGAGGGCCTGACGAGCTTAATAAAATCATCATTTTGAGGATGTTGCAACCCCGCACAGAGATGAAATATGTCTATGTCTATAATGGTAATCTCCCGACAGGAAATTTAAACACACAACCAACATTTACAGATACTAAAAAATGGGGCCTGCAAAAACTGTTCACAGATTTAAACGATAAACCCGTACGACAATTCATCTATAGTGTTGCGGCGATAGGTGATAATCAAGATAGTACGATTGTTCACCGCGCCCGTGGCCAACTTGTACAATTAAACAAAGCAGATAAACTCTTTATTGCGAGAGATGTGGAACGGATTTTGGAACCTGCAGAAGTATTGAGCCGCGCTCTATTTATTTCTGCCGCGATGGCATTATTACTCGGAGCTCTGTCAGGCATTTTCCTTGCCAAGCGCTTTTCAAATCGTATCGCTACATTTAATAAACTTGCGACAGATGTCCGCGCAGGCCATCTTAATCAACGCATGGAACGCAACGAATCTGGGGATGAACTTGATGTTTTGGCAGAGCATTTAAATTCCATGCTCGACCATATTGATAGATTAATGCAGGCGATGCGCTATGCGGGTGATAGTATCGCGCATGATTTACGCTCCCCGTTAACACGCCTGCGTACGCGCCTTGAAAATGCTGGACATGAAATTGAGGATGAGGGCGCTCAAACTGCCCTGCTTGCGGCGTCCGAAGACGCGGGGGAACTCTTGCGTACATTTGATTCTGTCCTTCGTATTGCGCGCTTAGAAGCTGGGGAGCGCAGAGAACTTCTTATCGCGCTCGACCCTCGCTCGCTTCTGGAAGACATGGCAGAATTATATGAACCTTCTTGTGAAGATGCAGGGTTAGAGTTCAGCATGGAAATTACGGGGAAACATAAAATTCGTGCAGATAGAGGTTTGTTGTCTCAAGCTGTTTCAAACCTTGTCGAAAATGCAATTAAATATACGCCGCGTGGAGGCGCTATAAAACTAAGATTACGTAAGGTCAGTTCGGGGCGTACAGAAATTTCTATAACGGATACAGGCGTTGGTATTCCGCAAGAAGATAGACAGCGTGTGAAAGAACGTTTTGTACGCCTTGAAAAAAGCCGTACAAAACCAGGGAGCGGCCTTGGCCTTTCTCTCGTGACGGCGATCGCTGATTTACATCAGGCGCAGTTCGAGCTTTCAGACGGGCCTGGTGGAGATGGGAGTGAATCGCCTGGCTTACGCGCGGCGTTAATATTTCCACGCGTAAAACGGTCATAATGTTTTTCACATCACAGTATAAAAACTTTAACGACCGCATATGTAATTCTGTCCCTGTGCTTGACGAGACTTCTCATAAGCCACAGGAAAAGGGGCTCAAAAATATTGTTACGGGCATGTGTGAAAATGCGCCCTACCTCAAACAGCTTTGCGAAACATGGCCTGATATTTTACGGGACTTAGCAACGAAATCCCCTGAAAGTATTTACCAAAATATTCTCGCAAATATTCAATCAGATGACTTATCTGTGTTGAGCGCATCCCCATTGAACGCATCTCTGAGGCAAGCGAAACAACGTATGCATTTATTATGTGCATGTTGTGACATTGCAGGTGTTTGGGATTGGGACGTCGTAACGGGGGTTCTTAGCGATTTTGCTGACTTTTCTATGCAGGCCCTTATACAATCCGTTGCAGATGAAATGGGATTTGAAGGTGATGAATATGGCCCTGTTCCTGGCCTATTCGTTCTGGCGCTAGGAAAATATGGTGGTCGAGAGTTGAATTATTCCAGTGATATTGATCTGATTGTTTTCTACGATCCCGATTTTATCAAATTACCGGATATGAATAAAGCAGAGCGCTTGCTTGTGCGGTTCGTTCGAAAATTAATGCGTGGTTTTGACGAGATGACACCAGACGGATATATTTTCCGAACTGATTTACGTCTACGTCCAGATCCACGCGCAAATTCAGTCGCCGTATCAACACTGACCGCTGAACGTTATTACGAAACCCTTGGCCAGAATTGGGAGCGCGCTGCCATGATTAAGGCACGGTTTTGTGGCGGTGATAAACGCGCTGCTGATGTGTTCTTTAAGACTGTCCTTCAACCTTTTATTTGGCGGCGTAGTCTTGATTACGCTGCCGTAGCCGACATCCATTCCATCAAACGTCAAATTCAGGGCAATGCCAGCATTGCCGACATGTGTATGGCGGGGCACGATATTAAACTCGGCCTTGGCGGTATTCGGGAAATTGAATTTTATACCCAAGTCCAACAGCTCATTCTTGGTGGGCGGAACAAAGCCTTACGAACACCAAGAACAGTAGATGCGCTGCAAGCCTTGGCGGACGGAGATTATGCGAGCACCGAAATTGTTCTTTCCATGCAAAAAGACTATGCATATTTGCGGGGGTTAGAGCACCGAACGCAAATGTACGGAGATGCACAAACACACAATTGGCCAAAAGATAATATTATACGCAAACAACTGGCTGCACTTTGTAGTGCTAAAAATTTAATTGATTTTGAAACGAAAATGGCCTGTCGTTTTGCACGGGTACATCAACATTACACAGATCTGTTTCCAGATGAGGAAGATTTGTCGAGTGCATTAGGGAGCTTGGTATTTACGGGTGTAGAACTTGAAGCCACGACATTGACGACACTCCAAGCTTACGGATTTGAACGCGGTAATGATGTGTGGAATACGATGGCCGATTGGCTCGGTGGTCGTATTCGCGCAACGCGTACACAACGCGCCCGTGAACTTCTTACTCGCCTCGCCCCTCGTATTATTGAAGCCTGTGGCGACACAGGGCAGCCAGATACAGCCTTTTTTAATTTTTCAAACTTCATGATAAATTTAAACGCAGGTGTAAGTCTTCTCTCACTTTTGTTGAATAAACCAGAAACCTTGTTGTCCCTCATCAATATGTTGGCAATTGCACCTCGTCTTGCCAAAACGCTTTCCACCCAACCCGCACTTATTGACGCAATGGTTGAGCCAGAGTTTCTGACCCAGAAATTGGAAATTCCGATTGATCACTATGCGCGCTATTTGACACCAGAGACCGATTTTGAAACCGCGATGAATATTGTCCGCCAAATGGTTCATGAAGATCAATTTAGCTTAACGGCAAGTATTTTACGGCAACAAAATATTGAAAAAGTGGGTGTTGCATTTTCTGCAATTGCGCAGGCAGCTATTCAGGCTTTACTCCCCAAAGCTGTCCAAGACGTCGAGAATAGCGCGGGGGCTATGCGTGGAGAATACGTCGTTTTGGCGATGGGAAAATTAGGGGGGCGGGAAATGACATTGCGCTCTGACGTGGATGTTATCATAATCTACCAACCTTCTATAGATGATATTGGGGACGCTGCGAAAAAATTCAATAAAATGACTCGCCGCTTTATTACATCATTGTCCAGCGTGACCCAAGAGGGGGCCTTGTATGAAGTGGATATGGCATTGCGGCCTTCTGGCAGATCAGGCCCTTTAGCGGTGACGTTAGAGGCATTTCGAAACTATTATGTAGACAAAGCATGGACGTGGGAGTTCATGGCCCTTAGCCGCGCACGTGTGATTGCCAGTTCTTCGAAAAAATTCCAAACTCTCATTGAACATGTTGTCGAAAATGCGTTGGCTGATAAAAATTACCACGGTGAATTGGTGATTGATATATTGGATATGCATAAACGATTAGCGACTGATAAACCTGCCAAAGGCCTTTGGGATATTAAAGGCGTATTGGGTGGTTTGCGTGATATTGAATTTATCGCACAGTTTTTAATTCTAAAAAACAAACCCGTTAACGCACCTCGCGGACTTATAGATATATTGGTTTTGGCGCGAACTGAAAAATGGCTTAAAGCAGATGACGCCAATAATTTGATTGAGGTATCACGTGCGTACCAAATCTTATTGCAAACAATTGCTATTGCGATTGACGGCATTTTTATACCGTCAGAGGCACCAATTTCTGTAAAACGATTGCTTGTGAAGAGTGTGGGTATGTATGAATTTCACGAACTGGAAACGCGTTACGAAAAATGGCGTAACGATACGGCACGGATATTTAACCAAATACTATCTTGAACTACGCTGCGTCAGTTCTTGTATGTTGTGGTGGTGGCGTTTGTACATAAGGTTTCGCAAGAACGGGTTTAGCTGTGTTCGTATTCTCGATTGTGGGCATTGGTGGGGGTAAATCTAGAACTGTTGCCTCTAATGCTGTGCTTTTTTGGACTTCACTTTCGCCTAATACGCTCGCAATGTCCTGTGCAAGTCGTGAAATTTCTTGACGAACATCGGTCGGTTTTGCTTCTTCAGCACGTTGGATAGGTTTGTTAGGCAGAGAGAATGTTACCGTTGTGCCTTTGCCAAGCACGCTTTCAATTTTAAAATTACCGCCATGTAATTCCACGAGTGATTTGGATAACGCTAGACCAAGCCCGGTACCTTCTTTGTGACCATTGCCTGTATCAACAACTTGTTCGAATGGTTTGGCAAGGCGTTGAATATTATCTTCGGATATTCCAATGCCTGAATCTGTAATTTTAATAATGATTCCAGAATGTTTCTCAATCAGTTCAGCACCAACGGTGCCGCCTTCAGGTGTGAATTTAATGGCATTGGTAATCAGGTTTAGCAAGATTTGTTTGATCGCCCGTGGGTCAGCTTCGATGTCTCGCACTTCGGTACTTGTAATATCAAGTGTTAATTGTGAATCATTGGCACGGCCCCTGATGATGCGTACGACCTGTGCCAACATTTCATGCATGAAAACAACTTCTGTATTAAGTGTCATTTTACCAGCTTCGATTTTCGACATATCCAAAATATCATTGATCAGAGCAAGAAGATGTTGTCCCGAAAACAATATGTCACTAATATATTCTTTATAACGTGGGTCGCCAAGTGGGCCGAACATTTCTTTTTTCATAATGTCGGAGAAACCGTTAATCGCATTTAATGGCGTCCGCAGTTCATGACTCATATTGGAAAGGAAATCTGTTTTGGATTGATTGGCTTCCTCAGCACGGATTTTTTCTTGCTCGTATTCATCGGCAAGTTCCACAATACGGTCTTGAGATTTGCGCAAAACATCGACGGTGTTTTTTAGCGCCCGGCTATTCTCTCGTAGTTCGGCTTCGCGTAAGCGAATTTCTGTAACATCCGTACCCACGCTCACACGTCCGCCCTCGGTAGTTGTTGTTTCGATATAGCGAATCCATCGTCCATCATTGAGTTTGATTTCCGAGAGCCCGTCATTGTCAGGGCTTGGAATAACTTCGATGAGGCTAGGTTTGACCAAAAAATCTACGCTCGCATGATCAATGCCCGCGTGTAGTTTTCCCGATGAAATATTAAAAAATTCTTCGAAACGTAGATTCCATAAAACGAGTTTGTTGTTTTGGTCCCATACCACAAATGAATCTGTCATAGAACTAAGCGCGTTGTGCAATCTGGCTTCAGCGGCTTTCAAACTTTGTTGAGCACCGCGTTGTTCCGTTATGTTTACTGCGACACCAACAATAACACGTTTATAGTTATCATTTTGTTGACTGGACGGGCGACCACGGCATTGCAAAATGAGCGGAAGATGGGCAATGTGAAGATCAATCTCAAATTCACCCTGTATATGGGCACGACGCGCTATTGCTAAAAAACGATCACGGTCATGCGAATGAAATAAATTCAAAAACTGTGAAATTGGCATGACATGCTCTTGGCGACGCAAGCCTAAAAGCCCCGCTAGCGATGCACTGACATAAGCTGTGTTGTTTGGGATATCTAACTCCCATATACCGCCGCGGTTACCTTCAACGGCCGCTTGATACCGCTGTTGGGATATTTCTGTTTGTCTTTGAATGCGACGAATAGAATTAATGCGTTTGTAAAGCGAGTTCAACAGCATAGCGACAAGAGCACAGGTACCAATAAAAAGGATAGCAAAAATGACTAAATCAGATTGTAGCAATTTTATTTTTGGCTCAAGCCGTGATTCAATGAGTTTGAGTTGTGAATTCGGGAGTGGAACACTCACAATACGGTAAGTTGAACCTGCAATGCGAATGCGTTGACGAACCTCTTCATTCGCCTGCGTTATTTTTTCGAAATCTGCGGTTTTGACGTGGAACCAATCACGTGCGCCTGATAAACCAAGTCCTTTATTACCTGCGATAATACGACCAGACTTTGCAACAAGACCTGTTCTATTTGTACGGTCTAGCTTCGCCTCATTTAAAAGAATGTCGGCAGGTAACGCTGCGACAGCGTAATAATCACCTGTTCTTTTGATGATAATCGGGATGATTTTCCCATCTTTCTCAATGATGGAAGACAGTAAGACACCATTATCTTGGATGTTATTCAATTTAACTTGCGTTAAATAATTCGCGCCAGATGGTGAGAGTGCATAGACATGTTTTTGTGCGCTTAATATTGCGCTTGCGGTTATATGTGGGGATTTTGAAATCATATCGGTTGAGTGTTGTGGTGAACGACCTTCACTTAATCCATTATTGATCCAAAGGATGTTGTTATCAATCACAGTCGAGATTTTTTGAGCTAAACCAAGTGCATGGGTCATGTGCTCAGCATTTGCAACATGCTTGTTATTTGTGAAATCTGTTATGATTTTTGAGGAGACCAATAAAAGGTAAAAAATCAAAAAGCTAACGGCTACGGCAAGCATAGCTCTACCGTTTTGTTTTTCTTCTTGTATTTTATTATGGGGATGTACGCGGTTTTTAAGAGCTGCTGGATTGGCGATAGGCTGCGATAGGGTACGAACTTTATTACGGCGTTCAATATGGGGAGGTGGGATATTGGGGTTAAATCCACCTCTAGCCGGCTGTACAAAATCTGTACGCACTTGTGTGTGAGGCAATGTTTGTTTTCTAGGGGGCTGTGTCTGTTGAACCTGTCTGTTGGACGCAGGTCTTTGCGCTCCAGTACGTGGAGGCGGTGGCATATATAGCTGTGGTTCTTTACCGTTATGCACGTATGCCTCTATTGTTCGAATCAGTAACAGAATAGGGGGTGATGGTTAATGAAGTCGATAAAAAATATGGCTTTGACGTCACTTAATATTTATTTCCGGCTCTGGGGAACCTAAAATATAGCCCTGTAGCGCATCAAAGCCAATTTCCATTGCAAATTGCCGCAATGATTCTGATTCTATACCTTCTGCGATGAAACGTACCCCTAGGCTGTCTCGCAAGCTTAATACGGCTAAAAGTACCGCACGTTCTTGTGTGTTCGTCGCGGCTCCCGTCACGAAACTTCCATCAATTTTGAGCCAATCTGCTGGAAATGCGCGTAAATAGCGTAAACTTGCAGCACCCGCGCCGACATCGTCGAGGCATAAGCTATGCCCACGCTCGCGTAAGATATTCAACAGGCGAATTGCGGGTGTTAAATCGCTTAAATTCCATGTTTCTGTTAATTCAAACAGTAATTTATGAGGCGAGGCTTTTAACTCAGCTAAAATAGCCAGTAATGAGCGTTCAAATGAAGGTTCTGAAAAACTAGCACCAGATAAATTTACCGCAATAGCGGTGCGCTCAGGATCAAAGTTTAAAGAACTTACAGCTTGTTTAAGCATTGAGAGATCAAGATCGGAAATGGCGCCACTTATTTCGGCTGGTCGTAAAATACGTTCCAACCCTGTATCACTATCAAACCGTACCAACCATTCTGTATGTAGGACGGAATCCGAGCGCGTGCAAAAAACGGGTTGGCTCATCACAGTGTATTTGTTTTGAGAAATATGCGTGCGAAAACCAACTTCGGTTTTTAAGTCTGGAATTATTTTTAAATCTGCCATGCAAATGCCTTAGCCTAACTCCCTAAAGATTTCGTTGCGATTTCTAAAACATTTGCAGATGGTTTAGAGGTAATGATTTTGCGTAACTCCGATTTGATAAGGGCCTGTCGCTGTAAATCTAGCTTGTTCCAAATACCAAACACACCAAGAAGACGCGCGGCCACTTGTGGATTGCGTTTATCCATTTCGAGCACATTCTTTGTGAAAAACGCATACCCAGATCCATCAAGCTTATGAAATACTTCTGGGTTATTCATCGCAAACCCACCAATTAACGCGCGCACTCTATTTGGGTTTCCGCCAATATAAGCCGCGTGCTGGGTAAGGGTTTCCATTTTTTGCAAAGCGTGAGTGCCACCAACAAGGGCGTTGGCACCAAACCATTTGTCAATGACAAGGGGGGTGCTTTTCCATTTGTCATAAAAAGCATCTAACGCCATTTCACTATGTGCGCCGCCCATGCGAATAAGTGTCAATAGTGCCGCCAATTCTTCTGTCATATTCGTTGTTGTTTTAAACTGCTGTTGTGCAAAGGCGCGGACATGCGGCGTTGGGTTTTCGGCAAGAAATTGCAAGCATATATTGCGTAACGCACGGCGACTTGCGCCGTTCGCGTCAGGGGTAAATGCGGTCGGCGTTGAAAGCTCAAGGTATAGTTCTTCCAATGCACCTGCACCAGCTTCTGCAATGGCGCGCCGTAAAAGCCGTGTGGCTTGGCGCACGGCGAGCGGGTCAACGCCGTTTTGGGTGCTCATAGAAAGAGCTTGCAAAACCGCCCCATCCCCAGGAGGGGTAAGCGCCAGTGTTTTAAACCCCATATCCATGTTTTTATCTTTTATAATATCAACGATGGCAGTGATATATAATTGCAGTGTTTTCACATTGGTAGGGGCTTTCCCTGTCGTAATCGATGTGGTGAGTTCTACTAAAATATCACTGGCGAGCGACTGACTTGCTTCCCAACGATTAAATAAATCCGTGTCAAAACGCATTTGTAACAGAGCGTGCTGTGGGCTTTGTGTATATTCCACATGCACAGGCGCCGAAAATTCTCGGAATATAGAAAGCACGGGTTCGTGCGTAATATTCTCATAATGCACGCTTGTTTCGTACGTGTGAAAAGAGAGGGTTTGTTCGCCAAAATTACTGCCGTCTTTGTCGATAAGCCCCATTTTTATCGGTAGCAATAGCGGTTGTTTTCGCGGATTACCAAGGCTTTGTTTGAAGTGAATGTCAAAGGTTTTCGCTGTCTCGTCATATTTCGTTTCAACGCTGATTGTTGGTGTGCCTGCATATTCATACCAGCGTAAAAACTGGCTTAAATCTTGGCCGCTCGCGTGTTCGAAACACGCGATGAACTGTTCAATCGTCGCGGCAGTGCCGTCCAGAGTATCGAAATAATGATCGCTTCCTTTGCGAAACATGTCTGCCCCTAAAAGGGTTTTTAGCATACGGATAAGCTCCGCGCCTTTTTCATAAATCGTTGCCGTATAAAAATTATCAATCTTCATATAACTTGCAGGGCGGACGGGATGAGAAAGTGGGCCAGCGTCTTCGGGGAATTGCCGCCCACGCAGGGCTTTTACATCTTTGATGCGTTGCAATGCTGCACCGCGTTGGTCGGCTGAAAATTCTTGGTCACGAAAAACTGTGAAGCCTTCTTTAAGGCAAAGTTGAAACCAGTCGCGACACGTAATGCGATTGCCTGTCCAATTATGGAAATATTCATGAGCCACCACGCTCTCGATTAATTCGAAATTCATATCGGTTGCACTGGCCTCATCAGCAAGCAAAAGGGAGGAGTTGAAAATATTCAAACCTTTGTTTTCCATTGCCCCAAAATTAAAATCGCGCACAGCGACAATCATAAACCTATCGAGATCATATTCGCGGCCAAAGACATCTTCGTCCCATTTCATAGACCGTTTCAGCGCGTCCATTGCATATGTTGCGCGTGAAGAATCACCGGGGTCGACATAAATATCAAGTGGAATTGTACGCCCACTCATCGTCGTGAATGTATCACTGACCGTATCAAAATTACCTGCGACCAGCGCAAATAAATAACAGGGTTTTGGAAAAGGATCTTCCCAACACGCGAAATGACGGCCGTTATCAAGGTCGCCTTCTTCACTGCAATTGCCGTTCGAAAGCAAGGTTGGGTATAGTTTCTTATCCGCCTCTATACGCACGCTATAGGTTGAAAGCACATCTGGCCTGTCTGGAAAAAAGGTGATGCGCCTAAAGCCTTCGGCTTCACACTGTGTACAAAAACGACCGCCTGAAACATATAACCCCATGAGGGTCGTGTTAGCAGAAGGATTGCAAATCGTCTCAATTTCCAAGACGAATTTATCAGGTAAATCGGAGAGCTTTAAATCGGATTGTGTCAGCACATATTTTGATTTGGGCAGGGCCTTGCCGTCGAGTTTGATCGAGACAAGTTTAATGTCTTCACCGTCCATATGAAGTACAGAATTACGACTTCCTGTTTTTACAATATTTAAAACAGACTTCACCCGTGTTTTCTTAGGTTCTAAATTGAAATCTAGCGCAATCGTTTCGATTTTAAAGTCTGGCGCTTTATAGTCTCTAAGGCGCGTGATGACGGGCATATCTGTTTTCATGGGAATCTCTGCTTAAATTTGCATGTGAACTTCATATCATGTGAACTGCATATATTGCCGCGATTGTGGCGTAATACAAGCTCTGTATTATTCTGTTTTTACCAAAATTCCTTGGTTGCGGCATGGGGCTTAGCCCTTTAAGACAAAACTATGATAACAACCTTAAAAATCGCCTCGGCACAGCTAAACCCTACGGTCGGGGATTTACGCGCAAATATGGAAAAAGCGCAAACTGCGTATGACAAGGCAATCGCGGCACAGGCAGATATTTTTGTACTGCCCGAAACATATGTGATTGGCTATCCTGCTGAAGATTTATTGCTGAAACCATCGGCTATTCGCACGTGCATGGAATTAGTGAAAGTGTTCGCAAAAGGCACAAAAAACAATCCAGCTGTCGTGTTTTCTACGCCGTGGTATGGCGATGGGGACAATGGTCAGGTCGGGCAACTCTATAGCGCTGTTCTTTTTATGCAAGACGGCGAAATAACTGATATCCGCTTTAAACATGATTTGCCGAATTACGGTGTGTTCGATGAACGCCGTGTTTTTAATGCGGGGCCTTTGCCAGAACCGATTGTGTTCAAAGGCGTTAAAATCGGTTTGCCGATTTGTGAAGATATTTGGCATGAAGGTGTTTGCGAGCATTTAAGTGAACGCGGCGCAGAACTTCTGATTTCCCCAAATGGTTCGCCGTGGCGCCGTAATGCTCACTGGCAACGCGAAACTGTTGCGCGTGCGCGTCTGAAAAATACGGGCCTCCCGTTGATTTACGTGAATCAGGTCGGTGGTCAAGACGAGTTAGCTTTTGACGGTTCTTCCTTTACGATGAGTGCCGATGGTGAGCTTGTGCAAACATTGCCAAGTTTCGAAGAAGCTTTTGATGTCGCTAAATGGTCGAAAATCGACGGTGTATGGACATGTATAACGGCGCAGCGTACTGAGCAGCTAAAAGGCCATGAAGCCGACTGGTACGCTATGGCGACAGGTCTTGGTGATTATGTTCGCAAAAGTGGGTTTAAGCAGGTCTTGCTCGGCATGTCTGGCGGTATTGATAGTGCTATGGCGGCGTGTATTGCGGCTGATGTGCTTGGCCCTGAAAATGTCTGGTGCGTGATGTTGCCGTCTAAATATACGTCTGGGGATAGTCATGATGACGCGCAGCTTTGCGCGGAGAAAATGGGATGTACCTATGATATCATTCCGATTGCGGACGCTGTAGGTGCATTTACAGGCATGCTCGCGCCTAAATTTGAAGGCTTGGAAGCAGACACAACAGAAGAAAACCTACAATCACGTATTCGCGCAGTCACATTGATGGCGCTGTCTAACAAATTTGGCCATATGTTGATTACGACAGGGAATAAGTCGGAAATGGCTGTTGGCTATGCGACATTATACGGGGATATGTGCGGTGGGTATAATCCGCTTAAAGACTTGTATAAAACCGAAGTATTCGCGCTGATGAAATGGCGTAATGAAAATACACCAAATTGGGTAAAGGGCGTAGATGCTCCCATCCCTGAACGTATCATCACCAAGCCACCGTCCGCAGAACTTCGCCCTGACCAAACGGATCAAGACAGCCTGCCGCCATATGAAATTCTTGATGATATTTTACGCGGCCTTATTGACGCAGAAATCTCTGTAGACGATTTGATCGCGCGTGGGCATGATAGCGAAATCGCAAACCGTATTCAGCACTTACTCTATATAAATGAGTATAAACGTAATCAATCTCCTCCTGGGGTGAAACTGGGCAATCAGGCATTTGGCCGTGATCGTCGTTATCCATTGACCAACCGTTACCGGGATCAAATATCCCTAAACAAAGAAGAATAGTTATGAAACCTATCGTTAGATTTGCACCTTCTCCTACAGGTAAACTTCATGTTGGCAATGTGCGTACGGCGCTCGTAAACTGGCTGTTCGCGCAGTCTCAGGGCGGCACATTTGTGCTGCGTATTGATGATACCGATATAGCCCGTTCCACCAAAGCCTATGAAGACGGTCTGCGTGAAGACTTGAAATGGCTTGGCATGGTCTGGGGCGATACGTTTAAACAATCAGACCGCTTTGACACCTATGACGCGGCGCGCGATAAGTTGAAAGCCATGGGGCGGATTTACCCATGTTATGAGACTTCGGAAGAGCTTGACCGTCAGCGGAAAATTTTACGTGCACAAAGCAAACCACCGATTTATGACCGTTCTGCGCTTGAACTTACAAAAGACCAAATTTCTGCATACGAAGCCGAAGGGCGTAAACCCCATTGGCGTTTTAAACTGACGGGGAAGCCCGCCGTTTGGAACGATGTTGTACGTGGGAAGCAAAGCATAGATACGGCGTCAATTTCTGACCCTGTTCTCATTCGTGCGGACGGCAGTTATCTTTACACATTGCCAAGTGTTGTCGATGATATCGAGGCGAAGATCACCCATGTGATACGGGGTGAAGACCATGTTACCAATTCTGGTGCACAAATCGAAATTTTCGAAGCCCTCGGAGGCACAGCGCCAAACTTTGCCCATACCCCTCTCTTGGTAGGGAAAGATGGTAAGGGTTTGTCTAAGCGCCTTGGTTCGCTATCTATGGATCAATTACGTGAGCAAGGTATAGAGCCTTTGGCAATTTGTAGCCTGCTCGCGAAAATCGGTACATCTGACCCGATTGAAGCCCGTCAAAGCCTTGATCAACTTGTTGAAGAATTCGCATTTTCGAAAATTGGCCGTGCGCCTGCGCGTTTTGATGAGGATGAATTGGCGCTCGTCAATAGCCGTCTCTTAAAAGAAATGCCCTATAGTGCTGTTGAAGACCGTTTGAAAGCATTTGGCATTCCTGCAAATGAAACCTTTTGGGAGCTTGTGCGCGCTAATTTGAGCACGCTTGGTGACGCGGTCGGTTGGTCCACTGTCATTCACGCGCCAATGCCTGGTCAAATTACGGATGAGGACAAAGAGTTTTGCCAGCAAGCTGCAAAATCACTGCCAGACGACATTACACTTGAAACATGGTCCGCATGGACAGGCGCATTAAAACAAGAAACGGGCCGCAAGGGAAAAACTTTGTTCTTACCATTGCGTATGGCGTTGACTGGTCGTGCGAGAGGGCCCGAAATGAATAAGCTTTTGCCATTGCTAGGCGCTGAACGTGCGAAGGCACGACTCGGCGGTGAAGTGGGGTAGCGTCCACGTTTCGCGCCATATCACAATGTGTTGAATTGTATTTATCTGGATATCTCTGTATGTCAGCGACTTCTAATTGGTATCTTGGGGGATGATAAATGGCAATGGCAGAACAGCATCGTAAAATACCGGTATCACTTTTTATTCTACGTATCAGCATCGCGCTTTTTTTAGCACCTTGGGTGGTTGAAAAATTTACCCAGCCAGAAACAACTGCAAAAATTTTTGCACATTTCTACCGTGTCAATGATTTGCCCGTAATGGGATCATATGTCATAGGTGTGTTGTGGGCACTTTTATTACTCGCATTCGTCACGGGGTTTAAAAAACGCATAAGCTATGGATTGGTGATGGTTTTGCATGGCTGCGTTGTACTCGCAACATGGAAGCACTTACTGCCATTTCTAGAGAGCTATAACCATTTGTTTTTGGCGTCGATACCCGCACTCGGTGCGATGATCACCTTGTATGCGTTGAGAGATTTAGACGATAAATGGTCTTTTTCTTAGCAAATATTGATTGCGCTGATTGTGATCAGCGCTTTGGTGACCAGCCACTAATTTTATCGGGATGAAGTAAAAATCAGTGGCTGGTCGACCATTTTGGCAGCTGGGGCAAAAATGCTACCAAAGACGGCGACGTTGTCATTGGGAAACTCGCGCCATCTATGACGTAATATGCACGGATAAATATTAAAAATCTACTAATAGTTGTTAATCAAGTAAGTAATACTGTGATTTCAAGTGATTAACTCAAGGTGTTAATATTATTTTTGCATCTTTTGAGTGTAAAGTGTCTGATTTTGATCATGAAACTAATAAAATAAGACAATTTTTCCTATATATTCGAATCAATTTTGGCCATTTTAATATTTGATTCGTTTTTTATTTTCTATCTTAAGTATCGAGCTTTTTGATTTGATCTCTCAAACGGGCTGCTTCTTCGAACTCGAGGTTCTCAGCTGCGATGAACATGCGTTTTTCTAGGTCTGCAATAATTGCGAGTCTATTTTGGCCAATAAACTCTGCACCGTCTTCGGCAACTTCCAGATATTTTTTCTTGATCTGGCCCGTAGGGGTGTATCTTTCCGCGTCAGCTTTAATACGGTTTGCTTCTTCACTATCGCCAACAATATCAATAACCCCCCGCGTGACGGTTGTCGGGGTGATGCCGTGCTTTTCATTATGGGCCGATTGTACAGCACGCCGTCGCTCGGTCTCGTCCATTGCCCTTTGCATAGACCCCGTAATTTTATCCCCGTAGAGAATGACATAGGCATCAGCATTACGCGCGGCCCGTCCGATTGTTTGGATCATAGAGGTCTCGGAACGTAGAAACCCTTCTTTGTCCGCGTCTAAAATACCAACAAAAGCACATTCAGGAATATCCAAACCTTCACGTAGCAAGTTAATGCCAATCAACACATCAAATGCGCCTAGGCGTAAATCACGAATAATCTCTATGCGTTCAAGCGTATCAATGTCGGAATGCATATAACGCACACGTATGCCTTGATTATGCATATATTCTGTCAAATCTTCTGACATTTTCTTGGTCAGGGTCGTGACGAGTGAACGGTAACCGCGCGCCGTCGTTTTTTGAACTTCATTGATAACATCGTCCACTTGGCTCGCCCCGTCTTTGGCAACGGGACGGACTTCTACAGGGGGATCAATCAGACCCGTAGGGCGAATGATTTGCTCAACAAATACGCCCTGTGTTTGAGTCATTTCCCAATGGCCAGGGGTGGCGGACACATAGACCGACTGTGGACGTATAGCGTCCCATTCTTCAAATCTAAGCGGACGGTTGTCCATACAGGATGGCAGACGAAACCCGTGTTCTGAGAGTGCTGTTTTACGTGCCATATCGCCTTTCGACATGCCGCCAATTTGCGGCACACTTACATGGCTCTCATCACAAAAAAGAAGGCAATTGTCAGGAAGGTATTCAAACAAGGTTGGCGGTGGGTCTCCCGGGTTTCGACCCGTCAGATAGCGGCTATAGTTTTCAATGCCAGTGCAATGACCCGCCGCAGCAATCATTTCCAAATCAAACTCTGTACGCTGGGAAAGCCTTTGCGCTTCGAGGAGCTTTCCCTCCGCTTCAAATTCCGCGAGCCGTGTAACCAAATCACGTTTTATTTGCTTGGCCGCAGTTTGCAGCGTTGGGCGCGGTGTTACATAATGTGAATTTGCATAAATACGGACATTTTCTAATTTGGTTTGGGTTTTGCCTGTCAGCGGATCGAAGGCTGTAATACTGTCTATTTCATCGCCGAAAAAATCAATGCGCCACGCTTGATCATCAAGATGGGCCGGGAAGACTTCGATGGTATCCCCGCGCACGCGAAATGTACCCCGTGCAAATGCGATGTCATTGCGCGTATATTGCATATTCACTAAATTCTCTATGAGTTTTCGTGGATCAAGTGGGTCGCCTACGCGCACATCTGTCGTCATTTTCGTATAGGTCTCAACAGAACCAATGCCGTAAATGCAAGAAACAGACGCGACAATGATCACATCATCACGTTCTAAAATAGCGCGTGTCGCCGCATGACGCATACGGTCGATTTGCTCATTTACACTGCTGTCTTTTTCAATGAATGTATCTGTACGTGCCACATAAGCTTCGGGTTGATAATAATCGTAATAAGAGACAAAATATTCCACTGCATTGTCAGGAAAGAAGGATTTGAATTCTCCATATAATTGCGCCGCCAAAGTTTTATTCGGCGCGAGAATAAGTGCTGGCCTCTGGGTTTGCTCAATGATTTTAGCCATTGTGAATGTTTTGCCAGACCCCGTCACACCGAGCAAAACTTGGTTGCGCTCTCCCTCGTCAATATTGGCGCAAAGCTCTTTGATCGCTTTTGGTTGATCCCCTTTTGGTTCAAATTCCGAGACAAGCCTGAACACTTTACCGCCGTCCATTTTTTCAGGGCGTTCTGGCCTATGGGGAACCCATGCATTTTGTACAGCCTCAAATGCGGCGCTAGCTTCGTTCATTTCGTTCGACATAGCTTTAAGATAATGTGCATCACAAGGATTGCAACAAAAAGAGAACGCGATAAAGCGTCTCCTGACATGTTTTGACATGATTTAGTGATGTGGGGCCTGTAACTGGTGGTGTGGACGTAAATATGTTATGATGAATGATCAAAATAGAAAACTTAGGTGAGATGCTGTAATCCTCCTTTTGGGAATCTGAATGATCGGTCAAAAGAAAATGTGGAAATATGTGAAGTTTATGCACATATATTTGTGTGTGGTGTTGGGGATGTTGATTCTCCCGCAATCCGTATGGGCTAAAAACAAAGCAGACAATCAATTTCTCATTTTTAAACGCCTAGCGGATGGTCAATATACAATATCTGTAAGTATAAATGAAAGTGAGCCTTTGATTTTTATGGTTGATACGGGAGCGTCAAGAACGAGCCGCAAACTAAATATCCCTAAATCAAATTTAACATATAAAACTGTGAGGGGAATGACGCGTGCACAAAAACGCCCTACTATAAATTTGACCCAGCTAGAATTTGCATCTCAGTCATATGAAAACCGTACGGTGGTAGTGTTAGAAGATTGGGAATACCAAGAGGGAAAATTGGACGGTATATTGGGCATGGATGTTTTGTCTGGTTTGATTTTATCATTTACCCACGATCAAAAAAAACCACGCAGTGGCAGTTTGCAAATACTGACCCGTCATAAATTAAAAGCTCTAAAATATAGAGATTGGACCGTGGTGAAGCTTGAAAAAAATCCATATCCAAACGCTGAATATGGCTTGCTGTTCATAGATACTTATTTTGGAAATCTTCGTATTCCGACTTTGTTTGATACAGGTTCAAGCTTTAGCGCGATTAGCTGGAATATTGTTGAAGGCACAAAACTTGGTGAAGATAAAAAACGCTTGCGCAAAGAATGGATTATTCAAGGTGCTGTAGGGGAATTTAAACCGCGTATACGTATCAAAATCGATGGCATAAAAATTGGTGGGATTCGACTGGATCAGTATGATTTATTGGTCATGGACTTTGATGCCCTACCTCTGAACCATCAAGGGAAATTCCCTTTGGTGATAGTGGGCGTAGATTACATTAATGGGCAGGATTTTATTCTAGATTTAAAAACGAAACGGCTCTTGCTCAACAGGCATATTTAAAGCGTAACCAATGGGATAGTCTTTAAATCTATTATCTCGTGGGATGTGAATGCTGGGGTGTGAGTGCCCAAAACGAGTCGAGCACTCACAAAATATGCAAGTTATTTTTTGTATTTTTCGACGAAATGGTCGATTTTACCAAAGATGGAATTGCCGTCTTTGTCGTTCATTTCAATGGAAACACGATCACCAAATTTCATAAATGGAGTTGACGCTTTACCGTTTTGAATGGTTTCAATCATGCGAATTTCCGCAATACAAGAATAACCTAGCCCGCCGTCTTCAATCTTTTTGCCAGGGTCGCCGTTTTCACCTTGGTTGGAAACTGTACCCGAGCCAATGATCGTACCTGCACATAGCTCACGCGTTTGCGCGGCGTGAGCGACAAGTTTGGAGAAGTTAAAGGTCATATCTATGCCTGCATTGGTCTTGCCAAATGGTTTCTCATTATATTCAACCAACAGAGGAAGGTGCACCTTAGAGCCTTTCCACGATTTCCCTAATTCGTCAGGCGTGACAGCTACAGGAGAAAACGCACTAGACGCTTTGCCGTTCACAAAACCAAAACCTTTGCGAAGTTCATTCGGGATAAGGCCGCGTAAGCTTACATCATCAACAAGCATGATAAGTTTGATATGGTCTTTGGCTTTACGCTCTGAAACGGCCATAGGGACATCGTCTGTAATGACGACAACTTCGGCTTCGAAATCTATGCCGTGGTCTTCTGAAATTGCAACGATGGGATCCATTGGGCCAATGAAAGTGTCTGAACCGCCTTGATACATAAGTGGATCGGAATAAAAGCTTTCAGGTACTTCTGCGTTTCTGGCTTTGCGGACCAGCTCGACATGGTTGATATAGGCCGAGCCATCAAGCCACTGAAATGCGCGCGGAAGTGGGGAGGCACATGCTTCAGGGACAAAGGTAAAGAAATCACCTTTCCCATTATTGAGACGGTCATATTGTTCTTCGAGAAGGGGGGCGACACGCTCCCAATTATCAAGCGCATATTGCAGTGTGGACGCGATTTCTCCGCAATCAACAGCCGTTTTTAAATCACGGCTGACAATGATTAAATGGCCGTCACGACCGTGTTTCAGTGATGCAAATTTCATGATGTATTCCTAATATATGGTTGGATATTCAAACCCTTGCACTTCACTTGGGTAACATATTGGTGAGAGTCAAGCAGGGTGTAAATATAATGTCTTATGTTTCGTCGGCAATCTTCTCATGAAGCCACGCCGCGTGACGTGGGGCTTTTTTAGTGCGCGACCATTCTTCTAACATGTCTGGTGCAACAGAATGAAGCTGTGCCATTTGTTCCGGCGTGCCAATATCGGCCGCGAGTTCTAATCTGTGCCCGTTCGGGTCAAAGAAATAGATAGATTTAAATATACCGTGATGGGTAGGGCCGAGAACTTCAATGTCATTATCCTCCAAATGTTTTTTCGCTTCGAGAAGCTTGTCCATGCTTTCAACACGCATTGCAATATGTTGCACCCATTCTGGCGTATTGCCGTCTCTGCCCATTTTCGGTTGTTCAGGCAGTTCAAAGAAAGCGAGGACATTATTGTTACCTGCGTCGAGAAAAATATGCATATAAGGGTCATAGGCCCCCGTCGAGGGCACATGGTCTTCGGCAATCGCAAGCTGAAACTCCATGCCCAGGATTTGCGAATAAAATTCCACCGTTTCTTTCGCGTCATTACAGCGGTAAGCAACATGGTGAAAGCCTTGAGGTATTTTGTTGATCATAAATATACTCCTGTCCTATATGGTTGTCGCACAAACAAGTTGCGCGTGCAACTAAATAATAATCGAGTAAGGTGTTGGGTTATAGGGGGGGAGGGCTTACTTTAATCTAAGGGCGAGCTTCAATGTAAAGTAAAACTTACTGTACTGTATATAACTAACACGCAAAATTTAAGGCGGTAAGATTAGTTGCTTGTTCAACTACATGCTTGATGTTATGTTGCCTTATGCTTTTTAACCTTGATACATTTTTACCATATAAATTATCGCTTGCGACCAATACTGTGTCCCAATCCTTAGCTGATGAATATGCCAAATTTAATATTACGCGTACCCAATGGCGTATTCTCGCAGTCTTGGGCGGTGGCGTTGATCTAACCGCTGGGGCAATTGCGAAAAAAACATTGATGGACAAAACGACACTAAGCCGCGCCATCAAGAATTTAATCGAACGTAAATTGGTCAAACGTAAGGCGTCGCAAACCGACGGGCGTTCTTCGCCGTTAAGCCTCACAACATCTGGCAGAAAACTGTTCGAGAAAATTACCCCCATTGTTCTGAGCCACGAGAGAAAGCTGATCAGTAAAATCTCTCGCGATGACCGTGTTGTGCTTGACCGCATTTTAAATACTTTATTAGAAGAGAGCGAATAAATGGGGCCGCTTAAAGGTATTAAAGTCCTTGATATGAGCCGCGTACTGGCAGGCCCTTGGGCAGGGCAGGTATTGGCCGATATGGGCGCAGATGTTATAAAGCTTGAACGGTGCAATATTGGTGATGATACGCGTGCGTGGGGGCCACCATTTCTCTTGGGTAAAGACGGTAAACCTACATCTGATTCCGCCTATTATAGTGCAACCAATAGAGGGAAGCGCTCGATTACTGTTGATTTTCGTACAAAGGAAGGTCAGGCAGTCGTACGGAAACTACTTGCAGATACAGATATTGTTTTAGAAAATTACAAAGTCGGAGATTTGGCAAAACATGGCTTGGATTATGAAAGCCTCTGTGATGAATTTCCAAAATTGATTTACGCCTCAATCACAGGCTTTGGCCAAACAGGCCCGTACAAAAATTTACCGGGCTATGATTTTATCATTCAGGGCATGGGCGGCATGATGAGCGTGACGGGAACACCAGAATCTGGCCCTTTGCGAACAGGGGTTGCAGCGAGTGATTTGTTTACAGGCCTGTATACGAGTAATGCTATTCTTGGCGCTCTTTATCACCGTGAAAAGACGGGATTAGGCCAAGCCATTGATATATCGTTGTTTGAATGTGCTGTTGCCGCGATGGCAAATCAAGGCCAAAACTATTTGGTGTCTGGCAAGGTGCCTGTATTACAAGGCAACACCCATCCTAATTTATGCCCCTATCAGGTCTTCGAGGTCAGCGATGGGCATATCATTATCGCGGTCGGAAATGACGCACAATTTACGCGTTTCTGCTCACTGCTTGGCAAAAAAGAATGGGGCAGTGATCCACGGTTTTGTACGAGCGCCGCACGTGTTGAAAGCCGCGACGTGCTGATCCCCCTCATAGAACCGTTGATGAAAACAAAGAACTCCGCGCAATGGCGCGCTTTGTGTAACAGTGTCTCCGTCCCTTGTGGCCCTATAAATAATATGGAGGCCGTATTTAATGATCCGCAAATTCAGGCGCGGGGAATGCAAATGACGCTAGAACATCCCGTTTATGGACATGTCCCACAAGTACGCTCACCCATACATTATTCCAAAACTAAACAGGCGTTTGAACGTCCACCACCAGTACTTGGTGAGCACACAGACGAAATTTTACGCGAGTTAGGCTATAATCGTGCTGAAATAGCAGCGTTAAAAGATAAAACTATCGTGTAATTAGGGCTAGCCACGAGGGTCATTTGCCTGTAGGGGAAGCCCAACACAAATTTATACGGTTTCCTATTATGACTAACTCTATTAAAACGCTACGTAATGTGGCGATTGTGGCCCATGTTGACCACGGTAAAACAACTCTTGTTGATCAAATCTTACGCCAATCCGGTACACTCGTTGAACGCGGTGCCCAAGCTGTGCGCGTTATGGATTCTGGCGATATCGAAAAAGAACGCGGTATTACCATCCTTGCGAAAAATACAGCCATTAAATGGACTGACAGCGAAGACACGGAATGGCGTATCAATATTGTCGATACACCAGGACATGCGGACTTTGGCGGCGAAGTAGAGCGCGTGCTCTCCATGGTCGATAGTGTGGTGCTTTTGGTGGACGCGGTCGAAGGCCCAATGCCACAAACAACATTCGTAACGCGCAAAGCTTTGGCGCAAGGCCTTTGCCCAATCGTTGTTGTCAACAAAGTTGACCGTATGGGCGCACGTCCTGATTGGGCTGTTGATCAAACATTTGATTTACTTGATCGCCTTGGCGCGACCGAAGAACAACTTGATTTCCCTGTTATTTTTGCCTCTGCGATTAATGGTTGGGCGAGCTATGATAGTGACAATGTCGGTACAGACATGAAGCCATTGTTCGAAACAATTGTTAAACACACCCCTGTTCCTGATGTTGAGCCTGACGGGCCATTACAGTTGCAAATTTCTGCGCTTGATTACAGTGCGTATACAGGTGTTATCGGTATTGGCCGTGTTATGCGCGGCTCACTTAAACGTCATCAACAAGTTGTTGTTATGTCTCCAGATGGCAAAACACGTAAAGCTAAAGTGCTACAGCCATTTGGTTTTATGGGACTTGATCGTGTAGAGATGGACGAAATTACAGCTGGTGATATTGCCTGTTTCACAGGTATCGACAAGCTTGGTATTTCAGATGTGCTCTGTGATCCTGATCACCTCGATAATTTGCCGCCATTATCAGTGGACGAGCCTACAATTTCAATGACCTTCCAAGTGAATGACAGCCCATTTGCGGGTCGTGAAGGTAAATACGTGACATCACGTAATATTAATGACCGTTTGAACAAAGAGCTGATCCACAATGTGGCGCTCCGTGTTGAGCAATTAGACGATCCGGATAAATTCCGTGTCTCTGGTCGTGGTGAGCTTCATCTGGCTATTCTTATCGAGAATATGCGCCGTGAAGGTTATGAACTTGCAATTTGTCGTCCACAAGTGATCAATAAAACCATTGATGATGTTATTTGTGAGCCTTGGGAAACCTTGACAATTGACGTCGAGACTGAGCACCAAGGTACAATCATGGAGAAACTAGGGAGCCGCAAAGGTAATTTGCAAAATATGGTTCCTGATGGCCAAGGCCGTGTACGTCTAGATTATGAAATTCCAACACGTGGCCTTATTGGTTTCCGTTCTGAGTTTCTAACGGCGACATCTGGTACTGGCATTATGTATCATAACTTTGATCGTTACGCACCGCGTGTGCAGGCAGGCATTGGCCGCCGTACAAAAGGTGTTCTGATTTCAAAAGCGACTGGTACAGCCGTTGCTTTTGCTCTGTTCAATTTGCAAAGCCATGGCCAAATGTTCGTTGGACATCAAACTGAAATTTATGAAGGCATGGTGATCGGTAAACATGTGCGGGATAATGATTTGGTTGTGAACGCACTGAAGGGTAAGCAACTGACCAATATCCGTGCGTCAGGTACAGATGAAGCCGTGATTTTGACCACGCCAATTCCTGTGACACTCGAATTTGCGCTTGAATTTATCAATGATGACGAATTGGTAGAAGTCACGCCTGAGAATATTCGTATTCGTAAGCGTTATTTGCTCGAACATGAGCGTAAAAAAGCTTCACGTAAATCAGACGGTATTCTTTAAACTAAAATATAGACTAATGTGATTTCGCGATGAGTTTTGTATAATCCTCTTGCGATGATATGTAATAAGCAGGACGAAGGGACGATGTTTGACGGGTGTCAGGCTGGCGACCTTCGTCCTTTTTATATGGCGTCATGTGTGCAATGCTTTTTAAGATATCGCCGCTATGATTGGCACGTTTACCGCAAAATTTTAAGTACGCACTCGTTTTTCGCATGACATTATTAAATTCATGGTCGGGTATTTTTGTCGCGTGTTGAATGCTTTTAAACGCGCCTTGAGCCGCCGTTAATAATTGTGCGCGTTTATCGCCATCTTCTCTATTCAGTTTTATAGCCTTGTTCGCAAGTTCCAAGCGTTCAGACATAATGTCTGTAAAAACGAGTAATGTTTTGGGTGGAATATTGGTGGTAGCGTGTTTGGCAATACAGGCGCAGCCCTGCTTATCGGCAGCACCACCTGCAAACCGTGTATGTTTGCCGCTCATTATAGTTCTACACTGTTTGGCAATTGGTTTGCCTGCGCTCGTAAGAGCATATGGCTTCGCAAGCGATGCTCGCGAAAAACCAAACGCACTCGCCGCAATAAGCATTATGGCACTTGCCACAATAGCCTTGTTTTTCATCCCCATTTACTATTCCCCTACTCATTTCCCAAGATTGAGTAAGAAGGCGTATAGCGGATAGCGCTTAATTTCACGAAAAGAGATAGGGTTAAGAACTGCCTAATTTTGACTCAGCCAGTTTTGCTTTTGCCCAGTTCTAGCTTTGCCCCGTCTTTACCTTTGCCCCGTCTTGACCTTTGCCATGAGTATCATAAGCGCAGTGCCAATGAGGAGTATACCCATAATAATATTGAGTATACGGGCTGACTTACCAGAGGACATAAGTCGGTTCAGGGTGGAGCCTGCAATTGTCCATGTACTTGCTGATACACAGCCTGCAATCAAGAAGGTTCCACACATAAGAAATGTACGCAAAACGATGTCGTCTGCAATCCCGACATATGCTCCTGCAGTCAGAGTTGCCATGATGAGCCCTTTGGGATTCACCCATTGAAACAAGGCGGCCTCGTAAAATTTAAAGGGTCGTGAAGAGGCTTTCTCAATATCATTTGTCTTGCTTAGGGTTTGGGTAGTCTTCACTTGGAACGCCGCGTGCAAAAATTTAAAGCCCATCCATGATAGCCATGCTGAACCACAGATTTTTACAATGATAAGTGACCATGGGAATTGAGATAAGACGGCGCCGAGTCCAAATATGGCAGCGATGAGGAGGAAGTTATACCCTACAAATACACCTAAAATATGCGGGACACTACGTTTAAATCCAAACATGGCTCCTGATGACATAAGCATGAGATTGTTTGGTCCAGGTGTTATCGCTGCCGTAAAGGCGAACAAAACAAAGATAAAGTAAAAGCCTACATCCATGAGGTATTAACGAGGCATGATTTTGAAAGGTGGACGCACATAACCCCAAAGACTCGCCGCTGATTTTATAAGGTCAGACTCGTCTACATGATATTCTTTATCAGATATAGAAATAGCGAGCATGGAATCATAAATAGCCTCGATGAGGGGGAGGTTATTGGAAAATCGTGTTAGAGCTTTAAGAATGAACGTGTTCTTTTTACGCCCTCTAACGGCGCTTTGTATTTTGAATTCATTTTCAGAATACCAATCCATAATCGTAAAAGGTGTGATATTACCCTGATACTCAAGCATGTCGAGCAAGCCTTCGGCCTGATTTTTAAATTCACACATTTCTGGATCACGGACTTTATTGTCTATGATAACAGCAAGGGCGAGGGGGGTGAGGAGTTCATCAACGCTGAAACCGTGTTTTTCTGAAGTGATATCTTCGAATGCTGTTTGCATGGGAATATCCGATACTGAGTTGCGCCACAAAAAAACATGCTTAAATGACATGCTCACTGCTCATATTTTACCGTCAAATCAAAGGAATGCAAGCTATACTGGCCAAGATATTACGACATTATGGTGGCGAATATAATGGGGTATTGCTCTTTAAACACAAACAACCTTAATACGGGCACATGTTTTACATAGCTTATTCCCAAGGTTTTGGCCGTGATACTTTGTTTTCGTCAAATCTAGTCCAGACAGTAAGACGCACCTGTCTTTGCAATTTTATAGCCTGCTTTTCCAATTTCGTCGAAAGCTTTGGTGTGCTTATCATGGGTTGGGTTGGAATGGTTTAAGTGAATGAACTGAATTTTTGTGCGTTCACCTACAGAAAGCTTATGAAGGCGTTCCATAGTCTTTACCATAGGGGGGTGGGGGATTTTGCTCATATCACGGCCAGATAATTCATCAGCGTTATAAAATGTTGCATCTAAAAAGAGCACGTCATTTTGCGCGATAACGTCTTCAATATTAGTCCCCATAGCTTCCCACTCTTGCCATGTGTCAATGTCAGGCAGGTAAATCGCAGATTTTGAGGGGCCTTGAATTTTATAGCCGACTGTTTCTGAATATTCACCACGGTGAGGTACGAGGAAAGGTGTAACTGTTACGCGTTCATTAAGCTCAATACTTGTTTTGTCGCTCAACGGTTTAATTTCTATATTATTGAGGGAAATCAATTGATCCCAAGGGCCGTTATTCTTCAAAAAACTAGCCATACGCGGCATGGCAAAAACGGGCACAGATTTCGCGCCCATGGCTTCACGGCCAAACTGGGCCAGTCCAAGATAATGGCCCATATGAGCATGGGTGAGAAAAATTCCGTCAAGACGATATCCCGCACTGCCGCTAAAACGGTCAAGGGCAAAAAGCTGGGCTTTGATATCAGGCGTGGCATCAAATAAATAGCGGCTGCCATCAATATTATCTGCGATAGCGATAGATGTGGCAGGGGAGACGAGTTTATTATCCATCCATGCGGGGTCATTATGTTGGCCAATTTGCGGCTTTCCTGCATCTTGCGCGGTGCCGAGGATGTGAATGTTCACATTACAGACTTTTATGTCTTCGCTTGGCGTGTTTTGTTGACACGCAGAAAGGCTTAAACTTGCGCCAAGAAAGAGGGCAATTGCAGACGTATGTAATGATCTGGACATAATATAAATACCTTAGTGCTTTTACTCTGACGTGAGATTGATTATAACACTTTAAACTCTATGGGGGGAACGAATGTTATCTTTATTTGAAATCGCGGCAATGATGCTTGCTTTATCGGCACTATTTGGCTGGGTCAATCATGCATTTATCAAACTCCCCCATACGATAGGGCTTTTAGTGATGGCTCTGGGCGCGTCAATCGTGCTTTTGGTGTTAGAGGTGATATTCCCGTCATTAGGGCTCACTGCTACATTTCAAAACGCGATTGGGCAAATCGACTTTAATGCTACAGTTATGAACGGTATGTTGGCCTTTTTGTTATTCGCAGGCGCACTACACGTCGATATGGCTTTCTTGAAATCCAAACGATTGGCCATTGGTTTAATGGCGACCGTTGGTGTCCTTGTCTCAACATTTATAGTGGGCACAGGGTTTTATTTCCTGGCAAAACTAGTCGGTGTGCCGCTACCTTATGTCTGGGCACTTGTATTTGGCTCCCTTATCAGCCCAACAGATCCAGTCGCGGTTCTTAGTATTTTGAAAACCGTGAACATGCCACAACGCTTAGAAGCAAAAATTGCAGGGGAAAGCTTGTTTAATGATGGTGTTGGCGTTGTTATCTTTACCATTATTCTTGCGGTTGCATATGGAGCCGGTGGTCACGGCGGTGGTCATATAGACGCCGCAGGTGTTGCAGAGTTGTTTTTTGTTGAGGCCGGCGGCGGCGCCGTTCTTGGTCTTGTCGCAGGCTGGATTGCCTATAAGGCAATGGCCATGATTGACGAACACGCGATTGAAATTCTCATTACGCTTGGCATTGTCGCTGGTACATATGCCCTTGCCCAAAGACTGCATTTATCAGGGCCAATTGCGGTCGTTGTTGCAGGGCTATTGATCGGCAATAAAGGCGCGGAATTTGCCATGAGCGAAAAGACACGTACATATCTGTTCGGCTTTTGGGAAATGATTGATGAAATTTTGAACTCCGTACTCTTTCTTCTCATTGGGTTGGAAATTTTAATTCTAAGCTCATCAATGAATGCATCCTTCGCAGTAATTGTATTGTTGTCTATTCCACTTGTACTTGGCGCACGTTTTATATCTGTTGTGATCCCGATTAAATTCTTGGGTATTTTCGAGACCTTTACAAAAGGCGCTATTCCTGTGTTAACATGGGGCGGTATTCGCGGCGGTATTTCAGTGGCACTTGCACTGTCATTGCCTGATGTACCAGAAAAGGCGCTCATTCTAAGTGCGACATATGGTGTGGTGGTGTTCTCTATTATTGTTCAGGGATTAACGATGAAAAAAGTTGTTCAGAAAGTTGTTGATCCAGAACTATTATAAAATGCACAAGAACTATTTAAAAGGGGCATAAAGGGTGTTTTGAAATGTAAATTGAAGGTGCATTTCAAAACAATAACATGGGGGGTGTTATGGGACGCATAATTATTATTATTGTGCTATTGAGTACTGGCTTTTTTGCGATTGCGGGTGGGCTGCATTTTCTTGACCAACGCAAGCATCATATTCTTGTTATTGGCGCAGGTTCAGAAGGGGGCGAAGCGTATGCAATGGCGAGTGCGATTGCCAACCTTGCTCAGAAGTACGATCCGCTCCTCGATATTGTCGTGGCGGAAACGGGTGGATCTGGGCAAAATAACCGCATGCTGCAAAAAAACCTTTTGCAAATGGCGACGATTCAAGCGGATACAAAAGCGGGCCCTGACACACGCTTAATCACAATGCTCTACCCAGATGCATACCAAGTCTTGGTACGCGAAGGCATTGGTATAAACTCAATTTCTGATTTGCGTGGGAAGACGATGGCTCTGCCCAGTAAATCGAGTGGTCAATACCGTTCGTTTTTCTTCCTTGCTGAACATTATGGCCTATCTGAAAATGATATTAACATTGTAAATATGTCATCCAAAGCGTCCGAATGGGCGCTTTCTCAAGGCGCAGTTGACGGTGTCTTTCGTGTTCGCGCACCAGGCAATCGGGGTTTGCAAAAAATGATTGCAAAGGGAGGGGTGAAATTGTTGCCGATTTCACATTCGAATGCACTACGCCTCGACCAACCCGCAATCCGCGAAGGTGAAATTCCAGCGGGATCGTATCAGGGTTTTCCTGCCGTGCCGAGCCAAGACCTTCCCACGCCAACCGTCATGCGGTTATTGGTAAGCACCAAGCATGTTGACCCAAATTTAATTGAGCGTGTAACAAAACTCATTTATGAGAACCGACGTGAGCTTTCAGACTATTCTCCGCTTGCTGGATTTTTGGCTGACCATGCAGAATTAGCAAACTCCGCTATCCCTATCCACGGGGGGGCGATGAAATATTATGAACGGGATAACCCATCATTTTTACAAGAAAACGCCGAAGTATTTGCATTTTACATTACGCTTCTTGCAGGCTTGATTTCAGGTTTGCTACGTATAAATAACCGTAAGATGAAAGCCCGTGTTGACGCTTATAACCGTGAGCTTATTGATATTTACAATAGTGCGATCATGGATAAAACGCCTGTGCTGGCTCATTATAGGAATCAAATGATGGATATTTTTGCCCGTGTCTTAAAGGATTCCGAGCAGGGAAATTTGAGTGCAACAGGTTTTGAATTTCTTTCATTTGCATGGGACGAATTAAATGACGCAGTTATCGACGTTGTACGTGAACGTGCGGCCGAGATGGAGGTGCGCGCATGAGCCGTCAACCCATCATCCTTGAAGATCCAAGTTTAAATCTAGCGCGTGCAAAAACCTTTAATAAAAATCTCCGTAGAATTATGGGCATTGTGACCATGATTGGTTTTATAATTGTGAGCATATATTTTCTCGGGGTACGCCAAAAAGAAGAACGTGGGATTGAAAGCCGCCTTGAAACGGTGACCGAACTCCGTCGTGCTGCGATCAAGCGCTTCATGGATTCACAGGACCAAGAAACGCGCTTATGGGCTAGGCATGTAAGTATACGTGAAACGGCGCAATCGTTTTTTGATGTCTGGACAGATTTGAGCCCTCAAGAGCGTGTCACGATACGTAGGGCATATTTTGAGGGTGCAGAACATCAAGAAAAAATATTCGCAAATGGTTCCCTAGCACTACGCGCGTATCAAAATTTGCATTCTGAAAAACATCAAATCCTTACTGCTTTCATGCGTCATCATGAATATTACGATGTATTTTTATTCAACATGGACGGTGATCTCGTATATTCTGTAGAAAAAGAAGCTGATTTTGCTTTTAATTTTTCGGCGCTAGGTGGAAAATATAAAGAAACAGGTTTGGGCAGGGCCTTTAGGCGCGCCTTGAAAACTAAAGATAAAAAATCTATATTTGTCGACTTTTCACCTTATGCGCCAAGTAATGGGGATGGTGCTGCATTTTTGGCACGGCCAATCCTTGATACCAATGGTCGGGTAATCGGGGTTTACGCCATTCAAGTACCATCTGATAATTTCAATGCGAAATTACAATATGCGTCTGGGTTAGGTGAAACGGGTGAGACATATATTGTGGGGGAAGACATGTTGATGCGTAATAACTCAAGACTGTTAGATAACCCGACAGCACTGACGCAAACCGTTGATACACTTGCTGTAAAACTTGCATTAAAAGGGCAAAATGTACTTGCAACTGGAAAAAATTTACAAGGGCATAAGAGTTATATCGCTGGCGCCCCTATGGATTTTAATGGGACACGTTGGGCTGTTGTGACCGAGATGGAATCGTCTGAGCTTTGGGCGCCTTTCAACCCGTATTTTGTATTTTATGCGCTTGCACTCCTATTTGTATTTTTGTTCGGTATTCTTCAATACTGGCTCTTGCGTATTCGTACAGGCGAACCAACAATTGGAAGGCTGGCGTCTCATGTCGCCGAGAAGAAAAATGCCCCCAAATAATCCAAATTTTATAGCGCCGAATGTCGATTTAGTTTCATCTTATGACACTCTTGATTATTTTGATTTGCAATCTATTTCTCTTCCCAAAAACATCACTGCCCTTGCGGCATGGGATGGGGTAATGTCCGAGCCATTACCATTATTGAGTACAGCTTTCCGTGTTCGTGATTTTATCTCTGCGAAGTTTGGGGTGAAGAAAATCGGTGGGTTTTCAGGTGCGCGACATGAAAATCTTACGGCCGGCGACAAAATAGATTTTTTTTTAATCGAGAAAATTGATCCCAATATTCTTACCTTAACGGCGCGTGATAAACATTTGGATGTGATGACCTGTGTGACAACGACAAAAGAAAAAACAGGATCGGTGTTGGAAATAACCTCTTCTGTTGTCACTCATAATTTATTTGGAAAAATATATATGCTGCCAGTTGGCGTGTTTCACCGCATCATTGTAAAGCAAATGTTGAAAAGAGTACGCCGTAAAATGCAACGGGCTTAACACTAATCTATCGTTGCAATCTTCAGTGTATCCGTAGTACCAGCGCGGCCAAATGGGATGCCAGCGGTGATAACGATTGTTTCGCCGACTTTCACATTGCCTTTTTCTTTGGCGACAGTTTGGGTCATAGCCAGCATATCATGAAAATCTTTTGGATCATCCATGACAACGGATTGTACGCCCCATATCAGCGCCATTGCACTTGCCGTGCGCTTGTCGGGTGTCATGCCAATGATTTGGCACGGTGGTCGCTCACGCGCAATACGCGCGACAGTCGAACCCGATGTCGTAAAACCAATCACGGCTTTACAGTCCAGTACGTGTGCCACGCCGCGAACGGATTGGCTGATAGCATCATTGACAGTGGCTTGTGGGCGTAAATTTGCGCGTGTGTAGAAGTCTGGGTAGGTCGGATCCATTTCAGCAGCGCCGATAATACGGTCCATGATTGCTACAGCCGTGGCAGGATGACGACCAACGGCAGTTTCCGCACTCAACATAACTGCGTCCGCACCTTGGTAAATTGCAGTGGCAACATCGGACGCTTCGGCGCGTGTCGGTGTCGGCGCGTCAATCATGCTTTCTAACATATGCGTAGCGACAATGACGGGCTTGCCAAGGGCACGTGCCATGGCGATAATTTTACGTTGTACGACAGGCACCTGTTCAAGGGCAAGTTCAACACCCAAGTCACCACGCGCAACCATAGCTGCATCTGCAAGTTCTAATATTTCTTCGAGATCATCAACCGCGGATGGTTTTTCAATTTTGACAATAAGGCGGGCTTGGCCTTTTATGATTTTTTGTGCATCCACAACATCTTGCGCAGTTTGCACAAAAGAGAGGGCAATATAGTCAACTTTTTGTTCAAGTGCGAAAACCATATCAATTTTATCTTTGTCCGTCATTGCCGACAGAGGCAGGACAGCGCCAATAACATTGACCCCCTTTTTATCCTTTAAAATACCGGGGACATCGACGCGTGCTTTCATGCCTGTTTTGTTAACTTCAGTGATGGTTACCATCAGTTTTCCGTCATCAAATTTCAAAGCATTGCCTGGTGCGAGGGCGGCAAGAAGTTCAGGGTGGGGAAGGCGGATAAGCCCGTCACGTCCTAGCGCTGTACTGATTTCTATGTCGATACTCTCGCCGTAGCGGAGCTCAATTTGTCCCTTTTCAAATGGGCCAACACGAAGTTTGGGTCCTTGCATATCTGCGATAATCGCTATGGGAGAACCAGATGTTTTTTCAATGTCACGAATGGCAGTCACAGAACGCGCATGATCTGCATGGCTACCGTGGGAAAAATTTAATCGAAAGGCATCTACGCCGACTTCGTGTAAAAGTTTAAGATTGGAAGGCGCCGCGCTAGCAGGCCCGACAGTCGCAACAATTTTGGCAAGACGTGTACGCATGAATTTCCCTTTTTTTCAATGTATTTATACATGTAAAAAAGGGAAATGAAATTCCTAATCGCTGCATTTTGAAGCGGGGAGGGATATTTTATCACCAACGCGAATATAAAAATCATTGTTAATGTTATTTGCCGCTTTTAATACACCGACACTCACACAGGATTTACGTGCAAGACTGTAAACTGTATCGCCAGGAATGATCACATGTTGATGTATATTCATTGACGTTTGTGCAACAGGAATTTGTGTGGTCACAGGTGTTTGGCGCGATATATGTTGACTGGAATCTATGATGTGCACAGGGCTCTGATCTGTTCGTTCCGCTGCCATAGAGACAACCTCACTCGCCGTATCGTTGTGAATGTTATTTACAGCGTAGTAACCAGGGGTTCCGTCTTCGCCGATATTATTTATATTCTCTACAATCTGTGGTGTCGCGGGTGATCGCACACCTGAAACATAGTTTTGCGTTGTCGATACATTTTGCACCATAGTTTGGGGGGCTTGGTATGCTGGTGTTACAACGGCCATGCCCTGAGAAGCATTAACGGCAATTGAAACTGGTACGCAATCATATGTTCCGTCTCTAAGTGTGCCGTTTGAGACACACTCTTGTTGAGCGTGTGTAGAACGCGCCAGTTGATTTTGTGAATGTTCTGTATTGGTGCGATATGCTGGCACTGTATGATTGGCATATGTAACTGTCGCCGGGTTTTGTGTTTCGTAATTTACGTTTTGAGCCGTCATGTGTGTCGTTGGCACACTTGATTGGTATTTCGTTGTTTGTTGGTAAATCGGATTACTGTTTGGCGTCGCACAATTGGCCAAGACCAAAGCACTAACACTCATAATTATCCCAGTTGAAATACGCATAATACCCGCTCCTAAATAGCTCGCCCGTGGCTATGATAAAGATTTCACGGGCATAATGCGCAAATATGGCTAATATTATGTTAATTTTGGCGTGAAGTATGTGTGCTTAGAGGTTTTTAGGAAGACCTGGGCTCCCCGATTGCTCGGGGTGTTTTTCCAGAAAATCACGCTTAAGGTCATTTGCTGTCTTGCGGCTTTTATCATGAGAATAACCGGGGGCTGCAAATATATAGAGGATGCGTTGGCCTATGCTTGGGCCTTTTTGAAAGACATCTTTAAAAATGCCAATGAATTCATGGAAAGAAACTCTGAAAATATTGTGGGAGTTTAATTGGTGAACAATACCGTAGTCTGGTTTTTCATCGTCTAGTTCAGGAACAAATGTACCAAATATACGGTCCCATATCATAAATATTCCTGCAAAATTGGCATCAAGATAACGTGGATTACGCGCATGATGAACACGGTGATGGCTGGGGGTATTGAATATATATTCAAACCAATACGGCATTTTTGTAATGGTTTCAGTATGGAACCAGAATTGGTAAAGCAAGTTTATCATATAGACAAAGGCGAGCAAAAATGGGTGAAACCCCATTAAAACCAAAGGTATTTGTAAAATGAACGTGCCGCTAATACTACTTGTCCACGGTTGTCGTAGTGCTGTTGTCAAATTGAAATGCTCGGACGAATGATGGACAACATGTACAGCCCAGCACCATCTTGATTTATGCGATAACCAATGTCGCCAATAATATGAAAAATCATCAAGGACGAGGGCAAGCATAATAATAGGTATAGACATGCCAAGGTCGATGACCCGAAACTGCCATACGAAAATTAACAGGCCAAAGGGAATGAATTTGAATACTGTGTCTGTCACACTTGACCCCAGCCCCATCAGAACAGAGGTGATGGCATCTTTGCGTGTGTAAGCATTTTCGACGGGACGACGTTTTAAGGCCAATAGCTCAAGCGCAATGCCAAGCACGAAAAACGGTATGGCCCATAACAAAACGTCGGGAAAATATGGATTTTTAATGATTTCAGGAAATTGAAAGCTCTTCAAACTGTTTCTCTTTGTGGTTGGTCAACTGTTACAAATACGTCAGGGTGGGCTTTAACTGTTGATATTTCTATCTCTTGGCATAATTACCATATAATAAAATATACCATATGAAAACTGTTTCATATAAAAATGGGGGACGAATACGATGTTTAATCCTAGAAGATCAATGTTGTTTTTAGTTGGCGCTACAATTTTTACTTTCTCAAATATGAGCAGTATTGCTTTGGCACAAGTAGAAAGCCAACCAGCCGTTTCCGCAGTTCAACACTCTGCAATGTTTACACAAGCGCAAGAGCTCATAAGCAAAGAAGAGTTTAAATCTGCGATTAAAATGCTTGTCGTCACACAGTCTAATGGCGAAGATACACTTGAAATTAGCCAACTTCTTAGCGAAGCATATGCAGGACGTATTGAGCAAGTTGGTATGTTGAAAAAATTAAAACTGGCCAAGAAAATTAAAAAATCCATGGAGCATAGCCTAAAATTATCCCCCGGTAATTTGGACGCTATGAGCGGGCTTGTTCAATTTCATCTTCAAGCTCCCTCCGTCGCTGGTGGTGACAAAGACGTCGCACGACAACTTATCACTGAAATTACAAAACAAGATCTATTGCAGGGACACCAACTTCTCGGAAATCTTGAAAGCGCAGAGGACAATTATGCGGCGGCGCTACAAAGCTTTGAAGCCTGCCTTGTACTTGAACCTGTAGATAAAAATTGTTTATATCAAGTGGGGCGTATTAGCCAAGTTGGCAATATTCAGCTTGAAAAAGGTAAGGCAGCATTTGTAAAATTCCTTGAAACTTACCCCGATGATAAAATGTATACGCCACATGCACATTTTAGATTAGGAAATTTATACAAGCAGTTGGATGATATGACTGCGGCGAAAACCCAATATGAACTTGCTATAAAAATGAGCGGTCATGAGGGTGCGAAAAAAGCTTTGGCAAAACGCTAACCAGTACATTTTGATTTAAAACGCCAATTTAGTCGTCTATGCGGCTAAATTGGCGTTTTGCATTGTAACGACTGATTTTGATGTTTTTGAACGTAGTCATAGCGGTTAATTTCGTGTAAGTGAGCGAGCAACTGACATTTTGCGCGACGTTGTTCGCGCAAAAATAAAGCTAAATTTATATTTCAAGACGACATAGAGGCAGAGCGATATGACAATGAATATTACGACGAAACCTGTTGAATATATGGACGGGGATACAAAATGTATCGGCTATCTTGCGTGGGATGAAAGCTTCGCTGATCCAAAACCATGCGTGATGATCGGTCATGACTGGAGTGGGCGAAATGGCTTTGCAGAAGACAAAGCCATTCAAATGGCGGCGCAGGGCTATGTCGGATTTGCAATTGATGTGTACGGCGAAGGTAAAAACGGCACAACGCCAGAAGAAAATGCTGCACTTATGGGGCCGTTCAAAGATGATCGTAAAATGCTGCTTAAACGTCTTATGGCTGCCTATGACGCCGCGCAAGGTTTCGAGCAAGTCGACGGGCGTTCTATTGCTATGATGGGTTTTTGTTTTGGTGGTTTGTGCGCGCTTGATCTTGCCCGTTCAGGTATTGCTTTAAAAGCTGCGATTAGTTTCCATGGTCTTTTTGACGGCAATGATTTGCCTGCTCAAAAAATAAAAGCAAGTGTTCTGGCGCTACATGGTTGGGATGATCCTCTTGCGCCACCTGCAAGCGTGACCGCCCTTGGTAAAGAACTAACAAAAGCGGGCTGTGATTGGCAAATTCATGCCTATGGGCAAACGTCACATGCGTTTACAGTGGAAGCCGCAAATGACCCTGCCAACGGCATGCAATATAATGAAGCCTCGAACCGCCGCGCATGGGCAGTGACACTTGATTTGCTAGACGAAAAATTTCGTTTACACGGCACGGCGCAAGGTTTGCTTGTTTAAGAAGGCCTGCTTATTTAAACTCAAATATCGACTTGAAAACAATGAAGGGGGGAGGCGTTAAAACGTTTCTCCCCTTAAATCTTTGCGGCCAAGTTCTAATGCGCCGAGACTGCCAATATAAAGCCAGCCATCACCGAGCTCTGTCGCGCCCGTTGTCAGGGGATAGGCGCCTGTAGGGTCTTGGTATTGCGCGCGTAAATTCCCGTTATAATCAATCGCAAAAATAAACCCGTAATTTTCTGCTTGTGGGCGCATAAATGCAGGCAGGCGCATAATGATTTTTCTTATGAATGGTTTGCCAGAAAACTTGTCAATTGGCTCTGAACGCGCACTCGTAAGGCCGACCCAATAACGCCCATCTTGCCCACGATTAATATTGTCAGGAAACCCCGGCAGGTTTTCAATGATTGTATCGGTCTGGCCTTTCTTAGGCCCTTTTAGCCAAAAGCGTTTAATACTATAGCTACCTGTTTCTACGACAAGTATGCAATCATCATCTGGACACATGGCAACACCATTGGCAAAGCTAAGGGTATCCATAACCGTTTTTGTTGTTTTGTCTTGTGGATTGTAAACAAGGATGCGACCTGTCCGCCCATGTTCAATCAGTTCAAGAACGCTGCCTGCTAATGTGGAGCCAGCCGCTTTTGCACCGAACTTAGTAGAGGCATCCGAGAAATAAATTTTCCCGTCTTGGGCAATTGCCATCTCGTCAGCATAGAGAATTGGACTCCCGTCATCCGTTGTGTCTGTCAGAACACTTATCGTACCACTAGCGTCAATGCTCAACAGTCCTTTGTGAGCATCGGCAATAATCAAATTCCCACTTGCGTCAAATTGTAAGCCGAGGGCAACACCGCCCGTATTGGCAAATACGCTATGGGTATTGTCGTGGGTATTGACGCGGATAATATCACCGCTTTGTGTCGATGTGTAGACAATCCATTGGCCGTTTTCGAGGCGGCCGTCAATATCTTCTGGCCCATGATGTTCGCCAATTGATAAACGATCAAGGCTGGCGAGTTTTGTATTCGGTGCAAATTTCCCCGTATACCCTTCGCTTTTCGGAGCGTCCCAGACGACGGGGTTAACGGAAACGGGCCAGAGGAGAAAATAAGCAATAACCCCTATAAAGAGAACCCCAATGCCTGTGAATAATTTTTTTAACATGGTTTTTCCCTTTAAAATTCCCCGTAATATTTATACTGCGTCGGGTTGCTTGTCTGGCATGGCCCTTATAAAGGCGTCTATTTTCAGGCACCGTGCATGAATAGCATTAATCTTGGGAAAAGGCGTCATGTCAATGTTAAAACGTGCATTGTTTAACACCTGTGCAAAAACGCATATATCGGCCAAGCTTGGTGCATCCCCATGACAGAACTGGCCAGTTTCAGGCTCGGCTAAGCGTTGTTCTAGGGCCGTGAAACCTTCCTCTACCCATTGTGCAAACCATGCGTTGACCGTCTTTTGGTCGGCGTCAAAATCGGCTTTGAGTTTACGCAAAATGCGTAAATTGTTCAAAGGGTGAATGTCGCATCCAATGATTTGTGCCAATGCGCGTACGCGCGCGCGGCCAAGGGCGTCGGACGGTAAAAGCGAAGGCTCTGGATGCACTTCGTCAAGATACTCGATAATGGCCAGAGATTGGCTCAATACTGCTGTGTCTTTAATCTCAAGTGCAGGGACGAGGCCTTGCGGGTTAAGGCGTAAATAGGCTTCGCTCTTATGTTCATTCGGCAAAAGCGCATAGGCTTGATAATTATAATCTAAACCTTTGAGGTTTAATGCCACACGCACACGTATAGACGTGGAACTTCGGAAATAGTTATGGAGTGTATAGTCGCTCATATATAATGCACCGTAATTGAAGGGAGCCCATCAATGGCCCCGATAAGTGTTTCACCGCTTTTCACTTCGCCAACCCCCTCGGGAGTCCCCGTAAAAATAAGATCGCCTGCTGTTAAGGTCAGGCTATTGGCAAGATGTGCGATGATTTCGTCTACTGACCAAATCATATTATCAAGGGTTGAGTCTTGCTTGATCATGCCGTTTTTCTCAAGGCTGATTTTTGCAGTTTTTAAATCTGGTGCAGTGTCTCTTGGTAAGAGTGCAGAGCACGGTGCGCTCTGGTCGAAATTTTTCGCCATATCCCAAGGACTACCGCTTTCTTTGGCAATTGACTGGAGGTCACGGCGCGTCATATCAATACCAACACCATAGCCAAATATATCTTTTGCACTAGCCATTGCAACAACCAACTCGACCTCGAAATGAAGGTTTTGGGTAAGAGGAGGGTAGGGAATATTGCTTCCATCCTGCACAATTGTCTCACGGCTTTTGGTGAAAAAAATAGGGGTGGAGCGTTTGGGATCACCGCCCATTTCCACCACATGTTTCTTATAGTTTTTGCCGACGCAATAAATACGTCTGACGGGAAACCTATCCTCGCGACCAACAATAGGGAGACTGATAATCGGCGCGGTGTTTATGCAATATTTTTTCATGCCTAAGTGTAAAACCACCACTTGTCTCGGGTCAACAAATACCTTATCCAAAATGTATGAGAATTATAGATGTACCCCTAAATAAAATATATGTGCCKACGGCRAGACGTAAAACGCTTGAGCCTGAAAAAATWGAACCTTTGGCAGAGGATATTTTGGAGAACGGKCTGYTAMAGCCAATTTATGTRCGCCTTGGCAAAGACCGCTATGTTCTTGTCGAAGGCCTTCACCGYGTCGAAGCCGTTAAACTTTTRGGCGAAACSACGATTGAAGCCAAAATMGTTCAAGCCAAAAARCAYTAACATAAAYATATCGAGGCGTAACATGGYGARAATACTAAGAACTCCTGATGCATGTTTTGAAWCGCTSGAAGATTATARTTTTAAACCTCATTACATTGAMGTYGAMGATGAAARTTTAGGCYCACTACGYCTKCATTATGTTGACGAAGGCCCTCGTAATGGCCGTGTCGTCATTATGATGCATGGTGAACCKAGCTGGTCATATCTCTATCGTCATATGATTAAAGCTGTTGCTGCCGCAGGTTTTCGTGTTTTGGCACCTGATYTAATCGGTTTTGGACGTTCTGATAAACCTRCGAAAGTGGGCGAYTATACATATGCASGCCATGTYGATTGGATGACCCAATGGCTTGAGGCCATCGCAATTCCAAATGCGGTTTTATTTTGCCAAGACTGGGGTGGGTTGATTGGGCTACGGTTAGTTGCCAATAAACCTGATATGTTTGATGGTGTTATCGTTGCCAATACGGGCTTGCCAACTGGGGAAATAACCCCACCTGATAGCTTTATGAAATGGCGAGAGTTTTCTCAAATTGTACCAGAATTTCCTGTCGGTGCGATTTTAAAAGGTGCCGTTGTAAACCCAATGTCGGATGCTGTCGAAAATGCCTATAATGCGCCTTATCCAGAGGAAAGCTATAAAGCTGGTGCTCGCATTTTCCCAAGCCTTGTCCCGATTAGTAAAAATATGGATGGCGCCGCCGAAAACAAAGCGGCGTGGGATGTTTTAAGTAAATTCAACAAGCCATTTTTGACATGCTTTTCCGCCCAAGACCCGATCACCAAAAATGGGCAAAAACCATTTCAAAAACTTATTGCAGGCGCAAAGGATCAGCCACATCAAATCCTTGAGGGTGGTGGGCATTTTTTGCAAGAAGACCTAAGCCCAGAATTGTCACAAATTATACTAGAATTCATGACGCAGCTTTAGGGCATTTTCACGTCTGGGTAAATTTCAGAAAATGGCTTTGACGGTGCACCCGTTTGGACGATTAAGGCATGATTGCGGGTTAGCTGATTGGGGTGATCTACACCGCATGAATGGGCAATCATCGAAACATCATGGCGCATGGTCTCGACGAAGTTTTTCACCCGTATAGATTTATTCTCTGGGTTAAGTCCACGCTGTAATCGTTTGTTATGTGTCGTAATACCTGTTGGACATGTATTCTGATTACACTTCATCGCTTGGATACACCCAAGGGCAAACATGAAACCTCGGGCGGAGCTGACAAAATCAGCCCCCGCGCAAAATGCCCATGCCACTTCCGCAGGGGTGATAAGCTTGCCTGTCGCAATAATGCGTATGCGTTCTCTTAGCCCTGCTTTGATAAGGGCGTCGACTGTCGCGGGCAGGCTTTCGCGTATCGTAAGCCCCATATTGTCAATAAGCGGCATTGGGGCAGCGCCCGTACCGCCGTCCCCGCCGTCAAGCGTGATAAAGTCAGGCGCGCTTTCTGGGCCACGTTTTTTTATCTCGGCAATAAAGGCAAGCAGAGGGATTTGATTGCCCACGACCAATTTAATGCCCGTAGGTCTGCCCGATATTTCACGAATGTGCGCGATAAGGTCAAGCAGCTCAGCAGGATTGGATGCTTCGATATGGCGGTTGGGCGAAATTGCGGATTGCCCCTGAGGAATACCGCGAATGGCGGCGATTTCTGCGGTGACTTTTGCCGCTGGTAATATGCCGCCTTTCCCCGGTTTTGCGCCTTGGCTCAGTTTTAACTCGATCATTTTAATATTTGGGTTTTCGCAAATTGTTTTTAATTTCTCGGCGTTGAGAGAGCTATCTGGATTACGCGCGCCAAATTTAGCGGTGCCAAGCTGATAAATAATGTCGCAGCCCCCTTCGCGGTGATATGGCGATACACCGCCTTCACCTGTATTCAACCAACACTCACCAAGCGCCGCGCCCTGCGAAAGTGCCTGTATTGCAGGCTTTGACAGCGAGCCATAACTCATAGCTGAAATGTTGAAAAAACTTTTAGGCTGGTATGGGTGTTTAGCCGTCGCGCCAATGAGTTTTGGCGAATGGTGGGTATGTTCGTCGGCAAGCTTTGGAAACATGCCGTTGGCAAATATAACTGTGCCCTGTGTTAGTCGCCGCGTAGAGCCGAACGGCGTCGTTTCGGAACCATGTTTGCTGACATGTTGTATCCAATCGCGTTCCGCACGATTAAACGGCATTTCTTCTCTATCCATAGCAAAGAAATATTGGCGAAAAAATTCACCTAGCGTGGAAAATAATTTACGAAAACGCCCAAGAACAGGGTAATTACGACGCACGGAATCTTTTGTTTGCGTAATGTCGATGACAAAGAAAACAAGCGCACACAAAACCAAAACACCGATAAGGCTGGCAAAAAAGAATGCAAACAGGCTTAAGCCAGAACTCGCAAATGTATGAAACCAATCCATGGCATATCCCTTCGTCGTCATGTACCTACTTCATCAATGGTCTGATAAGCACATGCCCGTTTTAATCTGTGTAATCTAAGTTAAGTCTAGCGTTTTGGTTTGATGATTTCAACTGGTGCAAACTCATCTTCTTCCTCTTCTTCAAGAGGCGGCGGTAGGATTGGTTGTTGCGTCCACGGGGCGGGCTGACTATTGCCAAATACATCACGCAAACGGCCTCCCGAAGATCTGCCTCCGGGGACGGGAATGCTAAGGTCATAATTTGGCAGATAAACATCATCCAAGACACTGGTAGAAGGGCCGCCCGAGGTATCATCAGAATTGCCACCAGTACCACGCGCATTTTTGGCCGCACTTGGGCCGCCATATGTGCCACCTTCAAAAATAGATGATCCCATATTCATACCCCTTCGTCTTTCATTCGCAGTCGTGGACGTACCTCTTGGTTCATGTGCATTAAATGATTCAAAACCTTCTGCATTACGCCCTTTGTGTTTGGGGATATAACTTGGACAGTCTTCGTGTGTACGTGTTGTTTCGCGGCACCGAATATCTAACATCATATTTTTATAGCCCTCGGTTGTTTTGTCACCATAAGAGCCAGGGGCTAGTGTCCAACCTGTTGAACCAGGATTTGCGCGGCGCGTGACACCGCTAGACGGCGCGTTGCCAATTGTAAGTGTCCCTGTATTACCGCCGCCAGTATTTGGACGTGCTTGAGGTCTGCGACCAGATTTTTTCGCATTTTCTAAAATCAAATCAAGGGAACTAGCCTGAGATTGGGGCACGGATGTGTCCTGCTCGCTTTGTGTCTTTGGCGCGTCAGGCGAGGCAAGAATAGTCGGCGCCGTCGTGATGATAGGCGCGGCTTCAATAATCTCTAGCTCGGGTTCTCGTAATATTTCTGGCTCTGGCTCTGGCTCTGGCAATGTAACAGGTTTTTGGACAATGGGTTCAATGACATCCTGTATGATCGGCGCTATTGGTTCCGGCGTTTCAATGATAATCTCGTCCTCGACAACTGCCCCCGCAACGGGAAGCTCTGATTCTGTAGGCGTTGTCGGCAAGTCTGAAAGTGGTTCAATCTCAGGCTCTGGCAAGGGCTCTGGAATAGGGTCAAGTATAGGCTCTAGTTCTGGCAGTGGTTCCACAATTGGTTCTATGATGGGCTCTATTACAGGTTCAGGCAGAGGTTCGAATATTTCGATTGTCGGTTGAGGAATTGGCGGCTGAATGATCTCAGGAATGGGTTCTGGTATAGGCTCGAAAATTTCGATAACAGGTTGAGGAATAGGGTCAGGTATTGGGACAGGCTGCGGCGAAACCTCTTGAATAGCTTCAACCGTTTCCGACACTAAAACTTCCGTTGCCGGAGGAATAATGATCGGTTCAGGCTCTATAACTGGCTTAGGTTCAGGTGTTGGTTCCGGCTTGGGAACAATAGCAGGTTTGGGTTTTGGCTTAGGCCGTGGTTTTGGCCTTAGTTTGGGTTTGGGCGCGCGTGCAGGCGCAGGTTTATAAGGGATAAGCGCAGGTTCAGGCTCGACCTCTTGCACAGGCTCTGGCGTAAAGCTGATGATTTGTACTTCAATAGGTTTTTGTTTCGGGGGAATAATCGGCATTGTGAATGTAGATTGTAAAACAAAAAACAAACCAATATGCACGAGGACAGCCAAGGTAATAGCCGTCATTGTCCGCGCGCCATAATCGTCGAAAAAATCGGCAATTGGTTTGGGGTCAAGATATGGAGAAAAATTATCCAATCGCTGCAACACACGCTCACTTGTTGAGAGCGGTCACCCATTGACCACCTTTAGAACTAAACTTTAAGGGTTCAGCTCCGTATGTCGAGAATTTCTCACAGATTTTTGCACTTGTGCACTTAAATTTTCGTAACAGTCTCAGTTGTAATCTGTTTATTTGCGTATTTTGCTTTAATGAAGGGCGCTCGCCGTAATTTTATAGCGCAAAGGGCCTCTAAAACTCATAGAATCAAAGGGGTAAGAGGTGATAAGTTCAAGCTGTTGTTTCTCGTCAATTTCAGGCGATAGATTTGGTTTGCAAATGTCTTGATGTGCAATTTCTACCTTCGTGACTCTAAATTTGAGGCGTTTCTGGTTTTCTGTTTCAATTTCTATCAGATCATTGATTCGGACATGCTTAAGAAAAGAGAGTTGAGTGTTCCTTGTGACTGTATAATCGTGAGCAATATCGGCAATTGAAACTTTGAACGATGGTGTCGTGACAGGAATGTCTGGCTGGATACGTGTATTAAGGCGCATAAACCACCATTGTATTGGGCGACCCAAGTTGGGGTTTTGAAAATTGCGACACACCAATAATAAGGACGATAATCAGGCTTGCTATACCTAGGAATTTTTCAAAACTATAATGGGTCATTCTACATCCTTTCATTTGGTCTCATCTGTTGTCTGACCATATTCTATTTTCGTTGGTAGATATATGATGCGCGATTGTGTGAGGAGTAGGGCGGAAAAATGGTATTTTTGTGACATTTTCATTTTGACGAAAAGAAAAACATGTATTTCTATTTTTAGTATATGCCTTAGATTAACGATGATCGGTACGGAGAAACTTATGACCAATAAAATATTGTCTTCACGGGTTTTAGAGCGCGTGAAACCCTCCGCAACACTCGTCGTGACACAAAAGGCCAGAGACCTGCGCGCGCAAGGCATAGATGTTATTGCTTTGGGGGCAGGGGAGCCAGATTTTGATACACCTGAACACATTAAAATGGCGGCCGTTGAGGCCATTGCACAAGGCAAAACAAAATATACTGCCGTTGACGGCATCCCTGAATTGAAACAGGCGATTTGCGCCAAGTTGAAACGCGATAATAATTTAGTCTATACACCAGAGCAAATCAGTGTGGCGCCAGGTGGTAAACCCATTATTTTTAACGCGCTGATAGCAACATTGAACGCAGGAGACGAGGTGATTATACCAAGTCCTTGTTGGGTATCTTATCCTGAAATGGTCAGGCTAGCAGGGGGCGAACCTGTGGTGGTGACGTGTTCTCAAGCCCAGAATTATAAGCTTACGCCTCAAGCCCTTAGCAAAGCGATCACGCCACGCACAAAATGGCTTATCTTGAATTCGCCGTCGAACCCGACAGGAATGTTATATAGCGCAGACGAATTATCTGTTTTGGCCGAGGTTTTGCGACAAAATGATCATGTGATGATCCTTACCGATGATATGTATGAACACCTTGTTTATGATGACCATGTTTTCGCAACGATAGCGGCAGTTGCCCCTGATTTATATGGGCGTACGTTGACGATGAACGGTTTATCAAAAGCGTATGCAATGACAGGCTGGCGCATCGGTTATGGGGCAGGGCCTGCTGATTTAATAAAATTAATGGCGAAAGTCATGGCACAAACCACGTCTAATCCGTGCTCAATTAGTCAATGGGCAGCGGTCGCAGCTCTGAACGGGCAACATGATTTTATGACACAGCGCAACGCAATTTTTGTCGAACGCCGTGACATGGTCGTATCAATGTTAAATGCGGCGAAAGGTATAGATTGCCCGACGCCTGACGGCGCATTTTATGTCTATCCGAGTTGTGCGGAACTTATGGGTAAGACAAGCGCTGGCGGACGTGTCCTTACATCTGATGTGGACTTTGCAGAGAGCTTATTGGAAGAAGCACATGTGGCCGTTGTGCCGGGAACGGCTTTTCACGGGTCACCAAATTTTAGAATTTCTTACGCATCCGATATGCACTCTCTCAAAACAGCATGCACACGTATTCAAGAGTTTTGTGCATTGGTAAGATAGCTTTATGCGGAACGAATAGCGAGTGCATGTGCCTGTGTCCACTTATCCAGTGTTTTAATAAGAAGCTCTTTCTTGACAGGCTTGGTCAGGTAGTCATCCATGCCGCTGTCGAGACAATTCTCACGGTCGTTTTTGAGGGCGTGTCCTGTTAATGCAATAATCCCAATGGGAGACCGACCATTTGTCGATTCAAATTCCCGAATATGGGACGTCGCTTCATAACCATCCATAACTGGCATGGAAATATCCATAAGAACGGCAGCATAGGAATTTGGATTTCTTTGGAATTCATTGACGGAATCAAGTCCGTTATTGGTAAATACAGGTTCATAATTTGAATCAATAAGCATGAGCCGTATGACATCTTGATTCAGCATGAAATCTTCTGCGACGAGTATTTTTACTTTTCCCCGCCCGCGCTGTGGTCGTGTCTCTATATTGGCGTCAATATTATCCGCTTCGAGGTCAGGGGCTGACATATTTTCTTTATTACTGATATTCTCGTCGAGTATTTTCTTTGCGATCGTGGCGATCAGTACGTCATAAAGATGCTTATCTCTGACGGGTTTTGTTAAATGCCTGTAAATGCCAACGGCTTTCAGGTTCGCGGCTGTATCAATCTTGTCACATGACGAGAGCATGATGATCGGAATATGTCCTGTTAAGGATTGTTTCGACCATTGTGTTGCAAGTTGTTGCCCGTTCATTTCAGGCATGAGAAAATCTAAAAGAATGACATCAAAAGGTACCCCTTCTTGTTTCGCGGTCACAAGGGCTTCGGTAGCGTCACGGTGACCGGAAACAGCAACCGATGTCATATTCCAGGCTTTTAGTCGTTGGGTTAAAATCGTGCGGTTAATCTCAAGATCATCGACGATCAATGCTTTAATGTCATTGAGAGATGTTAAGCCTTCTAATGGGGCTTTATTGCGTTCCGCTTGAATGTCTATGGGAATCGGAACCGATATTGTAAAGGTAGACCCTTCGCCAAAAGTTGATTTTAGCGTGAGGTCACCGCCCATAAGCTGGGAAATGCGTTTTGAAATACTGAGACCTAAGCCTGTGCCCCCATAAACGCGAGTTGTAGAATTGTCTGCTTGTGTAAATTTTTCAAAAATACGTTCTTGTTTGTCTGCTTTAATACCAATGCCTGTATCGGTAATATTTATGCGTAAGCCCGCCCGGTTATGCGAGTATTTTTTAACCGCTACATCAATGAGGATATGACCCGTTTCGGTAAATTTGATAGAATTGCCAACAAGATTCATAATCACTTGTCTCAACCTACTCATATCGCCAACAAATAAATGCTCTAGATCGGGGGGGTAATTTATAACGAGTTCCAGGCCCTGTTCTTGCGCCTTCACGCTCAGTAATTTAGCAATGTCATCCAATGATTCTCGTAGATCAAATGGTACTGGGTCAAGATCGAATGCACCCGCTTCAATCTTTGAGAAATCTAAAATGTCATTTATGATATCAAGAAGTGCATTTGAAGATTGTTGAATAACTTTGATGAATTCACGTTGGCGGTCATCTATGTCTGTGTCTGCGAGGAGTTCTGCCATGCCAAGAACACCGTTCATAGGTGTGCGTATTTCATGGCTCATATTTGCGAGAAACTCGGACTTGGCAATATTGGCAGCAATAGCGACATCTTTTGCCTCTTCTAACTCGATGGCCTGTAATGTCTCTTTTGTAATATCTGTGACAAAAGCACGTAGACGCAATAGCTTTCCTGCTTGGCTACGTTCAGAGCTTATCGTCGTCCGGTACCATTTGTCACCTGCAATATTACGGTAGGTGAAAGCTGCAACATCTCCGCTTTTACGCATTTCACCAAGAGATAATTTGAAGGCATTACGGTCTTCTGGGTGAATGATAGAGATAACGCCATTCGCATAAATAGCTCTGACTTCATCTTTCGTGATAATGGTATGAAGAGAAGGGCTGAGCTCTATTTTTTTCTCTGCAAAATCGTAAATCCAATACCCGGACTTTCCTAGCTCGAGTGAACGTTCTAGCATTTCTTCTTTATGCATAAGCTGTGTGACGTCGTGATTGATAGATATTGTCAAACCATGTTTTGTGCGTTTTCGTGTGATTTTATGAGTTGTACCATCGAGCATGGGAATGAAACCTGATGCAAGTTTCAATGATTGGTCTCCATCGGATTCGGGCATTGCACTCAATTCGCCATTGCCTAAATACTCAGCAGACGTGACCTTGTTTTTGATCATTAAATGATGAACGTCGGCCATAGACTGACCGACACTAAATTCGGATTTATCAAGTCCCATTGTTTTCGCTGCATATTTATTGACATACAAAAAGTTGAGCTGTTGATCTAAAATGCTAATGCCAACATCAAGTGCTTCATCAAGAAGTTGAAAAAAATCAACTTCTTTACCTGTAACAATACGAAAAAAATCTACTGATTTATGCGCGATAATTGTTTGTTCAGACGCAGGTGCTTGGGTGTCGGCCATATTCGTTCCATAATTACATCCCAATGCATTTAATTGGGACAACATATGGTCAGATAGTTAATGAACTGTAAGCGGGTGGACGAATATAATTCGATTTTTGATTGTATTTTATAGGGGCTAGGCAGTTATCTAGATAGCTATATTGAGGTGCGAAGTTGTGTTTGTCCAATAATCGAGGGCTTTCAATATATCTTCTTTTTTCACGGGCTTCATTAAATAGTCATGCATGCCAGCATTCATGCACTTTTCTCTGTCATTTTTAAGGGCGTGCCCCGTGAGTGCAATAATGGGGATTGAAGGTCGTTTTTGCGAAGTTAAAAATTCTTGAATACGTTGCGCTGCTTCATAGCCATCCATAACTGGCATTGAAATATCCATGAGTACCAGAGAGAATGTGTCAGGTTGCGAAATAAATAAATCTACGGCTTCTTTACCGTTATTCACAAAATGGGGAACATAATGTGAATCTTGCAACATTAAACGCACGACATCTTGGTTCAAAAGGAAGTCCTCAGCGACAAGTATTGGTGTCTTGTTCGGTGCAATGGTTTGTGCTTCGAAATGCCCGTAGGCACTTGTTTCGGTGCTCGCAAGGGCTTGACGCTGAGTTTTTTTCGAAACAACCTTTATAAGGTTGTCATAAAGAATGCCCTCCCTTACAGGTTTCATTAAATAACTATCAATTCCTATAGCAAGTAAGTCAGCAGTAGATACGGGCTGATCGCAAGAGGAGAGCATGATGATTGACGGTTTGTGAATCATGGGGTCATTTGTAAGGAGACGTGCCAATTCTTGCCCATGCATGCCTGGCATTAAATAATCGAGTAAAATAATACTAAAAGGGTCGCCAATATTTTCAGCATGTTTGATGGCTTTGACAGCCGCGACAGAATCGCTCACAGCAAGAGTCCGCATATCCCATGCTTTCAGTCGTTCTGTAAGTATGGTTTGGTTGAGCATGATATCGTCAACGATAAGTGCCTTTAAGCCGTTTAGGTTGGCTGTGTCTTTAACCTGACGCTCTGCTTGTGTATCTATTGGCAATGGAATGGTGAAGGAAAATGTTGAACCTTCGCCAAACACGGAACTGACCGAGAGTTTACCCCCCATAAGCTCTACAATACGTCTTGAAATACTTAACCCCAAACCGGTCCCACCATAAACACGTGTTGTCGAGTTATCCGCTTGCGTGAATTTTTCAAAAATATGATCGAGTTTTTCTTTCTCAATCCCAATACCCGTATCGGTAATACTTACGTTTAATTCTGCGCGCGTGTTTGAGAAATTTTTAACAGCTACAGCAATCAAAATATGGCCCGTTTCTGTAAATTTAACAGAATTTCCAAGTAGGTTCATAACAATCTGTCGAATGCGGCTTACATCACCAATGAAGAAACTTTCCATATGTGTAGGGTAGTCAATGATAAGTTCTAAATTTTTTTCTTGCACTTTAATGTTGAGCAAAGATGCAATGTCATCAAGGGCGTCACGTAAATCAAATGGAACAGGATCAAGTTCAAAAGCCCCCGCTTCTATTTTGGAAAAATCAAGAATGTCATTAATAATTGTCAGGAGTGCATTGGATGATTGTTGGATAACCTCAATGAATTCGCGCTGGCGATCATCAATGTCTGTTTCTCCTAAAAGCTCAGCCATGCCAAGTACACCATTCATTGGCGTACGTATTTCGTGGCTCATATTTGCAAGAAACTCTGACTTCGCAATATTTGCAGCGACGGCTTCATCCTTTGCTTTCTCAAGCTCGTGGGCTTGCATTGTTTCTTGCGTGATATCCTTTACAAAAGCGCGTAACCGTACAAGTTTTCCGCTCAAGTCTCTTTCAGAATTTCCTGTGGTACGATACCATTTATCACCAGCTACATTACGGTATGTGAAATCTATAGTATCACCATTTTTCATCATTGATTTTAGGGCATTTTTGAAAAGAACCCGGTCTTCTGGGTGAATAATTGCCATTATGCCCCTTGCGTAAACTTTATCAACTTCCTCGGGCGTAATAATGGAGCTTATCGACGGACTAAGTTCAATTTTCTTATGTTTGAAATCATAAAGCCAATACCCTGAGTTCCCGAGTTCCAGAGATTTTTGTAACATCTCTTCTTTTTGGGCGAGTTGTGTTACGTCATAGGCGACGGAAACGGTGTAACCTTTGGGCGTTTGTTTTCGGTATACACGTTCAATGACCCCCGTATTCAAACGCACTAGATTGTTGCTAACATCTTGCCCTTTTTGGTATTGCGCTTGTAATTCGTCAGAAGAAAGCTTTTTATTATTTAAAGTTTCCGGGTCAATGATGTTTTTCGCCACCATTATGTCGTGAACTTTACTGAGTGGGTCGCCAATGGCGAAGGACTCTTGTGTTAAGCCCATCGTAGAGGTCGCGCATTTGTTCACATATAGATAATTGAGGTTTTCATCCAGAATACTAATGCCAATATCAAGAGCTTCGTCAAGAATTTGGAAAAACTCGGCTTCCATGCCTTCCTTTAAGCGGAAATTGTCAATTTTACCCCCATTGACGGTAATCTGCCTTGGTGCGTGCGAGTCATTATTACCCATTCTTGTCCAAACTTTCCCCCACACCGTCTTATTTAGGGCAAGGTAAATGCATATGGTTAACTATCTGTAAGTGAGGGCAAAAAAAAGCCGGACACTCAAAAGAGGTCCGGCTGAAGTCTTCGCAATACTATTCGGGGAGGAACCGTATGCGGTTGTTCAAATGAGACACAAGGGACGCATCAATCATTCGATGTCCATTATATAGAATAAAAAAGTATGAATGAGCAGGCCTAATATGTCACAGCTTCTATGCATATATGCATACCTATCGGCGATGTTACCCTAAAATGTTCGCCACTTTTTCGCGGCTTCCATTAAGAACTCACGAAATACCTTGGCACGGGTCGAGCCGCGTAATTCAGTTGGGTAAACAAAATAGACATCGAATGGTTTCCCACTGACCTGCGGTAGAACGCGCACAAGCCTTCGTGACATAGCAACCATATAATCTGGAATGCCGACAATGCCGATATCTGCCTCGGCCGCACGCATTATACCGTGAAGATTATTTACTGTGAGCATAGGAATACGTGGATCACCTTCGGGACGCCCAAGTTCCATTACCCAATTAGACGTATTCAGGCGACTTGGGATCAAATTGCCAAAGGCAACAATAGAATGGTTGTCAAGATCGTGAACATCATGCGGCGCACCGTTCGTGGCGAGGTAATTATGCGAAGCATAAAGACTTTGTGAAATCGTTCCTAGTTTGCGTTCAATAAGGTCGCCTTGTGTAGAGGGCCAAGGCCGCAACGCACAGTCTACGTCAAATGATGATAAATCATGTTCCTCATCTTCTAAAATAAGCTGGACATGAATCAGGGGGTAGGCTTTGATAAAGGCAGGTAAAATTGAAATCAACCAGTTGGAACCAAGAGAAATTGGTGTCGAAACGCGTAATATACCTTGCGGTTTATCTTGAGAATCCATGACATTTGCTTGGGCAAGTGCCGCTTGATGCGCCATGTCATGAGCTGCTTTAAAGAGGATGCGCCCTTGTTCCGTGAGGGTAAGTCCGCGTGCGTGACGATGAAAGAGCGGTGCTTTTAATTGTCCTTCTAGCGAGGTGATTTGGCGGCTAACTGCTGATTGTGATATGCGAAGCCTTGCCGCTGCTGCTGTAAGAGAGCCTGTCTCTGCGGCGGCGTGGAATGTTTTTAATTTGTCCCAATCAAGACTATCTGGCATATGTTTTTCTCTTAAGTCTTTTCTGCTTGCTCTGTAAGCCAGCGTTCTGCTTCCAATGCGCCCATACACCCTAGCCCTGCTGCTGTAACCGCCTGACGGAAAGTTTCGTCACTGACATCGCCAGCGGCAAATACCCCAGGGATATCAGTCGCAGTACTGTCTGGAGCCGTTTCAATATATCCGCCTTGGTTCATTTTTACATGACCCTTAAAAACATCAGTAGAAGGTTTGTGCCCAATGGCAATAAAAATCCCGTGAACGGGGAGGTCATAAACTTCTTTCGTTTTCACATTCATGAGTTTCGCGGCCGTCACACCTTTCGGCATTTCATCGCCAAGAATTTCTAGAAGTGTCGTATTCCATAGAATTTCCACCTTTGGGTTTTCAAATAAACGTTTTTCCAAAATCTTCTCGCACCGCAATGTATCGCGGCGATGGACGAGTGTAACTTTGCTCGCAAAATTGGTAAGAAAGAGAGCTTCCTCTACGGCAGTATTGCCGCCACCAACAACGATAACTTCTTTATCGCGGTAAAAGAAACCATCACATGTGGCACAGGCGGAAACGCCAAAGCCTTGGAAGGTATCTTCAGAAGGAAGGCCAAGCCATTTCGCTTGTGCACCTGTGGCAATAATAACGGCGTCTGCTGTATAGTTTTGCCCCGTATCGCCAGTCATTTTGAACGGGCGAGACGAGAAGTCTACATCAGTGATAATATCCTCATGCATTTTCGTGCCAAATTTCAAAGCATGGGTTTTGAAATGCTCCATAAGGTCTGGGCCTTGGATTTCGGGAAAACCTGGATAATTTTCCACATCAGTTGTAATCGTCAATTGGCCACCAGGCTGCATGCCGGCTACAATGCCAGGTTCTAACATAGCCCGCGCCGCGTAAACAGCGGCAGTATAGCCCGCAGGGCCAGAACCAATAATAAGAACTTTGTGGTGGATAGTATCAGTCATAGTATTCTCTATTTTTTATGTGTTCTTATTTAGATAAGGGGGGGGCTAGGGTATGGCAAGTACCAAGCGCAAATGTATGCGGTATTTTAATAAGGTTTTCAGGAATCCAATCGCTGCGAAATAGCTTTTGCGATACGAGATGTTTCGTCAAGTGGTGGATAGCCTTCTCCATCAATCAGGCCGGTAAACGGTGTAAGATTGCATCTTTGGGCAAGTTCGGAGTAGAGGTTTTTAAATTTTCCGTGCCTTCCTTGCATTGGAAGGCTGAAAACTGGTTTTCCTGTAAAACATGCTTCGGTCAGCATGTTGGTACTGTCTTCTGTGACAAGTAGAGCATTTGCACTTGCTAAAAATGCGAAATAAGGATTGTCACCAGAGCCGTCTGCATACCAAATATTATGTTCAGCCTTCGCGAGTTTTTGATAGTCTGCCTTGACCCATTCTGGCGTGCGGCGAGATGTGGTTATCATCAATGACATTTTTTGGCCTAAGAGTGTATGAATGGCGCTCAAGTGTTTCTTATGTATAGTGTTGCTAAGCCTATGTGTTTTTGAGTTTCCACCAATGAATACGGCTATGCGTGGTGTGGGGAGGGCGCTTATGTTTTGAAAGAAAAATGCCATATCATTTTTGAGGCGCGTGGTTGTTAGTCTATTGGGCGACCCTATCATTCTTTCAATATTGGCACCGCTAATTTTATCATGGTGGGGTACAATGACAAGATCAAAGCGGTTGGCGTTTATGCGCGGTGCCTGCACATAAATTGTATATATATGCTCACCAGCCTTTGCTTTCAGAGCAAGTAAAGGCGCTATAGCTTGCCGTCCACAACCAATAGCAATACGTGGCAAAGCGTCTGTTAGTCCATAATCACATGGTTGAGATTTGAATGCGAATTGTAGGAGAGGGGGGAGGGCTTTGAAAAAAGCACCTGATTTTCCAGTTTTTGGTATATTAGCCTTTGGTACGATAGTGTGACGGTGAATGTTGAGGGGCTGTAGGCGCGCCAAAGCTTCTGCTATGCCGCATGCCTGATTCTCAATGCCGCGTCGTCCATCACTTATGACCCAGCAAGATGTTGGGCCAGTTGTCATTAGATGTAGGCGACATTCATGATTTCATAACCCTTGGCACCACCGGGGGCATGGACTTCAAATTCATCACCAATCTCTTTACTAATCATGGCGCGTGCAATCGGTGCTGTGATGGAGATTTTACCCTCTTTAACATTGGCCTCGTCTTCACCGACGATTTGATATGTAGACTGTTCGTCAGTGTCAATGTTCTCGATTGTAATCGTTGCGCCAAATTTAACCGTATTCCCCGTCAATTTTGCGACGTCAATAATATGGGCAAGAGACAGTTTGGATTCCAGTTCTTGAATACGGCCTTCGATAAAGCCCTGTTTCTCTTTAGCGGCGTGATATTCAGCGTTCTCTTTCAAGTCACCATGATCACGCGCAACAGAAATCGCATTAATAATATAGGGGCGCTCAACGGTTTTGAGTTGTTTTAACTCTGTTTCTAAAGCGTTGTGGCCAAATACTGTCATCGGAAATTTTTGCATATCTCATTCATCCGTCTTAAGTCTTAAAAAATCATAACTGCAAAGAGAAAAGCTTTCCCAAAATGGTCGAGCAAGTCTCGCAAGAGGCGGGAACATAAGGATTAGACTTCAAAAATGCAAGCTTCTAAGCGTTTTAACTGTATCAATACCTGCATTTATAAAATGAGAGCAGGCTTTTATGCAGGTAACATTACCAATTATTATTGTTTTTCAATAAATTGTTAATTGAAAATGATTCAAGATGTGTTATTGATAAACAATAAGTTATATTAGCGAGTTCTTCCGACCTTCAAGCTAATATATCTTATCGAGTGGCGGTAAGGTTGCACCCTTACCGCCGTATCTATCACGCATTAACAACATGGAGATGAAATAATGCATAATAAACCTACCCTTAATGTGAACACTTCCCGCTTTACCGTCAAGGCATCACTTGCAACTGTCATGGCTGCAGGTTTGATGTTCTCGGCCTTACCCGCCCAAGCAATGGTGTTCAATAACAGTCGTGTAAGTATTGTTGTGAAGACCCAAGACTTGAAAACTGATGCAGGTATTGCGAAAGTTTACCAAGCAATGACAGTAAAAGCACAGACATCATGTGAAGAGGCTGGGTTTTTAAACGCATCATCTACACGAATGACGTCGTTACGTGAAAAATACGCAAATAAAAGATGTAGTACAAGACTACTTTCAAGTTTCATTCGCGATCTGGGTGATGAGCGTTTGCGCGCATATCACGCGGCAATAAAAAAACGGCGTTAATTTGCGTATTTAGTGCCGCTGTTTTTAGCAGCGGCACGCATAAACCTATCCAGCGTCTTGAAGGCTGATAACGTCATAATCTTCATTGGACAAATCGCGTATTGCAGCAAGGGCGGCACGCGCACCAGAAGCCGTTGTGAAATACGGAACTTTTGCCGTGAGTGCAGAGCGTCTGAGAGAGAAACTGTCTTTAAGAGACTGCTTGCCCCATGTGGTGTTGAACATAAGCGCAATCTTGCCGTTCTTAATCTCGTCAACAATATGAGGGCGACCCTCTGACACTTTCTTTATAGACGCAACGTCAAGGTTTTTGTCTTGTAAAAACTTAGCCGTCCCACCCGTTGCGATAACTGTAAAACCAAGTTCAATAAGTTCTCGGGCAACAGGAACCATGCCTTCTTTGTCTCCGTCTTTGACAGAAATAAATACGATCCCCGTTTCAGGGAGGGTAACGCCCCCACCAAGCTGAGATTTACCAAAAGCCAGTCCAAAGCTATTCGCCTGCCCCATAACCTCACCCGTAGAGCGCATTTCTGGGCCAAGTGCTGTATCGACACCCGGGAATCGCGCGAATGGGAAAACGGCCTCTTTAACAGCGTATTTTGCACGTGGACGCTTTGTTAAATCAAATTCTGTTAGCTTCATCCCCGCCATAACTTTAGCTGCAATATTGGCAATCGGAACGCCAATTGCTTTCGCCACAAACGGAACCGTACGTGAGGCGCGCGGATTGACTTCGATCAGATAAACCTTGTCGCCTTTGACTGCGTATTGAACATTCATCAGCCCCACGACGCCAAGAGACATGGCGAGTAATTCCGTTTGTCGTTCAAGTTCCGCAACCATTTTTGGTGACAATGTATAAGGAGGCAATGAGCAAGCGCTATCGCCTGAATGCACACCCGCTTCTTCAATATGTTCCATAACCGCAGAGACATAAACATCCGTACCGTCACAAATCGCGTCGACATCCACCTCGATAGCGTCACGTAGATATTGGTCAATCAAGAGTGGTGATTTACCAGAAACTTTAACCGCTTCACGCACATAGCGTTTTAAGTCGGCTTCATTTTCAACAATTTCCATCGCCCGCCCGCCAAGCACAAAGCTTGGACGAAGGACAACCGGATACCCAACAAACTCCGCCGCTTTAGCAGCTTCTTCGTCTGTTCTTGCAATGGCATTTTTGGGTTGCAATAGATTAAGCTCATCAAGCAAAGCTTTAAACCGTTCACGGTCTTCGGCAAGGTCGATAGCGTCACGTTTTGTCCCCAGTAATGGAATGTTATTGTCTTCTAGCGCTTCGGCAAGTTTCAAAGGTGTCTGGCCGCCATATTGCACGATCACGCCAAGAAGCTCGCCATTGGAGCGCTCTTTTTCAATAAGCTCAAGCACATCTTCTTCCGTCAATGGCTCGAAGTATAAACGGTCTGATGTGTCATAATCCGTAGAAACTGTTTCTGGGTTACAATTGACCATAATGGATTCAATGTCGATTTCAGCAAGCGCATAGGCCGCGTGGCAACAGCAATAATCAAACTCGATCCCTTGGCCGATACGGTTAGGCCCGCCACCGAGGATAATAACTTTCTTACGATCTGTCGGGCGGCTTTCGCATTCGGGTTCATCGTTAAATGAAGGTGTTTCATAGGCTGAATACATATAAGGCGTTTTCGCCGCAAACTCAGCCGCACATGTATCCACCCGCTTGTAAACAGGACGAACGTTTAGGCCGCGACGAAGTGCACGCACTTCGTGTTCTGTTTGATCCGTAAGCTGTCCAAGTCTGGCATCAGAGAACCCATCCTTTTTAAGCTCGCGGAGTGTTTGTGCATCTTCGGGAAGACCGTTCTCTTTTACCCAATTTTCTGCACCAACAATCTCCTCGATTTGACGCAAGAACCATGGATCAATGCCTGTAATCTCGTTAATCGTCTCGACCGAAAACCCGACACGAAACGCTTGCGCCACCATGAGAAGTCGGTCTGGTGTGGCTCTCGCAAGCTCGGTACGCATTACCGTATTGATATCATCCGAAGACGTATCAAGCTCCATATCATCAAAACCAACAAGGTCAGTTTCAAGCGAGCGCAAAGCTTTTTGCATGCTTTCTTTGAAATTACGACCAATCGCCATCGCTTCACCAACAGATTTCATTGATGTGGTCAGGAGCGGCTCCGCACCCGGGAATTTTTCAAAGGCAAAACGCGGAATTTTTGTAACGACATAATCAAGTGTCGGTTCAAACGCGGCAGGTGTTGCGCCCGTAATGTCATTATCAAGTTCGTCAAGCGTATAGCCTACAGCAAGCTTGGCCGCGATCTTGGCAATCGGAAAGCCCGTGGCTTTGGACGCCAATGCAGAAGAGCGAGACACGCGGGGGTTCATTTCAATGACGACCATACGGCCATCTTTCGGGTTCAAACCAAATTGTACATTTGATCCACCTGTCTCAATGCCGATTTCGCGCAAGACAGCAATCGAAGCGTCGCGCATGGTTTGGTATTCTTTATCAGTGAGCGTCAGGGCAGGGGCAACCGTAATGGAATCGCCCGTATGCACGCCCATTGGATCAATATTTTCAATGGCGCAAATAATGATGCAATTGTCAGCTTTGTCGCGGACAACTTCCATCTCGAATTCTTTCCACCCAAGAAGACTTTCATCCACCAAAACCTGATTTGTCGGAGACGCGTCCAAGCCAGAGCGAATGAAATGCTCGAACTCTTCCATATTATACGCAATACCGCCGCCCGTACCGCCCATGGTAAATGCAGGGCGAATAATTGCAGGAAGACCCGTTTCAGGCAGCAAACGCACGGCTTCGGCCACACCTGCATTAAGGTCGCCGTCTGGGGCGCTGATAATAACAGCGCGTGGATTTTCAAGCCCGATTTTCACCATAGCGTCACGGAAACGCTCACGGTTCTCGGCTTTATCAATCGCGTCCGCTTTCGCGCCAATCATTTCAACATTGTATTTTTTAAGCACGCCGCTTTCTTCAAGGGCGAGCGCGGTATTAAGAGCCGTTTGCCCACCCATGGTCGGGAGGAGCGCATCTGGGCGTTCTTTTGCGATAATTTTTTCAACAAATTCTGGTGTAATCGGCTCGATATAGGTCGCGTCCGCCATGGCAGGATCGGTCATAATCGTCGCAGGGTTAGAATTGACCAAAATAATGCGGTAGCCTTCTTCCTTAAGGGCTTTACAGGCCTGAACGCCGCTATAGTCAAACTCGCAGGCTTGGCCAATAACAATAGGGCCGGCACCGATAATGAGTATGCTTTTGATATCTGTTCTTTTACCCATAATCATACTCGCGTGTAGACAAAATCCCGTGAAAGAATTTTGATAGAAATACAAAATTTCGTACTCATAAAGCGGCACGACAAAATATACAAGCATTCGTGCTTGTAAAAGTGACAACAATAGGCGATTTTAGGGGAGTCGGGGAGTGTAAACAGGGCAATTTGTCGTGGTTACAAATAAAGAGCGGGTTTTCATCATGGGCAGACAAAGATATCGTAGACAAAGTTTAGGCAGACAAACCCTTGGGCGTCGTGGCGGTGGGTTTCGTTGGAAAATAATGGTACTCTTTGCGCTTGGCGCAGGTGTCTATTACTTGGCCAACCAAAAAACAGTGCCTTACACAGGGCGCAAACAACTCCGCACCATGAAACCAGTGCAAGAAATGCAGCTCGGCTTGCAATCCTACACACAAATTTTAAACGATAGCCGTGGGCAAGTCTTACAAACGGGCCCAATTGTGAGTAAAGTCCGCGAAATTGGCCGTAAAATTGCCACCGCCGCTGCGGACGAAGACCCGGGCTTTGATTGGCAGTTTAATGTCATTGACGCCAATCAAGTCAATGCTTTCGCCCTACCGGGTGGCTATACAGCCGTATATACGGGCATTATTCCCGTTGCGTTAAACGAGGACGGTCTGGCTGCGATTATGGGCCATGAAATCGGTCACGCGCTGGCGCATCACGGCGCAGAACGCATGGCGCAACAAAACCTACAACGCATTGTTGGCGCAGGCGTTTCAATGGGCGCAGGCGGCATGGATATGGGGGCACAACGCGCCGTTATGGGCGTGTTCGGCGGTATTTCTAAATACGGTTTTGCACTCCCATTCTCACGCTCTCACGAATCAGAAGCAGATTATATTGGCCTCGTTTTGATGTCCCGTGCTTGCTACGATCCCCGCGAAGCCCCAAAACTTTGGGCCCGTATGAAAGAGGCAAGCGGTGGGAACACCCCACAAGAGTTTTCCTCAACCCATCCATCCCCTGAAACCCGCATCGCCGATTTCAACCGCCTCATGCCCGAAGCCATCGAAATCTATAACCAACATTGCCCCAATAAGATTAGGTGAGTAAAATTAGGTACGTCAAAACAGGTTAAAATAAACACGTTTTCAATTCTCAAAAGGTAACGCAAAACATATGGCAGATACTTCAAAATTATTTAACGATAAATCTGATCTATATGCCAAAGCTCGGCCGACATACCCATATGAATTATTTGAGTTTATGATGGGCTTATGTGAGCACCACCGCAGCGTTTGGGACTGTGCAACAGGAAATGGACAAGCCGCTTTGGGCTTGTCTCAATGCTTTGATAATGTATGTGCGACAGATATTAGTGAGACACAAATTGCTAACCATCTCGACATAGAGAATACAAAATTTTCTGTTAGTCCTGCCGAAAAAACAGAATTTGATACAGGAATGTTTGATTGTGTAAATGTTGCCCAAGCCTTGCACTGGTTTGATTTTGATGAATTTTGGCCCGAAGTAAAACGTGTGTTGAAACCTACAGGGCTATTCATCACCTATAGTTATGGTTGGTTCGTCGTCACAAAAGAAATCGATGAAATCATAGAGGATAGCGTAAAATCCGTGATCGCCCCCTATTGGGCGCCGCAAAACCAACTTGTCATAGATGGTTACCGAGACGTGGTTTTCCCATTCGAAAAGCTCACGGTTCCAGATATCAGTATTTCCACGCAATGGGACTTTAGCGGATTGATGAATTATTTACACACTTGGTCTGCAACACGCCGTTGTATGCAAGACCAAGGGGATAGCTTCTTTGTGCATGCCGAAGCAAAACTCAAACAAGCATGGGGTGATCCGTCTCGTGTGAGAACAGCTACAGCCCCGCTCACAATTATTGCTGGATACCCAAACAAATAAGGACGTTTTAAAGCGTCGCAGCAAATCTTTCGAAAATGTAGAAGCTGTCTCTTGGGCCGGGGCTTGCTTCGGGGTGATGTTGTACTGAGAATACAGGTTTTCCGTCGAGGCGAAGGCCGCAATTTGTACCATCAAAGAGAGATTGGTGCGTCGCGGATACGCCGCTTGGCAGGCTCTCTGCGTCAACAGCAAAACCGTGGTTCATAGAGACAATCTCAACCTTGCCTGTTTCAAAATCTTTGACAGGATGGTTCGCGCCGTGATGGCCTTGTTCCATTTTGAGGGTTTTCGCGCCAAGGGCGAGCGCTAACATTTGATGGCCAAGACATATGCCAAATACAGGTTTGCCGCTCACGATTAAATCTTTGATAATTGGTAATGCATATGCGCCTGTTGCCTCTGGATCGCCAGGGCCGTTCGAGAGCACAACGCCGTCTGGGTTTTTCGCAAGAATATCTGCCGCGCTCATACTGGCAGGTACGACGGTTGTTGTAATGCCTGCGGACGCGAGCGAGCGGAGGATATTGCGCTTGACGCCGTAATCAATGACCACCACATGTTTAGTGTCGCCTGATGCCTTGCCATAACCCGTTGCGCGTTCCCAGCGGCTTTCGTCCCACTCGTAATTTTGCGGCGTTGTCACGTCTTTAGCAAGATCGCTACCGACTAAACCAGCCCATGCTTTCGCTTTGGCGGTAAGGGCAGGGATGTCAAATTCACCCTCTGGACTATGAGCAATCACGCCGTTTGGCATGCCGTTTTCGCGGATAAAGGCGGTCAATGCGCGTGTATCTACGCCCGATAGGCCAATGATATTGCGGTCTTTTAACCATGTGTCCAGATGGGACTGGGCGCGCCAACTGGCTGGCTCTGTAATGTTTTCGCGAAAAATTGCGCCACATGCTGCGCGTTCTGCGTCGCTACATGCTGCTTCTTCGTCTTCTGAATTCGTGCCTGTATTGCCGACATGAGGGAAGGTGAAACAGATGATTTGTGCGCTATAGGATGGGTCGGTGAGGATTTCTTGATACCCCGTCATAGCGGTGTTAAAGCACACTTCGCCGAGAGCGTCGCCAGTGGCGCCACAGCCAGAACCATAGAATACTTGGCCATTGGCAAGAACGAGAATTCCCGTTGGAGATTTGCTTTGGCTGTAATTTTTTGACTGGTTGCTCATAAATACCCGCTTTCTGCGCATAAAACTATATGACATTCAAACGCCCGGAAACTAGGCATAGGGACGGGGAAGGTCAAGGAGATTTAGGGCTGTTTGCGGTGTATTTTGTATGCTAAGACACTGGAAATTCAAATTGGCCATCAAAATAACCGATAAGGAAGAATATGACCTTGAGAACAGAGATAGTGGACGGGATGAAAACCGCCATGAAGGCAAAAGAAAAACTGACCGTATCCACATTAAGGCTCGTCAACGCTGCCATCAAAGACCGCGACATCGCAGCCCGTGCCGAAGACCGTCCAAATGGTATAGATAGTGCTGAAATTTTGTCCCTTCTGGCAAAAATGGTAAAACAACGCCAAGAAAGCGCGAAAATTTACGAAGACAATGGCCGCCCAGAACTTGCCGAGCGTGAACGTTCCGAAATTGATATTATTAAAGTCTACATGCCAACCCCGTTAAGCGATGACGAGTTAATTGCGGCGGTGAAATCTGCTGTTGATGTGCTTGACGCCACATGCCTAAAAGACATGGGCAAAGTTATGGGCAAATTAAAAGGCGAGTTCTCTGGCCGTATGGACATGGGCAAAGCGGGCGCGGCTGTGAAAGCAATTCTTGCGGGCTAGTCGCTAACACAATCACATATATTCGTAGCGAGGGGAGTGGGTCAATCCACTCCCCTTTCTTCTTCTGCCCAGCTATGGAAATAGATGATATTTCTGTTCTCAACATCACACCTAAAATGAATGGTACGCTCGGACGAAACGTGCCGTGCTTTTATTTTGGCTTGCAAATGAGAGCGCTCATCATAGCGCGCAAAATGCGCGTATTTTGGTTCAACAATACGAATGGATTCTGCCCCATCCGTTTTCGCAAGGCTTTGGGCGTAATTCACACATGTTCGCACGGCGGCTTTACGCATCGCTTTATCATGAGGTGTTATAATTGTGGGGTCATTGCCAAGGGCGGAAAGAAGAAGCGTTAGGCCGAGAATCGCGTCTTCTTCCTCATCAATAAGTTCTTGATTAAAGCTCCCAAATTTCACATGAAATTTCGCGCGACACCCATCCGTCACCCATATTTTTTGCGCCTCATATCCCCAACTCTGGCCGTAATTACAATCTGCTTTGGAGATGTATTTGTGTAGGCGAACCGAATTTATCTCTTTGCGTACAGAGCAGTAGGATTTTTGAAAATCCTTAGAACTACAGTTCAGGATTTGATAGCTTTGCGCGGCGGCAGGCGCATGCATAAAAACCATAACCATTGCACAGCTTAAAAGGGCGAGTTTGATTGCGATATATTTGTGTTTCATCGAGGACTCCAAAAGTTTTCATAGCGGAGCGCTATAATTGAGTGAACTATTGAATACCGATGTGGGTGCGTGCACGTTCGCACTAGGTATGCCCTATCTATAGCACTTTTTTGTCGAAAAATCAACTGACTAGCAAAATTGAGCGTGCTGACTCGCGTTTTTCTGCGGTGGTATTGGGCTTTTATGACGTTAATTTAACGACTAATATGTCCGATAATGCGTCTATCGTGTGCGACGATACGGTGCTCAAACAGGTAAATACCCTGCCATGTGCCAAGCCCGAGACAGCCATTTACAATGGGGATAGACAGTGACACAGGCGTCAATGCGGCCTTGATATGTGCTGGCATATCATCCGGCTCCTCACATGTATGACGCAGCCACGCCATATCTTTGTGATGCCCATCGGGCACAAGCCGCGCAAAGAACTCATCCATATCCGCCTTCACATCAGGATCGGCATTCTCGGATATCAATAGGGAACACGACGTATGCTGCACAAACAAAGTCAACAGCCCGCCCTCCATATTCTGCTCCCCCACAAACGCCACAACATCCGCCGTAAACTCATAAAGGCCAGAGCCAGTGGTATGGATTTGGAAAATGGTTTGCATGGCTAATAATGATAACGGCACTGAACGATAATCAGCGCGTCATTCGTGGCTTTGTAAACAAGGCGGTGTTCGCGGTCTATACGGCGTGACCAATATCCCGATAAATCACCTTTTAAGGGTTCTGGTTTTCCGCGTCCTTCAAAAGGATGTCGCATGCATTCTTTGATAAGGGCATTAAGCTTGGGTAACATGGTCTTGTCATGCGATTGCCAATACACATATTGGTCCCATGCAATTTGGGGAAATGTGACCTTCATCCATTTGGCAATTCATCAAGCAATTCTGCGTCAATGGTTTCGCCCTTGTCGATTTGTGAAATCGAATCCAAGAGTGCCTTACGGTTAGCAGGGCTAGAGAGGAGATAGGTCGTCTCATCCATCGCTGAATAATCCTCAAGTGAAATCAGCACAGCAGGCTTCCCATTACTGCGCGTCACAATAATCGGCTCATGATCCTCATTCACCTGATCCATTATTTTAGCTAAGTTCTTACGGAAATCCGTTGTAGATGTAGTTTTCATGGAAGTAAATGTACGTGATTACGTACGTAATGTCAAATTTCCAGATTGCTATTTTCATATGGGGATATGATCGGCAAGAAATGAACCCTCACGGAGTGGTTTGCTAAAGTGTCTAACAAGTCTTTATGAAACACTCTTTGTTTAAAGCTGGCCACATCACAAAATATCAATAAGAGTAAATTGTCATTTGAATAATTTGCTTTGTTGTAATCTGTAATCTGCCCCACTAGCCGATTTCTTTCGGTATTTTTAAACGCTGATTTTCCAATTTTTATTTCTATACCGACGGCTCCACAACCAATGTCGAAATCAATTTTTTTGTTAGTGACTCCACCAATAGGTTTATGCTCTTGAACATGCAAGATTTTTGATTCAAGAAAGTTATATAGTTGTTCTTGTATGGTTTTCTCGTTTGGCGAACTAGTCTTCGCAGTTATTTTTGCTGAAAATTCGTTAATTATCAACTTTTCAACTCTATCGGCCGTTATAGCTGAATCTGGTAAGCGCCCATTTTTATCAGGCTGTTTCTTTTGCCAAAGTAAATAAAGAAATACTAAAAAGGCAATGCCGAATATGATTTCAGTTTGTGTAAAGTTATCCAATGCGCTTTCTCCTGATAAATGCATAGGTTGTGTTATCAGGTATTTACATAAATAAAAAGCGCCCATAAAGGACGCTTTTCTTATTCTTATTGATCCAAGAAACTGCGGAGTTTGCGGCTTCGGCTTGGATGTTTGAGCTTGCGGAGGGCTTTGGCTTCGATTTGGCGGATGCGCTCTCTTGTCACTGAGAATTGTTGGCCAACCTCTTCGAGAGTATGGTCGGTGTTCATGCCGATACCAAAACGCATACGCAGTACACGTTCCTCACGCGGGGTGAGGGAGGCGAGTACGCGGGTCGTTGTCTCGCGAAGGTTTGACTGGATCGCCGCGTCAATCGGTAAGATCGCATTCTTGTCTTCGATAAAGTCGCCAAGTTGGCTATCTTCTTCGTCACCAATCGGTGTTTCAAGAGAGATAGGTTCTTTGGCAATTTTCATTACTTTACGCACTTTTTCAAGCGGCATAGCAAGTTTGGATGACAATTCCTCTGGCGTTGGTTCACGGCCAATTTCATGTAAAATCTGACGCGAAGTTCGCACGATTTTATTGATCGTTTCGATCATATGCACTGGAATACGAATTGTACGGGCTTGGTCAGCAATAGAGCGGGTAATCGCCTGTCTGATCCACCATGTGGCATAGGTCGAGAATTTATAACCGCGACGATATTCAAATTTATCAACCGCTTTCATCAGGCCGATATTACCCTCTTGGATAAGGTCAAGGAATTGCAGACCACGGTTTGTATATTTTTTGGCAATTGAAATCACGAGACGCAGATTGGCTTCGACCATTTCTTTCTTGGCCTGACGCGCTTCACGCTCACCTTTTTGCACAGTTTGTACAATGCGGCGGAACTCATCAACAGGCACGCCTGTTTCTTGGGCTTGGATCGCGATTTCAGAACGAATTTTCTCGATAGAAATTTTCTCGCGGCCAATAAAACGGTCCCAAGCTTCGGATTTACCCGCAAGGCTCTCGACCCAGTTCGGGTTTAACTCGCTACCTAAATATGTAGCGAGGAAATCTTGACGTGGCACACCATTACCGTCTGCAAGGCGCATTAATTTGCCTTCAAGCCCGATAAGGCGCTTGTTAATCGCGTAAAGTTGCCCAACCAAAGCTTCAATACGTGCATTGTTAAGATGCAATGATTTTAGCTCGGCAATGATTTTGTCTTGGATTTCGGCGTATTCGTCTTGTTGTGGTTTTTGAAGGACTTTGCCCTTCAAACGCGCACGAATAAGCATTTGTTGCAGTTTTTGGAAGCGTGAAAAGTCGCGTGAAATCGCGTTGAGCGTTTCGAACACACTGTCACGAAGCTCTGCTTCCATAGCGGCCATAGACAGATTTACTTTTTCGTCTTCTTCTTCTTCTTCGTCATCTTCGAGGGTTTTTTCACCTTCGGCATGTTTCGGCATGTCGTCTTTGGTGGGCTCTGCCGGCTTAAGATCTTCTTCTTCTGCTTCGATCTCGCCGCGTTCAATTTTTTCACGACGCACAGCCGCGCCAGAATTATCGACCTGCACATTACCAATGGAGAGGTTATAGGTGCTATCCAGATCAATAATGTCACGCAGAAGAATACGGCCTTCTTCAAGCTCTTCACGCCAGACCATAATCGCTTCAAAGGTTAGCGCAGACTCGCACAGGCCCTTAATCATTGTGTCGCGACCTGCTTCAATACGTTTTGCAATCGCAATCTCGCCTTCGCGAGAAAGCAATTCAACCGTACCCATTTCGCGTAGATACATACGTACAGGGTCATCAGTACGGTCTAGCTCGTCTTTGGAATTGCCGCCTTTAACAACGCGGGTATCGGCTTTGGTAAGTGTATTGCGTGATGTATCGCCTTGGTCTTTGTCGTCTACAACAGAAATGCCGAGCTCGGAAAGCTGTGCAAGTGTGACCTCGATTTGATCAGGGGTAACGTCTTCAACTTTGATATGCTTGTTTAGCTCTGACGTCGCAAGCAGGCCAGATTTTTTGGCGACGGCAATCATGCGCTTTACATCATTGTGTTCCATATCCAACAATGGTGATGTTGGCGAGATGTTCGCGGCAACTTCGTTGGTGAGGGCATTCTCTTCTACAGCCTTTTTCACAGTTTTTTTAGCGGATGCTTTTTTTGCAGGTGTTTTTTTAGTGGCGGCTTTTGCCATAAGATATATTCTCCAATTAGAGGCAGATTTTGCAATCTCACTCTATTCAACGCCAATAGGTTCCTTTACCTAGTCCACAGAGGAAATAGGTTGAAACTTTTCTCTCACAACGGGCGAACCCGTCTCTATCCTTTGCGTTCTTCGAATGAAGACCGCATAATACGCTGTAAAGCGTCTGTATTCTCTGAACGAATAGTGTCAGCCATTCGTCCGCGTGTCTCGTTTCGGGCACCGAGACGACCCGTTTGACCCTCTAGGGCCTGTGCTTCTGCCAGCCAAGTCTTAATACGAGATTTAAAATCAGCGTCTACGCCGCCTAATCCTGAAATAATCAGTTTTCGATCCCGTTTAAAAGAAATAAGCATGGATTCTAAGCCATTATCTTCTATATGGGCATGAAGTGCGCGTTTATCAACCGATATTGTGTCTTGCCAGTAGTTTAAAAGGCAATTTTGTAGTTTTGCACAGTTTTCCGTGTGAAATTCAAGCCCAAATAAGGATTGATCCACATGTTCGAGTAATTCTGGCCATTCTAAAATGGCTCCCAATACGCGTCTTTCACGTACAGAACGCATAGCCGCAGGTTGGCCGCCTTTGATTTGCGAAGCTGTCAGCTTTTGTTTGACCGGATTCCATTTTGATTTCGAGGTATTGGGCGTCCATTTCGGGCGGCCAAAATCAGCGTCAAATTTTGCCAAGAGCGCCGTTTTGTATTGGTCGCGAACACCTTCATGCTTAATCTCACGCAGGGCGGCGAAAATACGGTCTTTCAGTCCTGCTTTCGCTTCGGGGCTGTCGAGGCGCTCTGCGGCAATCTCTCTACGCCATAACATGTCGACAAGTGGGATCGCGCTATCCAATACGTCTTGCATCGCGCTCGGGCCAGCTTCGCGGATAAGATCGTCTGGGTCTTTATCCTCGGGCATAAGGGCGAAACGCAATGTCTGACCAGGTTTTAAAAGGGGCAGGGCGCGTTCAACAGAACGAAAAGCGGCGCGAAGGCCAGCTTTGTCTCCATCAAAACATAATGTTGGTTCTGGACCTGCACGCCATAAAAGCTCTAATTGGTCTTCAGTCAGCGCGGTGCCGAGCGGCGCAACAGCGTGTTCAAACCCTGCTTTTGCAAGAGCAATCACGTCCATATACCCTTCGGCGACAATCATACCGCGCGCACCATTATTGGGCGCATGCAAAGCTTTGCGCGCTTCGGGGTAGCGGTAGAGAAGCTTGCCCTTGTGAAATAAATTAGTCTCTGGCGAGTTAAGGTATTTTGCTTTTTCGTCTTTTTTTAAGGCACGCCCACCAAAAGCGATAAGCCGCCCACGCGGATCCGAAATAGGGAACATGATACGGTTGCGAAATCTGTCCCATGGTTTTTTAGACGGATCATCAGGCTTGACCAAAAGCCCTGCCTCGATGAGCCTGTCGAGTGACGCTCCTTGTTGGGTGAGTTCTTCGCGTTGGGCGTCGAAACTGTCGGGGGCAAAACCAATGCCAAAGCGTTTGCAATCTTCGCCCGTAAGCCCACGTTGCTTTAAATAGGCCCGTGCCTCTTGCCCAATATCGCGCCGCAGTGATTTTTCGTAGAAATTTTGTACTTGCTCGATCCAGCTAATGGTCTTTTTGTTGGATTCGGCGCGTTTTTCGGCCTCTGGGTCGGCGCGTGGCATATCCATGCCAGCCATATTGGCAACACGCTCGACGGCTTCGGGGAAAGACAGACCCTCAACCTCCATCAAAAAAGAAATCGTATCCCCATGCTTTCCAGAAGAAAAGCAATGGTAAAACCCTTTTTCATCATTGACGAAAAAACTGGGTGTCTTTTCATTGGTGAATGGAGACAGACCTGCAAATTCGCGGCCTTGGCGCTTCAATTTGACATGCTTGCCCACCACGTCCGATACACGGACGCGGGCCTTTAGCTCGTCTAGAAAATGTTCTCCAAATCTCATAGCCTTAATGTAGAGTGCTTATTGAAAGAATACGAGTCTGTTTTCCATAGAATATTGACTGAGGTGAAGAGCTTGCTGAACCTAAGCCTGTTTACGGGCTCTACGACGTCTCAGCCATTTTCTGACAACCCAAAATGCAGGGAGAATAAGGATCAACCATGGGAGGGCAAAAGCGATAAAGCGGATAACATTGGCAAGTCCGAAGGCGACCGTACTGACAAACTCTGTTAGGGCTTGGGTGATTGGGGTAAATGATGATCTGCTTGCGGCCGCTGATTTTGGTTCATAACTAAGATGGACCTGAGACATATTAACGCGTGTGCGTAAAACCCGAAGACGCGCAGTCGAACTTTCGATTTGCTCTTGAACACGTGCCAGTTCCCGCTCAACCTCGATGATATCTTTTAACACGCTGCCTTTTGTTTCCAAGAGCGTAAATAATCGTGTCCGTAGGGTTTTTAAGGCTTTTAGTTTCGCGCCACTGTCGGAAATGGCGATTGTTAAGTCTTCTGCGGAAACACTTGAATTTGTCAGTTTTCCACTGGCGGCAATACTGTCTGCTTTAAGGCCTTCTTGATACGATTTAAACCAATTGGGTTCTACGCGCAGTTCTATATTCGCGCTCATAAAATCTTCGGAATGTTTGTTGAGAGACGATGTTACGATACGGCATTTACTTGCACCAGCATTTTGACATGTCAGAACCGCTTTTTGTGCGACCGCTTCAAGGTTTTTAAGAGGGATGGCGAATTGGTAATTATAACGATATGCCAACAGCATTTCCGAGTGCGTACTCGCGTTTTGTTCTGGGGCGCTATCTCTTAATGGAGATGCAGAAATTGTCTGCTTCATCATTGGTGAGCGAGCCGATTGCATCATATCAGATTCGTACGTGCCAATTTTTGAGGTTGGATTTCCGCAGGCAACAAGGCTAAAGCAGACGGCGGTAATAATAGTGTATTGTAATGCTTTCATAGCTGACCCAATCATTTGTTGCGTGTTAATATCAATATTTAGACGTTTTACGGCTAAAATAAGGCGAATCTGAACGCAACATAACAGTTCTGCATGGTTTTGTGATCAATGATTTGAATTTTGTGAAAAACACCCTATATGCACTGTGTAACCCGCACTGTCTCGTGGGCAATATTGGAGGAAAATCATGAACGTCACCATGATGAAAGGTAAAATTCACCGCGCAACAGTCACACAGGCTGATATGCATTATGAAGGGTCCATTTCTATCGATATGGATTTACTGGAACGCAGCGGAATTTTGCCAAATGAGCAGGTCGATATTCTCAATATCACCAATGGCGAACGTTTTACCACTTACGCAATCGAAGCGCCCCGTGGTTCGAAAACTTTTGGACTTAACGGTGCCGCCGCACGCCGCGTACAAATCGGCGATAAAATCATTATCATCACCTATTGCCAAATGGACATAGAAAAAGCCCGCAACTACGCCCCCAATGTTGTCCTCCTCGACGAAAACAACGATGTGATCATGCCAAAACTGAACTAAGCTTTGACAAAACCCCGAATACGAAAGGCCCAACATTAGTTTGGGCCTTTTTTGTGTTATGAGACTAAATCTATTGCTCAACGGCATGCCCCGTTTTCGTGCAATGCGAGTGTTATAAAGAGAGCATAACAAAAAAGACTTCACCCCTCTTAAAGCCCTTGTTCTTAATAGTAACGTGAAATGCTAGGGGCGCTCAAAACTACTCGTGTATAGCCTCACCCTCGTCGTAACGTCATGAGCGGATCTAGCATCCACTGCATGAGAGTGCGGCGGTCAACAATGAGGTCGCCTTGCAAGGTCATGCCTGATTTTAGCGGAACTTCTTTACCGTAAGCAGTGACCGATTGTTTAGAGAGGCCAACCGTTACGCGGTAAACCGATTGGTCGTAAGGAATTGGCGCGTCGAGTTCACCAGGACGATAGGGCGAGGTAGATACAGTTCTGATGGTGCCCTTTTGAACCCCAAATTTTTGGTAAGGAAACGCATCAACGAGCAAATTTACGTCCTGCCCTGGTTCAAGAAAACCTGCTGAGCGAGAAGCAGCTGAATGTGGTATTGCCTGTATTGCAATGATTGCAGGCTTTTATGGCTATCAGACGAGTTTGATGGAACTGCGCCGCAAATTTTCTGTATCCCTTAAAGGGACAAACCTCAATTCGCTATCCATTTGTGCTGACCAACTTGGTTTATCCGCTCGTGGATTAAGGTGTGAGCTTGAGGATTTAGGTCAGCTTAAAATGCCTTGCATACTTCACTGGGGGCTCAACCATTTTGTGGTTCTCAAAAAGGTAAGAGGCAAGAAAGTTACCATTCATGATCCTGCACGCGGTAAACGCGACCTCCTTATCACCGAAGTTTCCAAGCATTTTACCGGTGTTGCACTGGATTTGACACCTACACCAAATTTCGAAAAAAAAGAAGATAAGGAGCGGGTACGCATTTTTGATCTATGGTCAAAGATGACGGGATTTATTCCGATAATTCTTCAGATCATCGGAATTACAATCATTCTTCAGGTGTTTGCTGTGTTATCGCCGTTAGTGAACCAGCTGGTCGTTGATGAGGCGATTGCCAAAGGTGATGCGAATTTTCTCAAAGTTATTATTTTAGGTTTTGCCGTTCTATTATTAATACAAACGGCCATTGGCGCTTTGCGGTCTTAAATATCCATGTATTTTGGCACGCTTTTGAATTTTCAGATGCGGTCTAATATTTTGCGGCATGTTATGCGGTTGGAAGCTGCGTTTTTTGAAAAACGACATATTGGTGACATCATGTCTCGTATGGGTTCTTTAAAACCCGTACAAGATTTATTTACAACCGTTTTTGTCACTGTGCTGCTTGACGGCATTATGGCCTTTGTAACCGTTATTGTCATGTTTTTGTACTCGCCTTTGCTCTGCGGTGTTGTATGTGGTGTGCTTGTTCTGTCCTTTTTATCTCGTCTTGCCACATTCCCATATGTCATCCGATTGACCGAAGAGCAGATACAAAAAGATGCTGATTTGCAGACGATCCTTTTAGAAACCATTAGAGGAGCGCGGGCGATAAAAATTTTTGGTAGGGAGCAAGAACGCCATGCTTTTTGGCAAAATGCTTACGCCGATAGTATGAATGTTGGACTGCGATTGCAGAGATTTGGAATTTCTGCAGGTGCGGCCGGAGGCGTATTATTTGGTTTGTTGGAGCTTGGAATTTATTACCTAGGAGCAATGTTGGTGATTGATCAGAAGCTGACATTGGGAATGTTTTTCGCTTTTCAATCCTATTGCGGACAATTTACAAGTAAGGTTAATTCTCTTATAGGGCTGTTTTTCTCATTCAAGACAGTCGGACTACATTTGGAACGCTTGGCCGATATTGTCTACGCTGACCAAGAAAAAGGCATTGATGCTCCTTTAATGGTTGGTAAGAATTTAACCGGACAAATCGATGTTAAAAACCTAAAGTTCCGTTATGGCGATAATGAACCTTGGATTTTGGATGACGTCAGTTTTTCAATTAACCCAAAAGACCGAATTGCCATAGTTGGGTTATTAGGAGGGGGAAAAACGACACTGCTCAAACTCCTCATTGGTTTGCATAATCCGATTGAAGGTGAAATTCTTTATGATGGACGCCCTATTTCCGCAATAGGCGTCCGAGCCATAAGAAAACAGATTGGTGTGGTCATGCAAGATGATAGGCTTCTGTCAGGTTCTCTATATGACAATATTAGTTTTTTCGATCCTGAGATTGATGCTGAAAAAGTAGAGTCCTGTGCAAAACAAGCACATGTCCATGATGATATTATGAATATGCCAATGGGCTATCAAAGCCTTGTTGGAGATATGGGCTCCATCTTGTCAGGTGGACAGAAACAGCGTGTTCTTTTGGCTCGTGCTTTATATAATGACCCTGACATTATTTTCTTAGACGAAGGAACGGCAAATTTGGATCAAGAGACAGAAAAAAAAGTCATAGAAGAATTGACCAAGCTCTCTGGCACGCAAATTATTGTTGCGCACAGACCCGCCGCCATTAATGCAGCTAACCGTGTTTTTCATGTGGGAAATGGGCAAGTCAGAGAAATAGACAAACCTGATAACCTTATGGAATAGAGGGTCCTGCATGTGAGTAACATTAAGCAGCCACAAATACATATTTTCAGGGTAATATTTGTTTGAAGCACTCAAAAGTGAATGAACGTCTTTTAACAATGTTCTTCAAAAGGTTCAATATAATCTAAAGAAACTGTATGAAACTCACGCGCCTTTTTATGCTTCTTTTATTTGTTTTTATTGGTCATTTTTCACCCAATCATAAGAGGTTCTAAAACGAGGTCATATATGAAAAAATGGTACCGTCAGAACGGGTGATGTTGGAGCAGGGCTTTTGCATAAAAATAGACTTAAGACTAAGCAATGAATACGAAAAAGGCCCAAACAGTGTTGGGCCTTTTTTATTGGGTAATGCTCAGGCCGACTATTCAATCGCGTAAGTGATATTCACGGTTACCTGTAGGGTTTGCTCGCCAGCGGCAATTGGTGTGGATGTATCCGCAGACACGCTTCTCACCATCATCATTTCAGGGCGCGGCGTATAGCTATTTGAACTTTCACGAATTTCGAGCACACGACCAAGGCGAACGCCGGCCGCTTGTGCCATGCCTTCTGCTTTTTGACGGGCTTCATTGATAGCGTCCATACGGGCTTTGTTCTTGGCAGACTTGCTGTCTCTGATCGAAAACGTAACACCGTTGATAGTATTCACACCTGCACTGACAAGCGCGTCCAGCATTGGGCCAACTTTCTCAAGATTATTAGAGCGCGCCCGCACTGTATTGCGAACTTCATAGCCTGTAATCCGCGGCGCACGGCGATCTTGATAATCATATTTTGGCTGCAAAGACATTTGCGATGTTTGAATGTCGCTCTCTCTGATACCTGCTGTTTTGAGAGCGGCAAAGGCGGCGTTCATTTTACGCGCATTTAAATGCATAGCTTCACCAGCCGTTTTCCCTTGGGTTACAACGCCTGCTGATACACTCGCACGGTCGGGCGTCTGGGCGGCGTATCCTGTGGCCGAGACAAAAATTTTCGCTTGTGTCATGTGGGGTGATGATAGGGTCGGCGCGTCATGGGCGCTCACGGGGCTACACGATATGGCGAGAATACTTGCCGTTATGAGGATGATTTTTTTCATTGGTTTTCCTTTCAATACGCACATTTTGGACTCGGGGAGTGCTTTATGTGCATTTGAACTAACATAATTCGTATGAATGCACGATTTACCAATAATGAACTTCAGTTAAAGCTTTTCATACGCAATTCTCCGCGCTATACAACGCGCTGTAACCAATTGGGGGTGAGTAGCTCAGCTGGTTAGAGCCGCCGGCTCATAACCGGCTGGTCGGGGGTTCAAGTCCCTCCTCACCCACCACGTCCCTACGTTATTTGTAACAATCAACAAGTAATGCCTTCATGACATTCAAGCCTAGCTCCGTCGTCAATTTGATATTACGGTCAGGGATGTTTTCTGGGTTTGGAAATTTTTTTAAGGCGGCCTCAATGCTAGCTTCCCGTAAAATATGCAGCATAGGATAAGGGGATCTATTGGTATAATTACTTGCGTCATCATGGGGCGTGTTCGCAAAGCGATAGTGAGGGTGAAAACTCGCTAACTGATAAATACCCTCATACCCTTGTCTCTCTAATAAGGCGGTGGCAGTTTCTAGCATATCTAAATAATCTTCGAAATCAGTGAGAGCGAGGGGAAATATTAATAAGCTCGTTTCTCTTTCTGCATCATTATCCAACGCGGCACATTGCATAATGATTTGCTCTAATTGGCTCTGTAAATCTGTCGTTTCAATAATTGCATAATGAATGCGATTATTGTCATACTCCCGTTTCGCAAAAGGGCAGAGGGTGTGGGCAATGATGACATTTGATAGCCATTTTTTGGTTTGATTTATAATGGTATCGGCATCTGGCATAAAAACTCATTTGATATCAGAATTATTTTTTCATGATAACTGTCAGATTATCGCGGTTTATCCTACGATAATGTGAAGCCATCGGCAAGCTTAGGGGCGCCTTAAATTCACCAAATCTAGCTTCGCCCGCGCTTGGTTGACGGCGTTCCATGCGTGGGGATCTTTGGCGAGGACACGAACAAGTTTTCCCGTTGAGATACCGAGCCCTTTCGCCGCCAGACCGACGGCCCATTCGTAGTGAGCGAGGATATCGAGTAAATGAGCGATGAACCCAGCATAGCGTCGATCTTTTTTACCTAATGTCCAAGACCCCTGCCAGCGTTCGGACTTGCTCCCAGATGCACTGTCTGGCGCTATTGGCAAACGTAGCTGGATCGCGATGGCCGATCGCAGGCGTTTTAGTGCCTCGGCGCGATTACGGTGTTGCGATCGATGATCCGCGCAGAGGGCAACCACGCTACCGTCCAGCACCGTTAGCCGAACCGCGGAATCCGTGGTGTTGCGATGTTGGCCTCCAGGGCCAGATGCTCGGTAGCACTCCTGACGGCAGTGTCGCAGCAAGTTATCATCGTTCATGTCGAGAAGTTCATTTCGATTGGGCATGAGGTGTCAGTGTCAGAGGAAAATGCATGATTGGTAAATAGCAGTTACTTATTGATGTGTCATGGCAATTTATTCGAACACCATAAAACATCTCCTGCAACAATAGGCCTGACTATTTTAAAAATACCGAAACTCAGCAATAGCCGAGTGGAGATAAATCACAGCAAAATTAGCAGCCTTGAAAACCCCTTAAATTGGGGCCATTTTAATTTTCAAAAACCTTGAATGAGGTGTGATTTTATAGTCGTTAGGAATATTGTCCATCTTGCGGCCAGGTTTCGAGGTATTGGCATTGCCGCGGCGGCAGGTCGGGAAATTTCTATAATACGAAACCTGTTGTTTATTTGGCTTTAGCGTCTTTTTATGGCTGTTTCTATTATCCCACGTTCATTATTAGCGTTCCCACTTAGGCGGCCCCATTCTTCACGGTACGTATAAATAAATACGCGAATGTATTCGCGGATCATTGCAGGCATGCGATTTACTATTTTATCGTAACCCGAGTTTTAAAGCCTCTTTTAATTTTTGGTTAGCCTCTTGTGTCGTCGGGTAACTCCCATCAGAATTTTTCGCGAATGATTCATTAATCATGTTTTCATAATTTTCGCGATCAATTCTTCTCTTTGGCGTTCTTGTCGTCAAACTCGTTAGTAATTCTGGGTGATGTTTTTGTAGATATTCATCGACTTGATCCCGATGGGATACACCTTCAATAGTATAGAAGAAAAAGTTACTTTTAACTTTTGTGCCAAATGGCTTGTTTAGAACATTGGCTATGGCACTGCCGCTAAATGTCGTCTTTTTTGTAATTACGTCCCAGTTCATATGCCCTAAATAAAGGACCTCTCCTTTATTAACCGTAACGGGTTCAAACCAATAATACAAATCGGTAAATGAGGCGGATACACCACCAGAAGAAAGCATGCCACAGCTACCAGAAAGAAGACTATATTCGCCAGGGGCCACGACTGTCATGCCAACGCTTTTCCCACCAGTTCTAATGGAATGCGCTGTTTTCATTGATGTATTAATAATAATTATTGATGCAGGTGAACAATTTTGATCTCCTGAGTAAGTCATAAATATGGCAGCCATGTTGTTGGCTGTAATATCAGCCAATTGTTTTTCATTCATGGGTACATTCGTCGCACATGCAGATGAAACAATCGATAAAAGCACTATCACGCTAAATCTAAACATTACATTTCTCCGTATTTTGACCCAACCCTAAGTGATGTGGTACTTTAAGTACAAGCAAGTTGCAATGGGGGTAGGTTGACAGATTTAAGCACTTAGGCAATTATTACTGTCTGGTATGCATTCTAAAATATAGAGATAAAATATGCGAAATTTATTGCCCTATTAGCGTCTACATTCGTTATCAATGCTTGTGCTACGCAAACTCATTCAACAATGAAACGATCAAATGGCCCCGAAATTGTTAAATTTGAATCGACACCGTCTGGCGCGACAATTTCTTTAACCGATAACACAGATGACAGTTATTTAGAGTCTTGTGTGACGCCATGTGAACTTACGGTGAAATCATCACCTGAAATTAATTTTAAAGCCGCCAAAGATGGCTATTTACCAAAAAATACAAAAAATTTATTTTATCGAAATACAGAACTCGAAAATTTTTCAAGAGCTATGACGGAAGCTATAACGGGAAAAAAAATTCAATATGGACAGAGAACTATCATGGTTGAACTCTTCACAGCAGAGCAACAAAAAAAGCGCAACATACTAAAAGCAAAAAAAGATGAAGCGAAGCGTAAAGAGAAACAACGGATTGAAGCCGCTTTAGCCGACAATAGTTTAGCGCAGTGTAGCCAATCATCTGAAACTACGGCGTATAGGTCCGATAAAGATGCGCTACCTCTGGTGCGCTTTCCGCCAAGAATGCCCCCTTTAGCGAACAAAAGTGGCCATTGTAAAGTTACAATGAATGTGAATAAAAATGGACGCGTCTCCGATGCTATCACAACATATTGCACAGATGAAATATTTCGAGAAGCATCATTAAGGTCTGTTCAAAAATGGGTTTTTCAACCTAAACTTATTAGTGGTGCACCTTTATCAAGGTGTGGCGTCGAAACAAAAATTACATATCGTCTGATGAACGAAAAAGGAAAAATTATACCAGAGTGAAGGGATATTTAACTCGGACTATATTAAAAAACTGAACCATACTATTATCACTGGTTCGATGCCAGTTGTAAGGGGGG
>NVXK01000011.1 GCA_002733905.1 Robiginitomaculum sp. | reverse complement strand
ATCGTCCCAATCGCTATGGAAAAAGGACTTCGGTTCGCGATCCGTGAAGGTGGCCGTACTGTAGGTGCTGGCGTCGTCGGCGAAATTATTGAGTAAATTGTTTAAGGGCCGCCTTTTGAGCGGTCTATTGGAATAGAGGCGTAGCTCAGTTGGTAGAGCATCGGTCTCCAAAACCGAGGGTCGTGAGTTCGAGTCTCTCCGCCTCTGCCATTCAAGTCTAAAAAACGCGGTGGACCTTGAGATTTTTCTCTTGAGTCTGACCGCGTTTTAGAGTTTAAGGCGTATGCACATGTATGCGTAAGGAAGTGAAGTAACAATATGGCTGATAAAAAGGCAAAAGTTGGTGTGGTTAAGTATTTCGGGCAAGTTCGTCAGGAGGGCCGTAAGGTTGTCTGGCCAACGATGAACGAAACAATGATTACAACGGTTTTGGTGCTGATTTTAATGGTTATTTTTGGAATTTTCTTCTTTTTTGTTGACTGGTTTGCCGCGAATGGCACTCAGTTTTTGTTGAGTATCGGGACTGATAGCGGTTCTGGTCCTGGCGCTGGAGGTTAGTTGTGGCTGTGAAGTGGTATATTGTTCAGGCGCATTCAAACTTTGAAAAGCGCGTGAAAGAGAGTCTCGAGAACGAATCTTTGCGTAAAGGACTTGATCATCTGCTTGAAGAAATTCTTGTGCCGACCGAGCATATTGTAGAAATTCGCCGTGGTCGCAAAGTGGAATCAGAGCGTAAATATTTTCCGGGCTATGTGCTTGTGAAGATGGATTTGACGGATGAGCTTTATCATCTGATCAAAAACACGCCAAAAGTGAGCGGGTTTTTGGGATCTGCAAATAAGCCAATGCCTGTTTCTGAAAAAGAAATTCAGCGTATTGTTGGTCAAATTGCGGAAGCGGAAGACGCACCGCGCCCAACTATCATCTTTGAAATTGGCGAGAAAGTTAAAGTTACGGACGGGCATTTTGCATCGTTTGAAGGTACTGTTGAAGACGTTGATGAAGTGAATTCTCGTCTTAAAGTCCTTATTAATATTTTTGGTCGGGGTACCCCGGTCGAATTGGAGTATACGCAGGTTGAAAAATTTAGCTAGCGTATGAAATCGTTTGTGGGAGGTTGGTGCTAAGTCCAGCATGAGCCCGACCACGGACACACTTAAACATATGGCATGGTGCTATATGTTGTTATTGGAGTGAAGAAATGGCAAAAAAGATCGAGGGATACATCAAATTGATGGTTCCAGCGGGTACTGCTAACCCGTCGCCACCACTAGGGCCCGCCTTGGGCCAACGTGGTGTAAATATTATGGAATTTACAAAAGCATTTAATGCAAAAACAGCGGACTTGGAAAAATCTATTCCGATCCCGACAATTATTACTGTTTATGCTGATAAATCTTTTACATTCGAGACTAAGACGCCGCCGGCTTCTTATTATTTGAAAAAGGCTGCTGGCCTTAAATCTGGTTCAACTGAGCCTGGTCGTATTGTTGCTGCTACTGTGACAATGAAGCAGTGTCGTGAAATTGCCGAGCTTAAATTTGTTGATTTGAGCGCGAATGATTTGGATCAAGCACAAAAAATCATTGCGGGTTCTGCCCGTTCAATGGGTTTTGAGGTATCGGAGTAGATCATGGCGAAACTAGGTAAAAGAACAGTTGCTGCGCGTGGCAAAGTTGACCGCGAAGCACTTTATAATATCGTTGACGCTGTTGCAATTATTAAAGGTAATGCAACTGCGAAATTTGATGAAACAATCGAAATTGCTATCAATTTGGGCGTTGACCCTCGCCATGCTGACCAAATGGTTCGCGGCGTGTGTAAATTGCCAAGTGGCACAGGGCGTACTGTCCGTGTTGCTGTGTTTGCAAAAGACGCAAAAGCTGAAGAAGCTTTGGCTGCTGGTGCGGACATTGTTGGTGCAGAAGATTTGGCTGCTAAAATTCAAGCGGGCGAAATGGATTTTGACCGCGTCATCGCGACTCCAGACATGATGCCACTTGTTGGTCGTCTTGGTAAAATTCTTGGTCCAAAAGGTATGATGCCAAACCCACGTGTGGGTACGGTGACTGCTGATGTGACGAAAGCTGTTACAGATGCTAAAGGTGGCGCTGTAGAATTTCGCGCTGAGAAAACAGGTATCGTGCATGCTGGTATTGGCAAAGCAAGCTTCTCTGAAGATGCAATCGCTGCTAATATCAAGACGTTTTTGCAAGATATCATGAAGGCGAAGCCGACTGGCGCTAAAGGTGTATATATGAAACGCGTAACAGTAAGTTCTACAATGGGCCCTGGCGTGAAAATTAATACTGCGGAAGCAACGAATTAATAAACTGAATTTTAGCGGAATAGTTCTCTAGCCCGCTAAATGCATTGGAAATGCCCATGTGGGTGTTTTCAATAATGTCCGAGATCACTGGTGCGGATTAGTCTGCTTAATGTATGCCCGTGTGAGACAGCGCAAAAAGCTTAATTTGACCTGTATTGGTCGGTTAGTTCTAGCCCTGGGACAAACTACCGTGTTGATGCCTTTTATGGGTGTTGGCACATTTTCAAGGTAGCTCATGGTGAGCTATTCTAACAGGGAGACCGCAATGGATCGTAAACAAAAACAGGAAATGATCACAATGCTCGAAGGCATTTTTGATTCTTCTGGGTCCGTTGTCATGGCTGAATATTCTGGCATGACAGTTGCGGAACTGACTGATCTGCGCGCAAAATTACGTGAAAACGGCGCAACGATCAAGATTGTTAAAAACCGTCTCGCTAAAATCGCACTTAAAGGTAGACCTGCAGAAGGKGTTGCTGAGCTTTTCAAAGGCCCAGTCGCWATTGCTTATGCAGARGATATTATTAGTGCGCCAAAAGTARCTGTGAAATTTGCARARGATAGTGATCTCTTTACTATCCTTGGTGGCTTCATGGGTGAAGAAGTTATTGACGTTGCTGGTATTGAGACATTGTCTAAATTGCCATCACGTGAAGARCTTATTGGTATGGTYGCTGCAAGGCTTCTTGGCCAAGCTTCAGAGATTGGTAGTCGTCTTAATGCACCTGGTAGTGCCCTTGCGGGAGCTATTAGCGTTATTGAAGAACAGGCTAGYGCTTAACAATTTAAAAGTCAGGCTCGTAACAATCGAACTGATCTAACTAACKAANNANNCTTAAACTAAGGAAGTAAATTATGGCTGATGTAGCTAAACTTGCTAAAGAACTTATGGGTCTAACGATCCTCGAAGCAAAAGAACTAAATGATATTCTTGAAGAAAACGGCATTAAAGCTGCTGCTGCTGTTGCAGTTGCTGGCCCTGCTGGCGGCGGCGAAGCTGCTGCTGAGCAAACTGAATTTAACGTAATTCTTGCGTCATTCGGTGAAAAGAAAATCACTGTGATTAAAGAAGTCCGTGCGATCACTGGACTTGGTCTTAAAGAAGCTAAAGACCTTGTAGAATCAGCTCCTAAAGCTGTTAAAGAAGGTGTGACTAAAGACGAAGCTGAAGACATCAAAGCTAAGCTGGAAGCAGCCGGCGCGACTGTCGAAGTTAAGTAGAACTTCTCTTGGTGCGCGCCTCGGTGCGCACCAAGTACCAAGCTTGTGCTAGCTCTAAAAGCATGCTGAACGGGACAGTGTAAAACCTGACAGAATTTTATCGAAGGCCACCATGTTCGAACTGGTCCCTTCCTAATGTAAAGGTGTTTTTGATGTCGCTCACATTTACTGGCAAAAAACGTATACGTAAAAGCTTTGGTCGCATTCCTGATGTGATTAGTATGCCTAACCTTATTGAGGTTCAGAAAAGCTCGTACAAACAATTCCTACAAATGGGTGTTCCACACGAAGAACGTGGCGATGCAGGCATGAACGGTGTGTTCACGTCGGTTTTCCCTGTGCGTGATTTCTCTGACCGTGCGGTATTGGAATATGTGTCTTTCGCATTTGATAAGCCAAAATTTGACGAAGAAGAGTGTCAGCAGCGCGATATTACATTCGCAGCTCCGCTCAAAGTTAAAATGCGTCTTGTCGTATTTGATATTGATGATGATACAGGTGCTCGTTCTGTTAAAGATATTAAAGAGCAAGAAGTCTATATGGGTGACATGCCTTTGATGACTGATAAAGGTACATTTATCGTCAATGGTACCGAGCGTGTTATCGTTTCGCAAATGCACAGATCGCCAGGTGTGTTCTTTGACCATGATAAAGGCAATAGCCATTCATCTGGTAAAATTTTGCATTCTGCACGTATTATTCCTTACCGTGGTTCATGGCTTGATTTCGAGTTTGACGCGAAAGATATTTTGCATGCGCGTATTGACCGTAAACGTAAATTGCCAGCGACGACAATATTATACGCGCTTGGTATGACCAAAGAAGAAATTCTTGGTGAATTTTATAAAAATATCCCGCTTAGCCGTAATAAAAAACATGAGGGTTGGAACCTTGAGTTTAATGTTGAAAATTATCGTGGTTCAAAGCTTGTTCGTGATCTTGTTGACGGCAAAACTGGCGAAACTGTTGCGCCTCTTGGTCGTAAACTTACAAAACGTGGCGCGAAGAAGCTTGCTGATGGCGGGCTGAAAACTTTGTTGATTTCTGATGAAGAATTGGCAGAGCGTTATGCTGCTGAAGATATTGTCAATACAAGTACAGGCGAAATTTACGCTGAAGCTGGTGACGAACTCAGCATTGAAGTCGTTGAAGCGATTAATGAAGCTGCTATTGCTGCTATTGAAGTGCTTAATATTGATCATGTCAATGTTGGGCCGTTTATTCGTAATACATTGGCTGCTGATAAAAATGATAGCCGTGATGGTGCGCTTGTTGATATTTACCGGGTTATGCGCCCAGGTGAGCCGCCGACACCAGAAACTGCGGACGCACTTTTCCAAAGCATGTTCTTTGAACCTGACCGCTATGACTTGTCTGCTGTTGGTCGTGTGAAGATGAATATGCGTCTTAACCTTGAGTGTGATGATGATATCCGTATTCTTCGTAAAGAAGACTTGCTTGCGGTTGTTGATACGCTTGTGAAGCTTAAAGATGGCATTGGCAAAACCGATGATATCGATAATCTTGGCAATAGACGTGTGCGTTCTGTTGGTGAGCTTATGCAAAACCAATACCGTATTGGTCTTTTGCGTATGGAACGTGCGATTAAAGAACGTATGACATCTGTCGACATTGAATCTGTTATGCCGCATGACCTTATTAATGCGAAACCTGCTGCGGCAGTTGTGCGTGAGTTCTTTGGTTCATCACAGCTTTCACAATTTATGGATCAAACCAATCCATTGTCAGARATTACACATAAACGTCGTCTTTCAGCCCTCGGCCCTGGTGGTCTTACGCGTGAGCGTGCTGGCTTTGARGTTCGTGATGTGCATCCAACCCATTATGGTCGTATCTGTCCGATTGAAACGCCAGAGGGRCCAAATATTGGTCTGATTAACTCATTGGCGACRCATGCGCGGATTAATAAATACGGCTTTATCGAAAGYCCGTAYCGTAARATTRTCAAAGGTAAAGTGACGAAYGATGTCATCTATATYTCTGCYATGGAAGAAGCGCGTTATAAAGTRGCGCAAGCCAATGCRGMWGTTGATGAAAACTCTATGCTTGTTGACGCRTTCRTWACYTGTCGTGTGCARGGTGATGTGACTTTGGTTGACCGTGAAAGTGTTGACCTCATTGAYGTTTCYCCRAAACAGCTCGTGTCAGTTGCTGCGTCTCTTATTCCTTTCTTGGAAAATGATGATGCGAACCGYGCGCTTATGGGSTCAAATATGATGCGCCAAGCTGTGCCTTTGCTTAAAGCTGAAGCACCGCTTGTGGGTACGGGTATGGAATCTGTTGTGGCCTTGGATTCAGGTGCGACAATTGCTGCTAAACGTAATGGTATTGTTGAACAAGTTGACGCGCGCCGTATTGTTATCCGTGCAAATAAAGAAACTGATTTGACGAAGTCTGGTGTGGATATTTATAATCTCCTTAAATTCCAGCGTTCAAACCAATCTACATGTATCAACCAAACGCCGCTTGTTAAAGTTGGTGACGTGATCAAAGCAGGCGATATTATCGCTGATGGCCCGTCAACACAGCTTGGTGAGTTGGCTCTTGGTAAAAACATACTTGTGGCGTTTATGCCGTGGAGCGGCTTTAACTATGAAGATAGTATTCTGATCTCTGAGCGTATTGTGCGTGATGATGTTTATACGTCTCTTCATCTTGAAGAGTTCTCCGTTATGGCACGTGATACTAAGCTTGGGCCTGAAGATATTACGCGTGACATTCCAAATGTCGGCGAAGAAGCTCTTCGTAACCTAGACGAAGCTGGTATTGTTGCCGTTGGTGCAGAAGTTCATGCTGGCGATATCCTCGTTGGTAAGGTGACACCAAAAGGCGAAAGCCCAATGACACCAGAAGAAAAACTTCTGCGTGCTATCTTTGGTGAAAAAGCGTCTGACGTTCGTGATACAAGCTTGAAAATGTCACCAGGTTCATCTGGTACGGTTGTTGAAGTTCGTGTATTTAACCGTCACGGCGTTGAAAAAGATGAGCGCGCGCTCCAAATTGAGCGTGAAGAAATCGAAAGCCTTGGCAAAGATCGCGATGATGAGCTTTCTATTCTTGAGCGCAATGTGTTCGCACATGTGAAATTAACCCTTCTTGGTAAGAAGGCTGTTTCTGGCCCACGTGGGTTTAGCAAAGGCCCTGTGACTGAAGAAACATTGGGCGAAATTCCGCGTTCTGACTGGTGGCGTATTGGTGTTGACGACGAGAAAGCTATTGGCGAACTCGAAGCCCTTAAGACACAATATGATACGTCTAAAGCCACGCTTGATGCGCGTTTTGAAGATAAAGTTGATAAGCTACAACGTGGTGATGAACTTGCGCCTGGCGTTATGAAAATGGTCAAAGTTTTCGTTGCTGTGAAGCGTAAGCTTCAGCCTGGTGATAAAATGGCGGGTCGTCATGGTAACAAAGGTGTGATTTCTAAAATCAACCCTGTTGAAGACATGCCGTATCTGTCAAATGGTCAAGCCGTTGATATCGTGTTGAACCCTCTGGGCGTTCCGTCCCGGATGAATATTGGACAAATCCTTGAAACCCATTTGGGTTGGGCGTGTGCAGGCATGGGTAAACTTATTGATGACGCTTTGAAAAACTATCGTCTTAGCGGTGATATGGCCCCACTTAAGCTTTCTCTCGAGAATGCTTATGAGGGTATTGATTTACCATCCAAAGACGAAGAGCTTATTGAACTTGCGGGTAATGTGACCGGTGGTGTACCGATTGCAACGCCAGTATTTGACGGCGCACATGAAGAAGATATCGTTGAAATGTTGTTGAAAGCAGGCCTTACCAGTTCTGGTCAGGAAATGCTAACAGATGGTCGCACGGGTGAACAGTTCACGCGTCCTGTGACTGTCGGTTACAAATACTTGCTGAAACTGCACCATTTGGTCGATGATAAAATTCATGCACGTTCAATTGGGCCGTACTCTCTTGTTACGCAACAGCCTCTCGGTGGTAAAGCGCAGTTCGGTGGACAGCGCTTTGGTGAGATGGAAGTTTGGGCGCTTGAAGCTTATGGCGCGGCGTACACACTTCAGGAAATGCTCACGGTGAAATCCGATGATGTTGCGGGTCGTACGAAAGTTTACGAAAGTATTGTTCGTGGCGATGATGCGTTTGAAGCTGGTATTCCAGAAAGCTTTAACGTGTTGATCAAAGAGATCCGCTCACTAGGCCTGAATATTGAATTGACTAACGGCTAAATTTAGTCGTCCAGTTGTTAGTTATCGGACGTAGGCTTTAAAATCTACGTCCACAAAATTATTAGAAACGCATTTCAAATAACGGTACCAACTTTTGAAACTGCTCTAAAAATAAGGAGAATACCATGAACAAAGAGGTCATGAACATTTTCAATCCGGCCCAAGAAGGCCCAAGTTTTGATCGCATCCGTATCTCTTTGGCGTCGCCAGAGAAGATTCTTAGCTGGTCATTTGGTGAAATTCGCAAGCCTGAAACCATAAATTACCGTACTTTCAAACCTGAAAAAGACGGCTTATTCTGTTCACGTATTTTTGGCCCAATGAAAGACTATGAATGTCTTTGTGGCAAATACAAACGCATGAAATATAAAGGTGTCGTTTGTGAGAAATGTGGCGTTGAAGTTACTGTAGCGCGTGTACGTCGTGAACGTATGGGCCATATCGAACTTGCGGCTCCTGTCGCGCATATCTGGTTTTTGAAATCACTTCCGTCACGTATTGCGACTATGCTCGACATTACGTTGAAAGAAGTTGAACGTATTCTTTACTTTGAAAGCTTTGTGATTACAGAGCCTGGTCTTACCTCATTGACAGAACGTCAGCTTCTCTCAGAGGAGGATTTCCTTGATGCACAAACAGAGTTTGGCGAAGATAGCTTTACTGCGAGCATTGGCGCTGAAGCCGTTCGTGAAATGCTTATGAGCCTTGATCTTGAAGCCGAAGTTGAGCGCGTGCGTTTTGACATGGGCGAAACAGGTTCAGAGCTTAAACTTAAAAAATATCAAAAACGTCTAAAACTTCTTGAAGCATTTATTCATTCGGGTAATCGCCCAGAATGGATGATTTTGACAGTTGTGCCGGTTATTCCGCCTGAGCTACGTCCGCTTGTGCCGCTTGATGGTGGCCGTTTTGCAACGTCTGATCTGAATGATCTTTACCGCCGTGTTATCAACCGTAATAACCGTCTTAAGCGTTTGATTGAACTTCGTGCGCCTGACATTATTGTACGTAATGAAAAACGTATGTTGCAAGAATCTGTTGATGCCTTGTTTGATAATGGTCGTCGTGGCCGTGTGATTACAGGTGCGAATAAACGCCCGCTTAAATCCATGTCTGACATGCTTAAAGGTAAGCAAGGTCGTTTCCGTCAAAATCTACTTGGTAAACGGGTTGATTATTCTGGCCGTTCCGTGATCGTGGTTGGCCCTGAGCTGATGTTGCATCAGTGTGGTCTGCCTAAGAAAATGGCGCTTGAACTATTCAAGCCCTTTATCTATGCGCGTCTTGATGCCAAAGGTATTTCTGGTACTGTGAAACAGTCCAAGAAAATTGTTGAAAAACAACGCCCAGAAGTTTGGGATATTCTTGACGAAGTTATTCGTGAACATCCCGTTCTTCTTAACCGTGCGCCGACACTGCATAGACTTGGTATCCAAGCCTTTGAACCTGTGTTGACTGAAGGTAAAGCGATCCGTTTGCATCCGCTTGTGTGTACTGCGTTTAATGCCGACTTTGATGGTGACCAAATGGCGGTTCATGTGCCTTTGTCTATCGAAGCGCAATTAGAAGCACGTGTGCTTATGATGTCGACAAATAATATTTTGTCTCCGTCAAATGGTAAGCCGGTTATCGTACCTTCGCAGGATATCGTTCTTGGTCTTTATTATATGACTTTGATGGTTGACGGCGAAAAAGGTGAAGGTCGTGCATTCTCTTCAATTGCAGAACTAGAAGCTGCGCTTGATGGCAAGCAAGTCACCATGCATTCAAAAGTTATTGGTCGTTTTAATGTCTATCATGAAGATGGTAGTGTTACGACTGAGACTGCTGAAACGACTCCTGGTCGTTTAAAAGTGTATGAGTTCTTGCCGAAACATCACAAACTTCCGTATTCACTTATCAATCAGCCGCTTTCTAAAAAGAATATCGGTAAAGTTATCGACGTTGTTTACCGTCATGCGGGTCAAAAAGCGACTGTAATTTTCTGTGATAAGATTATGGGAATTGGCTTTAAAGAGGCCGCTGCGGCTGGTATTTCTTTTGGTAAGGATGATATGATCATTCCAGAAGCCAAGAAAACTCTCGTTGCTGCAACGCAAGCTGATGTTGATGCATTTGAGCAGCAATATGCAGATGGCTTGATTACAAAAGGCGAGAAATACAACAAAGTTGTTGATGCTTGGTCGAAATGTACAGACAAAGTTGCGGACGCTATGATGGACGAAGCTGCGAAGCCTCGTAAAATGATTAACTCAGTCTTTATGATGGCTGATTCTGGTGCTCGTGGTTCTAAAAACCAAATGAAACAGCTCGCGGGTATGCGTGGCCTGATGGCGAAACCTTCTGGTGAAATTATCGAAACACCGATTATTTCAAACTTTAAAGAAGGCCTGTCGGTTCTGGAATACTTTAACTCCACCCATGGTGCGCGTAAAGGTCTTGCGGATACGGCGTTGAAAACWGCCAACTCWGGTTATYTSACYCGTCGYCTKGTKGAYGTTGCRCARGATTGTATYGTMACWGARCAAGATTGTGGYACGTCTCTYGGTATTWARCTTATCCCTGTCGTTGAYGGYGGTRATGTTGTTGTSTCTCTYGGCGAGCGTATGCTTGGCCGTGTATGTGCAGAAGATATGCKYGATCCRCAATCTGGTGATGTYATGTTCCCTGCCAATACATATGTTGACGAAGAYATTGCACARGCRATTGAYGATTCTGGTCTACAAGATRYRCARGTACGYTCACCGCTRACWTGTGARACARYCMGTGGTATTTGTGCGACATGTTATGGTCGTGAYCTTGCGCGTGGTACAAAAGTRAATATGGGYGAAGCCGTTGGYGTTATTGCSGCGCAGTCTATTGGTGAGCCGGGTACACAGCTTACTATGCGGACTTTCCATATTGGTGGTACWGCGTCTGTGTCAGATAAATCATCCGTTGAAAGTGCAAATGAAGGTAAAGTCGTTTATATCAACAGCAATGTTGTAAAAACACAAGCTGGTGCATTTGTTGTCATGGGTCGAAACATGCACGTTGCTGTTGAAGATAAAAGTGGCAAAGAGCTTGAAGCACATAAAGTGGCTTATGGTACACGTATTGTTCTTGCAGACGGTTCAAAAATTTCTCGCGGTGATAAAATCGCGGAATGGGATCCATATGCAGAACCGATTCTAACCGAAGTTGGCGGGACTGTTAAACTTGTGGATATGGTCGAAGGTGTTTCTGTTAAAGAAGAGACCGACGAAGAAACAGGTATTGTAAACAAGGTTATTGTTGACTGGCGTGCGTCTTCTAAAGGCGGTGATATTCAGCCTATGGTTATTGTCTATGGTAAAGACGGCGAGCCAATGAAAACGGCGAACGGCAATGTTGCGTCTTATATGCTTGCTGTTGGTGCGATCCTTTCTGTTAATGATGATGATGTTATTCATGCTGGTGATGTGCTCGCGCGTATTGCTAAAGGTAGTGCGACACAACGCGATATCACAGGTGGTCTACCACGTGTGGCAGAGTTGTTTGAAGCACGTCGTCCGAAAGATGATGCGATTATTGCTGATATGACGGGCCGTATTGAATTTACGCGCGATTATAAAAATAAACGCCGTATTCAAATTGTTCCAGATGATGACAGTATTGAGCCGTCACAGTATTTGATTGCCAAAGGCAAGCATATGACTGTGCGTGAAGGTGATCGTGTCGAGAAGGGTGATTATCTCATCGATGGTAACCCTGCGCCGCATGATATTCTTGAAATTCTTGGCGTAGAAGCGTTGGCTGATTATTTGGTCGAAGAAGTTCAGGCTGTTTACCGTCTACAAGGTGTGCCGATTAATGATAAACATATCGAAGTGATCGTGCGTCAAATGCTCCAAAAAGTAGAAGTGACGGATCCCGGCGATACGAGTCTTCTTCGTGGCGAACAGCTTGATCGTACCGAGTTCGTTGAAATCAATGACGCTCTGTTTGAACGCGATAAAGATAAAATGCCTGCGGTTGGTAAACCTGTTCTTCTTGGTATTACCAAAGCGAGTTTGCAGACACGTTCATTTATCTCTGCGGCGTCTTTCCAAGAAACAACACGTGTTCTTACAGACGCGTCTGTTAACGGCAAAGAAGATATGCTTGAGGGCTTGAAAGAGAATGTTATCGTGGGACGTTTGATCCCTGCGGGTACGGGTGCAAACCTTCGTAGATATCAAAAACTTGCGAATGCACGTGACGAAAAAATGCTTGAAGAACGTGCTGCCGCTTTGCCCGCACTCGAAGAATTCCCAGAGGAAATCTCCGATGAAGCTGGGCAAGAGGGCGCGTAGGCTTTAGTCATATAGCCTTTAGCCATGTAGCCTTTAGTCATATAGGCTTCAGCCGTAATATTCATGAATGTAAAGCCGCTCTCCTTTAGGGAGGGCGGCTTTTTTTGTATGTGATTTTGGTGGGTAGAGACATCTGCAAACATGCATTGATTTTTGAGTGTCTGAAAAAGCGAAAGCGACGATTTGCGGAGGGAGGAAGGTGCAAATCGTCGCTTTACTGAAAGCAATTGGTTTCTTTTCAACTATTCCTTACCCTAAGGGGGAAGAAGGGAGAAGGGAGGAAAAGAAAATTCTCAATGCCTTAGACTATACTTAAGCACTCTTACGCTTACGGGAAGGTTTCGAGTTAATTAAGTTTTCGTTAGAATTGCCAATTGGAATGGAGCGGGGCTTCATAGCTTCTGGTAATTCACGGTGAAGTGCGATTGTTAACATGCCGTTCTCAAGGTTTGCTCCTTTGACAATGACGTGATCTGCGAGTTGGAATCGGCGCTCGAAACCGCGCTCTGCAATGCCGCGATGTAAATATTCACCGACGGAATTTTCATTGGCAACTTTTGTGCCGACAATACTAAGTACATTTTCATGTGTTTCCAACGATAAATCAGCTTCGGCAAAACCTGCGACGGCGAGTTCGATAAGATAGTCGTCTTCGTTTAATTGGCTGATATTATATGGGGGATATCCCGTGGTTGTTGAGAGTTTTGAGGCGTTGTCAATCAAGCTTGCCATACGGTCAAAACCAATGAAAGAGCGGCTAAGTGGGGAAAAATCATAATTTGTCATAGTACATCCTTGTAAAGCAATGTGTGTTGGTGAAACCCAGTATGGCATTTCACATTTTGTTGAATGAAGACCCTAAAGGCGTCTTCCTATAATACATGGGGGGGAGACTTGCCGTGTCAAGGGGGTGATAAATAGCTGTGTGGTGCGGGGGGCTGGTCGTAAATATTTGGTATGTCCCGTTTTATCTGTTCGTAAAACCTTGCGTTAAGATGGAAATAAGGTATGTTTTGCTTAGCTTATTTAGGGAAAATACTATGAAAACACTCTCATCATTATGCGTTACAGCGCTCGCATCTGGCCTGTTATTCTCTGCATGTGCAGATAAAAAATCTACGGAAAATACTGAAACAAAGATGGAAATGCATTCACATGACAGCATGTCTGCGTTGGAGATTGCGTTGGATAGTGATTTGCGCGGCGAACAAAAATTACGTGATGGTTTTCGTCATCCCAAAGAAACGCTAGAATTTTTTGGCCTTGCGGCAGGGCAGAATGTGATTGAAATTTATCCTGGCGGTGCGGGGTGGTACACCAATATTCTTGCGCCTTTTATTAAAGAAAATGGCGGTACATATACGGCGGCTGGTGTGAATGATACTTTCCGCGAAACATTCTCTGATGTTGAAAAATATGGTGATGTAAAAATCGTAGAGTTCGGTGGTACATCTGGTGCGCTTGCGGCTGGTGATGCCGATCTTGTTTTGACGTTTCGAAATGTTCATAACTGGGTTGGGCGTGGTTTTGCTGATAAAGCTTTTGTTGATTTTTATGCGGCGCTCAAGCCAGGTGGTATTTTAGGCGTTGTTGAACATCGCCTTCCTGAATCTGAGGAACAAGATTTGAATACACGTGGTGGGTATGTACAAGTGAGTTATGTGAAAGCTCTTGCCAAAGAGGCTGGATTTGAATTTGTTCGGGCAAGTGAAGTGAATGCAAATGCTGATGACACTGCCGACCATCCTTTTGGCGTATGGACTTTGCCTCCTATTAGCCGAAATGCAAAAAGGGATGAAGAAATGGCGGCTGATTTCGACGCTGCTAAATATAAAGCAATTGGCGAATCTGATCGGTTTACCATTATGTTCCGTAAACCGAAGTAATTACGAAATTAGCGTAAATATGAATGGCATATATTTAGAGGGTTGTACTGGATTTTCCTGTACGGAGCCCTCATATATGTGCAGTATTTTGCATAGTAAAGGAAAATGATATGACGAATGAAGAAATTATTACAAAATTACAAGAAGCTGTAACTAAGGCTGGCGGTTTGGATAAATCAGTGAAATTTGATTTTGGTGATGATGGTGTTGTGCTTGCTTCAGGTTCTGAAGTGTCTGGTGAAGATGGGGACGCGGATTGCACAATCAGTGTTGCAAAAGATGATTTCATCGCGCTTGCTTCGGGAAATCTGGACCCAATGATGGCATTTATGTCTGGTAAGTTAAAAGTTGCAGGCGATATGTCTGTTGCTATGGGCCTACAAAAACTTTTCAGCAATATGTAATTTAGTTGGCATAGCGTCCGCTAGCCGATATAAATATTATTATGAAAAACGAAATTACACCGGGCGATGTTATTCGCCTTGAAGGGCTGGATTTGCCGCCCGGTGCACGCTTTCACTATATCCAGAACGGTGATATTCGTTTGCGGGTTATGGTCGTGCCGTCTGCGCGTGCAGATGCACGTGGAAGTGTGATATTACAACCTGGCCGCACCGAATTTATTGAAAAATACTTTGAAACGGTAGAGGATTTTGTACGGCGTGGTTTTGCCGTTTTGGTCGTTGATCCACGAGGGCAGGGCCTGTCTTCACGTTTGCTTGATGATCCTATGAAGTCTTATGTGCGTGACTACGAAGATTATTGTGACGATTTAGTCTTGGCCGTTCATGTTTTTAAAAGTGACTTACCACGTCCTCATATTGTTATGGGCCATTCTATGGGGGGCACGATTGTCTTACAGACGATTTTGTCAGGCGGTTTAAATCCTGCTGCGTGCTTACTCACTGCGCCTATGTTGGAATTGCAAGATCTCGATAGCGCATTTATGAAAGCCTTTGTGAAATGTGTGACGTGGGCAGGTATGAAACGCAACAATCTACCGTTTCAGGCACAGCGTAGTGGTTTACCCGTTCCATTTCGCGCGAATAAACTTACTTCTGATCCTAATCGTTATCAATTATGGGCGACATATTTTGAAAACCACAAACGCCTGCGTGTCGGTGCGCCCACCTTTGGTTGGTTAAATGCATCCTTAAAGTCGATGAAATTCGTCACGGAGAACGCACGGCATCTCAATATCCCTACCTTGATAATTGCATGTGGTGCGGACCCGATTGTGAAACCTGTTTCCAATCATGATTTTGCTGAAAAATCTGGGGCCGAGATTGTTAATATCGCGGGCGCGTTGCATGAAATTTGTTTAGAACGGGATGAATACCGTGATCAATTCCTTGCGAGTTTCGATGCTTTCTTAGAAACGAACGCGCTTTAATCAAGCACACGTTTTAGATAAGGGTAGACGTGATCGAGAAGATCAGGATCACCAGAACATATTACGCTCCCATCGTCAAAGCCTTGTCCGCCGTGCCAATTGGTGATTTTTCCGCCAGCGCCCTCTATAACAGGGATGAGGGCGAGAATGTCATATGGTTTCATGCTCGCTTCTAAAATTATATCCATACGACCAGATGCGACGAGGGCATAGCCATAGGCATCAAGACCAAGGCGAGAAAAACGCGCTGTGCGGCGGATCATTTCATACGCCGCTTTTTGTCCGAGCGAAAACATCGTCATGGGTTCTGTACATCCGATAATCGCGTCATTTATGCGCAGGCATGGACGTGTGCGAAGTGGTGTACTGCCTTGTGGTGTCTCTTTCCATGCTTTGCTCTCGCTATGGGTGTGTGTGCCGATATAACGCTCCGATAGGGCGGGTATATCAATAATGCCAATGACAGGCTTGCCGTCATAACATACGGCAATGAGCGTGCTCCACAGAGGGACACCTGCGACAAAACCACGCGTGCCGTCAATAGGGTCAAGGCACCAGCTCCACTCATTATTGGCGGGTTTGTCGGCCATTTCTTCGCCGATGATTCCGTCATCAGGAAAATGGGTTTCGATAAAACCCCTGAGACATTTCTCGGCGGCGATATCGGCTGCTGTGACAGGGTCGAATTCGTCTGCGCCTGCAATGTCTGCTGATTTGTCTTGCGCTTGGATATCTGTGTGAAATGCGGGCAAAGTAATGGCCCGCGCTGCCTGTGCCATGTTACAGGCTATCGCGAGCCGTTGATTTAACGCGTCAATATGTGGTGCTAGGCGATCTGTTTTCATAGTCTCGCTCTAGCATGTCTGATTTTAAAAACCTAGACGTCTTTCTGCCCCAGCCGTTAAGGTGTATCGGTTAAGCCGACATTGCCATTTTCGTTGCTGTTTCCAGTGATTTCGCAAGGTCGAGTAGGTGTTTGCGGGGCGCTTCTCCCATAGAATAATATGCGCGTACGAGATCCATAGTTTCTTTTTTGGAAAGAATATCTGGTGCGAGCGCCGTTTCGTCTGGTGTGCCCGTAAGTGGGTCATGTTCGGAAAGGCCTTCGTAAAAATGCTGTACAGGAACACTTAAGGCTTCTGAAAGCTCGAACAAACGGCTGGCGCTCACGCGGTTTGCACCACATTCGTATTTTTGAATTTGTTGAAATCGAATGCCAACTTGTTCCGCGAGGGCTTGTTGTGTGAGGCCAAGTAAACGGCGGCGGCGGCGTAAGCGATTGCCTACATAGAGATCAATATCATTGGTCATATGCTTTTCTTTCCTTTGGGGCGTTAAGAACGGGGGCTCTTAAACGTTTCTTTCGCTTGTAAGGAGAGCAAGAGGCGTGCCAATTCAAATGTGGGTTGTTCGCCTGAAAAGCGAAGTAAAAACAAGGGCAAGTGGTATAAAATGAGGCAGGCTAAACCTGATTGTTCCAAAATAGTACAGTTTTACATAGGTTAACGCAGAAGAAGAGGCATCTCTTCGCACATTACAAATTCCCCATATAGGTTGAAACTGGGGGAGAAGGCTCCATATACAAAGAGTACCGAAAGGTATATTCCTCCCCCTTAACTTGCCGCACCTTTTAGTGCGGCATTTTTTTATGTGAAGTTTGAGTGCCTATTGCGCCGCGATTTTGTTGTCTGCCAGCAGACGGCTCTGTAGTTCTTTTACGGCTGTTTGTAGATCCGCACAAATTTTTGCCATACCGTCATGGGGGGTAAATGTATGAGGATTCAGATAGAGGTCTTTGTTTATTTCTATTTGAATGGCTTCTACACCTGTATCAGGTTGCCCGTAATGGGTTGTCACAAATCCACCTGCATAGGGAATGTTACGGACAACATTATAGCCAAGGTCGAATAAGAGGGTCTGTAAGATATTAATGGTGTTGGGGTGGCAACTCTTGCCAAATCTGTCACCAAGAATGATGTCCGCGCGGCTTTGACCGCTTGCGTGTTTCCCGGGCATGGAATGGCAATCTAGCAAAACTGCATGGCCAAACTGTGCTTTGGTATTTTCAATCATGTCTTTTAAGGCATTGTGATAGGGGTGATAGAGTGCGTCCAGCCTTGCCTGAATATGTTCAGCCGGAAGCGGGTATGTATATATATTTAGTTCTTTTGTGATGCGGGTCGGTGTTACGCCCAACCCTGATTTTGCGTGCAGGCTAAGTGTATGTTGAGAGGCGTGGGGGACGCTTTCCGGCGGCCAATCAGTGTCGGCGCGGTTTACATCTATATAGCAACGCGGGAATAGGGCTTTAAGAAAAGGAAACCCAGATTCGGTAAGTGGTTCAAAAATCTCGTCAACATGGCTGTCTTCGGCGAGGCGTAACTCATCGAGAGAAAGTTGTGTCTGTTTGAGAAAAGCTTGCGGATATTGGCGGCCAGCGTGAGGGCAGGCAATGAGTATGGGGGTTTTTATGGTTTTTGGCAGGATTTGAAAGAATGCAGGAGAAAGGGCGGCAAGTGCTTGCGCTTCTGCCTTGTTGCGCTCTTTGTTGTTTAGCTGGCCTTTTGGTGAGATAAGGCCTTTAAAATTCCACATGAAACAATTCCTTAAGGCTCATGTCATAAACACAATACATAAAATGATGCTTGTGGCAGGAAACCTGCAAGGATGAGTATATTCGGTTTTAGATGTATCATAATAGACCAAAAACGCTATAAATGACAAAAGAAATTAAAGGGACAGTATGGCAACGATTTTATATGCAGAAGACGATGATTCAATGCGTCGTTTTTTCGAAAAAGCTTTGGAAAAATCTGGGCATCATGTGATTGCTTGTGCTGACGGGGAAAAAGCGCTTCGTGCTTTGAAATTCGCGGATGGTGCTTTTGATTTACTTTTGACGGACATCATGATGCCTGGTCTTGATGGTGTTGAGCTTGCCAAACAAGCCGAGATAATTTCACCTGGAATCAAAATCATGTTTATCACGGGGTTCTCTGCTGTTGCGAAGCAAACGACAAGTGATGATGCCTCTGCGAAAGTGTTGTCAAAGCCTGTGCATTTACGCCAGCTTTGCGAGGAAGTTGATAAACTTATCGCCGCATAATTTTGCGCCAATTTACGTTATTTTCTATTGCTCTTAACGGGGGAGTGGCGTATATCCCGTTTTCGCGAGATCGTCTTCTGGCGTAACGCCTTCGGGCATAAGATGTATCTGCATCTTATCTATATAAATGGTTCGGGTGATTAGCTCAGTGGGAGAGCACTACATTGACATTGTAGGGGTCACTGGTTCAATCCCAGTATTACCCACCATTTTTATACTCACACTAGTTAAATGTAGCAGGATATTATCCTAGCTGTGTTGGTTTTTCAAACGGCTACCAAAGCGCGGCGGTTAGAACTTAAGTGTGATGTAAGTGCAAAACAGTAAATAATACATAGGCTTTTGGTAGGCCGTATCACCATTCTTAATCAATGCAATGTTACAGTCACTCGCCCGCTTCCTGCAACTGTAGGAAAGGGGCCCATACATTTTTGGGCAAGCAAAACGGTACGATGCTCGACAGTGTAATCGAGAGTGAATAAGAATTTTAAGAGAACGTACTATTTCATATCGTCAAGATACCAATCATCATGCAATTCATTTAGGTCATCCATTTGTTGCCCTAACACCGCGATTAACCCTCCAGACCATGTTTCATACGCAGGGTTACCATCCATGCTATATACTTGGGATGGTAATGTTCGCATTAAGTAGACAGGGTTCTGCTGGTCGAGTGAGTTTCCAATTTCACTAAAGAAATTACCTTCTATTTTTAAGCGGGACTGGCCACGATATGAAAGCACAACCCAATCAAAGTTACGTCCTTTCATTTTTTCTGCGACATGAAAGACCATGCGCGTAACATCAATTTTACTTGCTGTCTCATTTAGCCCCCACAAATCAATAACAAGTTGGTTAGGCATTACCCCCCACCGCTGGTAAGTCACCATTGTCGCAGTGTTGTTTCGAGGGTCTTCCTTTAAGCGTAGGTAATTTGGAATAGTTGTGAAGCCAACATTTATCAAAAAAATAAGTAGAATAGGAATTGTGAACCAACGCTTCCAAGACAACTTTATTTTTATTTTGTCAGCATTGTTTTTTGTGAGGCTCTTATCATCCATAATATATCCCATGTATTCCTAAGGAATTTAAGTACTTGATCTTGCAAAGCCTATACCAGTACAGCTGTAATCGCCACTTAAAGTTTAAGTGCGTCGTTCTTCATAGACTAAGAAAAACACAGCTCTGATGCTAGCGCCACAAGCCATATAAATTGGGGCATCGACATGGAGTTGTTTTAGTTGTGGGGCACATTTTGGTTGGGACTGGGGCAGTTTACGGGATTACTTCACTTTTTGTCGCTCTAGAACAGCCTGCAGTGCCTAACCTGTCACTTCTAAATAATTTCGACTATCTATTTTCAGTTTTTTTTGGGGGGGGGATTGTGAGTGTCGTTCTTTGGAAAGGATTGATTGCGAGTGATGAATCCAAAACATAAATATTTAGCCTGTAGATTTTACGATTAACTGCGTGGATTTATTTTGTAGCTGCGAGCCATTTGATGAGTTCTTTCGAAATGACGGGCTCGTATTGTCGTTTTTTAATGAAAGCGATATAGGATGCGTTATCGGGGTAACCTAGGCTTGCGAGTTCTTGTTTGTAGTGCTGGGTGTGGGAGGTGTCATCTGCTTTGTTGGCACTTGCTAATTTGAGCAAGAGCGTAATAACAGATCCACGGAAATAGAGTTTTTGCATCGTAAGGTATGCGTCTTGCGGGTCTGCAAAAAGGAAGTCATAGCCGGCGTCGATATAATATAATAAATACGAATCTGTGCGGTCTAGTTTTTTTGCGCGGTCGGATATTTTCTTTGCAAATTCCCAATCACCAATTTTATATCCGGCAAGATGAGACGTAAGAATAAGTGTGTGCGGGTTGAATGGTTGTTGGCGTTCGAGGGCGTAAACGAAAAATTGAAGCCTCTCTAAATTAATGGGGACACGTTCAGATTCCAAACGTGCCCTTGAAGAAAGCACACGTGGGTTTAATGGCGCAATCATTTCTGCCTGTATTAATAATTTTTCGACCTTTTCTATAGGGGACTTAGTGAATGGTGTTTGGTAGCCTGCAACTTGGTTTAAATAAAAATGCGCAAGCGTTCCGTAAAGGTCTGGTGAAATACTCCCAGAATCGATTGCAGCCTCCATGCAATTTACGGCCTCTTTATCTCTATCCGGTGTATTGGCAAGGGATGTCGCTTTGGATGCTTTGATGAGGCACTCGTATGTGGTTTTATAGATTGAATCTTGCCACGGTCTTTGAATTGCATCATGGGAGACAACCCCGTTTAAATGTGCCGTTTTCGCTGCTATTTTGTAGAGTGCGATACTGGTACTTTCAGTCAAAATATTTTTTTGATTTTGGATGTAGATTTTTTCGGAAAAAATAATTTGCCGCGTATCTACATATTGAATAATTACCGAGACAAATGTATTTTGCGGCGCCATGAAGACTTCTGCTTTTAAGTGGTATAATGGGGGTTCGACCCGCGTGCAATTCACTTCACCTGAGATGGTGTTTATGAGTGGGTATTGGATGAAGCCAGTCTGTAGGTGGTTGTCGATAGTGAGGCCAACTTCTTTGCCGAGTTGTGTTGAGCCGATAATTCGGGTCGGTAGGAGAAGCAGGTTTGGAATTTCTTGAGAGCAGAGATGGGAAATGTGTGCTGTTTTATGTGCGCGGAATATAATTTTATAAATAAGCACGGCGCTTAATACACATATGGTGATGAGGCTAAGTGCTATGAAGAAGGAAGATAGGGGGGGGCGTTTTCCCTGTGAAAGCGTTGTCGGGGTTTTGGTGACGCACACGTCATAACTGGCTTTGGGTATTGTTATGTTAAGCGCTTTAGAATCCGCATTGAATAATACCAAATTTTTACGGAGACGATGCATTTCCACGCGGACAATACTGTCGGCATTATTGTCAAAATCTTTGGGACGCCCTAAAACTTCAATAGCAATTTTGTACCCACTTATCTGCTTTTCGCGACCCGCTTGTTTCTCTGAAAGCAAGTATCGTAGGAGGTTTAACTGTCGGTTCGACGAGCCGAAAACACGTGATGTTGTGACTTGGTCCAAGACGTCTTCAATGGATAAAATACGCTGTTTCATTTGTTGACCTTAATGCGCGGAAAGGTTTTGACAAATAAATTGGCACGGCCCCACAAACCATTATGTATCTATAAAACTGTTTCTTTGTATATGAAAGGTAAAAGCGATGTTTGGAGTTTTTTTTGTGTAATTTATAGGTGTAATTACTTTAAATACGCGAGTAAATTCATCATGTTACAGGACGTGACAATAGTGTGACGTACGAATACGTACTTAATATTTTGGTCTAAACGTGCATACTTAAATCGTTCATCACTATGTGGGTGGTGGTGAATGCCGGTAATGTGCTTATCCCCCTAATTTAAGCCATTATTTAAGGAGAACAAGATTCCCATTTTTTGTTCTCAAAGCGATGTGAACCACACTTTGTTTGTTACTAAATAAGCATAGTGTTTGAAATTAAGGTAGGATTTGTGGGGCCTACCTTAATTTTTTGATCAAGGCATGTGATTTTGATTCGGGTTTGTTCTTAAAAGTTCTGCTATTTCTTTTATGAAATTTGGGTGTAAATTCCGTTGCTTAAGTGCTGTAATGTAGTCATCAATTGTGTGTAAATTCATTTTTTTTAAATCTTTTTTGTATTGGTCTGCTTTGTCTCTTTGACCATAATTGTTCGCAGCCGCTAGGCACATAAGGAGGCTAAGGCGCGAGCTTGGGTCATAGGCGTTTTTTGAAATTTGATAGGCTTCCTTAGGGGAGGCGTTTAATAATGCATAGGCAAGCTGTACATAGTAATGTCTTTGGCGTGATGATTTATTAATAGCCAACATTAAGTCTGAGGTGCGTTTTGCGTGCTCCCAATCATCAAGGATAAAACCGGAAACTTGCGACGTAATATTTAAGGTATTGGGGGCGTAGGGATGCGCGCGTTCTAAGGCTTTTACTGTATACGTAATTTCTCCAATATTTCTTGGAATGTTATATATTTCTAATCTAAGTTTTGCTGCTAATGTTGTTGGATTAAACGGATTGATCTCCGCCGATTTTTTGATGAGTTGCTTTGCAGATTCGATTGGATCATCTATATATTGAGGTTGTTTACCTCGGGCTTGGTTTAGATAAAATGTTGCGAGCAGGCCCAATATATCCGGGGTTTGGTTGCCTTGTTTTATTATGTCTTGCAAGCAATTGACGACAGGCCAATATGTATCGTCGCTTTTGCGAGATATATAATAGTTGCGGGCAAGCATTTGGCAAGAATATACGTCTTTTGCACCGCGAGCATTCCATTGTGCCGTCGTGGCATGTTTTGGGATGATGCCTGTTGTATACGCGATCAATGACATCGTATTATAGAGTTCCCATGTGTTCTCTTGTGAGATGGTTGTTTGGTCTTGGGATATCTGTAAATCATATGATGAAATAATGGATTTGTTTTTTTTCTCTTGTACAAGAATTGAAATATATGGAGGGCTCGCTTTCGAGAATATAATTGCTTTTAGAATGTAGACAGGTGTGCCAGTTTTGCTGCAATTGGTTTTTTGTGTAACGACATTTACCATTGTGTATTGCGCGAGACTTGTTTGTAAAATATTGTCGATGATAAGGGGGGATGTCTCTTCAAATATATCTGTATTCTTTGTTGTGCCGCCAATGATTTTGGTTGGGTGTAAGGCGATATTCGGGATGGTTTTCGAGCATTGTGCTGTCGATGATGGGGTAAGTTTTGATATGACTTGGCTGGTTGTTACTATGACGCCTGAGCCTGTTATAAATATCAAAAATAGGAAAAAAACCCGTTTCGCGCGTGATAGTGTAGGCGTGCTTTTTTCTAGCTCTTTGATGATGATAAGGTATGTCGCTTTTGGGATTGCAAGGTTGAAACCTTTTGCGTGGGCATTGAATTTTGCGAGATTTTTACGTAATTTATGCATTTCAACACGTACAATACTATCCGTGCTATTATCAAAATTTTCGCCCCGGCCAAATACATCTAATGCAATTGAATAGGCTTTAATACGGTCACCGCGTTGAGCGTGGTTTTCGCGTAAAATATAGTCGAGTAATTTTTTTTGCCGTTGAGAGTTTCCTAAGCATCCAGATGCGGTAACCGCTTGTATTATATTTTCAATATCTAATTGGTTTTTCTGCACGTATTTTCCACTCATATGGGGGGGCTATTGCTGTCGTTGTATTTGTGGGTCGATTGACCTTATGCATTTAGGCCAAAAATGTCTAAATGAGCTGTTTTGCATAACATTATCGCTGGTATAATAAAAGTACAGAGATGATGTTTTTGTAGCTTGGGTGTGGACGACAAAGGTGTAAGGGAGGCGCTGGGCGTATAGAAAACAGGGGTTATGTTATTTCTGTAAATAATAAATATCTTTCGTGTAATTTTCAATCTTTACTTTATGTTTTCGTGGTCTTGCATATCTGTCCACTTCATGATTTCCGTTGTGATTTTGGGGGAGAGGTTGAGTGCGTCTAAATAGCTTTCAATGTCTGCCTTACTTATGATATTATGTGCCTTGAGTTCATTCCTGTATTGTTTTGCTTCAACTTGATTATCTGTTTTGTTTGACGTTGCGAGGCATAATATAATGCTAAGATCACGTTCTGGTGCATAAAGCTTGTGACAAATATTGTGGGATTTTTCGGCCGTGCCGTATAATAGTTCGTATCCGAGTTGTGTGTAGTAAGCGAGTTTGCCTGATTGCGGATCGAGCCGAGTAACTTGGTCTGACAACTCTTTTGCATATTGCCAATCTCCGATCACATATCCTGCAATTTGGGATACAAGTATAAGGTTTTCAGGGTAATAAGGTTGTTGGGTTGCGAGGGATTCCATAATCAGTTTTATTTCAGGTTTATTAATTGGCCGTCGGCCTGTCGCCATACGTAGCCGTGCGCCAAGAACCCATGGGTTTGAAGAAAACTGTATGTTTTCAATGTTCAATAATTTTTCAGCGGCGACCTTGGGGTTTTCTGTGATTTTGGGTATATGGGATTGATATTGAATAATATATAAGGTGGCTAGCATGCCGATAGTATTAGGATCGCGATTCCCTGTTTTCAAATCATCTTCCATACACTGTATAGCTTCTTCATAGGCGGTCGGTAAATCAAATCCCGAAAAGTGGCTGGCGACCATGATTTGGCAATTATATGATTGTCGAGGTTTTGCTTGTGACCATTGTCCCGTTAAGGCTGTTCGTGGGAGAATCCCGTTCAAATTCGCGAGTTTTGACGCAAATTTATAGATATCAATACTTGTTTTTGGATCCACGCCAACACTATTTTCAACCATGTCAATTTTATGTGAATAGACAAGTTTCTCGGTGAAAGCGTTGTTCACCGTTAACGAAATAAATGGTGTGGTGCCGTTGGGGAATATTTCTGCCTGTAAATAGAAATATGGCGTGCCTGAATTTTTACAATCGACATTGCCATTGACAATATTTATCATAGAAAATTGATTCAACCCTCTTTGCAAAAAATTATCAACCAATAGAGATGTGTTGTTATTCATAGTCTCATTTGTGCCAATGATTGCAGATTTTTGTAACAATAAATTGGGTTTCGTACTGGAACATGATTGCGGTAAGTCGACATATGTTCTTGATGCACCTATTTGGGAGAGAATGAAATATGTGCTGAGCCCGATTGTGCTGACGCCGATTATTCCTGCGAGAATTAATCTATATTTTTGCAAGTTTAAACCTAGTTTCGTTAAAGGTTTTATTTGCGTGAACTCGATACAGTAACTTGCTTTTGGGATTGTAATTTTTAGTTCCTGCGAAGTCGAATTAAACAAGGCTAAATGTTTACGTAGTCTATGCATTTCAACACGAACAATACTGTCAGTGTTGTTGTCGAAATCTTCGGCGCGTCCTAAAACATAAACGGCGATACTCTGGGTTTTAATGTTTTTCCCGCGCCCTTCTTTATTCTCGGTTAGGAGGTAGCTTAGGAGTTGTCGTTGACGTGACGAATTGCCTAGACAGCCCGACGAAATGACAAGGTTCATTATATTTTCGATATTTAAATCTTCGTTTTGCATGCATTACTCGATACGCAGGCTGCCCACATTATGTTGGTTGTCCCCGCATGAACAACCAAGTTAATCATATATTATTTTTTCTTTTTTAGGAAGTAAAAATAATTTTTACCTGCTTGGCGATATGTTTTGTGTTAATTTTGGCGAGGGATTATATGTCGGTATTTTTTATTTTTTAAAAATAATCATAAATTTCAATGAACTAGCTTGTTGTTAACACTGTTAAAAATATGCGTACTTACATAATTATAGCACGGAAAGTATGATGGAATTCAAGGTGGGCATAGGACTGCATTCTTATGTTGTATACAGTTTACGTTGATTTTTATCCACGTTTCTGTGAGGCAGATTGGAACTTTATTTGAGTTTTAATCTGTCACCGCCTATTTCTAATATCATAATTTACGCGATAAATTTTCTTTAATTTCTCCAAAGTATTTGTTTTCTCTTGCTCAAATGTGTTGTGCTTAGTAGCACTATGTCATGATAGAAAAACGAAAAAATAATGATGGTGCAGATGTAAAACGGCTCTGCCTTATTACAGGGGCTTCGGCTGGTATTGGTGCGGCCCTCGCATGGGAATTTGCACGTGCGGGATGGGACTTGGCTTTAACGGCGCGTCGTGAAGAACCGATGATTACCTTAGCTCAGGAATTAAAACAGGCGTTTGGCACGACGAGCCATATTCTCACCGCCGATCTTTCAACGCCCGGAGCGTGTGCTGATATTTTAGCGCGTCTTGATAAGAAGGGGGCGCAAATTGATGGTCTTGTTAATAATGCAGGCCATGGTTTGACTGGGCATTTTGTCGATAATGAATGGGAAGCGCATAAGGATTTTCTGACGCTAATGCTCGAAGCGCCAACCGAGATGACCCATATGGTTGTCGCAGGTATGAAGCGTCGCGGCTTTGGTCGTATTATAAATGTGGCAAGCCTTGCCGGGCACATTCCAGGTTCGCGTGGACATACTTTGTATAGTGCGGTGAAGTCTTATTTGATCAAATTTTCCCAATCTCTGAATTTGGAAATGCAAGATCACGGAGTGAAGGTGTCGGCACTTTGCCCTGGCTTTACCTATAGCGAATTTCATGATGTTAATGGTACCCGGGGCATGGTTGATAAAATGCCTGATTGGATGTGGATGAACGCAGATGATGTCGCGCAAAGTGGGTTTATGGCATTAGAGCGAAATGACGCAGTACATATTCCCGGACGTGCGAATAAAGGTATTGCGCTGCTTGTGCGTTTGCTCCCTGCAAAACTTGCACTTATGCTTATGAGTAAAAATTCTGACCGTGTGAGAAAAGGCTAGGCCATGGCAAAGGAAATAACAAAGACCACAACAAAAACGATTACTGCTGATCCAAGGTTATATGCTGCGCTTGATCTACCAACGATTGAAGATGCCCGCGCATTGGTGGCAGATTTAGGCGACAGTGTTGTTTCTTATAAAATTGGCTTGCAGCTTATCCCGATTGGCGGCACAGAATTTGGCAAAGAATTAATCGCGCAAGGCAAGAATGTTTTCTTTGATTATAAGCTCCATGACATTGGCGCGACCGTTGAAAAGGCCACGCGTAGTCTTGCGCCGATGGGGGCGGATTTGCTTACGGTGCACGGCACGCCTGATGTTATGGCGGCGGCTGTACGGGGGCGGGGGCATTCACGCCTTAAAATTATGGCTGTCACGGTTTTGACATCGTTAGATGATGAAGCCTTGATGGAAATGGGCTATTTTATGAAAGCGGAAGAACTTGTATTACACCGGGTACGCCAAGCCATAAGGGCAGGCGTTGACGGCGTGATATCTTCACCGCTTGAAGCTGAAAAAATCAGGGCTATGGTTCCGAAAGGCTTTTTGGTTGTCACACCGGGTGTGCGAATGCCAGGCGGTGATAAAGGCGATCAAAAACGTGTGGCGACACCGGGGAGCGCTTTGCAAAATGGCGCGTCCCATATTGTTGTCGGGCGGCCGATTTCGCAAGCAAATGACCCACGCGCTGCTGTGCAGGCCATTTTGGCAAATATGCACGCTTTATCAGTTTAAGCCGTTTGACATAAAAAAGGCGAGCCTATTTGCTCGCCTTTTTGTAAATGTGTCTGATTGGTTCTATCTACCGCAAACGTTAGCATTTGGTCGCGGTTCGGTTGGCATAGGGTATGAACCCGGTCTGCCGATCCAACGATCTTGAGGGCCGTGTTGCGGATGTGGACGGTTAAAGCCGCCGCAATTGCTGACGCGGTAGCCATGACCATATCCCACAGGTGGATGTTGCTGATATACTGGAAAATATACAGGTGTTGGCACGGGGTAGCGTACATAAATAATTGGGCGCACAACAATCGTTCGCATGATCGGGCGCACAGGTGCAGGTTTAGAGACCGCGTAACAGCCGAGGACTTTGCCGCCATTTGGATTGTAAACACTTACAGGGCATTGTGTTGGCACAAGTGTTTCGTTCGCGCCCATGCCTGCGATGCGGTAAGTGTTCATGCTGTTTGTGCTGAACGGAATGATTGTCGTATTTCCGTCTCTATAGCTCTTTGAAATTGAACCACTGCCATAGCGCATAGAGGCTTCTGCATTACTTAACGTGCTTGTCGACCCAAATGGTGTTGTTGAGTTATAGCTGTTTAATGTGCCCGTATAATGTGTCGCGTGCCCCATTGTGTATGACGTCGATGTAGATGTCATGGTATTGGCAGAGCGGTGCGGTGTTGATCCAAATAGTGCATTTGTTGATGTCGTTGTATTCATCAAGCAAGATCCATCTGAAGATGGGCTTGTCCCCGTAGGGCAGTTTGCGGCTTGATTGCTGACACGGTGAGCATTGGTATGGCGTGAAGTATTATATAGGCCATATTGCCCCAATTGCCCATATTGTATTGGGCCATATGTGTTTGCAGTTGTATGGCTGTCATTGCATGTGTTTACAGAGCCGCATGAAGCGTAAGCAGGCATGCTTGCTGTTGTAAATCCTAGTAGTAATGTGGCGACTGCCACGTGTAAAATACGCATATCATCTTTCCCCTAAAGATAGTCCGTCTTCCCAAGAGACGTATATGTGGAATATTGAAAAAGCCTTAAAGTGTGCTTTTTGCAAGCGACTTCCCCTCCAAGGTGTAGTTTGGAAGGGGAGTACTCTTTTAAATTGTGTGCTTGTTGGCGTTAGCGCCCGTAACGGCTGTGTGCCATATAGCCGTCAACAGGTGCGCATTGTGGCTGCTCTTGTGTATAAACAGGTGTCGGCACTGGTGTCGGTACGCCGATCACAGGTCGTACAACATTTACAGTCACAGGTGCTGGACGCGGTGCTTGACGACGACAAATGATTTGTGTCGCTGGCAATCCGTCTACGATAGCAGGGCCAGAGGCTTTTTCCCAATATGCGCCACCGCCTTGTGGTTGGTATGTATATTGATGCGACATTGTCTGGCCAATCACATTCCCGCCCATCATTGGACGAGGGGCAATTGGGCCAAGATAATGCGGAGCGTAGCTCATTTGCGGGCGGTATTGTGGACGATATTGTGGCCTAACTGGCGGTGCAATATAAGGCGCTACAGGTCTTGGCGTAGGCGCGATAACTGGATTTACAGACGCACGTGGTGCGCGGCAATATACTGTTGACGTCGGCGTACATCCTTGTGTAAATGCAATAGGGCGATCAGCCAATGTCACGCTTGGCGTGCGGCTATGAAGGCGCATAATGTTCACATTCGGTGTGTTTTTATACGCAAATGTTTTTAAATACCCATAAGGAAGTTGCTCATATGTATTGACCGCTGAAAGTGTATCAACAGGGCCTGGATGAGCAATCGTACCTGGGGTACAGTTAAGGTTAGAAAAAGCTGGGCCGCATGAAGCATATGCTACAGTGCTAAGGCCAGCGACGAAGACACCACTAAGGGCTGTCGTAATGAAACGAGTGATACGCATGTGCGCTCTCCAATAAATATTGGTCTGCGCACCTTGCCCAAACCCACCAAATCCAAATGACGCCCCTGTTTTCAGGTGTGCAGTCAAAATCTCTTAAATTGGGTATTGGCGGCGCTACTTATCAACTCTAGAGCTTTTGTTCCCCCCGGTTCAAAGCACTCTAAAAATCATACGTAATGCCGCCACGTTCCCAATCGCCATAGCGCGTGGGTTCAACCCCCTTGGGTCCTGCGGTTTCTTTAGGTATGGGTTTGGCGTCCACAGCATTTGCGTCCCGAGCTTGCCTGCGCGCAGCGGCTTCCTCTAATGCTTTTATAGCATTTTGCGAAAGCGTTTTACCCGGCGCGGCATGTGGAGGATTTGTCATGTCAAAACCTCCTTTGCTAGCTTCTAACCAAACCTGACCTGCATATAACTGCACTATCAAGGTTATGACAAGAGCGAAGTTTCCTTGCGTTCTCATCATAAAACAGTTTCTAACGTAAATGGGCTAAAATATCATTAAAAGCGCCTTTAGCAGCTGTTAAACATAAGTGTTAGTTTTACGGTAAGTATTGTATGGGGGCTGTAGTATTTGACTTGCTATCATGATGGCTTTCTATTTTTGCGTTGGCATGCTAACGGAGCGCCATACATTGATGGATAAAGACATGACTGATCGACGAGATAAAAAACCTGCTACGAAAACCCCGAAAAATGGTGCGCGTTATGTGGCTGCGCGTGGGGTGCAGGATGTGCTTGAGAAAATGCTACCACTTGATCAGGCATTGTCTAATCAAGCCTTGTTCACTCAACTTGAAACGCGCGACCGTGGGTTTGCACGCCTTATAGCTGCGACAACTTTGCGCCGCATGGGGCAAATCGATCAAGTCTTGGCACCGTTTATAAAGAAAGCCCCTCCGACATATGTTCTGGCCGTACTAAGGACAGGCGCGGCGCAAATCCTGTTTTTAGGGACACCGCCACATGCGGCCGTAAGCGCAGGGGTCGCATTACTGAAACGCTCTCAAAAAACGGCGCGGGCAGCAGGCATGGCAAATGCTGTTTTGCGTAGGGTCTCTGAACAGGGGCAAACATTGCTGGCCGAAACGCGGCCACTTGATAATCTTCCGAAATGGCTCAGGGTGTCGTGGGAAGACGCTTATGGCGCGCAGGCGGCACGGGCAATTGCGAACGCGATGGTGCAAGATCCGCCTTTGGATATAACTGTAAAATCTGATCCGCAAGGCTGGGCTGAGAAACTTGAAGGTGAACTTTTACCATTTGGGACAGTTCGCCGTTCAAAAATTGGTGACGTAACGGCTTTGGCTGGCTTTGACGACGGCGAATGGTGGGCGCAAGATATCTCGGCGAGCCTTCCTGTGAAATTGGCGGGTGATCTTAAGGGAAAGAAAGTTCTGGATCTTTGTGCCGCGCCCGGTGGTAAAACCATGCAATTGGCGGCGGCAGGCGCGATTGTTACGGCGATTGATAAAAATGAAGACCGTCTTGCACGGGTACATGAAAACTTAAAGCGTACAAAACTGAGTGCGGACGTGATTGTTGCGGATGTTGCGAAATGGCGTGATCCTGAAAATAAAACTGGCGGTGGTTATGACGTTGTTATTTTAGACGCCCCATGTTCGGCCACAGGAACATTTAGACGTAGGCCTGATGTATTGCATCTTAAATCGCCTGCGGATGTGAGCAGTTTAATGCGTGTGCAAGAGAAACTCTTACTGGCGGCGTCACGACATGTTCGCCCCGGTGGGACGCTTATATATTGTACATGTTCGCTTGAGACGCGAGAAGGTGAACAACAAATCATCAAATTTATGAAAAATAGGGCTAATTTTCGCCTTAATGCTATCGTAGAGGAAGAGATGTTTTCACTCTCCGAGGCAATCACGCCACAGGGGTGTGTGAGGGTATTACCTTCTTTTTTACAAGAAAATGGGGGTATGGATGGATTTTTCATTGCGAGGTTTACTCGCTGTTAAGTATAATTCAGTATCACAAAACATGATTTGTGAAAAAACCTGCGTTAAATCTATGATTTTGGCTTGGGTTTTGCAGAAACAGGCAGAAGTGTTTCAATATGGGAGTCTCAAATGAGCGGAACTTTAATTCTTAAAAACAGCATTCTAGCTGTTACGTGTGTAGCAGGATTGACTTTGACGGCGTGTGCGTCATCTGGATCTCAATCTAGTTCAAGCCGTTATGGCAGTGTATATGATTATGAAAGCGGCGGTAATGGCTGCGATACTGCATCTTGCGGTGCTGTTGCACAGCCATATGCTGGTGGTCAGCAAATGAGCGGTGGTCAACACATGAGTGGCGGTCAAATGATCGGTGGTCAAGCTGTAAGCCCTGGTGTTGTCTATGCTGATTGTTCTGTCGTAAGCGGCATGAACTGCAACGGTCAGCAACCAACACAGATTTATACACAACCAGCGACAACAACTGGTTCTGGTTACGGGTATTCGCATTCGACAATGAGTTCGACGACACCTGCGCAATGTCCAACAGGTACGACGCCTGCAAATGATGGTACATGTATGCAGTCTGGTTCAAGTTCATATGGTTATTCGTCAACATCGACTTATCCTTCAACAGGATATTCGTCTACAACGTCAAGCACACATACAAGTGGCGGCGCTGTACCTTGTCCGACGGGCACAACGGCAGCGGGTGACGGTACGTGTATGGCATCCGGTAGTTATGGGTATTCTTCATCTACGACAAGTTCATCATCTGCTTATACGGGTTCAACGTATTCAGGTACGACTTCGTCTTATGGTTCTACCAGTGCTGGTACCGCGAATTGTCCAACGGGTACAACTTCACAAAGTGACGGTACATGTATGGAATCATCAAATACATATGGTAGCAGTCATACGATAACAGGTTATACGGCGCCAACCACATATACACCGCCGACATCTTATCTTCCAATCCGAAAATAAGTGTTTACGGGTGGTTCGTGTTAGAACAAAATTTTAACCCCGCCTTGCAATTGTGTGAGGCGGGGTTTTTTCTTTTGCTGTGTAAATAGCTTGAGTAAGTGTGCCTAAATGTTAGATTTGTTGACGGGGTTTGAACAAGTGGGCGCTTGAATTAAGAGGGTGTAATGGTAGAGCGAATTAGCTTTTCCGATATTGTGGTTGCGAGCGTACGAAAAGCGTATTATCGCGTTTCAACGGACTTTGGTGCACCTATACGTGCGCTGCGATTAAAATCAACATTCGTACCTGGTTTTGAAATTTACCCTCAAAATATATGTCTTGGGAGTTCCGAGCAGGGGTTAAAACTCCTAGATGGGCGCTTTATACTTGGTAGCCAGAGCCAAGATGTCGGCAGTTCCGGTATTCCCTGGAATGTTTCCGCACCCTCAGAACCATTTGCGCGCAAATTACATAGTTTTGATTGGTTAAACGATATTGCGGCTGTGCGCTTAGATACAAAGCTTTTACGTAAAAAACCACACTATAACGAAATGGCACAAGATCGGGCATGTCAATTTGTAGATCATTGGGTGTTGGAATTTGGGAAATGGAATACCTATGCTTGGGAAAGCGATATTCTCATACATAGAGTGTTTTCTTGGCTGTCCAATTGGCAAGTTTTACTTGGGGAGAATGCCGAAACCAATGAAGCAAAGGCGCGACGCGCATGTCTCTATCGTCAACTTAAATACTTGCGTCAAATATATAAGCGTACGCCTGCGGGTGTTATGCGATTGAAGGCTGCCGCCTGCCTAGTCCTTGGTGGAGCGTGTTTTAATGGCAAGCAAGAAGGATTTTTGGATAAAGGTTTGGATCTTTTAGATGACGAACTGGACGCGCAAATTTTAGCGGACGGGGGGCATATTAGTCGCAATCCGGAAAACCTTGTAAAAATATTGGAAATTTTGCTCATTACGGAAAGTGCGCTCAAAAACCGTGGTGTGACTGGCGCAAAAGAAATTAGACGCAGTATTAAACGTATTACGCCAATGATTTTATTCTTTTTGGCACCAGATGGTGATTTGTTCGGGTTTAATGGTGGTGGGCAATTTGGTGCTCAGCAGTTGAAAAAACTTATGAAACTAAAGCCTGTAGAGGTGAAGTCGTTCGGGTATGCACCGCATATGAATTTTCAACGTTTGGCACGAAACGGTACTGTTTTGATGGTAGATGTGGGGGGAAGCCCCGAACGGCCATATGATTTAGAGGCGCATTTGGCACCCTTAGCTTTTGAAATGTGTACGGGGGCAGGGCGCCTTATTGTTAATTGTGGGTGGAACGAGAAACAGCCGCAGCACTGGCGAGAGCCTATGCGTATGACGGCTGCCCACTCTACGCTTGTTCTTGCGGGTGCTTCGGCGGGGGCATTGTGTAAATCTGGTTATCAAACCCGTGTCATGGGGGCTGGCATTGCGAATGTTGCAGGGCCTGTATATGCCCAACGCAAAGAGCAAGAAACAGGAACATGGATTGAAACTGGGCATGAAGGTTATTTGGAACGTTATGGACTTGTGCATCGCCGTCGTGTCTATATGGATTTGCTGGGTACAGACATTCGGGGCGAAGATGTGCTTTATGTGCCAATGGGAGGCGTACCGCTTACCAATGGAAAAATTCCATTTGAAATACGTTTTCATTTACATCCGAATGTAAAGGTCACATTGGCGCAAGATCAACGTAGTGCTCTTTTGATTCAACCCGGTGGTCATGGGTGGCGTTTTCGGACTGATTTGGGGCCGTTGTGCATTGAGCCATCTGTTTATTTGGCTGAGGGTGCAAAACCACGAAAATCCGAGCAACTTGTCATTCGCGGTGAGGCTTATGGCGACGGGGATGGGCAAGCCCGTACGAACCGTGTAAGATGGTCGTTGAAATGTTTAAGTGGCGTTAAGGCCTCGGAGTTGGTATAGACGCCTAACACATAATAATTAAGAGGCGGTGGGTGAATAAAATTCGTGATGCTTGGGTCACAAGACTTTTTGTGACTTTGTATGATTCTGTCATAGGTGCCGTATGCATGTACGTCGTTATGCGTGTGCGCTATGTTTTTGAAGATAAAGCTGTTCCAGAATTTATTGATATAAAAGCAGCACTTGTCTTTGGTGTTGTTTGTGCAATCGTCTGGGTCGTATTACGGGTAAATAAGGCGATTTGGCGGTTTACAGCGTTTGAAGATGTTCGTTCATTATTGACAGGGGTTGGGGTGGCAAGTTTGTTGACACCATTGGTGTTGTTCTTTTTCTTTAACCGTGGAGAACATTTGCCGCGCTCTGTGCCTTTTGTAAATGGTATTGTATTTTTTCTTGTTCTGATGATTAGCCGCGCATCGGTGCTTTTACATCATAATGGTGATGTTCGTACACTCTTTAAGTCTTTTCATCCTGATCTTCCTCCTGCAATCTTGATAGGGAGAAGCCAAAATCTTCATGATTATATGCGCGATGACGCCCTTGGGAAAAAGGAAAATATGTATCGCCTGAGAGGGCTTATTGAAACGGGGGGGAGCCATGAAGGGCGTTCTATTCGGGGGGTGCCCGTTGTCGGCAATCTCGACGATGTACAACGCGCCGTTGATGATATTGAATATGTACATGGTGCAAAGCCTACATTGATTTTGGTTGATACAAGCGCAGACCGTAAAAAAGTTAAAAAATTAGTACGTATAGCGTCTAATATTGGCACGCCACTTGTGCGTTTGAAACAAGGGCGCCAAGAAGAACTTAGTCCATTCGAAGCGGCTGATCTGATTGGTCGTCGGGTCCAAAAACTGGATATGGCGCCCGTGAAGCGTATGATTTCCGGGAAAAGGGTTTTGATTACTGGGGCTGGTGGGACAATTGGTTCTGCGCTTGCGAAACAAGTTGCGTCTTACGACCCTGCCCATTTGATTCTCGTTGATGGTTCCGAGATGAATTTATATCATGTTGATCAAAAGTTGAATGAGTATGAAAACTTATCATTCACGGCCTATCTTGGGGATGTGCGCGACAGTGTACATATGGATGAAATTTTCAATGAAGAATCCCCGCAAGTTATTCTCCACGCTGCAGCTTTAAAACATGTACCGCTTATGGAAATCAATCCGATTGAAGCTGTGCTCACGAATGTGGGGGGGACAAAGACAATCATTGATATGGCGATTAAGTATAAGGCCGAAAGCTTTACATTGATCTCTACTGATAAAGCGGTGGAGCCAAATAATATTATGGGCGCAAGTAAGCGAATCGCTGAAATGCTAACAATGGCGACCGCGCATACGGATGTGGATATTTCTGCGTCGGCTGTTCGTTTTGGGAATGTGCTCGGCTCGAATGGATCGGTCGTGCCTTTGTTTGAACGTCAGATTGAAAATGGAGGCCCTGTGACAGTGACCCATAAAGATGCAACCCGCTTCTTTATGACGACCACAGAGGCTGCGTCTTTGGTTCTGCAAGCGGCAGCGCTAAACGGCGGACAACGTAAAGAGTTTGCGGCGATTTATGTGCTGGACATGGGGGAGCCTGTCAATATTACGAGCTTGGCGCGTCAGCTTATCCGCCTGCGCGGTTTCGTGCCTGAGAAAGATATTCAAATTGAGTATACAGGCTTGAGGGCTGGCGAAAAAATGACGGAGATTTTGACAGGTGAACAAGAAAATCTGGAAACGACCTATGTAAAGGGGATTTTTCGATTTACCGGTGATGTGAATGACGCGGCTTCATTATCACGTCGTGTCGATAAATTGCTAGCTGCTTCGCAAAAAAGAGACAAAAAGGGTGTGAAAACTGCACTTGCGAACCTTATCCCTGAATATGAACCAAATGGTGGGCTTTCTTAATTTTTTAAACTGTGTTATCTGCGCGAAAACATAGAGAAAATATAGCCGATAAATAGCCAAAGTGATTCAAATTCATAGAAAGTGATCAAATGTCCCACCTGCTCGCCCGCGTTCAAACTGCCCTTATTTCCGTTTCCGATAAATCTAAATTACTCAACCAAGCCAAGGCCTTGTCTGCGCGTGGTGTGCGCCTGATTTCTACAGGCGGAACATTTCGTGTTTTGCAAGAGGCAGGTCTCGAGGTTACCGAAGTTTCCGCCATTACAAAATTTCCTGAAATGATGAATGGTCGTGTGAAGACGCTTCATCCTAGTGTTCATGGTGGTCTGTTGGCTGATCGTGATATCGCGCATCATATGGCGTCGATGAAAGAACATAATATTCCTGCAATCGATATGCTTGTCGTTAACCTCTACCCATTTGCTGAAACTGTTGCTGCGGGCGGTGATTATGATGAGTGTGTTGAAAATATTGACATTGGTGGCCCAGCCATGATCCGCGCGGCTGCGAAAAACCATAAACATGTTGTTGTCTGTGTTGATGTTGATGATGTGGACACTGTGCTTGCAGATATGGACGCGCATGATAATTGCACTACATATGCAACGCGTCAAAAACTGGCACATAAATCTTATGCGCGTACAGCCCAGTATGACGCGCAAATTTCTGGTTGGTTTGCGGCGCAGTTGGGCGATACAGCGCCAGCGTTTTACGCACAAGGTGGTAGCCTAAAGCAAACTTTGCGTTACGGTGAAAACCCACATCAAAAAGCGGCTTTTTATACAGACGGGAATACACGTCTTGGTGTTGCAACAGCGCGTCAGGTGCAGGGCAAAGAACTGTCTTATAATAATATCAATGATACAGATGCGGCTTTTGAACTGGTCGCGGAATTTGGCGCACACGCGGACGGAAATAGACCAACAATCGCAATCATCAAACATGCAAACCCATGTGGTGTGGCACAGGCAGATACATTTGCCCAAGCTTATGCAGATGCACTTGCATGTGATCCTGTATCCGCATTTGGTGGTATCGTGGCACTAAACGGTCGGCTTGATAAAAAGACTGCCAAAGCGATTGCAAAAGTATTTACCGAGGTTGTGATTGCGACTGAGGCCGACGAAGACGCCTTGGCTGTATTCGCCAAGAAAAAGAATGTACGCGTGCTTCTTTCGGGCGGCCTCCCTAATCCAAAAGATGCGAGCATGACCATGCGTAATGTCGCAGGCGGATTTTTGTTACAAGACCGTGATAATGGACATGTGCCAGAATCTGATCTGAAAGTTGTTACCAAGCGTAAGCCGACAGATGCTGAAATGGCTGATTTATTGTTTGCGTGGCGTGTGGCGAAACATGTGAAATCAAATGCAATTGTCTATGTGAAAGATGGTTCGACAGCGGGTATTGGCGCAGGGCAAATGAGCCGTATTGATTCTGCGCGTATTGCAGCGCGTAAAGCGGATGACGCTCAAGAGGCGGCAGGTTGGGACGCGCCACGGACACAAGGTTGTGTGTGTGCGTCGGATGCATTTTTCCCATTTGCGGACGGCCTTTTGCACGCGGCAAAAGCTGGCGCGACGGCTGTTATTCATCCTGGTGGTTCCATTCGTGATGATGAAGTTATTGCGGCGGCAGACGAAGCAGGGCTTGCTATGGTCTTGACAGGCATGCGTCATTTCAGACATTAATAGGCTCTCGCTTAAGGAGGGTTTATGTATACAGTTATTGGTGCGCCATACACGCGGACAATGCGTGTTTTATGGTGTTTGGAAGAGCTTGGGTTAAGCTATAAACTTAACGCGGCTTATCCTCAGTCTGACGATATTAAATCTGTGAATCCATCAGGGAAAGTGCCTGCGCTTTTGGATGGTGATGATGTCATTATAGATTCTGTTGCGATCTGTCAGCATTTGGCGGACAAGCATAATGCGATGACTTTCCCCGCGGGTAGTATTGAACGCGCTCATATGCAGAGCTGGCTCTATTTTGCTAATGATGAAGTAGAAGCTCCGCTTTGGACGTGGTGGAAACACGCGAAAGTAAGACCGCCCGAGGAGCAGGTCGCAGATGTCTTGCCAATCTGTGAAAAAGAGTTTCACCGTGCCATGAAAATTTTCGAGGCACGGCTTGGTGACAATGAATTCGTAATGGGGGACACATTTAGTGTTCCCGATATCATCCTGACTCATTGTGCAAATTGGGCACAAACAGGGTGTGAATTTACCATGCGTAAAGGCAAGGTATCAGCGTATTTCGAGCGCATGCGCTCACGCCCTGCCTATAAAAAAGCAATGGCTGTAAAGGCTTAAAAAACCTCTCGTAAAATAGATTTGAGTAAATCAATGTCTTGTGCAGGGGTGTAGCCATGTATGGAAAAACGAAAACCTTGTGTGCGTTCGTCATGCAAAATTTCATTTTTCGCGAGAGCTGTACGCAATTTTCCTCTGTCATCTGGGTTTACGACAAGTGTGCCTGCGCGTTTCTCTGGCTGTGTTGGCGAGATTAAATATTTACGCGGTACAGCGGCTGAAAGCGCTGAAAGATCATCTTGGACATGGTCGTAAAATGCGCCGATTGTATTGCGTAGTTTAAGAGCGTTCAGGGACGTAGCGAACGGGATAGGCGAGGGCGTGCCGCCAAAGAAACGCATGGCATCTGCTGCAAAGCGAAAGTTTTCAATATCCATTTCGAACGGGTTTTCGTGCGAGAACCAGCCCACATCCAACGGGGTGCACTGTTCTATCATATGGGGGGCGGCGTAGAGGAAACAGGCTCCGGGGCCACCACATAAATATTTCACACTTGACCCAAGTGCAAAGTCAGCTTCCCAATCGGGCAGGTGTATCGGTACAATGCCTACGGATTGTGCAATGTCGACGATAGAGAAAACCCCGTTTTCGCCCGCAAGCTCGCATATGTTTTTGACGGGTAAAAGCTGTGATGTATTTGAAAGTGCATGGGTGATAAGGGCGAGTTGTACGGTCTCGTCCATAGCTGCGCTCCAAGCCTTAACATCAGTAATGTCGCCCTCTACAAACCGAAGGGTATAGCCTTCTCGCTCGGCTTGTTTAAGTACAAAGCCGATTGTGGGGAAATCCTGTTTGGTAAGCAAAATCGTTTTACGACCCGTACGTTTGGGCAGACTGTAAATGATTTTGGTCAGGCCGCTTGAGACATTTGTTTGCGGACACATATCTGCTTGATTGACACCAAGCAAATGGCCGATTTCCGTACGAAATTCAGTAATGACATCCATCCAGTTTGGCCACGCATCCCCACCTTTGCTTTGCCAGTGGGAGAATATGCTTTCTTGCACTGCATTTGGTGTTGTGACAGGCAGGCAGCCTACGCTGTGTGTGAGAAAATATCTGTTTGGAACGTGGAAATGCTTACGCATTAGACTTCTCGGATTTAGGGCTGAGCTTGTCACGGGTTTTCCCATATGATCCGCCCCAACGGTCGGTCATGTCTGCGCGAACTTGCCACAAATCAGGGAAGAATTTTTGCTGCATGCCTGTGCGGAGAATTTCGACGCTGCGGCCTTTGAGAGAGTTGGCATTGACCCCGATAGAACGGTAAATCAACTGCATATGATCAGCACGGAATTTTTGGAATTGTTCGTCAAACTCGGCCAGACATTCCGCAACCATATATGTGTCGTCATGGGCGTATTCGCTGTCATAAACTTGTTCGAGGGTTTTTGTGCCGCCTTCAAGATAAACATGGGTAAATGTGCGCCAAATATCCTTGGGCATTTTTAAAAGCACGCGAAACCCCGGACTTTCTTGGCCAGAACCATTGCCGAGAAGGACGCGGATTTCTTGGTAGTCTTTCGGTGACATTGTTTCGAGTAGGGTGAGTTGTTGGCGCATCATTTCTTGGCAAATATTGACGCGTCTAAATAATGTCATCACTTTGAAGCTGTTACGCTTGTGCATTTCGTCGTCAATATCGAGAAGGGTAGTGGCCATAAGCTTCATCCACAATTCTTCGATTTGATGTACAATCATGAACATTAATTCGTCTGGATTGCACAATTCTTCCGTGGGTTTTTGGCATGCAAGCAGTTCTTCGGTATTTAAATATATTTCATAGTCCAGCTTGCCTGCACCACGCATAATGTCGAGATAATATTCTCTATCAATTTTATTGGTCATTTTCTTTCTCCTGTTTGTGTAAATCAAAATAGGTGAAAGAAAATGCTAGGCGTGCCCTGTTAACCAGCCGCGCAGGACATGTTGCGCTAGAGATATGTTCTCCAAAGATGTGATATTTGCGTCGGTCATGAGGTGAGGCTAGTGGATTTTGTCGTGCGTGTATAGTGGGTATGGTTGAATGAAGCCTTGTGCAGCTTGTATTCGCTACATATCCTTATTGCCAATATTACAATGAAGGGGAAAATTATGATTAGTGAAGACATGCGTGCAAAACGTGAAGCCGTGGTGATTGAGCATTTTGAAACGGAAACGGCTCAGGACTTTGACAAGACATTGGCGACATTTGACTATCCGCATTATGAAATCATGGCCAGTGGTCAGGTTTTTGATGGAAGTGCCGAAGTCATGGAATATTACAAACTAACCCGTACGGCTTTCCCTGACCAACGTCACGAGAATGTGCGCTTGCACTTTTCTGATGATGCGGTGATTGCCGAGTTTGATTTGCTTGGTACGAATGACGGCGTGTTTTACGGCCGCCCGCCAACTCACAAATCTTTTCGTGTGCCGATTGCCGCATTCTTTTTCTTTGAGGGCGATAAAATTGTAAATGAACGTATCTATTTTGATAGCATGAGCTTGCTATCCCAGATTGGCCAAGAAGAGGTTTTGAAGACGCTTGATGCTTAGAGGTGCCTCGCATCCTTTTTCTTGTATTATGAGGGAGAGGCAGGCTTGTTTTCTGTCTTGAATAGTGTTTGACACATGGCGCGTCCCCCCCTATAAGCCCCACATTCCCGCGCAAGTTTGTTTGCGCTCTGCTCTATGCGACACCCATTATTGATGGGACGATATAGACGGGGTACTCTGGTCGACGTTATCGTTCATCGGAGTTTTTACGTATGGTCATTTGTGGCGCGTGTGTTGGGAATTGGAGACGTGAATGTTTGACGCATTAGCAGATCGCCTTGGTGGCGTTTTTGATAACCTGACTGGCAAAGGTTCTTTGTCGGAAAAGGATGTCAGTGCGGCTATGCGCGAAATTCGCATTGCGCTCCTCGAAGCTGATGTGGCCTTGCCTGTTGTCAAAGATTTTGTGGCGCGGGTCAAAGAAGAATCTGTCGGCGAAAAAGTTATTCGTTCCATTAAACCGGGACAGCAAATTGTCAAAATCGTTCATGACGCTTTGGTTGAAATGCTTGGCGGTGTTGTGGCCGAGGGCGAAGAGCCGCCTGCGTCATCGCAACTGAATTTAAATGCACGCCCACCAGCCGCCATTTTAATGGTCGGTCTACAAGGTTCGGGTAAGACAACAACTGCGGGTAAGCTTGCGCTTTATCTTCGTACCCGCCTTAAGAAAAAAGTGTTATTGGCTTCGCTTGATACACGTCGTCCTGCGGCGATGGAGCAGCTTGGTATTTTGGCCGAGCAAGCAGGCGTTGATTTTCTACCTATCGTGCCAAACCAAACAGCCGTTCAAATTGCCAAACGCGCAATGGAAGCTGGCAAGCTTGGCGGGTTTGATATTGTCTTTCTGGATACGGCTGGCCGTACAACGATAGACGATATGTTGATGGACGAAGTGGCAGAGATTGCCAAAGTTTCAAATCCGATTGAGACACTTCTTGTTGCGGATAGCCTTACGGGGCAAGACGCCGTGGAAACCGCGAAACGTTTTCATGAACGCCTTCCGCTAACGGGTCTTGTGCTTACACGTATTGACGGCGATGGTCGTGGTGGTGCGGCGCTCTCTATGCGCGCCGTTACAGGTTTGCCAATTAAATTCCTTGGTACAGGTGAAAAACTTGATGGTCTTGAAGCCTTTGACGCGGAACGTCTTGCGGGTCGTATTCTTGGTCAGGGCGATATTGTATCCTTGGTTGAAAAAGCCTCTGCGGTTATTGACCAAAAAGAAGCCGAGCAACTTGCCAAAAAAATGGAAAAAGGTGTTTTCGATCTTGATGATCTTGCAAAACAACTTGGCCAAATTAATAAAATGGGCGGTATGGGCGGCCTGATGAAATTAATGCCGGGCATGGGCAAAATGCGTAAAGCTATGGATAAAATGGGCGGTGTTGAGAATAAAACACTGGCACGCCAACAGGCGATTATCTATGCAATGACGCCGCTAGAGCGCCGCAAGCCTGCTTTGATCAAAGCCTCTCGTAAAAAACGTATTGCCAAAGGTGCAGGCATGGACGTGCAAGACGTGAATAAATTGCTGAAAATGCATCGCCAAATGGCTGACATGATGAAAAAAATGGGCAAGGGCGGTATGAAGGGGCTTATGGGCAGTATGATGGGCGGTCAAGGTGGCGGCATGCCTCTTATGGGTGGCAGTCAAATGGGTGGCGGAATGCCTGATCTTGGTGCGATGGACCCGAAAATGCTTGCAGATATGAAGCAACAAATGGGCGGTAAACTTCCCGGTCTTGGTAAAGGTTTAGGTGGTTTGCCCGGTATTGGTGGAGGTCTTCCCGGTTTGGGCGGCCCTAAAAAGAAATAACGAAACTAGAAATTAAAAATTAGAATTTAAAAAGGAAAATATTATGGCTCTTAAAATTAGATTGGCGCGTCATGGCGCAAAGAAACGTCCTTACTACCGTGTTGTTATTGCTGATGCGCGCGCGCCTCGTGATGGTCGTTACATTGAACGCGTTGGTTCATATAACCCAATGTTGCCTAAAACTGACGAAAATCGCGTAATTCTTGACGCTGATAAAATCAAAGAATGGCTTGCAAAAGGCGCACGTCCTACAGACCGTGTTGCACGTTTTATGAGCGACGCTGGTCTTTGGGAATGGAAGCACGGTAATAACCCTAATAAAGGTAAGCCGGGCGCGAAAGCTCTTGAAATGATCGAGTCACAAAAAGAGCGCGTAGAAGCACGTAAAGCTGCTGAAGAAGACGCAAAAGAAGCGGCTAAAGAAGCTGCGGCTGCTGCGAAAGCTGCTGAAGAAGAAGCTAAAGCTGCTGAAAAAGCTGCTGCGGCAGAAGCAAAAGCTGCGCCTGCTGAAGAAGCTCCGGCTGAAGAAGCACCTGCTGCTGAAGAAGCTGCTTCAGAAGAATAAACGTATGCGTACGTTATAAAAATTAAGAGGGCGGGCGGTCATATTGACTGTCCGCTTTTTTTATATGCGCGTTGTATTGTCTTTGCGCTTAAGGTGGGCTTTGTTATAGTGGCAGGGCAATCGGGGTCGATTTTAGTATGAAAATTCTTCTGGTCACAGATGCGTGGAAACCGCAGATGAACGGGGTGGTTCGCACCTTGGAAAAGACCGTGGAAGAATGTGAAAAAGCAGGTCATGTGGTTGAAATTATTTCGCCGAGTGATGGGTTTATGACCCTGCCTCTTCCGACATATCCCGATATTAAAATTGCACTCTTTGCCAAGCGAGAGCTAGAACGACGCCTTGTTATGTTCGGGCCTGACGCAGTGCACATCGCAACCGAAGGGCCACTTGGTTGGGCGGCGCGTGCATTGTGCCTGAAATGGGGTATGTCATTTACGACGAGCTATCACACGAAATTTCCAGAATATGTGCATGCACGGTTTCCGTTTGTTCCTACATCGTTAGTTTACAAATTCGTGCGGAGTTTTCACAATAGTGGAGGGCGGGTCATGGTGACGACCCCGTCTATGGTGTCGTTTCTAGAGACAAAAAAGTTTAATAACCTCGCGGCATGGACACGCGGTGTAGACCTTACGCAATTTCGGCCTCAAATTCGCTTTTCTAAAAAAGATGCGTTCGGCGAAGATGTTTACGCAGGGTTAGAACGGCCTATTTTTATAAATGTTGGGCGTGTTGCCGTTGAAAAAAATATCGAAGCATTTTTGAAACTCGATTTACCGGGTACAAAAGTTGTTGTTGGTGATGGGCCTTCATATAGTGTTTTGCAACGCCAATATGGTCATGTGGTGAAATTTGTGGGTGCTAAGTTCGGGGATGAACTCGCACGGTATTTTTCTGATGCAGATGTATTCGTATTCCCGTCAAAAACGGATACATTCGGACTTGTGATTATCGAAGCAATGGCGACGGGTACACCTGTCGCAGGCTACCCTGTTCATGGGCCTATTGATATTATTCCAAACTCAAATGCGGGTATTGTGGATGAGGATTTGCGCGCCGCAAGCCTGCAATGCCTTAAGCTAAAGCGTAAAGATGCCGTGGCCCACGCGCAAAATTATGAGTGGAAAAAAGTGGCTGCTGATTTTGTCAGTTTGTTAGAGCCAGAAACAGAACCACAACGCCGCAAACGTTGGCGCCGCGCACGCCGCGCCATAAAAATTGCTGGCGCACCTTTTCGTATTTTTAAAAAAATAGTACGTAGACTTGGTCGGTTTGTGAAGACAGGGCGTTAATCCCTCGTGATTGCGTTCCATTCACAAAGTTTACCATTATATTTTCGTGTGACGGCTTGATAAAATCTTTGGTTTTCGCGTGCAAAAATTACGCCATAACCATCTTTGTACCCGTACATTTCTCCATCTGGTCTTATGACGATTTCTCTGTTTTCTATAGGGCCTTGCTGACGCGGTTTTTTACGTATGCCTCCATTTTCGGGGGCGCATACAAATGGTGTATTCTTTCCTAAATCAATACGTGTTGTGCTAGTGACTGCCCATAAATCGGGCATTGCAAAAACGGTGCAAGGCGGCGCCTTTTCTAAACGTAGTAATAAATGTTTTATATCTTCTTTAGACAGATTTGTTTTCGACTCCCTCATGCTAATTTGTTCAAACGGAATGTTTTTTGGTGGGGTATGTTCACCAACTTCTTTTCGAAAGTTTTTGAGGTCGTGAAGGGGGGTATTGTTTTTATCGACCCATTCATCGTTAGTATTTAGATACCCTATGTATTGGCGTTTTAAATAACGATATTGGGTTTGTGTGGGCGCAGATGAATCAACTGTGACCCGTTCGCCAAAAGTTTGGGGCGTTTGTGCCTCGTCTGTATTTTGGTGACTGGGTGTTACAAAAAACTCTGTTCGGCTAAGAGGAAGAAGTGTTTTTGTTAAAGTCTCATATTCAGGTGCAAAGACGACTGCACGTAATTTGCTCCCCTTTGTTGGTTGGCAAACCTCATATACTTGGCCCTGCCAAGATCCTGTTTGAGAAGGCTGTAGCTTTGTCGCGCACGCGCTAATCGTCATAGCGAATATACTGACCCAATATATGGGGTGAATTACCAAGGTTTCGGTGGTGTCGCTACGGTTTGTGTTAGGTCGAATTCAGCGCGGAATTGACGGCCTTCACGGCGCATTTCGTATGCATATTTTGTGGGAGATATTTCAATACTCCATATATTTGTGACGGATACATTCAGGCCTTCTTTCACAAACATGTCTTTGGAGAACTGGTTTACAGGGAAGTTTTGGTGTGTGGCTGTTCCTATGTCAGTGGTGTCGCCACCGTATAGGGTGACCGCGTCCGCATGGCCGTTTTCGTGATTATGTTGGTGCTCTAGGCGAAGGCCTTGATCCGTTTTGGTGATGATCCATGTGCGGGAATGATTATCGCCAATGTGAAAGGGAATACGCATTTGCGTATCGCTACATTCACGTACTTCCATGACCATAGGTAGGCTTGCCGTTTTTGTATCAACCTCGTCAGTGCTGACTAATTTCCCTGCAAAAGATTTGCCGCAGAGCGCGTTTAGGCTTTGCATGAACTTCTCTTGAGGTGTGGATGTGTTTTGCGCGCATGACGTCATTAAAAGTGTTGCGAGCAATGTTGGTGTGGTGAATGATTTCATAGTCATAAATTTCCCTAATTTTGGCTGAGCCTATCCCATAAAAAAACCGCCTACAAGTCAAGCACCTAAATAATATAGGGGCAAACAAGAGGCGGTCCAGTTACTTAGGGATTGTGTAAGTTTGTAGGGGTTACCAATCCATTTGTACGCGCATGTAGACGCCATCTGCTTGATAGGTATCTGCACTTGCGTCTGTGTAATTAAGTTTTACCCGCAGATGGCTTTCTGGATACCATGTCGCGCCAATGGTAAAGGCATCTGCTTTCTCGTCGCCGGCTTTGATGGCGTCGAGTGTGTCATAGCGTGCGACAAGTTCTAGGCCGCCATATCCACCTTTTGAAAGAGGCTTGTTTGGTTTTGTGCGGTCAAATTTACCGCCACTTGCTTTGTATTTACGGGTTTCGCCCGTGAGGAAATACCCTGCTTGGATGAAGCCGCCTTTGGCTGAGCCGTTGTCGCCGTCTTCGTTCATATATTCTGCGTGGGCATGGAATGCGCCAAGGATTGCCGCGCCTTCTAGGCCGTACAAAAATGCGTTTTCACCGATATTCGGTTTGATTTTTTCTATCGCAAGATGCGAACCCCAGCGTGCTGAGCGTTTCGGTGCGCCGTTATTTTTGTCCGTGTGACGTAGTGACGCGCCAATATGTAGCACGCGGCCTTTTTCAAGAATAGGGGCGTAAGTTGCACGGGCTGACCATACAGTATTGCCGTCTTTATCATCTTGGAGACCGTTGATGGAATTGCCATATACACCGCCTGATAGGCTATAATTGTCACCAGATTTTGAAATGCTCACACCAATACGGCGATCAAGGCCAAAAGCATCTGTGATCATGCCGCGTTCAGTGAAACTGACATGGCGCGAAGAGGTAAGTTCTTCCATTGAATTGGTGGTTTTTTGTTGGCCAAATTTTATGGAGACGGGGCCTTTATAGGTGATGTTAACATCTTTGAATGTTGTTTTGTTTCCCGAGAGATCAATTTCGCCGACATATTTGAATGCGTTGTACTGGCCTTCAATACCGATACGGGCTGTGCGGAACTCGCTCTTGTCGGTGTCCCAAGTGCTCGCACCATTTTTGGTTTCGCTGAGTGAGGCGAGGTCCCAATATACACGCCCTCTTAGTTTTATATAATTACCATTGTCGTCTTTATATTTAGGTGCGCCGTGGAAAAGTGACCATATACCATTTTCACTTGTGGCTTCACCTGCGACGGCAATTTGTGACATGCTTAGGCTGAGAAGCGCAAGTGTGGATACGCTTATTATTTTTTTATAGGATAACATTTTCTAGTCCTGTTTTATTCCTGTTCAGTTATTGCGCTCTCATTAGGCAGAATAATCTATACTTATGTGACAGAATGATGAAGGTTTTATAACTCTGCTTGAAAATAATGTGCTGGAAAAGTTGGTTTCAAAATGGGTATGGCTTGCAGATTGATACGCAAGCCTATAAAGGGGGTATATGTTTAATCTAGAGCTTTTTATATCTGCCTTTACGGTCTTGTTTGTTATTATTGATCCACCTGGATGCGCGCCTATTTTTGCGACGCTTACGCAAGGTACATCGCGACAGCATCAACGAAATATGGCGTTTAAATCCGTGTTTGTGGCTGCGGGTATATTGTTTTTATTCGCATTTTTTGGTGAGCAAATTTTTGGGGCTTTGCATATTGATTATAGCGCGCTACGGATTGCGGGCGGGATAATGTTGTTTATCATTGCCTTGCAAATGGTATTTGAGAAGCGTACCGAAGCCCGCGAAAACCGTGCCGAAGAGGCGCTTGAAATTAATGACGACCCAGAGGATATTTCTGTATTTCCAATGGGCATTCCGATGATTGCTGGGCCTGGGACAATTGCTTCACTATTATTGCTCATGTCCGATGAGCCGAGCGTCGGCGATCAAATGTCAATTTTGGGGGCGCTTGTCGCTGTCTTGTTGATAACACTCGTGGCTTTCCTTGTTGCAGGGTGGTTGATGAAAATTATGGGTAAGACATTTACGAATGTTTTGACGCGTGTGCTTGGTTTTTTACTCGCTGCCTTAGCCGCTCAATTTGTTATTGATGGATTAAAGGGTGCGTTTATAGGCGTGCTTGGTTAAGTAAAGCTCTTGCTAGTGCACCRTAGAATGCCTAGATAAGARSGRWMRYAAANGGNAAATATTATGTCAGCAGCAATCTTTAAYTTACTGATGAATATCATYGGTCTGTATTTGTTTATTATYTTTGCATGGGTRGTRGCCAGTTGGTTGCAAATGTTYGGSRTTATTAATMCRCGCAACCCAWTGATCCGYAATATWTTGGCTGGCYTAAGTGCTTTTGTTGATCCTGTTGTTGCRCCMATTCGKCGTATTGTACCATCTTTTGGTGGTTTAGATATTTCRCCRATTATTYTGATTTTTGGCCTGTATTTTATTCGCGATATGCTCGTSAGTTTYTATCGYTCAGGCTCARTRTTTTAGGRMKSYRYTATGGGGGATGATGCAGTGATTGAYGGCAAGGCTATCGCGGCAAATGTCCGTGYGGATGTAAGTGTTGCRGTTGCRGAWTTAAAWGCTGATCATRATTATGTTCCGACTTTGGCTGTTGTRCTTGTRGGCGAAGATCCTGCKTCGGAAGTCTATGTACGTAACAARCATAAATTTACYCGTGAATCTGGCATGCATTCTCTTGAGCACAAACTSGCWGCGGATGTATCCGARGACGAAATTGTTGCGCTTGTRCGRTCYCTAAATRAYAATGAAAATGTAGACGGTATATTGGTGCAATTGCCRYTGCCGCGCCATATTGATACGAACCGTGTTATTGGCGAGATTGACGCGGCGAAAGATGTAGATGGTTTGACAGWAAYRAGCGCAGGTCGYTTGTCACTTGGTCGCCARGGYYTKCGTCCGTGTACRCCTGTTGGCAGTGTGATTTTGGCAAAACAAGCATTGGAAGCCCAAGGCGAGAATTTGTCAGGCAAGCATTGCGTGATTGTTGGGCGGTCTATTCTTGTGGGTAAGCCTGCGGCGTTTTTATTCCTCGAAGAGAACTGTACCGTTACTATTGCCCATTCCCGTACTGAAAATTTAGCAGATGTCTGCCGTAGCGCCGATATTCTTGTGGCGGCGGTTGGTCGTCCAGAAATGGTGCAAGGAGATTGGATAAAAAAGGGTGCGGTTGTGATTGATGTGGGTATTAACCGCGTCCCCAATACGAACCCCAAAGCAAAGCGCCCGACAAAGCTTGTTGGTGATGTAGATTTCAAAGCGGCACGTGTGAATGCGTCTGCGATCACCCCTGTTCCGGGCGGTGTTGGGCCAATGACAATTGCATGCTTGTTACGTAATACTGTCTTGGCGGCTTGTGCGCGGCGTGGATGGAATGTACCGAATAGTTTAAGTTAAAGGGGCGGATGTGGACGTTCATATCATAGCAATCGCAGGGGGGAGTTGTTCAGGCAAAACACGCCTTGCAGATCACACCCATCGTGCGTTGAACGAAGATGCGTTGATTGATGGTGCGCTAAATGAGGCTGTCTTAGCAGATAAAGTCTGTACGATTGTGCGCCAAGATAATTATTATCTAGACTATGGCGGTGTAAATCCGACAGATCCGCTACCAAATTTTGATCATCCCAATGCGTTTGAGTGGGAATTGTTGAAAGAACAATTGCTTGCGCTGAAGGCAGGGAATGCGGTTGATATTCCAACCTATGATTTTGTCACGCATCGGCGCGCCGAGGCCGTTTTGCATATTGAACCGCGCCCAATCGTTTTGATCGAGGGGATACTCCTGCTCTCACAAGAACAATTGCTTCCTGTTTTTGACAAAAGCTTTTTTGTAAAATGTTCCGAGGATGTCCGTCTTGATCGCCGCCTTAAACGTGATGTTAAAGAGCGTGGGCGTACGCCCGAATCTATTCGCGAGCAGTTCGCCAAAGACGTTGCGCCAATGCAATCCGCCTTTGTTGATCCTTCGCATACTCATGCAGATGTGGTCATTACACAAGATATGTGTGGGCTCGATATTATTATGAATACCGGCCCACTGATTTCTTATTGCCGTTCACTATTGTAGTTTGGCACTATTGTAGTTTGGCACTATTGTAGTTTGGCCTTATTGTAGCTAGTTTTATTATGATGTGGATTTAGCGCCCATCATTGCAAATAATGCTGGTGCTACAAATAGGGTGTTGAAAGCGGCATTGGACGGTATGCCCGATGCTATTGATCCTGCGCTATCAATTACATACCAGATGACCATAGCCCAAAACCCAACCCGTATTGTGGGTGTATCGCCGCGCTTAAGCGCTGGGGCTATAATGCCGCCAAGCATTACGGCCAGAGCAGCCAATAGACCCGCGCCGATTGAGGATAGCCATTGGGTGTATGGGCTAAGTTCTTGGCCAAGGTTATTTAAAGGCCAATCGAGTAAGTCGAGTATAAAACGGGCTGGTAAATTTATGGGCGTATAGGGTGCTAAGGCCCAGAAAAATGCAAAAATACCATAACCAATTGCCATAAGTGACATGAGTTTTGCGCGTGAATGTAATGACATTATTTTCTCCATTTCTGTATTTGGGTGTTTGTAGTGAAGGGCGTGTATGAAAACAATTACCTCGGAGGTAAGTGTTTTTGATGGCTGAGTATGATAACAGCGCATATGACAGAACACTTTGGAAGTATTTTACGAAAATGGCGCAAGTTTGGGCGCTATAGCCAGTTGCAACTTGCGTTGAAGGCAAATGTGTCTACGCGGCATATCAGCTTTTTAGAAACGGCGCGGGCGCAGCCTAGTCGGTCCATGGTGTTGCAACTTGGCAGATGTTTGTCGCGTACAAAACAAGATATAAATCACGCAATGATGGTGGCTGGATTTACAGCTATTTATCCGCAGCTACCTGCAAAACATATTGATTTAGCGCCATTGAATACGGGGCTTGAGACTTTGCTTGATAACCATATGCCATTCCCTGCGTTGATTGTGGATCGTTATTGGAATCTGGTGAATGCCAATGGGGCGGCAGTCGGCATGTTGGGTGGGTTAGGCATGACACACACAAATCTCATTTTGGCTATGATTGAGGACGGTGGAAAACATATCATAAATTGGCATGAAACTATGGTTTTGTTACTTGAACGCTTACGAAGTGAGATGTTGGTTATTGGCGTTGACGACCAATTACTTGCTCTTGAAACACAGCTGGCAGAATGCCTAGGCATTGATGGAGAGGCCGCTGTGGATATGTCAGGGCAAACGATACTTTCTGTTCAATTGGCATTAGCTGATCAGGAAATTTCCATGTTTTCAATTTTGGGTGAGTTCGGCGCTATTCAAGATGTACGCGCGAGCGAGTTGAAAGTAGAACTTTTCTTTCCGATGGACGAGAAAAGCTCTACCTATTTTACAAAGCGCTTTGGCTAAACATCTACTAACTCTTTCAAACGCGCCTCAAGCTCAGGTTTAATACGGGCCATGGCTTCGTCTTTGACAGGGCCATAGCCACGGATTTTCATGATTTTTTCAACGATGAAAATTGCTTCTTTATGGTTTTCCGCCGTTAGATTTTTACCAAGCGTTGCGAGCAAGCCTTCACCCCAAACAATCATTTCACGTTCTGATTTACGTTCTTGGGTGTAGCCAAAAATATCAAGCTTTGTCCCGCGTAAGAATTTAAGCTTGGCAAGCATGTTAAAACCAGAATACATCCACGGGCCAAAGATTTTTTTGCGTGGTCGTCCACGTGCGTCCAGTTCTTTATCCATTATAGGTGGGGCGAGATGGTATTTGACTTTGTAATCACCTTCAAACTGTTCACTGATTTTTGCCTTGAAACTACCGTCCGTATGTAGACGTGCGACTTCGTATTCATCTTTATAAGCCATAAGTTTGAAGAGCGACTTTGCCGCAGCTTCGGTCAGTTTTGTACTGTTCACAGCTTTCGTTTCTTGTGCGTGTAGCTCATTTACGGCTTTCGTATAACGGTCTGCCCATGCTTGGTTTTGATAGTCTTTCAAGAAATGTGCACGCTTAGTTATCATGCCTTCAAGGCTTGTATCCGTAATTACTTTCGGATTGACTTGATCGTTGACAAAATCAAAATCATGTGCCGCCAAACGTCCCCATGCAAAGGCGTGTTTGTTCTTTTCAGGCACAACGCCGTTTAATTCAATGGCGCGTAAAAGTGCATCCATACCAACGGGTACAAGACCTTTTTGCCACGCCATGCCCATCAACATAACATTGGCGAATACGGAATTTCCCATGAGGATTTCGCTGGCTTTATTGACGTCAAAAGAGGTTAGGTTTTCTTTGCCGACCGCATTGGCAATCGAGACAAAACGCATATCGGTTTGCAAGTCCATATCTGGATTGGTTGTGAAACCACCTGTTGGCATATGGGCCGCGTTGACGACGGCTTTGGTATGGGCTTTGCGGTATGTGCTCATGGCCTGTTCTGAGGAACTGACCACAAGGTCGCAGCCAAGCAGGGCGTCGGCTTGTTCTTTTTCAATGCGGACTTGGTGAACTTCTGAGGGGGATTTGCCGACACGAATATAGCTGAGGACAGGCCCGAATTTTTGGGCAAAGCCAGTGAAGTCCAACACGCTTGTGCCTTTGCCTTCAAGATGTGCAGCCATAGTGATCAGCGCGCCGACTGTGACAACACCTGTGCCACCAACACCTGTGACCAAAAGATCATAGGGAGTGTCAAGGGAGGGGAGTTTGGGCTGTGGTAGCTTTTCTATTCTCGCGTCAAACTCTGCGCCGATCAATGCCGCAGTTTTCCTACGTCTTTGACCGCCCTCAATGGTAACGAAACTTGGGCAAAATCCGTTGGCGCAAGAGAAGTCTTTGTTACATGTGTTTTGGTTGATTTTACGTTTGCGGCCAAATTCTGTTTCAAGAGGCTCAACAGAAAGGCAATTAGATTCCACTGAACAATCGCCGCAGCCTTCACAGACAAGGTCATTAATCATGACGAATTTTGCAGGGTCTTCGAGCGTGCCGCGCTTGCGGCGTTTACGTTTTTCTGTCGCGCATGTTTGTTCATAAATAAGAACGGTGACGCCTTTAATCTCGCGCAAGCGCCGTTGCAAGGTGTCCAGTTCGCGGCGGTGATGAATGGTAGTGCCAGACGGGAAATCGGCTTGCGAAAACTTATCAGGGTTGTCTGATACAAATATGATGGTTTCAATACCTTCGGCGCGTACATTTTGCGCGATGGAAAAAACACTCACGGGGCCATCAACAGGCTGGCCGCCTGTCATGGCAACGGCGTCATTATAAAGGATTTTATAGGTGATATTTATGCCAGCGGCTTGCGCTTGGCGAATGGCCATAGAACCCGAATGGTAATACGTGCCTTCGCCTAGGTTTTGAAAAATATGTTTTCCGCCATTGTATTTTGAACGGGCGATCCAGTTCACACCTTCGCCGCCCATTTGGATCAGCGAGCTTGTTTCGCGGTCCATCCAATTGGCCATAAAATGACACCCAATCCCTGCGAGGGCTTTGGAATCTTCGGGGACTTTGGTGGAGGTATTGTGGGGGCAACCAGAGCAAAAATAAGGGGTGCGTTTGGTGTCGTAATTTTGCGCGGGTTCCTGTGTACCTGTGGTTAGGGCATTGGCTTTTTTGACAAAATTTTGGCCTTTTATATTTTTGTCAAGGCGTTTGGCGAGTGCGTGGGCGATCTGTAGGGGAGAAAGTTCGCCTGTCCATGCGAGGAGTGCCGAACCATCTGTGTCATATTTCCCGACCATAAGTTTCGGTTTGCTACCCGGGTGGTCATAAAAATATTCTTTTAATTGGCTCTCAATAATGCTGCGTTTTTCCTCGACGATGAAAAGTTCTTTTTTACCTTTGGCAAAGGCAAGTGCGCCGACCCCTTCGAGCGGCCATGTCATGCCGACTTTATAAATATCAATGCCGAGTTTTTTACACGTTTTTTGATCAAGGCCGAGCAAACGCAAAGCTTCGAGTAAATCAAGATGGGCTTTACCCGTTGAGACAATGCCGTAGCTAGCTTTGTGGTTGAACAGGGTTTTGTCGATGGGGTTGGCTTGGGCAAAAGCAAGCGTCGCACGTTTTTTTGCGGCAAGGCGTAATTCGATTTGTGGGCCGGGCAGGTCAGGCCAACGGTAGTGGAGACCTGTGGCAGGGATTTTAAAATCAGGTGTTTTAAATTCACGCGGCGTTGGCAGTTCTACGGAACAGGCAGACTCGACCGTTTCCGATACAGCCTTAAACCCAACCCACATGCCGCTATAACGAGACAGTGCAAATCCGTATTCGCCGTATTCTAGATATTCTTCGACACTGGACGGGCTGAGGATAGGCATGAAATATGCCATGAACGCAACATCAGATTGATGCCCCATGGACGAAGATACGCAGCCATGGTCGTCGCCTGCAATCACGAGTGCGCCGCCTGTCGGAGATGAACCATAAGCATTGCCATGTTTTAGGGCGTCGCCAGCATGGTCTACGCCGGGGCCTTTGCCGTACCAAATGCCAAATACGCCGTCGACGGTTTTGTCTGGGTCGGTTTCGACTTGTTGGCTGCCAAGCACGGCTGTTGCCGCGAGAGCTTCGTTGACTGCAGGCAGGAATTCAATGTCGGCATTTGTCAGTAACTCTTTGGAACGCCAAAGTTCAAGGTCATAACTGCCGAGCGGAGAGCCGCGATAACCAGAGATAAAGCCTGCCGTGTTGAGGCCTGCTTTTTTGTCTCTTGCGCTTTGATCAAGTGCGATACGTACAAGGGCTTGGGTGCCTGTCAGGAAGACGCGGCCAGATTGGCGGCTATATTTATCCTGTAGGGTGTAATCAGAGTAAGGTATGTTGGTCATAGGGGTAATATAATCAAAGGCGATGGGAGGGTTTGTCAAAAATACCGTGATATTGGTTTATTTTGAAATATCTTGCCATTAAGATATTAAAAATGGTATATAATTTCGTATGAAGCAGTTTGATGATAAAATTTTAAAAGCCCTGCAACGTGATGGACGGTTGACCAGCCAGCAATTGGCAAGCGAAGTCGGCATGTCTGCGTCTGCGTGTTGGCGACGTGTGAAAGCCTTGGAAGAAAGCGGTGTGATTTTAAAATATTGTGCTTTGGTGAACCGTGAGAAATCGGGTCATACGCTCTCGGCTATTCTTTATGTTAGCTTGGATCGGCAAAATGAAAATAATGTGCAAAACTTTGTGCAAAGTATTCAAGGTCGCCCCGAAATACTGGAGTGCCTCGCGACGACAGGGGACGCAGATTATCATCTTAGGGTCGTGACAAAAGACTTGAAGGCCTATAATTATTTTCTGGACAATTTTCTTTTGCGCTTGAGTGGTGTACGACAAGTGCGGTCGAATATGGTGTTGAAAGAAATTAAAATGGATGTTGCTTTGCCATTTGATGGCTAGAATTTAGAGGCGAATATGGAACAGACTTGCGTAATTATTGGGGCGAGCCACGCAGGTGGTCAATGTGCAATCAGCTTGCGGCAAGCAGGGTGGACAGGGAAAATAACACTCATCGGGGAAGAGAAATATTTGCCCTATCACCGTCCGCCATTGTCTAAGGATTTCCTCTCTGGCGGGAAAGACCTCGCAGAGATTACCATACGTCCTGCCAGTACATATGAGACTGCGAAAGTWGATTGTATTTTGGGTRATGGSGCTGTGTCAATTGATSCCAAAGCRAAAAAAGTGACGCTGAGRGAYGGGCAAGAAYTYGGCTATGACAAGCTTGTCTTRTGTACWGGTGCGCGYCCGACMCCCTTGCCAATTCAAGGCGCGGATTTAGRCAATGTATTTTATYTGCGTAAYGCGGATGATGTGCTTGCGATYAAGGCGCAGGTTAAAGCKGGTAAAAARGCTGTGATYATYGGCGGTGGSTATATCGGGTTAGAGACSGCTGCGAGTTTGACSAAACAGGGCATGARCGTCTGTGTTCTCGAAATGGCTGAKCGTATTTTACAACGTGTGACMGCGCCYATTATGTCGTCATTTTATAAACGTATTCACCGCGAAGAAGGCGTCGAAATTAGAGAGMARTGTGCGGCGAATGAAATTGTTAAAACTGCGAATGGCCTCAAAGTGATCGCGTCTGATGGTGAATATGAAGGTGATATGGTTATTGTTGGCATTGGTGTTTTGCCCAATGTTGAATTGGCGAAAAATGCAAAATTGCGCGTTGGTAACGGTATTGAGGTCAATGAGTATTGTCAGACGTCTGCGCCAGATATTTACGCGGCAGGTGATGTGACATGGCATTACAACCCGATTTATGAACGTCATTTCCGTCTTGAATCTGTGCCAAATGCGACGGATCAAGCCAAGACAATCGCAGGGCATATTGTTGGCAAGGATAAACCTTATAACGCATTGCCGTGGTTTTGGTCGGATCAGTTTGATCTCAAGCTTCAAATCGCAGGTCTGTCGAACGGTTTTGATGATGTTGTTGTGCGCGGCGATGTTGAAAATAGCCGTAGCTTTGCGGCGTTTTATTTCAAAGGGGATAAATTGCTTGCTGTTGACGCGGTAAACAGGCCGCAAGAATATATGTTTGGCAAACGCATGATTGTCATGGGAAAAACTATTGATAAAAAAGCATTGGCGAATGAGGAGACAGCGCTTAAAACACTTATGTCGAAATAAAGAATAGAGGTAGATATGAAGACGCTTAAACGCATTGTTACGATTGGAATTTTATCTGCTTTCACTTTGGGGGCGTGTAGCGCGCCCAGCAGTCATTCCGGTGTTGAAGGTAAGTTTGAAAGCATAAAAAATAGCGATATTCAATTGCGTGCTTTCTTGCAGGATATGCCAAAGGGCGGCGATCTGCATAATCATTTACACGGCGCGGTTTACGCGGAATCTTGGCTTGATTGGGCTGTTGAAGACGGCATGTGTATTGATCCACAACAACGTGCAATCACATTTCCAAATGGTGATGGTTGCGGCGATTTTCCGACTGCCAAAAATGCTTTGGCAACGGATCAGGGGTTGCGAAACGAAATTATCGACATGTTCTCTGTGCGGGATTTTATTCCGACGACAGGATGGTCGGGGCATGATCAGTTCTTTCGGACATTCCCTCTTATTAACGCCATGCCGCACCGTTTTGGCGATATGCTCGCGGACGCGGCGAATGTCGCAGGGGAACAAAACCTAGGCTATCTTGAGCTGTTGCATACAATGGAATTGTTCGAGACAATTTTACCCATGGTGATCGCAACGCCCATGAGCGGTGATGTGGCGGCAGATTATGACACGTTGATGTCGGGGCCGTTTGGCAAAGCGCTCCCAGAAATCATTGCGCGTGCGAAAGCTAATTTAGACGCGGCAGAAATACGTAAGAATGAAATTTTGGCATGTGGCACGGAAAATGCAAAACCTGGCTGTGATGTTGAAATACGATTTTTACATCAACCCGTACGAACCTTGCCCCCGTCTGTTGTCTATGCCCATACGATTTTTGGTTGGCATTTGATGAAAGAGGACAGCCGTTTCGTTGGCACTAACCTTGTTGCGCCAGAGGATGATTTTGTTGCGCTTCGTGATTACAAATTACATATGGCGCAAATTGATTATCTTTATGAAAACCTTGGTGAGCGGAATGTGTCTTTGCATGCGGGCGAATTATGGCTGGGCCTTGTGCATCCAAAAGAATTACGTTTCCATATTCATGACGCGATTAAAGTTGGTCATGCAAAGCGTATTGGTCATGGCACAGATATTGTGTTTGAAACAGATTACAAAAATTTGCTGATATATATGGCCGAGAATGAAATTATGGTCGAAATTAGCTTAACCTCGTCTGATGCTATTCTTGGTATTAAAGGTTCCGCGCATCCGTATGAGATTTATAAAGCGGCTGGCGTGCCAATGGCGTTTTCGACGGATGATGAAGGTGTTGCCCGTATTGACATTACCCATGAATATATGCGCGCTGTGAAAGAGCATGGGGTGAGCTATGCTGATCTGAAAACGGCTACATATAATAGCTTGAAATATGCTTTTGTTGACGCGGAGACGAAGAAAAAACTTATCGATTCTCTTGATGCACGTTTCCTTGTATTTGAAAGTAAATTTTAAGATCAAAGAGTTTTAAAATTAGGTAGATTTAAAATTAGACTATGTATAGCGGTCTAGGCGGCCAAATTCTGTCAACGTTTTGACGATGTCTTCTTCTTTCATGCCAACGGGGTCAATACCAGCGGCGCGGAGTGTCCAATACATGCGCGCACATTTTTCAAAGACTTCCATATAGTCGAACGCATGGGCGAGACTTGTCCCCGTTGCGAGACAGCCGTGCATATGCCATAGGACAAGGCGGTGAACATTGACCAATTTTGCCGAGGCGAGGCCAAGTTCTAGCGAGCCTGGAATTTGATGTGGCACATAGCCTATGCCCTCGGGCAGGTGCAAACGTGCTTCGCTTTGCAGGCGTAGAATTTTATCTGATACCGCTTTGCTATTTGCAAGTTCTGGCACATGGCACAGTGATATGAGGTTTGCGGGATGGGTGTGCATGATGGCTTTATCATCTGGGCGGTGTTCGGCCAGTGCATTATGGATAGCGCAATGGGCGGGAAGTTCGCTCGTGGGGGAGCTGTTCCCTGCAAGCCAACAATAGGATTGTCCATCTTTGGCGATGTAATACAGGCCAACATCTTGGGTGGGGTTCAGCGCTGTTTCGCGTGTACGTGTGCCTGAACCCGTTAAATAGATGAGTGTATCGGCGAGGAAAGGCACATGGACGGGAAGCTGGATATAATCGTCGCTTGGTATGTCACGCAGTAAGGTAATTTTGCGGTCAATACGCACAGACATATTGCCGCCTGCGCCTTCTGACCATCCGCGCAAGGAAAGCCAATGGGCAGTATTGGCGAAATCTGCGAGTTCAGGCAGGTCTGCGAAATTGTCTATAAAAGCTTGACGGGTGTGCATTGTGCGTCCTTTGTATTGGCCAATGCGCCGAGCATAACACGTAGCATATCGGCTTTGACCGTTTCCACGCCTTCGCCAACAAATTCGATAGTGTCGGTCATGCCTGCGCCCCAATTAATGGAAAAGGCAAGGCCAGCATAGCTCATGCCAAGCTCTAATGCCAAAGGCAGTTCGGGGCAAAGTGTCATACCAACTACATCTGCGCCGAGCATACGATATGCGCGAATTTCAGCAGGGGTTTCAAATCTTGGGCCGTTGACACTGGCGTAAACACCGCCTCGTCTTACTTTCATGCCAATAGATTTCGCTTGGGCGTGCAGGGCGTCACTGAGGACGGGGCAGAAGGGCATGCTCATTTCGGCGTGGCCAACGGCATTGTCGATTGTATCAAAAAAACTGTGATCTCGCCCCGATGAAAAATCAATAAAGTCGTTCAGGATAACAGGGACGGCAAGCTCGAAATCTTTGTTGATAGAGCCAACCGCGAATGTACCGCAAATACGTTTTACACCGAGCATTTCTAGGGCTTTGATATTGGCGCGGTAATTGACTTTGTGTGGAGGTATGCTGTGCTTGGGGGCGTGGCGATTGATGAAAATAATTTCGTCATTACGTTCGAGAATGACATCACCATAAGGGGTTTTTACGGTTTCTTTTTGCAGGCCCATATCTGAGAGGGCGTAAATTCCTGTTCCGCCAATTATTGCACTTACCATGGTTTAATCCGTATTTTTATGTGTAGATGTTACGCTATTATAACCACCACCTGTCGGGGTTTCTATGCTAAATGTGTCACCTGCCTTGATTTTTATACTGTCACAGTTTCTCAGGGTTTCGACTGTGCCGTCTGCGCGGTAAACTTTGTTGACCCCAAGTCTGCCGTCTTCGCCGCCGTGTGTGCCCCGCGCCGCAATAATACGATTACCCGAAAGTATCGCGCATTCCATATCTTCGAGGAAGGTAATGGCGCGGTGAACCCCGTCGCCTGAATTAAACTCTCCTTTGCCGCCAGACCCACGCATGATTTCAAATTTGGAGAGGCGGACAGGGTATCGCAATTCAAGCACTTCGGGATCGGTCAGGTGTGAATTTGTCATATGGGTATGTATGCCGTGTGCGCCGTGAAAACCTGGGCCAGCAGGTGCCCCCGAACATATGGTCTCGTAATATTGATGCTGTGCATTGCCAAATGTTAAATTATTCATTGTCCCTTGTGACGATCCAAGAATGCCAAGCGCTCCGAACAGGGCATTGGTAATGGCTTGGCTTAGCTCGACATTACCTGCGACGATAGCGGCAGGGTGGGCAGGTTTAAGCATGCAATTATCAGGGACGCGAATGTCAAGAGGTCGCAGGCATCCTGCGTTAAGTGGAATGTCTGTGCCAACAAGACAGCGAAAAACATAAAGCACGGCGGCGTGAGTGACTGCGATTGGCGCGTTGAAATTATCATCACGTTGTGGGCTTGTGCCTGTAAAGTCGATCAGGGCGCTGCCTGTGTTTTTATCAACACTGATTTTTACGCAGATTTTACAGCTTTGATTGGGTAATGTATCTTGGTCAAGACGGTAGATATATTCGCAGTCTTGCAGGGCGCTTATGGCGCGGCGCACACTGTCTTCTCCATTGTCTTGGCAATAGCCCATATAGGCTTGTACCGTGCCGAGACCGTAGGTTTGGCTTAGGGCTAAAAGCTCGTTGGCGCCCATTGTATTGGCGGCGATTTGGGCTTTTTAAATCTGCGATATTTTGGCGTGGGTTACGGGCAGGGTATGGGCCCGATGATAATATGTTTGTGATTTTATCTTCTAAAAGTTCTCCGCCAGAGACTAGGTGCATACAATCAATGACCACGCCTTCTTGCATGATATTTACGGCGAGGGGTGACATGGATCCGGGGGCAATGCCGCCTATGTCGGCGTGGTGTCCGCGACTGGCAATGTAGAATAAAATCGTGTCGGGTTTGGCATTTGGATTTGGATCAAAGACGGGGGTGATGACATTTATGTCTGGTAAATGTGTGCCGCCGTCATAGGGGTTGTTATGTACAAAACTGTCACCTTTTCGCATGGTTAGGCCGCTGTTCATCAGGGCGCGAATACTTGCGTCCATAGAGCCAATATGGACGGGCATGTGTGGGGCATTGGCGACAAGGCCACCGTCTTGGTCAAAAATAGCGCAGGAGAAATCGAGGCGCTCTTTGATGTTTACGGACGATGCCGTGTTTTGTAAAACTGCGCCCATTTGTTCTGCGATAGACATAAATAGATTGTTGAAAATTTCTAGCCTTACGGGATCGCGCGCGGTTATGGTTTTATGTTCGTGTGTCGTCGCTGTTTTTGTCAGGTGTAAATTTTGTTCAGCGGTCAAGACGGCTTGCCAATCTGGTTCTATGACATTGGTGCCGCTTGCGTCTAAAATCAGGGCAGGGCCATTTATAATATCACCGATGGTCAGTGCGGCGCGTTGGTACAACTTCGCCTCTCGCCATTTTCCTTTTGCGTAAAATTTTGTGTCGAGAGGTGGGTGTGCGGTGTCTTTGGCGAAGGTTAAGTTTTCTAATGTTTCACGACCGCCATAGGTCTCGACGCTAATGGATTCGATGATGATATCTGCATTTTCATCTATGAAACTAAACCTTGCGCGGTGTGCATTTTCGAAATCGGTTTTAAGTGAGGGGCCTAGGGGGCTTAGAGGGATAGGCAGGCTTGTATCCGAACCGCTATAACGCACATAGGCAATGCGTTTTTCGGATATATCCTCTGGGGCTATGCCTTGTGTATGCAAATGGGCATGGCCGCGTTTTGAAAGGATGTCAGCTTCGGCATTTGCTATCTGTATTTTTGAGACGGGGAGATTAATTGTTTTTTGGTTTAGGGTTGAAAGGTCGGCGAGTCCCATACCAAATGCGGATAATACACCTGCGAGAGGATGGATGAGAATGGAGCTAATACCAAGCTGTTCCGCGACAAGGCAGGCATGTTGCCCACCTGCGCCGCCAAAACATGCGAGCGTATATCCGTCCAGATCATAGCCGCGTTCAATCGAGATTTTTTTGATGGCGCGGGCCATGTGGTCAACGGCGATGGAGAGGAAACCTTCGGCGGTTTCTTCGATTGTTTTTCCGCTCTGTTCTCCGATTGCTTTCAAGCCTTGGGCGGAAATATTTGCGTCAAGTGGCAGGTCTTGGTTTTTACCAAAGATTGCAGGGAAGGTATCAGGGTTTAATTTGCCAAGGGCGGCATTAATGTCTGTGACCGAGAGGGGGCCGCCGCGCCGATAACACGCAGGGCCGGGGTTTGCGCCTGCTGATTTGGGGCCTACGCGGTAACGCTCGCCGTCAAAGGACAGGACGGAGCCTCCTCCTGCGGCGACTGTGTGGATTTCGAGCATGGGGGCGCGCATACGAATGCCTGCGACTTTGGTTTCGAAACTACGTTCGTATTCCCCTGCGTAATGGCAAACATCCGTAGATGTACCGCCCATATCAAAGCCGATTATTTTGCTGAACCCTGCTTGTTTGGCCGTGCGGACAGCGCCGATCACGCCGCCTGCTGGGCCAGAGAGAACGGCGTTGCGACCATGGAAAAAATCGGCACGGGTCAAGCCGCCAGACGATTGCATGAACAAAAGTTGTGGCCCGCCTTGGTCTTCGCGACCTAGGGCTTGTGTAATTTTATCGACATAGCGTTTAAGTATGGGCGAGAGATAAGCATCGACGACGGCCGTGTCTCCGCGTGAAATGAGTTTGATGAGGGGGCTTGCTTGTGATGAAGTCGATATTTGTGTGAAGCCTATATTACGGGCAATTTTTGCACATTGAATTTCGTGTTGCGGATTCAAATAAGCGTGCATGAAAACAATGGCGAGGGCGCGGTATCCATCGGCGTAAAGTGCGCTGAGTTGTTTGTGAATCTCCGCTTCATCAAGAGGGGTAATGGTTCCACCGCACGCGTCTAATCGTTCATCAATTTCGATAACTGTTTGGTAAAGTGGGTTTTGTTTTTTGATATTGAGGGCGAAAATGTCGTCGCGGGCTTGGTAGCCTATTTCTAATGCGTCGCGTAAGCCTGCGCTGATGGCGAGGGCAATACGCTCGCCTTTGCGCTCTAATAGGGCGTTGGTCGCAACGGTTGTTCCCATTTTTACACTGTGGATTTTATGGCTTGGCATAGGTGCGTTTTGATCCACGCCTAAAAATTGAGACATGCCTTCGAGGGCCGCGTCATCATAGCTCTCGGGGTTTTCCGATAGGAGTTTTTTCGTGTGCAGAATGTTGTCGGGAGAGAGCGCGACGATATCGGTAAATGTACCGCCGCGATCAATCCAAAATCGCCATTTTTTTATAGTGGTCATTTGTATCTTAGCTAATAAGTCGACATACGCGGTCATACTCTCGGGAGGAGCCAATAATTGGTGTATAACCATTCGGTTCTTTGAATTTTGACAGAGGACGTTTTGTGTATGAGATGAGCCGAGTATGCCCCTCGGACGAGACGGCTATTCCGTCTTGCATGGCAGGCTTGAACTTCCAAAATGACACGAGCTCTATGGTAGATTTAGCCAGAAGCTTGTTACGGCAATTTTCTGTATGAATATTAAAGGCCCGCCCGATTTGGCTGATAGAATAACTAACACAGCACTGTATACTTGTTTCATTTTTTGTAAGAGGAGGAACACGAGACGGCCAAATCCAAGTGACTTTTGTGGGGCTTGTATCGGTATTTCTTTCATCTGCATGGACTTTGACGGGTTCTGCTTCTGAAACGGGGGTGCCATCTTGATTAGAAAGCTTATATGACATGCGTGTTTCTACATCGTAACGTTCTCGAGCTTTACCATTTTTGCGGGCCGGTGCGTATACCCATTTACGAACTGCTTCTTTGCTGGGTTTGGCAAAAATATCTTCGGTACAAGAAAATGTGCGGATGTTAAAAGGTGTTCCTGTTTTATTCACATCAAATTTCATATTACAATGCCCACTATGGGTCGCCATGCTTGGCATTACAGGTGGAACACGCTTGATAGGGCTGGTGTCTGTTTCGTCTGCTTGTGCGGGTATAGCGAAACATGCACATAGTAATAGTGCCGTAGATAGGGTGTGAAAAACGTGTTTCATAAAAGCCTATTTTGATTGTTTCGTGCTAGGCACGTATTTTCCGCCGTAACGGGTGACAATTGTGTTGGCTGTGCCGTCGTTGAGTATGGTGACCTTATAGAGGCGGTCATATTCTGTTTTTTCGGCGATAGGGGCGAGGTCTGTACCTGCGCCGAGAGCTTGGGCTGTTTGCTCTGTTGTGTTGCTGTGACCAATGACAAAATGGATGCCGCCTTGCGCTTTTATACGTTGGGCGAGAGCCGACAGGTCTCTGCCTTTGTAAATGGTAATGTCGAGGCCAAGTTTTTCGGCGAGAGGGGCCGCCGTTTTTGTGGTGCGGATATAATCTGTCGAATGTATATGTGTAATCCCTTTATCACCAAGGATATTTACAAGACTTTGCGCGCGGGCATTGCCTTGTTTGGAGAGTTCTGGATTGCGGCCTACATCTGGCCCTGTCAATTTTTCCGCGTGGCGAACAATATAAATTGTGGCTGCTGTGTCAGATGTGTTCTCGCAGGCAGACAGCAGTRTCACGCTGAACATTGTAAGCAAGAGAGGGATGGRCAGYAAAAATTTTAGTTTTGTAAGAAGGTGTTTAGGTGKYGTGAKATTCATTTTATGTTTCCGATACATCYTGTAACATGACGAGYGCRTGTTCTAGTCCTTCAATGATTTGCTGTTCATTGCCTATGCCCATGGTCAGCGCAATTAATTTACCTTGYTGGTGYTTATTGATCTCTTTGTTATCGTAGAATTTCTCTTTGATTTTATARTAAGATGACAGCTTGGCGCGATGTTGGTCAATGCGTACGCCAAATTGTTCTCTTAATGCAGGAATGTTGACATGGTCGAGGGCGTAGAGCTTRACYAATAGYTCATCTTTAACAGAKGGRATTTTRTTGGGTTTAAGYGACCATTGTAAAACAAGGKCTTCTCCTGCTTTTGTTATTGTRTGGACAATACGGTTTGGTTTGCCGCGCTGTTCAATTTCRGTGCTGTCCACAAGGCCGCGGTCACGCAGACGTGCAAGTTCGCGGTAGACTTGTTGATGGGAGGCACGCCAGAAAAACCCGATACTGGCATCGAAAGTTTTGGCCAAGTCATAACCGCTCATAGGGCGGTCGGTGAGACACACGAGTATCGCTTCAGCTAAGGCCATAATTTCCCTCGACAATTATATGCAACTATGTGCATAAATAGTTTATTCTTATATTGTTATGTAACCGAATTTGGGAGTGATGCAAATGCCAGATATAAAATCTTTAAAAGGTAAGACTATTTTCATGTCGGGTGGATCGCGTGGTATAGGGCTTGCGATTGCTATTCGTGCGGCGCAAGACGGGGCGAATATTGTTATTGCTGCGAAAACGTCTGAGCCGCATCCGAAACTTCCGGGTACAATTTATACTGCGGCAAAAGAAATCGAAGAGGCTGGCGGGCAGGTTCTGCCTGTGATTTGTGATGTGCGTGACGAGGCAAATGTTCAGGCCGCGATTGACGCGGCGGTCGAAAAATTTGGCGGCATTGATATTTGTGTCAATAATGCCAGTGCCGTATCTATGACCAATACCGAGCATACGACAATGAAGCGCTATGATCTTATGAACGGGGTAAATGCGCGCGGTACATTTATGTTGTCCAAGCTTTGTTTGCCATATTTGAAAAAAAGCGAGCATGCACATATTCTTAATTTGTCTCCACCGCTTGATATGGTCGCAAAGTGGTTCAAGAGCCATACGGCCTATACGATGGCAAAATATGGTATGTCTATGTGTACGCTCGGCATGGCGGCGGAATTTAAGGACTATGGCATTGGCGTGAATTCGCTCTGGCCATTGACGCCGATTGATACGGCGGCGATCCGCAATATTCTTGGCGGTGATGAAATGGCGAAAATGAGCCGTACAGTGGAGATTCTCTCTGATTGTGCCCATATGATGTTGACGAAAGATCCGCGTGAATTTACCGGTAATTTTGTCGTGGATGAACAGTTCATGCGCGCAGAAGGGATTACTGATTTTTCTAAATATGCCCCTGGTGGGGACGCTATGTTGGCAGGTGATTTCTTTGTGCCAGACGCTGTTTTTGATGATGTTCCGACGAAAGTTATGCGGGGGTTTGGAAATGAATAAGACACTGATTGTCGACCGTACAGATTTTTCCAAAGTAGAAATTATTGATCAACCCGAAGGGGTTTTAGCAGACGGATCTATTCGTGTTGAAATTGGCCCATTCGCCCTGACTGCGAATAATATTACCTATATGGCTGTTGGTGATTTGATTGGGTATTGGAAATTTTTTGATCCACAGGCCTATGGGATATCACGGCCAGAAATGGGGCGTATGCCTGTTTGGGGCTATGGCAAAGTTTGCGAAAGTAAGTGTGACACATTTCGTGTCGGTGACCGTATTTACGGGTTTTTTCCAGTGGCTGAACGTATTGATTTAAAGCCAGTGCATTTGACAAAAACGGGTTTCCAAGATGGGACAGACCATCGTACATCGCTACACAGTGTTTATAACAGTTATACGATTACGACCGCGGATACTTCTTTCGATGCGGCGTTGGATGATTTACAACCCGTATTGCGGCCTTTATTTACGACCTCTTTTTTGATTGATGATTTTTTTGGTCGTGAAGATATGTTTGGTGCAGAGCAAGTGATTGTGATCAGTGCTTCGTCGAAAACGGCGCTTGGTACAGCATTTTGTTTGAAACAACGCGGTGTAAGGACGGTTGGTTTGACATCCGCACGCAATGTTGAGTTTGTGAAACGCACGAATTATTATGACGAAGTCGTAAGTTATGATGAGATTGAAAACCTCAGTAAAAGTGTGAAAACCGCTTTGATTGATATGGCGGGAAATGGTGATGTGAATAATGATCTTTATACGCATTTTGGCGAAAATATTGTCTATAATTGCATGGTGGGTAAATCCCATTGGGAGGGTGCACGTCCACCTAAAATTGAAGCTGGTGCACCGCCCGTTATGTTTTTTGCGCCCGACCAAGCCAAAGACCGTGTTGCAGAATGGGGTGGGGCTGGTTTTGCGAAAAACCTAGGTGCGCGCTGGGTGCCGTTTTGTACATCTTCAAAAGAGTGGATGGATGTAGAGAGCCTTACGGGTGACAGCGCCTTGATCGAGGCCTATCATGCTTTACTTGCTGGTAATGTCGATCCTGCACGCCCGCAATTGTTTAGTTTGTAAAGAGAGAGCCATGACCTACAAAAGCATTACACTCGATATTAAAGATGACATCGCGCATATTGTTATGAATGTGCCAGAAAAACGCAATGCAATGAGCGCTGATTTTTGGGCGGAATTGCCGCAAGCTGTACGTGATATCGACGAAAATGTAAAAGCGCGTGTCATTGTGATTTCATCGACTGGCCCGCATTTTACGGCTGGTATTGATATCTCAATGTTGGCTGGGGGTGTTATTGATGGTGGAAAGGAACAGCCGGGATATGGCGAAGTGTTCCTTGATAAAGTTGGTTATCTACAAGATAGTTTTTCGGCACTTGAAAAATGTCGCATTCCTGTATTAATTGCTGTGCAAGGTGGGTGTTACGGCGCAGGGGTCGATATGATTACGGCGTGTGATATGCGCTATGCCACGAAAGATGCATTCTTTACTATCTATGAAATTAAAGTTGGCATGACGGCAGATGTAGGGACATTCCCGCGTATCACTAACCTTCTGCCCGAGGGTATTGTACGTGAACTTGCCTATACAGGTCGTAAAATGAGCGCACAGGAAGCATTGCAGCACGGGCTTGTGAACGCGGTTTATGATGACCATAATGCATTGCTAGAAGGCGTGATGAAAATCGCGGCAGATATCGCTGCTAATCCGCCATTGGCTGTGTATGGGTGTAAAACGGCCATTACATATGCGCGTGATCACACTACCCAAGATGCACTTGACCATATCGGTTTGTGGAATGCGAGTTTCTTAAGTCCGCCTGAAATGATGGAAGCTATGCAAGCCAATGCACAAAAACGTGCTGGACGGTTTGAGGATTTACCAAAGATAAAACGCCGCAGATCATAAGGGGCTTCAATGTTTTGTTACTCTGATTAAATTTCGCCTATACGTAACAAATATGCGATTTGTTTATCAAAATCTATCTTGGCCGTTATACGGTCTTCATCATTAAAACGTCCGATTTGTGTCGCTTTCACATAGCATGCGTCCATAATGAAAATATGTAATGGTATATCGACAGCTTGGTTAAGCTCACCGCTTTCTTGGGCTTTGATAAAATAATTTTGAATAATGTCCATAAGCTCATCACGAACCTGATTGCCGATGGCATATGTATATTTGTCCGTTGTCCAACGATGCGCCATATAAACAGAAATGAGGCGGGGTGGGACAAGAGATACCAAGCTCCATGCCATATTCGCAAGATAAACGGCATGTTCTAAATAACTGCGTTCCCCTTGTTCTGCGTCACGTAACTCAATGATTTGTTGTTGCATAAGTCGGTGAGTTTGCTCGATAATGATAGCATCTTTATTCGGAAAATGCGAATATACCGTGCCATAGCCTACGCCAGCAGCTTTTGCTATTTCACCATAACTCGTCTCATCATAACCATTTTCGTAAAATAGTTGGTACGCAATATTGAGAATTTTTTGATGTGTGTTTTGTTTTTTTGTTAGTCGCTGTTTTTGCATGGTCCGCTTTTGTTTGCTTGATTATATTATATATGTTTTTTCATCTGTATTGCTAGTAAGTTTTGTAAAATCAATGCTTTAGTTGTTATTGATGTTATCGCTGTGGTTGTAAGTGTGGTGTGATTCTTCTTATACGTACATAATGCATGTTATTGGACATTTGTCATTGACAAATATCATTTTTAGGATTCAGATAGCTGTATTAAAGGGGGCAATCATAGGGATCCATATCTACCGAGGACGTGATTGTGAAATTAAATATAATACGAAATAAATCAATTCAAGTTGATTTGCTACGCCATACGACAGAGTTGCTTAAAGCGACGTCTTGTCTGGATGATGATACGGCTAAAGAAATGAACGAGATTGTAGCCCGTCTAGACGGGCTTGTAAGCCGTCTGGAAGATGGTATTGGCGAGAATTGCAGCTCGACTCAGTTCTCGAAACCAGATCTAACGATTGTATAGTATGATTGTTTATCTTTATTACAGGGGGAGTACTTGCACTGCCTCGGTAATAAAGGTATTTTTAGTCTAGAATAATGTGGACTTAGGGTCTTGAATGTGAAGCCTATCTCATTAAACAGAGGGCATGTCTCTGCTTATATAGAATTTGCTATTGATACATATGACTTGCTCAACACTCATTGTGTTTTGCCACGATTGGTTCCTCTGTAATTTTAGCTTGATTGCTCATGCTTAAGCAAAAACATTTACGCATGTCTAAAACTTGGTTATTTAACCAGCATGTTTCTGGCGTTTTTTACAAAGTCTTCGGCGCTGTTTTCCTGCGCTTTCATGCGTTCTTCTAAATTATAAGGTATATTAAGGCCGGCAATGACAGCAGGGCGCTCGCCAATTTTCTTAAGCCATCTTTGTAAATGGGGAAATGGTGTAATGTCGATGCCAGACCATTCATGAATGCGTACCCAACTGAAATTGGCAATGTCGGCGATGGAGTAATCTCCTGCTAGGAATTCATTGTCTGAAAGCTGGCCGTCAAGAACGCTAAACAAACGACTGCTTTCGTTTTGGTAACGGTCAATGACGACTTGAATTTTTTCGGGGAAATAGCGGTTAAATACATTGGCTTGCCCCATCATTGGGCCAATGCCCCCCATTTGAAACATGAGCCATTGTATCACCCGTGATCGGCCTTGCATATCGGTAGGAAGTAATTTACCCGCTTTTTCTGCGAGGTATATCATGAGTGCGCCGCTTTCAAATACAGCGAAACTGTCGCCGTTTTTATCTTTAACATCGTGGTCGACGATTGCAGGAATGCGTCCATTGGGATTGATTTTAAGGAACCAGTCTTCTTTTTGTACATTAGTTGAAATATCTAATGCTTTGACTTCATAGGCTAGGTTTAATTCTTCTAATGTAATACTGGCTTTCCACCCATTTGGTGTGGCGGATGTATAAAGATCAATCATAAAATTCTCCTGTGCGGAATATCATAACATGTTTGTGTCTTGAGCACAGCTCACATTTAGGTGTATTCATGTGTATGGTTGTTCTGCAAAACATATATCAAAGCATCAGAAATGATCCAGAGAATGCATGGGCAAGCAAGCAGGGGTGGAGCCCCCTGTATACGGCACACCCAAAAGCAAAAATTGTTATTATTGGTCAAGCACCAGGACGGATCGCGCAAGCAAGCGGTAAGCCGTGGGATGATCCAAGTGGGCGAAATTTACGAAACTGGATGGGGGTAAGTGATGATGTGTTTTATGACGAAACGCAAATCGCGCTTTTACCAATGGATTTCTATTTTCCGGGGCATGGGAAAAGTGGAGACCTACCACCGCGCATATCTCAAGCGCAAAAATGGCATCCGCTGATTTTGGAGCAAATGCCAGAGATAAAATTGACATTGCTTCTGGGAGGGTATTCACAAGGGTATTATCTTAAAGACCGCAAGGCGCACACCCTTACGGAAACCGTGAAAAACTTCGCAGCGTATTCCCCGTCAATTATACCGCTTGTTCACCCGTCGCCACGTAATAATATTTGGCAAAAGAAAAACCCGTGGTTCGCTGACGCACTTTTGCCACGCTTAAAACAAAGTGTTGCTGAGGCGTTGTCGTAAAACTAAACGACCCCGTATTCATCTGGCCAGTGTTTCGGGTTATAATAGGTTCCAAATATTCGGTCTAAAAGTGAAAGATGAATTGCATAGTTTTTGTTTATGGCCTCTGGACTTTTTGCATGATGCCAATGGTGTATTTTAGGCGTGACGAAAATGTTTTCAAAAACGCCCAGTGAAAATTTGAAATTTGTGTGTATGAATGTGCCTGAAAAAACAATGAAAACAACGTAAATATTGATAACATTTGCGCTAAACCCTATAGCTGTCATTGCGAGTAAAATGGCTGTACGTGTTAAGATCGCTTCCACTATATGCAGACGCGAACCTGCAAGCCAATCCATATGTGGCGCACTATGGTGCACGGCATGAACACGCCAAAGTCTTTTGTTCTCATGATAAAGGCGATGTAGCCAATATTGGGTGAGATCGACAAAAAGTATGAGTAAAAGAAATTGTGGTAGTGTTGAAATTTTTTGAATCATATCAGAAATTTCTGGGAATCTAAACCATCCTACGAGGTCATGAATGATTGTGTTCGTGATGATGAGAAAAGCACCAATTGCAAAGTGCAAAATGATGAAATAAGACATGTCCGTTTTCCACTCAGGTCGCAAAATAGCTTGCCCTTTGTGAACGGGGTTGATCTTTTCCATAATAATAAAAACGGGGGCAAGCATGACAAGACTAAAGATAAACCAATCAAGACCGATATAGAGTTCACTTGCTTGTGCATGGCCCGCGGTTACGTTCGCGCCGCCAAAAACGAGGCAAATGCCTGCGAGGATAAGCCCGTAAAAGGCTGCACGCGTGCGATGCTGTTTCATTATTGAAAATAACCCAAAGCCGCAAGACAGTAATAATGCGCCTGCCAGCATGGAGCGTACAGGGAGGTTGGCGTAAACGATTTTAAATTCTGGGGTTGTGAGGTAAGTCGGGAAGGCAATGGCCAGCATTGTCAAAGCAGATAAAAGGGCGAGTAAGAATGAGAGCCAGCCGCTTGCACGGCCATCGCCGAGTTTAAATGTGCCTTGCGGCAATATTTGGTGGAAAGGTGTCATGTATTAGCCCCTATATTTTCGCTTTTGCCATTTTATAAAAACGCTAGGGTTGTAGCTAATATGTTTTCATGTAAATGGCAAAGCTTCAATGGAATTGATGACATGCATATGGTTGGTCTTTATGCTTTTACCGACACCACGACATAATTGACGCCAGTGTCATCACTCAGTTTCCAAACATTTGTGAGTGGATTGAGGGTCATGCCGACGGGCGTTTGCGGGGTTAGGCCTGCGTCTTTTAGCATACGGGTTAACTCAATCGGTTTGATGAATTTTGCATATTGATGCGTGCCTTTAGGGAGCCAGTTCATGACGTATTCTGCGCCTAAAATTGCGAGGGTGAAGGCTTTGGCTGTGCGGTTGAGGGTCGAACAAAACATCATGCCGCCGCCGCGTACCATTTGGGCGCAGGTTGCAACAAATGTGCTGGGGTCTGTGACGTGCTCCATGACTTCCATATTGAGCACCACGTCAAAAGGCTTTTCGCCGTTCTCGACAACGGCCTCGATCGTAGAATTACGGTAATCAATATCTAGACCAGACGCACTTGCATGGGCAGAGGCTGTTTTGACGTTCTTTTCGAGGGCATCAACGCCTGTGACCAATGCACCAAGACGCGCCATTGGTTCGCAGAGCAAGCCGCCGCCGCAGCCAATATCGAGAATGCGAATACCTTTTAGGGGCATGTCTGCATCGGGGTCGCGCATAAAATGAGCGCAGATTTCGTCTTTCAAATACCGTGTTCTTAGGCCGTTCATAATATGGAGAGGCTTGAACTTACCGTTGGGGTTCCACCAGTCTTCGGCCATCGCTGCAAAGTGCGCCATTTCGGACGGATCGACGCTGACGCTCGACGCGTGTTTTACGGCGTGTTGAGGTGCTGTTTTTGCACTGGTTTGGGCGGTTTTTGCCATTTTTTTACGATTCTTCCTATTCTAACAATTGCTTATACGCCCACGCTCCCGTAAAGACTAGGCTTGAATAAATATTGAAGGTGAAGTTGAAGAGAATATGGCCCGAATAGTCATGAAGTTTGGCGGAACATCTGTTGCAGATTTAGAACGCATTCGCCATGTGGCAGAACTTGTCTCGCAAGAGGCGGCCAAAGGCAATGAAGTCGCAGTTGTCGTGTCGGCTATGTCTGGGCAAACAAATCGTTTGGTTGGTTATGTTGACGCATTATCTGCTGATTCAGATATTGGCGGTAGTATTGATGACGAGTATGACGCGATTGTCGCTTCGGGTGAACAAGTCACGTCTGGCCTTCTTGCGATTGCTTTGCGGCGGCGTGGGGTAAAGGCACGGTCTTGGCAGGGATGGCAAATTCCGCTCCAAACGGACGGCGCTCATGCGTCTGCACGTATTAAAGATATCGAGACATTAGCGTTTAACCAGTCGTTGAAAGACGGTATTGTTGGCGTTGTTGCAGGTTTTCAAGGCATTAGCCCAGAGGGCCGGGTCTCGACACTTGGGCGTGGCGGTTCTGATACAAGCGCGGTGGCTTTGGCGGTTGCGCTGAAGGCTGACCGTTGTGATATATATACGGATGTTGATGGTGTTTACACGACGGATCCGCGTATTGTTTCCGACGCAAGGCGTCTGAAGAGAATAGCATTTGAAGAAATGCTTGAACTGGCTTCACAAGGTGCGAAAGTATTGCAAACGCGCTCTGTCGAGCTTGCTATGAATAATAATTTACCCATTAGGGTCTTAACCAGTTTTGCAAAACCAGGGGTTCCAAACCCGGGAACACTTGTCTGTGCGGAGGATGAAAATATGGAAGAACGTGTTGTAAGTGGCGTGGCATATAGCCGCGACGAAGCGCAAATCTCATTGTTGAAATTGCGTGATGTACCTGGAATTGTTGCTAATATTTGCGCCACAATGTCACAAGCAAATGTTATTGTTGATATGATTGTACAAGGTACGTCCCGCAAAGAAGATCAAGCAAATATCGTGTTTACCGTTGGCCGTCGTGACGTTGAAAAAGCGGTTGCCGCTCTGGAAGCTGCGCAAGAAAAAATTGGCTTTGGTAGTATTTTGGTAAATGATAAAGTGTCGAAAGTCTCTATTGTTGGTATTGGTATGCGTTCACACACAGGTGTCGCGCATACAATGTTTGAAGCATTAGCAGACCGTGGTATTAATATCGAAGTTATCGCCACTTCCGAGATTAAAATCAGCGTGTTGATCGACACGGAGTATACCGAACTTGCGGTGCGTGCCCTCCATTCAGCCTTCGAACTTGAGGTCGAGTCTTAAAACCGCTAGGCTTTCATTATGAAATTACCTGGCCCGATTCATCTTCTCTCTGATCCCAGCATAAGCTTGCTGAAGCGCATTCGTGTGCTTATGGCAAATGAGGAGGGGGTTCAGGAGCGCCTCGATCATTTTGTCAAATTGATTGCGAGTGCGATGAAGGTCAATGTGGCCTCGATTTATTTACGCTCAGGCGAAGATTTAGAGCTGTGTGCGACCAAAGGTTTGAAACAATCTGCGGTGCATCAAACGAAACTCGCTTTGGGCGAGGGACTTGTTGGGCGGGTGGCGCAACGTGCACGTTTGCTCAATCTGGCCAATGCGCCCAAACACCCCAGCTTTGCTTATAAACCCGAAACGGGCGAGGAGAAATTTCAATCCTTCCTCGGTGTGCCACTTTTGCGTGGGGGGCGGAATTTGGGTGTGCTTGTTGTGCAAAGCAAGAAAGCACGGCGTTTTACAGAAGTTGAGGTTGAAAACCTTTTAACTGTTGCCATGATCCTTGCCGAGATCGCGGTTGAGGATGAGCGCGCTGTCGATAAACAGGGCCATATGGACGGAATTCGTTTGGCGCCGTCACGGCCTGAAACATTCGTTGGTAAAGCTTTTGCCGATGGTCTTGCCAAAGGGCGGGCTTATTTACATCAACCGCCTGTGCTTGCCAAACGTATGCTCGCAAGCAATGTGCCGCTTGAAGAAGAGCGCATGGAGACGGCAATTGCGAAATTGCGTAAATCTGTGGACGCAATGGTCAGTGGGGCAACGAACCAACTTGATCGGGCCTCCAAGGATATTTTCGAGAGCTACCGCATGTTCGCGTATGACCGTAGTTGGGTCGAGCGTCTTCGGACGGCCGTGCATTCTGGATTGAGTGCAGAGGGCGCGGTTGAGCGTGTACGTAATGAACATCGTGCGCGCATGTTGAAAGCCCGTGATCCCTATTTACGCGCGCGCCTGCACGATTTGGAAGACTTGGCAAACCGTCTGCACCGTATTTTAGGCGGCGAAGACTTAAGCGGTGGTGCTCGTGAACTTCCGCAAGAAGCTATCGTATTTGCGCGAAATTTAGGGCCAGCAGAAATTCTTGACTATGATCGTTCACGCCTAAAAGGTATCGTCCTTGAGGAAGGTGCGGCGACCGCTCATGCAACCATTATTTGCCGCACTTTGGGCATTCCCCTTATTGGTCAAACTGAAGGCGTGCTTGACCGTGTAGAGGCTGGTGACGAGGTGTTAGCGGATGGGGATCGTGGTCAAGCCTTTATAAGGCCAAGTCGTGACGCCAAAGAAGATTTCACTGTGCGTATTGGTATGCGCCAAGCCCTTAACAAAGCTTTCGAGGCGCAACGTGATTTGGCGACGCGCACGAAAGACGGCAAAGATGTATCTTTGCTCTTAAACGCGGGGCTTTTGGTTGATCTTCCTGCGCTTGATCGTGTGGGGGCGGATGGTATCGGGCTGTTCCGTACAGAATTCCAGTTTATGATCGCCGAGAGCATGCCGCGCCTCAGCGAGCAAATCGAATTTTATAAAGGGGCGATTGAGGCGAGCGGCGACCGTCCTGTGACCTTTAGAACCCTTGATCTTGGTGGCGATAAAATCCTGCCATACGCTGATCCTGTACCTGAAGATAACCCTGCCATTGGGTGGCGGGCTATCCGTATTGGTCTCGACCGACCAAGCATGTTGCGCTATCAACTCCGCGCACTTTTGACCGCAGGGGCTGGTGAGCATTTGCGTATTATGTTCCCGATGGTGGCGACGGTTTCTGAATTTATAGAAGCCAAAGCGCATATGGCTAAAGAAATATCACGCGCGAAAAAACTGGGCATAAAACCACCAAAGAAATTAGAAGTTGGCGTCATGTTGGAGACACCTGCATTAGCATGGCAAATCGACGCGATTTGTAAACATGCGGATTTCGTGTCTATCGGCGCGAATGATCTGATGCAGTTTTTCTTTGCGGCTGACCGTGATAATCCGCGTGTGGCGAACCGTTATGACGGTTTGCATCCTGCGGCCTTGTCTTTGCTCGCCTATATCGCCAAGCGGTGCAAGGTGCACAATACACCTGTGACAGTTTGCGGTGAAATGGGGGGGCATGCGCTCGAAGCTATTTGCCTTATTGCCCTCGGTTTTTCAAACCTTTCTATGCCTGCGACAGGTATTGGCCCTGTGAAAAGTGCTATTCTTGCGCTTGATGCTGGAAAGCTTGCTAAAATCATCAAACCTCTCATGTCTTCATCTACGGACGCGGATAGTTTGCGTGAACGGGTCGTCGCGTTTTGTGCCAAAGAAGGTATTCCGATTTAATATTTGACTAAGCTATGAAATGTGAGGAGGTTGACCGTCGGGTTAACTTTCCAACTTTTTCGGTTTTAAGCCCCCGACTTTCAGTTGGTTAAGTGGACTTTAGTCCTTTTTTGTTATCATCCCTAGACTCCTTGAATTTGAGGCGAGCCGCAAGCGAAACCTCAAATTCAAGGAGTCTAGGGATGAGCTATTCAACCGCCGCGCATTGTAAATTTCATAATCGGTACCACATTGTTTGGATCACGAAATATAGATATAAAGTCCTGACACGCACCATTCGCTTACGTTTGCGAAGTTTGATCCGTCAAATTTGCAAAACGATTGGCGTACGTGTTATTAAAGGTGTTCTGTCTTGCAATCATGTACATATGTTTGTTGAAATACCGCCGAAACTTTCTGTGAGTGATGTGATGCGTCGTATTAAAGGGGCGACGTCACGTAAGCTTCAAATAGAGTTTCCAATCTTAAGAACGCGGTACTGGGGCAGGAGGTTTTGGGCGAGGGGATATTTCTGTACCACTTCAGGGAATGTTACGAACGAGATCATACTTCAGTATATTCAAAACCATCTAGAGAAACCTACCGACCACAGTCGGTAGTGGTTTAGTGGGCGTCTTGATGTGGTCTGTGTGCGTCTTTGCGAGACATTTTACTCGACATTGAACATAATCTCTCTACATAAGGGGCTATGAAAATACCTCAGCAAAAACTGGCGCAAGTGTTGGAACATTTTGAAGCGATTGAAGCGCGGATGGGTGTTGCAAGTGAAGCCACTGAAATCGTAAAACTTGCCAAAGAATATGCAGAGCTACGCCCTGTCGCCGAAGGTGTACGCAAGCTCCAAGAGGTTTTGTCTGAGATGGAAGACCTTGAAGAAATGGCTGGCGATCCTGAAATGGCGGCTATGGTCAAAGAGGAATTGCAAACGTTAAAAGAAGGATTGCCCGCACTTGAGCATGAAGTGAGCATCTTGCTTTTACCAAAGGACAAAGATGATAATGCTTCCGTTGTCGTTGAAATTCGCGCAGGTACTGGCGGCGATGAAGCTTCGATTTTTGTCGGGGATTTATTTCGTATGTATTCGCGTTACGCGCAGCTTCAGGGGTGGAAACTTGAAGTGGAAACAGAATCCGAGGCTGAAATGGGGGGCTATAAAGAAATTGTTGCCTCTATCACTGGCAATGGTGTGTTTGGGAAAATGAAATTTGAATCGGGTGTTCACCGTGTACAACGTGTGCCCGTGACGGAAACTCAGGGTCGTATTCATACGTCTGCGGCGACAGTTGCTGTCTTACCTGCGGTCGAAGATATCGAAATTGATTTTCATATGAAAGATGTGCGCGTTGATACAATGCGTGCGTCTGGTGCAGGGGGGCAGCATGTGAATAAAACAGATTCGGCTGTGCGTATGACCCATATTCCGTCTGGTTTGGTTGTTGTCTGTGACGCGAAATCCCAGCATCAAAACCGTGCTAATGCTGAAAAAATATTGAAGATGAAGCTGTATGATATGGAACAAGCGCGCCTTGATTCAGAACGTGCAGGGGAACGTAAAGCTCAAATTGGGTCGGGTGATCGCTCGGAACGTATTCGTACTTACAACTATCCGCAAGGTCGGGTCAGTGATCACCGTATTAACCTCACACTGTACAAGCTTGATAAAATTGTATCGGGCGATGAATTGGCGGAAGTGATTAATAGCCTTATTGCTGAAGATCAGGCGGAACGTCTGGCTGAACTCGCACTCGATGCCTGATCCTACATTAGAAGTCTTGCGTAGGCAGGCTGTGCAGGCTTTGAAATCTGCCAATATTGAAGGCGCAGATGTTGATGCGCGCATTTTACTTATGCATGCAAGTGGTCACGACCGTTCGGGCTTAATCGCGTGTGCAAGGGATGTAGTGTCGGATCAGGTTTGCGAGGTGTTTGAGGCCTTTATCGCGCGTCGTCTTAAACATGAACCTGTTGCTTATATTCTTGGCACACAAGAATTTTGGTCTTTGATATTTAAGGTCAATAGGCATGTGCTTATCCCTCGCCCTGAAACCGAGGGTGTTGTTGGGCGTGGCCTGGAGAAAATATGGGGGGTGGAAACGCCGCGTATTTTAGATGTGGGTACGGGTTCTGGTGCCATCCTTATAAGCCTGCTAAATGAACGTGAAGACGCGAGTGGTATTGGTGTTGATATATCCGAGTCGGCATTGGATGTGGCAAAGGAAAATGCAATAAATATAGGCGTTGGTGACAGATGCAGTTTTAAAAAGTCTAGTTTTTTGGAAAATATAGATGAAAAATTCGACATAATTGTTTCAAATCCGCCCTATATTACTGATGAGGCAATGTTGTCGTTAGCTGAAAATGTGAGTAAGTTTGAACCTCACCTTGCGCTTCATGGAGGCGTTGATGGCCTTGACCCCTATCGTGAAATTCTATCTGGTGCACCTAGCGTATTGAATGATAACGCATTTCTCGTTTTTGAAGTTGGGTTTGATCAAGGGGGGCTTGTGCGAAATTTAATGGCCCAAGCAGGCTTTCAAGATGTATCAATTGAGAAAGATTATGCAGGGCATGACCGTATTGTGAGCGGGCAAATAAAATAGCAAAATATGCGTTTTTTAGAAAAAAAAGCTTGGCATATGGATTTAAATGGCTATTTTGTCCTTAAAGGTATTGTTGGCGCCAAGGGTGATTTGAGCAGCCGCACCAAATTTTGACTGAAATTGGAAATGTAACCACCCTCTGCGACGAGGGACCAAAAAATATGAATTTTCTTGAACACGTATTACCAGCCGGGACAGGCAATGCGTATAAATGTGAGAGTCCCTGACTAAAAGGATGCTTTATGAATAAGCGCCAACGCGGTCGTAACCGCAGACCAAATAATAACAATAACAATAATAATAACAGCAATAATAACCCGAACCGGTCACTGGACAGTAATGGTCCGGATATTAAGGTGCGTGGTTCTGCGTCTACGATTTATGAAAAATATATTACGCTTGCACGTGATGTGCGCGCCTCTGGTTCTCGTGTGAAGGCGGAAAACTATCTGCAACATGCGGAACATTATTTACGTATTGTACAAGAGCAGCAAGTGCGGGCTCAACAAATTGCTGAACAAAATGCCGCGAAACAGGCTGCTCATGCTGAACAGCAAGCCGCGCGTCAAAAGCAAAACCAAGAGAAACAAAAAGCGCAGCAAGAGCAAAAGTCGTCTCAAGAACAAGACGGTCGTTCTAATGAGAATAATACGCCTGAAGCCGAGCAAAAACCTAAAGCACGCCGTCGCCCTCGTAGTGATGATGCTGTAGAGAAAACCGCAGATCAAAATTCTGAAAATGATGGTTCAGAGGATGCTGCTACTGAAGTGAGTGCGGAAAATGACGGGGAAGAAAAACCTGCACCCGCGAAGAAACGCTCTCGTACACGTCGCAAGAAACCTGCTGTTGACGCAAGTGCACCTGAAGAGGAAAATGTGACTATAGACGTGGAATTACCTGCGGCAGAATAAAACATCCGAATAACAAAGGGGCTAGTTTCGCTATTCGGAGTTAGCCCTGTGTTTATTTTTTAGGCGTTGGCTTTTTAGCTGACGCCTTTTTTGTTGCAGGTTTTTTCGAAACTGTTTTCTTTGCAGTTGTTTTTTTCGTTGCCGATTTCTTTGGCGTTGTTTTCTTTACAACTGTTTTTTTCGGGGCTGCTTTTTTTTGTACAGGCTTTGGCGGTGTGATATCTTCATAATCGATATCGTCATTGTCTTTGCGTTCATTGAGTTTGGTTGTTGCTTTTTCTACTACTGATTTTGTTGCAGACGTTGCGCTTGATGCGGCTTTGCTTGCGGCGTCACGTGCTGTTTCGAAAACGTCGAGATCAGCAGTGTCGGATTTGCCGCCATCTGGTGCGAGATTGTCATTAATGTGGAAGATTGCGACCATCAGCTCACATGCTAGGCGTAAGCCAACGAAAAAGAACAGGATACGGAAAAACGCCCATAAAAACTGACCGAGGCCTGCAAAGAAACTATGGTTCATTACATGAACTGCATTCAGGAGCGAGCCGAAGAATGTCATAACGACGACGACGAGACCTAGGAAAAAGAAGGACGCGACAAGGCGGTCTTTCATCATTTTTTCGAAGGAAAAAAACTGTTTAAATAGATCAATCATGAGTGGGCTCCGCTGTTGTTGGGTACAACATAACCGCAATCCATAAAAGTGCAAGTGTGAGAGCTTAGCTCGGTTAACGCTTCCCCGTTAACGCCTATTGGCCAGTTAATGCCTATTGGATTGTAACGTAGTTATCTGGTTCGACAATGATTTCTGCGGTACGCTCGACAGGCTTTTGCGCTGAGGTAAGTGATGCGCGGATTTGATCGATTTCCTTGGCACGTTTTTTGAATGCGGGGATTTCTTTTTTCTGTAACGATTTACCAGACAGGGTGCTGAGGGTCATTGGATTTATTTGGCGGCCTTTTTTGAGGACTTCATAATGTAAATGTGCGCCTGTGACACGACCTGTTGCGCCGACATATCCAATGGTTTGTCCTTGAATAACGCGGCGACCGGGTTTTATGCCACGTGCATATTTGGAAAGATGGGCATAGGCCGTGGAATAGCCATCCGAATGGCGGATACGGACGTATTTTCCGAAACTACCATAACGGGAAGCGCGGACAATCGTACCTGTGCCAGCCGCCATAATAGGGGTGCCACGCGGGGCGGCAAAGTCGACGCCTTTATGGGCACGACGATAACCGAGAACAGGATGCTTGCGGTTAGGGTTATAGCGTGAGGAAAGGCGCGCGCCGTTGACAGGCGTACGCATAAGCATGCGCTTGGCACCTTTGCCTTTGCTGTCATAATAACCTTCACGGCCATTTGATTTTGTATAGAGATAGTAGGTTGATGTTTTTTTACGGGGGGAAAAACTTGTAAAAATAAGATCACCTGCTTTGACGGTATTGCCACGATGGTCGCGGTAAACTTCGAAAAGCATTTCAAAAGCATCACCTGCGCGAATGTCGCGTTGAAAATCGACGCTGTGGGCATAAATTTGCGAAAATTGAGCGATGACTTTATCAGGGGCGCCGAGAGCTTGGGCGTCAAGATAGAGGCTGTTTTCAATATGGCTGACGACACGGACAAGTTCTTTTTTAAACTCAGCAGTGATGTTGCGAGATTTGTATTTTCCGTCTGGTGTGCGGTTTACGAAAATCGTGCTTGTTTTGTTGGGTTTTAAAGTCAGGCCTGAAAACTCTGTACCATTGTCCGCGAAAAACAAATTTATTTCTTGCCCGACACGTAAATTTTTAGGGTTGTAAGACTTAGAAAAGGCTTGCGTGACTGCATAGGCTGTATTTGGGTCGACATTGTTTTTTTGCAAAAGTGGGCCAAGTGATTGGCCTGATTTTAAGGTGAGTTGAATTTTGTGTTGATTTTGTAATTGTTCATTCTCTGTCCGAAAATCATAGTTTTCACGTAAGGCAATGAGAGGGTCAACATATGTAATTTCGGGGTTGGGTTGTGGTGTTGCCTCACTTGGTGATTTTGCGAAGTTCAAAATACCGAGAACGCTGAGCAGGGCTATCGTTGTCCCAATAATGATGGCTTTCGGGCCGCTGGTGGCCTGACCGTCAATATTATGGATTAGAATACGCGTATCATTGCTGATTGCTTTGCGAAATTTTGGCCAATTTATGTTTAAGCGTTTCATCTGGTTTTCAGTTCCAATTTCACTCATTATTATATGTAATATATTTCACTGTAGTTTTGCCATAAATATGGCTTATGATTAGTTAATATTGGTTATATTCGCGTATGAAATTATCAATTTATATTATAACTCTATTTGAGGCAAACCACAAACCGCATGCACAAGATTAATAAAATGTCATCTGAACCTCATGTTAGCACGCAAAAGCGAGGCGGGAAATGGCGTACCGTATTGTGGGGGATATTCATATGTCTGTTTCTTGTTTTGGTGGCAGGGACATATTGTTGGCATAATCGCTATGATATTCTTGAAAACCAAGTGCAACGTAAACTCTTGACCATGGGGATGGACATTGATTTAGAGATTGAGAGGATTACGGGGCGCGAGGCCGTGATTAAAAATATACGGCTTACACAAGGGGGAGAGGTCGTTTTCCAAGCGCAAGAAGCGGAATTTGTATATCAATTTAAACAGGCGTTGGAGGGGGAGTTTGCGCGAGTCACGGTGAAAGGTGCACGTGTAGACATTCAATTGGATGAAAATGGTAATGTAGTGAAACCTATATTGCCACAAAGCTCTGGCAATACGGCATTTGAATTTCCAGAAAAAGGCATTTTTTTTGAAAATGCCGAATTGATGTGGCGTGCACCATTCGGGCATGGGAATATCAAAGTGAATGCAGAAATTTTGACGCTTTCGCATTGGAGTTTACGTGTGGAAACGCAAAACATGGCGCTAAAGCAAGGCGATGTAGAATTGTCGATGAATATGTTCGCTGATATCGAGAAACGGGCGGGGGATGTTTATAATATAATTGGGCAAATTACACATCACGATATGAATACCCCAGTGTTGAAAACTGATGAAATCAAGCTTGATTATAAGTTCGACATTTTAAGCCAAGCGGATGAGCATTTAGATGTTAAAGGTTGGGTGAATATTGTGGGGCGTGGTATGCAGGGAGAAAGTGCCAGTATTGGAAATATGGCTCTTAAGCTCGATATAGATACACGGTTTAATACACGGACACGTGTATTTTTACCTTCTAAAACAGGGTGGGCATTTCTGGGTGAAGACATGCGAATGCAAGGGGCTGAAAACCGTTTGGCACTGGCCCAAAAACTAACAGGGTATCAGGCGCTCGCGATGACCCCGATTGCTATGTATTACGCGGATGATTTACCACAAAAACTAAGCAGGCTCTTGTCCGAGTTTTCGGTCAAAGCGAGCGGTGTTTATGAGATGCTTGATGATGGATACCGGCTGTATATTGATGATGATTTGCGTGTGAAGAGTGTCGGGCAGGTACTAAATGTTTTGAAGGTAAAAGAGCCTCTTATTTCCTATCAATCTGATACACAAACCCTTGCCATAAATGCTGATATAGAATGGACAGGGCGGCGCGGTTTAACATTACGAAATATGCGTGTTGTCGGCACGAGTTTCGATGGACTACGGTTTCAGGAATTTAGAGATTTTTCAGCAAAAATACGGACGCGAAATGCGTGGCAAAAAACACAAAACGGGCAAGTTTTTAACTTGGCACCTTTCGCCTTGGGTGTTGATTTTTCCCAAGATGGCACTCAGAGAAATATTGTGGTTGACGGTGCATTTGATTATGATGGTTTATTACCTGCTGGAATGGTTGAAGGCTTGAAATTTGGCGGCGTGTTTTCTGTGAATATGGAGAATGATAGCTTCACACTTGGGTTTGTGGCGTCGCAAAAAATTAAAATAGAGAGTTTTGAAAGTGTGACAAAATGGCAAGCTGATAATATAGAGTTTGATGTTATGCGCACGCGAAATTTGATAAATAGTCGAAATGGCCGTCATGTTTTAAATGCCAGAATTTCACAGCTAAGTGGGCAATTGATCAGCCCGGATGAAGATCGGCATTTGGACGTAGAAATAGAGAGTGTTTCTTTGCAAACTGTCTTTGATAATGCCCCGCAAAATTGGGGTATTGTGATGGAAAACGCGCAATTTTTATCGGATGATTTTCCTTCTAAAAACACTGTCATTCGCTCGAAAAAAAGCATATTAAACGTTGTTCTTTCTGAAGACGAGGGTGTTTTGTTTTCATCTAAAAATGCTGTTATGAGTATAGAAACACAAAATATAAACATTGAAAATATCGCGATTGATATTGCGGGCAACGCTGATGATTTTACGGCGACATACCATACACAGGCGGTCGCATTTAAAAATAGCGATCTTCCCGTATTGCCTATGTCGGGGCAGGCGCGTGTGCAGGCAGGGGCATTGACGGGGCGTGCGGTTACAAATTTGCCGCAGGCGGAGAATACACCTATTGATTTGACGTTTTCATCGGTTGATGGTCGCGGGACAGCCGTGATAAATATTCCTTCTATTCTCTTCACGCCGAGCGGTTTGCAACCGCAATATTTAGTGCCGTCTCTTAAAGGTAAATTAGCGAATGTTAGTGGTGAAGTTTCCGCGCATTTTAACTTTGCGTTTGGCGGCGGCGCACCTATTCGTTCTTATGGGACAATGACACTGAACAGTCTTGATATTGGTACTTTGGTGGGGCCATTAACTGGCGTGAGTACAGAGCTGAAATTTAGCTCTATTTTTCCGTTGAAAACGGATGGTATGCAAACGGCTATCTTGGAAGGGTTTGATCCTGGGTTTCCCATGAATAACGGAAAAATACGATTTGAAATTGTTCCAGGCGGTGTGCGCATAGCCGAGGCAGTTTGGCCTGTCGAAAATACAGACAGCACTCTGGCTGATGGTCGTATCTATATCGCGCCACTTGAATGGCGTTTCGGCAATGTCGTTAACACACCAATTGTCCACATTGAGAACATTGATTTAGGTACGGTGCTTTCCAAGGTCGGGCGAGATAAATTACATGCAACCGGTAATATTACGGGCGTTTTACCTGCAAAAATTGACGGTGTGAATGTCCTTATTCAAGATGGGTATTTAGAGATAAATAATGGTGGTGTCATTCAATTTCAAACATTGACGACGGCTACGGATATTGATGTACAGGATTTAAAAAATCAGGGGCTAAAGGCGCTTGAAAACTTTACCTATGACAGTATGAAGGTGAGCTTGAACGGGCCTCTTGATGGGCGTGTGAAACTTGATCTGGACTTTGAAGGCAATAGTCCAGAAGTCTGGAATGGGCAAAGTTTTAAATATGACGTGACGGTTGAGGGCGAGCTCGCAAATATTGCGCGTAAACTTGCGAAAACCTTCGATCAAGAAGCGTATTTAAAACTGGCTTTGGAAAATAAATGAGGCATTTCATATTGAAAGATGTCTCTTGCCTAAATATGGCGTTAATGCCAAGTTCAGAATAGGTTATCTATGGTGTCTTTATGAATATAGTTTCAAAATCAGCCGTAACGGCATGTCTTGTGAGTAGCTCTTTTTTGTCTGCGTGTACGCATACGATTAAAATCGAGCCAAGTGATAAGCCGATACTCATTAATCTGAACATTAATATTACGCAAGACGTACGTGTACGCTTGGATAAAAGTGTTGATGATTTACTTTCCAAAAACGAAGATATTTTTTAAGGGGCTTCTAATGAAAATAACACATAAAATGAGTAAAGTTGCCTTTGGATTGGCCTTGATGTTTGGAACTGTCATCGTTTCGCAAACGTTCGCACCTGTTGCATATGCACAGACGCAGAGTGCGAAATCTATTGTTGATAAAGCAAAAACCGATGGTCTTGTCGGCGAAACCTTAAGTGGGTATTTAGCGCTTGTGACTTCAACTGCATCGACATCAGTAAAATCTGCTGTAAACGAGATTAATATTCGTCGAAAAAGTGTTTACACGAAACACGCACGGGCAACGGGTGAATCTGTTTCTGATGTAGCTGGTGTTTCTGGTGAAAAGCTGATCAACAAAGCGAAATTGGGTGAAAAAGTGAAGCTTGCTAATGGTGTGTGGACAACACGCTAGGTTTTAACACTTCCCCATAAAGGCATAGCCCCTTAGTGTATTCTTATAAACGAATCATGAGGGCTAAATATGTCAGAACCAATCTTGAAACTTACGGCGGGTAATCTTGCAGCGCTTTTGTGTGCGCGAATTTGTCATGATCTGGTGAGCCCCGTTGGTGCGTTGACGGCGGCGTTAGAAGTTTTTGATGATGACGACAATATCGATATGCGCGATGATGCGATGGAGTTGATAAGGTTGAGTGCTGGTCAGGCGAGTGCAAAACTACAATTTTTACGTCTTGCCTTTGGTGCAGGTGGTTCTGCGCCGGGTATTGTGGGGACGGAAGAGCTAAAACGTTTGACCTTTGGCGTCTATGGTAGTGCAAAGGCTACGATTGATTGGCAAATAAAGGTGGATGGTCTTGATAAATCTGCGGCACGTTTACTGCTTAATCTTGTTATGCTGGCTGTAATGTCTGTGCCGCGCGGCGGTGATATCGTTGTGAGCGCGGATGTGGGGGCGGAAAAAACTTCGCTTAAACTTGTTTGTACGGGGCCAAAAGCACGCCTTGATATTGCTGTTGTTTCGACATTGGGCGGCGGTGCGCCAGAGCTAGGCTTTGATGGACGTAGTATTCAACCGTTTTATACGGGTATGATTGCGCGTGAAAGTGGCGGCGAGGTGACAGCGGTTATTGACGAAGAGACCGTAACATTTGCGGCTCATGTCTGCGTGTAAACCTTACGAAAAATATAAGATTTATTTTCATTTATTTAGCCGCTTTTAACCAATTGGGTGCACAGTAATCCTTCTTAAAGTGCTTGGGCACGCTGTGGATTTTATTGATGTATAAAAGTGAACGACATTTCGTGAAGACGGCGCATGCGCAAATGCGTATTTTGCAGGCTGGAGATGTTTCACAATCACACAATCAAAGCCAAGCACAAAGTCAAAGCGAGGCGCAAAATGCCCTTACCCGTATCATGCACGCTGCAATTTCTGTTGAAGCGCGTGGGGTGTGCCGCGCCGTTGGTATTTGTCAAAACCTGTTTTCGCGATCTGTGAATGATGTGGATGTTCAGCTTGCCAATGATTTGGGGAGCTTGAAAAAACTTATTGATTTGTATTCAGAAGGATTGTTTGAACTTGATCCTGAATTTGAGCAAGAATTTGCGCAAGAAATATTGGGGCCTATAGAGGCAGATATGCTTGCGTCTAAAAATGTAAATGAATTGGATGTTTATTTGGATGTTGAAGTCGGAGCGTCGATTGAGGCTTTACCTGAAGCACACGCAGAGAATATTGAACTTGAGAATGTGTATCTCGAAGGCAAGCATGCTGACGCGGCAAATACGCTGACATCATTACTCGGTTTTGTGAAAAAAGATGAACCTTTGGGTGCATTGCAAGCGCTCATGAATATGGCGTCTCATGATGTGGAGAGTTCACAAATAGCGTTACAGCACCAAGTCTATAGCAAACCCGTTTTATTTGAAAACCTGATGCGACCCGTGTCGAGTTTAATCTTGCGCGAGGCGCGGTATAACGGAAAATCTGTGAGTATTTCTTATGCTGCTGATTTTGATGATTTGCCTCTTGATGTGGCCAATGTTGTACAGTCTTTCCTTGAAGTATTGTGTTTGAATATCGTTGTGAACGGTATTGGGAAAACAACAAGCCAGATTTCTTTGACAGGGCAAAAACGTGAGCGCCGTTACCGCTTTAATATTAATTGGGCTGGGCATGATATTTCAGACCTTGCTCAAAGAAACAGTTATTTCAAAAAATCGATGATTGCATTGCAGGCGGTTGGCGGGAATGTAGAGTTTCGGGCGCTTGCTTTGGAAAATGATATTGATAAAGAAAAATCACAAGGCGTAAGCCAGCAAGCATTGGAGGTTTCTTTTCCAATGAATATGCAGGCGGTAAAGACGCAACAGAGTTCAAATATTGATAAAGATGCGCAGAGCGCATCATGTGGTAATACTGCCAAAGTTGCCAAAGTTGCCAAAGTTGCCAAAGTTGCCAAAGTAGGAGGTGCTTCAAGATGAAAGCTTCACTCAAAAAGACATGTCTTATTGTAGACGATTCAAAAATGATCCGCAAAGTTGCCTCGCGGATTCTAAGGGATTTGAAAATTGATCCAAGCGAGGCTGGAGATGGCCGCGAAGCTATGGACATGTGTCGTGTTTCTATGCCTGACGCTATTTTACTTGATTGGAATATGCCTGTCATGGATGGCTTGTCTTTCTTAAAAGCATTGCGCGAAGAGCCAAATGGCGGTGATCCGATTGTTGTATTTTGTACAGCTGAACGTGATGTGATGAAAATCGCTGAAGCTTTGGATGCTGGTGCAGACGAATATGTTATGAAGCCATTTGATTCAGATATTTTGGAATCTAAATTTTACGAAGCGGGATTAATGTAAGCTATGAGCGCTGTTCTTTCCTTACAACCAAGTTATTACGAGGCGTTAAAACGCCTTACGCTTGAGCTTGCGGGGGTCAGGCTTGGTGATGATCATACTTTCCTTGTCGAGACACGTCTTTCTGCCTTGTCTCGTAAAGAGGGGTTTGAAAACCTTGAAGACATGGTTGAACAATTGTTTTCGCGTGGGCAAACACGGCTGGCAGTGCAAGTTGTTTCGTCGTTACTCGAGCGAGCAACCCGGTTTTATGATGACCGTAAAGGGTTTGAAGTTTTGGGCGATGTTGTTCTCCCCAAATTGCATCCATTATGCAAAGGCGGAAAATTACGCATTCTATCTTATGGCTGTAGCTCTGGACAGGAAGTGTATAGTACTGCGATTTTACTCGACCGTATGAAAGATGTTTTTCCAGACATGGATGTTGAGGTTACGGGCGTTGATTATCCATCACTGGCGCTTGACCGGGCTAAGGAAGGGCGATTTACGCATTTTGAAGTACAGCGCGGGCTTCCCATACGTCATCTTATTGATTATTTTGACCGTGTTGGTGAAGATTGGGTTGTGAAGCCAAGCTTACGTAATGTAGTTAAGTTTGAAGATCATAATCTGTTGGCAAATGCATCTGAACTTGGCACTTATCATGTTGTATTGTTTCGTGGCCGTTTAGAACAGTATTCTGCGCAGGCGGCATTACGTGTTATGCGAAGTTTAAGTGCTCTTGTGATGCCTTGTGGTTATTTACTGTTAGGCACAAAAGAAAGCTTGGGGAATAATTTGTTTGGGTTTGATCATGTTGAAGGTATCGAAAATTGCTACCGGAAGCCTGCGAAAATTATGAAACAAGAAGAGCCTGTCATCGAAAAACCTAAGTCGAAACCATTGGTCGAATATTCCGCACCAGATGATCAAGCTGAACGCAAGGCCTCCTGAAGGCGCTATTCATTTCTTTTTTGATGTGTTAAATTTCTTTCTCTGAAATAGGGAGAAAAATATGCGCGTTTTAATATTATCCTTTATGTGTTGGATCGCTACGGGCTGTACAGTTTCTGAACTGGCTCGCAAGGGAAATACATTAAAAGCCAATGAAATTGTGTTTTTTGTAAAAGACAAGACTGTGAGTTGTCAGGGTGTTGTCGTGCAGGAATGCTTGCAGGTGATGAGAAAACCGAAGGGGCATGTATCTGGTCAGCTAGCGTGGGAGTTGTTTTATGACCAGATTCAAGGTTTTACGTTTGTTGCTGGTTATGAATATGAGCTGATTATTCGTGAAATTTATATTCCCATGAACGAGGTGCCAGCTGATGCGCCTTCCATTCGTTATGAATTGGTACGCGAAGTCCGTAAAATATTAACATATCGCCCATAAAAAAAGCCCCGCTGAACGAGGCTTTTTTAAATTTAATAAATGTATTATGCGCTGAGTTTATCGCGATTAGGTTCGCGAAGCACGTAGCCACGTCCCCAAACAGTTTCGATATAATGTTCACCGCCTGAAGCAGAGGCGAGTTTCTTGCGAAGCTTACAGATAAATACGTCGATAATTTTCAATTCTGGCTCGTCCATACCGCCGTAAAGATGGTTGAGGAACATTTCTTTCGTAAGGGTTGTGCCCTTGCGAAGAGAAAGCAGTTCAAGCATTTGGTATTCTTTACCTGTGAGGTGAACCCGGTGTTCAGCAACTTCGACTGTTTTCGCGTCAAGATTAACTGCGATATCGCCAGTCGTGATAATTGATTGTGCATGGCCTTTGGAGCGACGTACAACTGCGTGAATACGCGCAACAAGCTCATCTTTGTGGAAAGGCTTGGTCATATAATCGTCAGCACCAGTGCCAAGACCTCTAACCTTAGTGTCGATATCGTTTGTACCTGACAAAATAAAGATAGGTGTGTTGATTTTTGCGAGACGGAGCGTCTTTAAGACGTCAAAGCCTGGCATATCTGGCAGGTTGAGATCTAAGAGGATGATATCATAATCATACAATTTCCCGAGATCGATCCCTTCTTCACCTAAATCGGTGGTGTAGATGTTAAAGCCTTCGGCTTTTAACATTAGTTCGATACTCTGCGCCGTAGCGGTATCATCTTCAATTAGAAGAACGCGCATATATTTWCCTCCCAGTATGCTCAGTAGAGCGAATCACTTCGTAAGTACGATAACTGAATGTGAGTCTTAGGTGAATCCCGTAAATCAAATGTTAACGATAAAAATTATTTTYTTGGTYAYACACGCTTAAATNGKSGANAAAATGANAAAAAACGCASTTTTSTGCGTTTTGTTTACGTATATGTAAGCTTGTTTTGTTATTTAATCATCATAAGGCGAAAACGCCAMTGGTAGGGTTAGGTGAAAAAATGAATCGTTCAATGGATAAAAGTGTGAGGGCTGCGCGTTTTGCGATTGCWGACTTTCAAAAACGTATTTCTGTATTAGARGCAACACGAGACGACTTGGARCGCCAAGTCCGCAAACTTAATGAAAGTGTGCCTGAAACTGAAGTTGCGCCAAGTGCRACCAAAGAGGGCTATGTGGCTTATGGCTCATATGCGAACTCGGTTATACAACGYAGAGAAAATATTGAACRWACAATGAGCGATATTGATKCTCARAATACAGAATTAAGTACAGAATTGAAGCTMGCKCTTGATTCTCTTGATAGTTTTGAGCGTGTRCGTGCRCGCCAAYTGGCTATGAAGGCTGAAAAAGCGGCACAAAAAGCCCTTAAGAGAGCTTAGTCCTTATATTTGAATACATGCCTGCTTAATTGTGTGGCGAAAAATAATGACAGTGAAGAATTTGAGAAAGCCCTCGTCGGTTGATGAGGGCTTTTGTATGTTGTACTCGCTTGTCTGTGTGTTCCGCTAGATTTTGCCAATATGAGGTGTTTTGCCTAATTTTCTTCTTTCCTTTTGTGTTTAAAGCGTTTGCGTTTTGCCGTGTTGAGAGACATTGCGGCGCCTTGTCTTTCCTCGGGAGTCAGTTGTTTTAAAATTTCAATAATGAGTGTGTCGCCTTGTCTGGCTAATTTTTCTTTCAAAATACGGTTCTGGGCCAGAATCGTCGTTAAAGCCTCTTGATCCAATGTGTCTTTTTTTAAAAAAATAATCGTTTTCTTGTGCGACTTTCTCAACTGCATGAGTAATTCATGCGGTTTATCGGTGGTTTGCGCGCTTACATTTTTCATGGCCACTTTCATGATTTCTCTTCTACGGCGCGGGGGGAGGTGCGCGAGTAGGGCTTGTGGATGGTCATATGCCATCCGCAATCTCATGACGTGTTTGTTCTTAGTCTTACCAGATGATTGGTGATTAGGCGAGGTGCGGAATTTGTGTGGCATATCCATATGTAAATCTGGCGTTTTGGGGCCTGCCGTATTTGCGATCACAAAACCGCCAAGTAAACCGTTAAGGCCAATACTTGCCATTAAGGCGATTGTGCCAAATCTTATGCCTTTATTTTTATTAGTGCTCATAATTATTGTCCTGTAGTGGATCGGTATCGGAAGTTTGTGTTTGCGATGTAAATGTGCTTGCCCACTCTGAACCCGTATAATCATTATCAAGGTTGAATGCATATAGAGATTCTGCGTTCCAATAATCGCTGTGTTCGGCCACGCTCTGCCCAATCGTAAAGCCAAGCCCGATTGTGATTAGCAATGTCGCGGCGATTAATTTCCATTTTGCGAGAGGAGAATTCACCACATCATCGGCTAAAAATTGTGTGGGATGATCATTTGCAGGTGTTTTAATTGTTTGCAACATATCCTGTGGCGTATTTTGGGCCGTGTGTAATATCCTTGTCATTAGAAGGTCGTTACTTGTTTGCGGTAAAATGCAAGCGTCTAAAACTTTATCGAGAGAGGCGGCATGTGCATTTATACTTTTGGCCTGCTCTGGTTGGAGCTTTGCAAAAACAAGGGCGTCTGCGCGCATGGCCTCAGGCCAGCGCGAGGGATGTACGCCGTAAGTATTGACTAAGTTTTGGTAGGTGTCGTGGTTCATGACAGGTCTCCAATAATATCCTGTTTATGGTGCTTTAGGTTTTTACGCAAATTTTGGCGGCCACGGGCAAGAAGGCTTTCATAGGCACGTACATTAACGTCCATAATTTGTGCCGCTTCCGTTTGCGATTTGTTTTGGTAATGGCAGAGGGTAATGGCCATTTTTTGGCGTGGCGGTAGTTTTTCAATTGCAATATTTACAATGTTTCTTTGCGCGTTTTGATGTTCTTGTGTGATCAGTTGTTCTTGGGCATTTTGTGCTGAATCGGCCAAATCGGGTATGTTGTCGCTATAAATTTCTGTGCGTTTGCGTAGGCGGTCATAGCAGAGGTTTTTGGCGACGCGGTGAAGCCATGTTGAAAATTTCGCGTTTCCGGATTGCCATGTCGGTGCTTGTTTCCATGCGCGTAGGAAAGTATCTTGTGTTATGTCTTCAGCAATCATCTCATCTCCCAGCATATACCAGGCGAGCGATTTTATTGCGTGCAAATGACGCTGCATTAAATTCGACATTGCTTGCTGTTTCACCAAAGGGTCAATATGAGCAAGGCCGGTTAAAATGTCTGCATCTGGATCAATCATGAAAGGACGGATCCAGATGCATAAATAGCGTGTGTTGTCATTACCTTATGCATTCACAATGTTTACGTGGCAGGGAATGACAGGGTACACTTTTTATTCGTCATCACCAAGTTTTCTCATTTTGTGCATTTTACGGTCTTCTTTGTTCAATACACCGTCTTTATTTGTATCGATCATTTCGAACATAGCTGTCGTAGAGGCATCAAATTCTGCGCGAGAAATAAACCCGTCTTCATTGGTATCTGGATTGACGTGCATTTTGTGCTTCATTTTTTTCATATGCTTGTGCATTTTTTTCATTTTACGCTTTTCCTTTTTAGAACCAGCGTCGGCACGGGTCTTGCGTGACTCGTCAAATTCTGCACGGGAGATGAAATTGTCGCTATTGGCGTCCATTTTTGCAAAACGTTTGTCAGCACGCTCAGTTCGCATTTCGCTTCTATGTGCTTTGCGTTCGTCTTCGCTCAACATATTGTCTGCATTCGTGTCGACTTTAAGAAAACGTGTTTCGCGTTGGGCTGTGAATTCAGCCAGTGATACACTTCCGTCTTGATTGGTATCGGCCATTTTCATATGCATTGCATGTTTTGCATGTTTTGGATTGGCAAAGGCACCTGTTGAAAGTGTTGTGCCGATTGCGAGAACTAAAAAACCAGTTGCGATTTTTTGTGTTTTGGTAAGTGTCATGAGGATCTCCTTTTTACTGACGTTCAATGGTTTAAACGCATGGGAAAAAGGTTTCCGTCGCTAAAAAGCGAATATGAATATTATTTAAGAAACGGCAGACTTTGCTGTGTTGTACTGCGCCGCATTTCCAATGACTTCTTGGCGTAGGCTTTCCAGTAATGTTGGTGCAATATCTGTCACGTCGGACAGTGTTTCAAGAATGCCGCCAAGAGCAGGGGGGGCGCCTAAAAACTCACGCACTGTGCTTGCGAACATGTCATATGTTTCAAAGCTTTCAAACTCTTCACCTTGCACGAGAATTAAAGGATCAAATTTTGGCGCGCGTGAACGAATGGCATCAAGCATCCAATAGGCTCGCATAAAACGGTCACCATTAGAGGTAAAGCCAAGTAAAGCCGTATCGGCGGCGCTTGCAAGTTTTACATGGGCAGGCGTGCATCCGGATTCGGTTGCTACAAATACCCAGTCATAATTTAAAGAAAGCGCGGCAAGTGAACCAAGAAGTGCGTCGAGATCGCTCGGGTTGCCGAAAGTTGCTGTAAAATGTTCATTATGAGATATATATTTTGCGTCGCGAATGTCTGCATCATTATACAGAACGTCACTTAAACTTACACCTGTAATAATGCCGCTTTGTTTCATAAGCGCACCACCGAGCATGTCGAGCATAAGAACCGTTTCGCCGCGTGCTGCTGCTGCTTTTGCAAGCGCGAGCGTTGTCGAAATTGTTAGCTTTGTATCTGTTTGGTCTGTGTGGGCTGCATAAACAGGGACTAAATACCCAGTCGGATGCACCGCACTACCCTCGGAAGGGCTGTCGCTAAAATTATTATCCATGTCACCTTCACCTTAAATGCCTTCTTGGCATTTTATTCCCTCTTGGGGTGCCCTCTTTGGGGCTTAATTATAAATAGTAATATGGGGGGAAACGTTTAAAAAACTTATAAAATACTAAAAAAACTAATAAAAACATATGGTTAATAAAAATCCACTTTTGGAATAAAATGAATTTTTAAACTTTGGATATGTTAAACTAGCGGTATTGCTGGGTGCGTGTTGTACGCAGGCCTGAAATACCATGTGCTTCGATAGAGCGTTGCCACGTAAGAAACTCTTCAGAAGAGAGGCCATAGCGATCGCACGCACCTTCAAGTGTAAGGAGGCCACCACGTACGGCGGCAACAACTTCTGCTTTTCTGCGAATAACCCAGCGTACAGTGTCTGGTTTTGGTAGGTTTGCTAATGTAAGCGGAGTCCCTTCAGGGCCTATAACCACGTTTTCTCTTTTCATAATACTCACCACCTCGTTATCACCCCCGTGTTTTATTATTATTGAGTGGATGTTCTATCGTTAGGGAGTTAAAAACACCCTAACAAAATCAAAAAAAAGATAAATAAATCAATCGTTTACAAAGGTTAATGCTAAGAAATAGTATTAACGAATTCTTGCAGTAAACCTAGACTCATGATTCTATTGATTCTTTTTGGGGGTCAAATCTTAACGTGGTCAAATTGGGCGTGGAAATTAAATGTATCTTGCCACTCGACTCTTGTCGATTGCGCCACTATTTAACAGATTATGACAGCTAAAAGTTCATCATCGGCCATCAAATCTTTAAATTCTTTAGGATTTGCCAAGGCTCCAGAAGACACACGTGTCGTTGTTGCGATGTCTGGCGGCGTGGATAGTTCTGTGTGTGCAGCCATGCTTGCACGCGAAGGTTATGATGTGATCGGCATTACTTTACAGCTTTATGATCATGGGGCGGCCATACAAAAGGCGAAGGCATGTTGTTCTGGTCAGGATATATATGATGCTAAACGCGTCGCTGAAAATATGGGTTTCCCTCATTATGTATTAGATTACGAAAGCAAGTTTAATGACGCGGTCATGCAGGACTTTGCCGATACTTACCTTAAGGGTGCGACACCGATCCCGTGTGTGCGCTGTAACCAGACTGTGAAATTCCGTGATTTATTACAAGTCGCGAAAGAACTTGGTGCTGATTGTATGGCGACGGGGCATTATGTACGCCGCGTGGTTAGCGGTAACCGTATTGAGTTGCACCGTGGCGCAGAGCAGGCAAAAGACCAGTCTTATTTCCTCTTTGCAACAACCCACGCGCAATTAGATTTTTTACGCTTCCCCCTTGGTTCTTATAACAAGGCAGAGACCCGTCAACTGGCTGTAGAGCTGGGTTTGAATGTCGCGAGCAAGCCTGACAGCCAAGATATTTGCTTTGTGCCTACGGGTAAATATACGGACGTGGTGAAAAAGCTTAGACCCGAAGCGGCTGATCCTGGTGATGTGGTGCATGTTGATGGGCGTGTCCTTGGTCGTCATGAAGGTATTATGCATTATACGATTGGGCAAAGGCGGGGGCTGGGGATTAATGATGGTTCTGGGCAAGATCCTTTGTTTGTTTTGCGTCTAGATGCTGCGAAAAAGCAGGTCATTGTTGGGCCACGTAGAAAATTGCTGAAATCACGTATTTATATCAAGGAAGTCAATTGGCTTGGCGAAGATGTTTTTGACCAAAGTCTGGCAGGGCAGGATGTTTTGGTGAAAACCCGTTCGATGAAGCCACCTGTAGGGGCTAAGCTTGTCGTTATTGACGGTGAAATTGCTATTGATTTGGATGATCCTATGGAAGGGATTGCGCCTGGGCAGGCCTGTGTTTTCTATGACGTTGAAAATCCATCAAGAACGCTTGGCGGTGGCTGGATTACGTCCTCGCATAAATAACCGTTTTTACGGTGTATTGGCGTAGGGATCGCGTGCAAAATACTTAAACATATATACGCAAAATAAAATCATTGGAACGAGAAAGCCTGAGAGTAGGGCCGACATTTTAAGGGATTGCACAAAACTTGTTTGGGTAAAGAAAAACATTGCCCAAAGCATGATAAGCGTCGCAAGGCTGTATCCAATATAGTGTTTATAGGTTAGCAAATCTCTCTCTCCAGATTGATCGTTATCTATGTTGTTAAACTTGTGTACCAACCATGTGTTAACTATGCATTAACCATGTGTTGAAGGCTTGCTTATCCGTATGAGACTGTTATGAAAATACAGCTATTAGTAGAGGAGAATCCAATGGCAATAATGAAATCTGTACAAATCATGTCTGAATCAACAAAGTCTTTTGAAGATGCAATTGACGAGGCTGTGGCGAGAATGTCCGATAGTGTGAACCATGTGCGTGGCGCAAATGTCAATAATCAGTCTGTCGTGGTTAAGGACGGAAAAGTCACACATTATCGTGTGAACCTACAAATTACCTTTGAAGTGAAAAAATAGTTTAAAGCTTACGCGTAAACGACATTGTATTTGTGATTTAGCCCACTTATGTTGAGTGGGCTATTTTTTTGTTTAAAATTATTCGAGGTATATTATGTCACACTCTGATCCTGTTGTTATTGTTGGTCTTGCCCGTACACCTATGGCGGCGTTTCAGGGCGAGTTCAGTAGTGTAAAAGTTACTGAATTGGGCGGAATTGCCGTCAAAGGCGCACTTGAGGAAAGCGGCGTGGCTTCTGATGATGTCGAGCAGATTATTATGGGGTGTGTCCTTGCTGCTGGCCAAGGCCAAGCTGTAGCGCGACAGGCAGGCATGGCGGCTGGTCTTTCCAAGCATTGTGAAGCGACGACGATCAATAAAATGTGTGGTTCGGCTATGCAGGCCGCGATCATGGCGCATGACGCCATTATTGCAGGCACCGCAGATGTCATCATTGCCGGCGGTATGGAGAATATGACGGACGCCCCTTATGTATTGCCAAAGGCACGTGGTGGTTACCGTATGGGCAATGGGCAAATTATTGACACGATGATGCATGATGGTTTGACTGACGCCTATGAAGGTGGCCCAATGGGAGTGTTCGCGGACATGATTGCACAAGAATATCAATTCACCCGTGAAGACCAGGATGCCTATGCGATTGAGTCTGTTGCACGCGCACGCCGCGCTGCGGACGCTGGTGATTTTGACCGCGAGATTAGGCCTGTGACAGTAAAGAACCGTAGAGGTGATATTGTCGTGGATACGGACGCTGGCCCTAAAAATGCCCGTCCAGAGAAAATTCCTGCATTGCGCCCTGTCTTTAATAAAGACGGTACGGTTACGGCTGCGAATGCAAGTTCGATCAATGACGGTGCGGCGGCGCTTGTATTGATGAAGAAATCTGAAGCGGAAAAACGCGGCGCAAAAATATTGGCGACAATCGTTGCTCATGCAGCCCATGCTCATGAGCCAGCTTATTTCACAACGGCGCCTGTTCATGCCATGAATAAATGCCTCGCGAAAGCAGGGTGGAGCAAGGATGATGTTGATCTTTGGGAAATTAACGAGGCTTTTGCTGTCGTGCCAATGATCGCCATGCGCGATATGGAGCTTGACCATGCCAAGGTCAATGTAAATGGCGGTGCTTGTGTGCTGGGCCATCCTATTGGCGCGAGTGGGGCGCGTATTATGGCGACACTGATTGCGGCGATGGAAAAACGCGGTGTGACGAAAGGTGTTGCGTCTTTGTGTATTGGCGGCGGCGAGGCGACTGCTATTGCCCTCGAACGCGCATAAGGCGCCGTTATGTTACCTACATTAGAGGATGAAGGCGAGTTCGCAGGTTGGAAGACGTGGAAGAACGAAGCTTTTGAGCACATCTCTGCGGGGCCATTTTACTTTACAGAGGATGAGAAGGGCGCGAGATGTGCTTTTAGGGTTCGACCTAAGCATTTAAATGCAGGCGGTGTCGTTCACGGTGGCTGTATGATGACATTTGCTGATTACGCACTGTTCGCGATTGCACATAATGACATGAATGGCCTGCACGGTGTAACTGTGTCTTTCGCTGCCGAATTTATACGCGGCCCTGTCGTTGGCGACCTTGTCGAAGCGCGAGGCGAAGTTTTACGCGCTGGAGGCTCATTGGTTTTTGTGCGTGGTATCATCAGTGTGGACGGTAATATTTGTCTCAACTTTTCAGGAACGATCAAAAAACTTAGGCGCAGAATTTAGGCAATATTTAACAAATGTTTCACGTGAAACATTCTTGAAAAAATGAAGTATTTTGACGTTTTGAACTGAAAAACTTATCCCTAGTCGCCCCTCAATGAACTCAAGCATGTTTTGCATTATACCTCGCAGGTATGCGGCGCTTTTATTTTTAGCGTAAAATTTAAACAACAATTTAAAAGCGCTTTTGCGATTTTTTGCAACGGCGTGGGCGGGCTATTTTAACGAGAATCGGCAATCATTCTTTCCGTACAATTGGCAGAACGGCCTACCTAGCCCATTGGCAACATGTGTGGATACTACCCCTTCAAGCAAGACTTTTTTGGTTTAATTCAGCTCTAAATCAATATAGTGGGTAATATTATTTCGATTTATACGAACAATAACAGATTGGTATTTAATATTATCTACGATGATTTGTTGAAATTCCTCACGTGTTGTAGGAGTTTTTGACCCAATGGCTGTAATGATATCACCAGTTAAGAAGCCAAAGTCTTCATAAGTATACTCATCACTCTTCAAAATAATTTCAAACCCATTGATTTCGGTGTCTCCAAAGCGTGGCATAAAGTCTATATGTTTAAATACACTATCATCAGTGAGTAAGTTTGATGGAAATTCAATGGGTTTAATTTTTATATGAATATCGGTTTTTATCAGAGGGCTTGATACAGGTACTTGCTCAAACTTCTTTTCACTAGTTTCATGGCGAATGTCAGGTTTATATGACACTGTATTTTGTTTCAGTCTTAGCTCCAACATTAGGCATGCTAATATGAGGGTAATTAAAAAAAGAAAAATTAGTTTTTGCATTGGAACATATCTTCCCAAAAACATCTTACCTAGTTGTTGGTTAGGTAAGATGTTAATTGATAGGACTTACCCTATTTAAAGACCCCAACATGCAGGGTCATACGGATCAAATATTGGACAATGATCAGGCGGCCCTGGTTGAGTTAAAATATTAATACCTAATTGGGCAAATTTTTCGGTAGGTGTGTAAAGAAGGGCGCCATGTTCCGTACCTAAATGCCCTCGTATTCCACCAAGCGCGTCTACACCAAAAAAACCATTTTTCATGTAAAAACGAAATACTGGCCCACCACTATCTCCTGCTTGAGTGAAAGAATTGTTTGCGGTTGCGTCCTCTGGGGCTTGTTTGGCTCTCGCCCATGTATGGCTCATACCATGTGCTGTACGTGTTTCAGTGCCATCTGCGAACCCCATTTTAAGAGCATTGGGTTCAGTATTCCCTCCTGACCTTCCTATTGCAAACACTATTGATCCAGAGGGAACAGAATTTGAATTTGAAGCTCTATACACTGGGATGAAAGAGCTAGGTTGAATATTTGTGAGGCTTATTTCAGCATCATATTGTTCATTATCGCGATGATGCCATTGCAAATCAACACCTGACCTTCGATGGTTGCCACTGATGCTTAATAGTTGATTGACGTGGGTTGTATCTGGCGCTGACTCACCCATAAACGTGTGTTTCAGGCCTACGACTTTTGCATTGAGGTCTTCGCAATGCCCAGCTGTTGTGACCCCTTTTTGATTTGTGCTCGTGTGAATAACATTGAACCCTGTTGTACATATTCCCCCACCTGGGCCGTCTAAATATGCTAAACTTTCAGGTGTAACCCTTATTCTTTGATTTCCTTGAATGAGTGATGTTGGAACGTCTTTAAGGTTATCAACCGCAACAAAGCGAACAGCACGAGAAGGGAAACGCATAGCTTTCACGATTTGTTTGGCTTCGTGAAATTTATCTTTCTCAACTTTAAGAATGACCCGATTACGACGTATGGAAATACGGGTGGAAAACTTAATATAGGATTTACTAAGTTCCTCTTGGATTTGGGATTCAATGTTTTTAAGTTCAGATTTGTTTAATGGCGCAAGAACCCCTAAAAATATTGGATCTGTTGTGCATTTTTTAAGTTTCTTTTGCGCTCGTTTATTAAATTTTAAGGCAACAATGTATTCAGGTGCATGTCTGATTTCTATGCCTGAAAACCCTTTAAGTTGACGAGAACATTCCATAACGTCTGAGATTAAATTCTTACGCTTCTCACTCAGAATGTCTTCTACATTATCTATATTGGCCGTTGGGACGGAAGCTTTATAGAGATCGTAAACCTGTTCTTTGCTCATTGATTGTGCTGATTGAGCCATAGCACTAGATGCGCCCATAATTAAAAACAGTGAGCCGCTGAGTAAGGTTATTTGTTTAAAAGACATATATTTCTCCTATTTTTATGTCATTACCAACGTAGAACTTCCATATAAGTTGCTTGTTCGCATTTTTGTGGAACTGTATTTTGTAAAATGAGATTAGCAGGGTTATAAATTGCTCCCATCCTTGTCCCATGTAGTTTGTATTTTTTACCAACAACTAAATTTTGAAAATCGGGATGCGATAAAACGATTTTATTGTCCTTGAGCGATAATTCAGTTTTGGGTCGCCATACGAGGAGGATTTTTCTATTTTTCCTGACAATGAATATGCAGTTATCTTGTATGATGAGCCGTCCTTTTATAGAGCCAGGCACTACGATGCGATCTTCTGCGCCTGTAAAACGCGGAAAATGGATTGTGTTTAAATAAGATTTTGGAATAAGCGTAGTAGCGCAACCTGTTGTTCCCAAAAGGATCGTTAAGCACACGCTTCTGCTTAGTACTTGCAATGTCACAGGTTCCCCCTAGCTCAGTAATCCTGCACCCGAATATATAGATAACACTTTAATAGAGGTTTGTTCAAATGCAACTAGTAAATGCAGTGTATTTAAAAAAATACAATTTATGGATTCAAATAATGAGTGACAATTTCAGTCACTGTCGGGTTATTGAGGAATGCCGCATTTTACCGTAAATGACTGCGCCTTCAACAAACTTGAACATTCTTTGCATTCTTGTATTCTCGCCTCTTTACGAAGGGGATTAAGGATGCGGATTTTTATTTTAAGTGTTTTGATGGTGTTGGGGTTAAGTGCCTGTGAGGCTGGCGAGACTATGGCTCAAGGCGAGCAAGCGCCGATAATGCAAGCTTTGTCAAAAGATGTACCCGTTGTTGGAAAAGGCAGGATGATAACTATTCAAACGCCCAAGGGGGAGTTTGAGGTTTGGACGAAGAAAATTGGGAATAACCCAACGATGAAGGTTCTGCTCTTGCACGGTGGCCCTGCCATGACCCATGAAATATATGAAGTATTTGGCAAACATTTTCCAGAGGCTGGTATTGAGTTTTATTATTACGACCAATTAGGTTCGTATTTTTCGGATCAACCAAACGAACCTGAACTTTGGAAAACCGAGCGTTTTGTGGAAGAGGTAGAGCAGGTTCGTATTGCGCTTGGCCTTGATAGTGACAATTTCTATTTATTTGGCCAATCGTGGGGCGGGTTGTTGGCCATTGAATATGCGTTGAAATATCAAGACAATCTGAAAGGTCTTGTGATTGCGAACATGGTATCAAGCATTGCTGAATATAATGCTTATGCAACGCGAGAGTTCTTCAATAAAATGGACCCGAAGGTTTTAAAGCGACTTAAGGCATTCGAAGCGGCTGGCGATTATGGCAATTCTGAATATTTAGCTTTGTTGGTCGAGCATCATTATGAATACCACATATTACGAATGCCTGCGGCGGAATGGCCTGACGAAATCAATCGCGCCTTTGCACATTTAAACCCTGATATTTATGTGCCAATGCAAGGGCCAAGCGAGTTGGGCGCAAGCGGCGCACTGATCGCGTGGGATCGGCAAATGGATTTGAAAAACATTCATGTGCCTACGCTTGTAATAGGGGCGACATTTGACACAATGGACCCAAAGCATATGGAATGGATGTCAACACAAGTGCAAAATGGTCGTTTTCTGCTTTGCCCAAATGGTTCGCATTTGTCACAGTATGACGACGAAGATATTTTCTTTGCAGGGTTAATTAAATTTATTAAAGATGTTGATGCTCACCAGTTTTAACAAAGGGTTCAACTTGGCGCGGTTATGGCTGATATTATCTATACATACGATGCCCCATCTGCTCAGGCTTTTGCACAATTACGAGAAGATTGTGGTTGGGGGCGTATAGGTGAAGCTCTTGCACAAAAGGCCATCGAGAATAGTTTGGTTTTTGTCAGTGCGTATACACAAGATGCATTGATTGGGTTTGGCCGTGTCATAGGCGATGGTGCATTGAATTACTATATTCAGGACTTGATCGTGGTGGAGGCATATCAAGGGCAGGGCGTTGGCAAGACGATTCTCGGTCGTCTTTTGGAATCAATTGATGAAAACGCGCAATCTGGAGCCAGTATTGGCTTGATGGCCGCGGTCGGGCGGGAAGCTTTCTATATACAGTTTGGATTTGAAAAACGACCAAATATGGTTTATGGTGCTGGAATGACGCGAAATGTGGGTAAAACTGTCGATTAAGCTTGGATTCATCTTGTTGAAAATGATGTGAAAAAAAGCGTAAAAAAGCGTAAGACTCCTGTTGACCTTTCTGATCCTCGGCACTATGTTCCGCGCTCACTGGGAAATTGCCTGTCGGTTCTTAAGTTCCGAGACCCCTTTTTTGGTGAGATTAAAGAGATTTTTACTCTTGTTTTTGGAAATTGATCTGGAAGCGTGAGTCGTTATGCGTAAAAAGCCTACCTATCCGATCGGTAAATGTGTGGGGTTTTGCGTTTTAGTGCAGAAATGCATGTCGTTATTTGCGCGTAGTGCGCACGTTAGAAGTTGAAAAAGAGGGCCTTTATGCCAACCGTACAGCAGCTTATCCGGAAACCCCGGACACCAAAACCAAAGCGGAACAAAGTTCCTGCTATGCAAGCATGTCCGCAAAAGCGTGGCGTGTGTACTCGTGTTTATACAACGACACCGAAAAAGCCTAACTCGGCTTTGCGTAAAGTTGCTAAAGTACGTTTGACAAATGGTTTTGAAGTTGTGAGCTACATCCCGGGTGAAGGTCATAATCTACAAGAGCATAGTGTTGTTCTTATTCGTGGTGGTCGTGTAAAAGATCTACCTGGTGTTCGCTATCATGTTCTTCGTGGTGTGCTTGATACACAAGGTGTTAAAGACCGTCGTCAACGTCGTTCCAAATATGGCGCTAAGCGTCCTAAATAAGGTAGTATATTATGTCTCGTCGTCACCGCGCAGAAAAACGTGTTGTTTTACCTGATCCAAAGTTTGGAGATCTGGTTCTTACAAAATTCATGAATGCTATTATGCTTGATGGTAAAAAATCCACAGCAGAACGTATTGTATATGGTGCTCTTGAGCTTGTTGAAACAAAAGCAAAATCAGAGCCTATGCGCGTGTTTCACGATGCATTAGAAAATATCAAACCAACTGTAGAAGTTCGTTCACGCCGTGTAGGTGGTGCTACGTATCAGGTTCCTGTTGAAGTTCGTGTCGAACGTCGTCAGGCCTTGGCGATTCGTTGGTTGGTAAGTGCGTCTCGTTCACGTAATGAAAACACAATGCGCGAACGTCTTGCTGCTGAGCTTATGGATGCGTCAAGCAACCGTGGCGCTGCTGTTAAGAAGCGTGAAGATACTCATCGTATGGCTGAAGCCAACCGTGCATTTGCACATTATCGCTGGTAGGGTTGAGCATGACACGCGAATACAAATTAGAAGATTACCGTAACTTTGGTATTATGGCGCATATTGATGCGGGTAAAACCACATGTACTGAGCGGATTCTTTATTATACTGGTAAAAATCATAAAATTGCTGAAGTTCATGATGGCGCGGCCACTATGGATTGGATGGAGCAAGAGCAAGAGCGCGGTATTACGATTACGTCTGCTGCGACGACATGTTTTTGGAAGGGCAAGCGCCTGAACATTATTGATACACCTGGACATGTGGACTTCACAATTGAAGTTGAGCGTTCTTTGCGTGTGCTTGATGGTGCTGTTACGCTTCTTGATGCCAATGCTGGTGTCGAGCCGCAAACAGAAACTGTTTGGCGTCAAGCTGATAAGTATAATGTGCCTCGTATGGTCTTCATTAATAAGATGGACAAACTTGGTGCTGATTTCTACGCGTCTGTAGAATCTATCCGTAAGCGCCTTGGTGCTAACGCTCTTGAAATGCAGCTCCCAATTGGTGCTGAGAATGAATTCTCTGGCATGATCGATTTGGTGGAAATGCATGCTTATGTATGGGCTGAAGATGCTGATCTTGGTGCGAAATTCGATACAGTCGATATTCCTGCTGATTTGGCTGATAAAGCTGCTGAATACCGTGAGAAATTGGTTGAAGCTGTTGTTGAGTATGATGATGATCTTATGGAAGCTTATCTTGAAGGTACTGAGCCGACAAATGAGCAAATCAAGGCGATTGTGCGTGCTGCAACGATTTCGGGTGAAGTTGTTCCGATTTTCTGTGGTACAGCGTTTAAAAACAAAGGTGTTCAGCCTTTGCTAGATGCCGTTGTCGATTATCTTCCAAGTCCAATGGATATTCCTGCTGTTGCAGGTATTGATTTAAATACTGGCGAGCCAACAACGCGTGAAGCATCTGATGATGCGCCGCTCTCTTTGCTTGCTTTTAAGATTATGAATGATCCGTTCGTTGGTACGCTTACTTTCTGCCGTATTTATTCAGGTGTTCTCGAAACGGGTACAACTGTTATAAATACAGTGAAAGAGAAAAAAGAGCGCGTTGGTCGTATGCTGATTATGCATTCTAATGACCGTGATGATATCAAAATTGCACATGCTGGTGATATTGTAGCGATTGCAGCTTTGAAGCAAACAACAACTGGTGACACGCTTTCTGCTATATCTGACCCTGTCATTCTTGAGCGTATGGAATTCCCTGAGCCAGTTATCGAGATTGCGGTTGAGCCTAAAACTAAGGCCGATCAAGAAAAACTAGGCATTGGCTTGCAGCGCTTGGCGGCTGAAGATCCGTCATTCCGCGTGACGACTGACCACGAATCTGGTCAAACAATCATGGCGGGCATGGGCGAGCTTCATTTGGACATTCTTGTTGATCGTCTTAGACGTGAATTTGGTGTTGAGGCGAATATTGGTCAGCCACAAGTGGCTTATCGTGAGACGCTTGTCGGTCCAATTGATATTGATTATACTCATAAGAAACAATCTGGCGGTTCTGGTCAATTTGGTCGTGTTAAGATTAAATTTGAGCCGCTTGAAGCTGGTTCTGGTATTGAGTTTGAAAACACAATCGTTGGCGGTAATGTTCCTCGTGAATATATCCCTGGTGTTGAAAAAGGTATTCGCACTATGGCGGAATCAGGTCTTTTGGCTGGTTTCCCTGTGATTGACTTTAAAGCAACGCTTTATGATGGTGCTTATCATGATGTTGACTCCTCGGTCATGGCCTTCGAAATTGCGGCTCGTGCTGCATTCCGTCAGGTTGCGAAAGAGGGCGGTGCTAAATTACTAGAGCCAATCATGAAGGTCGAAGTTGTGACACCTGAAGATTATATGGGCGATGTGATCGGTGATCTGAACTCACGTCGTGGTCAAATTTCTGGTACAGAAATTCGCGGTGTAACAACAGCGATTAATGCAATGGTTCCGCTTTCCAACATGTTTGGTTATGTGAATAATTTGCGCTCTATGTCGCAAGGTCGCGCGCAATTCTCAATGACATTTGATCATTATGAGACTGCACCGAAGGCGATCGCAGAAGAAGTAATTTCAAAGCTGGGCGGTGCATAGGCGCTACCCATTATTTTTAACCTCCAGTAGGTAGAAAAAAGAACGGAGACTATAAAATGGCTAAAGAGAAGTTTGAACGCACTAAGCCGCATGCGAATATCGGTACGATTGGTCATGTTGACCATGGTAAGACGACGCTGACGGCTGCGA
>NVXK01000034.1 GCA_002733905.1 Robiginitomaculum sp. | reverse complement strand
GTTTTAATCACACGACACGCAATCTCGCCTCTATTGGCGATCAGTATTTTGGTTATCATAACGGCATATTCCCGTGTTTCTTCCAGGGATTTTGGAGGTCTTTGTCTTTCAGAAGGGCGAAGGCGCGACACAAGCGTTTGCGCGTCCCGTGCGGCATGATGACTTCGTCGATATAGCCTCGTTCTGCGGCTTTAAACGGGTTGGCGAAGTTCTTCTCGTACTCGGCTGTGTGTTCCGCGATTTTGTCTGCGTCGCCAAGGTCTTTGCGGTAGAGGATTTCAACCGCGCCTTTTGCGCCCATGACGGCGATTTGTGCGCTCGGCCATGCGTAGTTAAGGTCGCCGCGTAGATGTTTGGGTGCCATGACGTCATACGCTCCACCATAAGCTTTGCGGGTAATGACGGTGACTTTAGGCACAGTGGCCTCACCGTACGCATACAGGAGTTTCGCGCCATGTTTGATAATGCCGCCATATTCCTGCGAAGTGCCCGGCAAGAAGCCCGGTACATCCACAAGCGTAAGGATAGGAATAGAGAAGGCATCACAGAAACGTACAAACCGCCCTGCCTTACGAGAGCTATCACTATCCAGACATCCTGCCAATACCATCGGTTGGTTAGCMACCACGCCAATSGTTTGTCCTTCRAGGCGAATAAAKCCRCACAATATGTTCTTGGCRTARTCYTTCTGRATTTCGTARAAATCRCCTTCGTCKGCAATYTTATGGATAAGYTCATGCATATCATAWGGCAGRTTCGGRTTATCRGGCACSAGYGTATCCAGAGARTTATCAATACGATCMGGYGTATCAAACACTTGGCGTACAGGCGCTTTCTCGCGGTTATTYARAGGKAGGAARTCAAAAAGRCGTCTRATTTCTGCMAKYGCYTCCATATCATTATCAAASGCACCATCTGCGACAGAGGATTTGGTCGTGTGGGTTTTAGCCCCGCCKAGYTCTTCCGCYGTYACRATTTCATTSGTCACGGTTTTRACYACRTCMGGSCCWGTMACRAACATATAGCTKGTATCRCGCACCATAAAKATAAAATCGGTCAACGCGGGCGAATACACTGCCCCGCCTGCGCATGGCCCCATAATCACACTGATCTGCGGRATGACGCCACTGGCCAATACRTTRTTCTGGAATACATCGGCATAGCCAGCGAGGGAAGCTACGCCCTCCTGAATACGTGCACCCCCACTATCATTGAGACCAATAATAGGCGCACCATGTTTGATGGCCATTTTTTGAACCTTGCAGATTTTCTTGGCGTTGGTCTCGGATAGAGAGCCGCCGAAGACAGTGAAGTCTTGAGCAAAGACGAATGTCTTACGGCCATTAATCGTGCCCCAACCTGTTACAACACCATCACCGGGAAACTGCTTTTCCTGCATGCCAAAATCTTTACAGCGATGCGACACGAACATGTCGAACTCTTCAAAGCTATCCTCGTCGAGTAGGAGAGAAACCCGCTCACGCGCTGTCAGCTTGCCCTTACCATGCTGCGTATCAATCCGAGCTTGGCCGCCACCAAGGCGGGCTTGGGTGCGACGTTCTTCAAGTTGTTCGAGAATATCTTGCATAAAATTACCTAGTTGATCGTTGCCGTCCAAACCCACTATCTCAAGGAATTATTAGAGTCTCTATTGATTTAGTGTTGTTGTGTGATAGTAAACATATAAAATAAGAAATTGTAAAATTGTAAATATATGAAACACAAAAAACTTTTTATTGGCCGTAAGATCAAACAAATCCGTGTGGACAACAAGCTGACTCAATCTGCGTTTGCTAAATCATTAGGCATGTCGACAAGCTATCTAAACCTAATGGAGAACAACCAAAGGCACGTCACAGCTACAGTCTTAATGGCTCTTGCGGACAAATATTCTATCAACATCACGAGCCTGTCAGACAACGAAACCGACAGAATCATGGCCGACCTCATTGAGGCCACCGCAGACCCTCTATTTGAGGGCCAGCGGCCTACAAAGCAGGAACTTAGAAATGTCGCATTGAATACACCTGACTTTGCAAAAGCTTTTCTGACCATTCACCAAGCCCATTTACTTACCGGCAATCAAATTGCCGAGCTAGACAATGCCGTTTTAAGAGGAAGCCCAAACCCAACGCCTTACGAAGAAGTACGCGACTTCTTCCATTACAAGGACAACTACATTCACAAATTGGATAGTGCAGGTGAAGCTCTCGCTGATATTGTGAACAAAACAAGTGGCCAATTGTCTGAAAAATTGATACATTACCTTCAAGAGCGACACGGTATAAAAGTCGTTTTTGGCAACTCTACACAAAATATAGATCGTATTAGAAGCTTCGAGCCGAAGACAAAGACCTTATCCCTTAACCCACGTACAGGGAGGCAAACCCAAACATTCCACCTTGCCCACCAAATTTCACTCCTAGAACAAAACAGTGAAATAAAGCGCATTGCGAAGGATGCAAACTTTATGTCTCCAGACGCAACTCAAATTTGCATGATTAGTCTCGCCAACTATTTTGCAGGCAGCGTTATACTTCCCTACTCCCAATTTTACGAAGCCGCTCAAAACAAGCGGCATGACCTAGCATTATTAAGTGATGAATTTGGCTCAAGTATAGAACAAATTGCCCACAGACTGAGCACTTTGCAACGGCCTGGCCATAAAGGCGTGCCGTTCTTTTTTGCGCGTGTCGATCAAGCGGGAAACATAACAAAAAGACACAGCGCAACAAAACTCCAATTCGCCAGATATGGTTCAGCCTGCCCTTTATGGAATGTCCACAGCGCATTTGAAACACCCGGAAAGATAATCAGGCAGCTTACAGAAACTCCTGACGGCGAAAAATATATCTGTATAGCAACTGCTATTTCCAAACAGATGGGCGGATATAGAGATCCTGTGCGGAGGTATGCTTTAGCACTTGGATGCGAAATTTCTTACGCGAGCCAGATTGTATATTGTGATGGTCTCGATATTGCTGCAGACATTGCGTTCGATCAAATCGGTATATCTTGCCGAACTTGCGAAAGAAAAAACTGTCACCAACGCTCCCTTCCACCAATAAACCGAAAACTTTCCATAGATCAAAACAAACGAAACATTGTACCTTTTAGCTTCGAATGACAAAAAACATGCTCGTACTTTCCCCAAATAAATGGACAAATCAATCGCATAAAATGTGATAATTCACCCAAAATATGGTTCGAATAACGTCACACAAAAATCACACAAAATGTCACACATTTTGAACCACAAAAAGAACTAACCATTTGTTTTTACTATCTTTATTTACAGGGATCGTCTCCTGCTTGCGGAGCCACCTTTTTCCCTTCTCATATTGACTAAATCCCAGTAATACTGTATGTTTTTGACATGAGTAGTCTCCGTAAAATCCACAATTCCCAAAACGGTGCCCTTTTTTTAAAGGTTTTAGCGCCCTTTTTGCGGGCAACATTATGAAAAGAAGTGAAGATAAATACTTATTTTCGAGACTTGGGCGTTGGAGCTATAAACGCAACGTGCCGAAAAAATATCAGCAAATAGAAAAACGATCTCGCATCCGAACTGGCTTAAATACGAATTCACTGGATGTAGCCCGCATACGACGAGATGCGCTTGTAGAGGCCGACAATTTCTACTGGGAAGCCCTCGCGCTTGAATCTGAGTTAAAAGGTGGTGTGAGTGAAGCGACACGCCTTGTGCAAGAACATCACTACAAAGCCGCCTCTGCGAGAGCATTATCTTATGGTTATATTTATAGGACTGCGCGTGAGCTTCAAGTAGACGCCCCTTTAGATAATATTCTCGACCGTGTTGAAACTCTGGCAACCCAATATGAGGTCGGAACACCTCCTCCAAAAAAAGAAACCATAGCAATACTTGGTGGTGCATCCAAACCAAACCCCACAAACTTAACCGTATCGGAGGCGTTTCAACTCTATATTGACGAGATCGCTTTTGATGCACAGTACAAAAAATCCCCTGCCCAACGGAAGTCTTGGGAAAAGGCGAAACGCACATCTATTAATTACTTCATTGCTGAGATTGGCGATTTTAATATTGGCGACATTAGTCGCGAACATGCACTTAAATATAAAAAATGGTGGGCAAACCGTATTAAGGTAGGTGATGAAAACGGCCTACGACCAAAGCCCTATACTGCAAATCGGCATATGGGCAATATGAGGTCGTTGTATCGTTCATTTTTTGAGTTCCAAGGCGATGAAGACCGTCCAAACCCCTTCCGGCGATTATCATTTAGAGACCACAAGGAAAAAACCCGCCTGTCCTTTAAAGACGAATGGATACGAACCAAAGTATTAGTACCGGGCCGATTTGATAGCCTTAATAGTCAAGCACGCGACATAATATATATATTGATAGAAACAGGTGCCAGACCCAGTGAAATTTGTAATTTGTTAGAGGAAAACATATTCCTAGATGAAGAAGTACCTTACATAGCCATACGGGGTAAATCGAATAGAGAGGTCAAAGCAGCGGCCTCAAACCGGGACATTCCCTTAGTCGGCATAGCACTAGATGCAATGAAGTTGCACCCACAAGGGTTCCCAAGATATTTTGATAAGGAAAGCTCTCTCTCCAAAGTGCTTTTAAATGCGTTTAAAACGAGAGATCTATTTCCAACAGACAAGCATGTAATTTACTCTTTGCGACATTCATTCGAAGACCGAATGCTTGAAGCAGGAATTGACTATGCGCTTAGATGTACTTTAATGGGCCACAAAAACAATCGCCCATCCTACGGTGAAGGCGGTTCCTTGGCGTATAAAAAGGAACAGCTATTAAAAATAGTGCATCCCCATAACGTCGAACTACATAATGAATAATGTTATTTTACAGTGTGAAATCGCGCAAACATAATATTATCCGCATTAGATTCGGATAAACTTCCAATAAACTTCCGGTAAATATTCAATGTTTTTGGTTATTCATTATCAATTGAGCGTGAATGACGTTTCAACTTTTTACGTCTGGACTTCAATCGTTTCAATTCCTTTTCGAGACGTTCGTAAATTGGCCAATAAGTATCCCCATGATGTGCGATTACGTGTGCCATCACAGACATATTCTTCCTTATTCGAGTTTCTCGATCTACGATTTTTGTGGTCATAATAGTTGATGCGCGTAAACGCGCACCTTCTTATTCATAATCCTATTTTTTTGGACGTGACCAAACAAGATCGGCATTACCATCATGTTCAAACAAAGCTGCGTTGACGGAAGTGGCAAAGCTTGGATCATCCAACAATACTCTTATGTATTTACGCGGCGTGTCACCTTCGGATTCTGCGTGCCATGCAACACCAAGGTCACATTGTCCCGTCTTAATAAAGTAGTCTGGCGAGCTATCGCCTTTCTTATTTTCGTTAGCAACAAATCGCACTTTCCTTGCAATTGTCATGGTCGAAATTGTGCCTTCATACCCGTTCCTCACAGGCTTAAATTGTCCTATAGTAGCCATAATTTTCATTAGCCTCCGTTGTTTGTGGACGAAAAATTTTATTGATTAAGGTGTTGGTGTTTTCAGCGCCTTTTTAAAGCCGGCATCACTTGCCAGAAACGCACTCAGCATTGAGGGTACGAGGTCCGCAACACTGGCACTTTCGCCGTAAGCTGCTTCGTAAACTTTCGTGTACCGTTCCAAGTTACGCTTTAAATCTGGCGTAACCGTAATTCCGAATTTGACGGGTGTCTTATCCGGTAGCTTCCCAATTTTAAGTGTCTGGTTTTTAGCCATAGTATTCTCCTTCTTAGTATTGATTAGCCCCTACCGGGGCCTTTTCCGGTTATTTTCTGTCTCCCAGACAGAAAATTTGATGCATCAACCTCCTTCAAAGGGTTGAAGAATGAGGTCTTTGTTGACGATTACGCGCAAGCGTGTCCCCGGCCTGACCGTGATGGTTGGCTGCACACCGAGATTGCGCTCTATGATCTGCTGACCCGCATGATTGAATGAGTTTTGACCGCTATCGCGAATAGCATTAAGCAAGTCGCTATCATCGTCGTTACGCCCTAGCTCACTCCCCACGCCTAAAATGGTGGAGATAAGGGCCGCTTTGAGCATTTTGCCGTAATGGTAATTGACTTTATCGTGTAGCCCTGCCCCGCCGGACATATCAACGCCGGGAAGATTATCTATAATCATGGATGTGCCATTGGGCATAATAAGCCGTGTCCAAACGACTAGGGCGCGCTTCTGCCCAAAGCTGACTGCGTTATCATAACGCCCCAATAGCTTTGCGCCTTGGGGAATGAGTAAATATTGGCCGCTTACGGTGTCGTACACGTTCTCTGTCACCTGCGCGATTATCTGACCCGGCAAGTCGGAGTTAAGACCCGTAATGAGACTGGCCGGAATAATTGTCCCTGCCATAACCTGATAGGGCGAGACTGGTGATTGCAATTGGTGAGGATTGTAAATTTCCTCATCTACTTTCGCGTCCGTAAAAGCCCGCTTTTGAGATTGTCCGTTCGGTTCTTGTCCTCCAAGACTTCCAAAACTCTGCAATAAATCAGTTGGGCTTTGTGAGCCTGATGGGAGTAATCCACGCAACATATCTAAACCTGTAGGCAAAACTTCTGCCTGTTGAGTGTTTGCGCCCGTTTTACGACTGGAACTGATCGTAAAAAATAACGGCGCTTCATTTACAGTTTCAGCTAATTCAACGCTGCGGCTTACAGGTTTCGGGGCTGTGTGTTGTACTGGCTCTGTCCTATAATTGGTAGGTTGGTAGCGAAACGGGTTGGCACGCGGGGGCGTTTGTGGGCGTGGGGTTTGTTGCGCCAGTAAATACGCGGCTCCCAAATCCCCCGGCAATGGTGGGCCGAGTTTAGGCGCGGTTACGGCTTGCTCCGTATTGGCATAACTCACAGGCAGAGCCTTCAATCCTTCGGGCAATCGCTTGGTATTGGTATTATATATTGCCTTTTCTGGTTCGGGAGTTTCCTTGGCTGGCTGCATCGCGATTGCCAAAGACCCCATAATGAGCAATGCAGTCGCCCCGCCCCCAAGAATGAGAGCTTTACGACTAAATCGGCGCACTGGCCTTGGCCTTGCGCGTATAGAGAGTTGATCGGCACTCATGGTAATGCCGTCATTATAGCGGCTACGGGTAGTGTGGCCGCATGAGAGATTGCAGGAGACAAAAGATCGGTAATATCCACATCCGCTATTCGCTCAGATTTATTGGACTTGCCATTACCTAACCGGACAATACGAACAACATCTTGCTTTTTCTCGCCAAGCCGTAATTCAGCAACAGCAAACAAACGATCTACGACATAATATGTGCCTTTGACCCTATAATTGACCAATTGGCTTTTACCGTCCGTACCGACAACAAATAATGGTGGTGCTTCGCCTTGGTCTAATCGGTTCGGGAATTGGATAAAGACCTTACTTCCATTGTCAAAAGCTGTAACTGGCCGCCAATGTGGATTATCGCCTTTAATCTCATAACGGAATTTGAGGTTGGCAAGTTGTAAGCCCTGATTGTCGTTAGCAGGCGATTTTAGATACCCGTATGGTTTGCTCGCACCACGCAGGGTCGATTTCTGAACACGCGTTCTACCAAAGTGTTCATTGGGATAGCGCCAAGAAACCGCCGCCATATAAGTTTTACGAAATGAACTCATCTCAAGATGATAGGTACGTCTATCAGTGGTAATGACCAAATTAGTCGAAATGTCCGCCGCAATCGGTTTGACAAAAATATGGACTTGCTCACCGCTCCCACTACCAGAAACCGTATCACCGAGTACCCATTGCACAGTATCACCGGCAGACACAGATGTAAGAACCTCACCCGCTTGCAATACAATATCTGTAACCTGCTTAGGCGCACAATACACCTGATATAATGCCCCCATAGAATACGGATAGATTTGAATGGCATTGACGTAATTGTCTGCACTTGGCCGCACCAAAGCATTTGCATGGGCTTGCAATATCGCGGCACTAGGACTCAATGTTGTATTTGCCGACACATATGTATTCAAAGGCTTCAACTGGCCTGCCATAGTCAACGGGTCGATTTGGTTGATTACCGTAACGTGCTGCGGCTCCTCCTCAAATGCCAAAACCGCTTGTGTAAACTCGCCTTCGTCTAGGACAAAATCATCCTGCTTTTTATGAAAGACGCTGTTGAATGTGGAACAGGCCGTTAAACTCGTTGTGAGCAATGCTAATGTTATAAATCGTTTCATGGGGGTACTCCTAGTTTTCAAGAATTTATTGAGAAAGGTCTTTTGACCAATTGAGACCGTGAACATAAATGCCCAACGGATTGCGGTGTAGAACTAGCTCGTCTGTCGGGCTTTCAAGTACAATCGAAAGACTGGCAGTGAACGTGTCGGCACTTTGTTCAACACCATTTTGGTAGGCTGTCTCTCGCCAACGGATTTCAAAACTGTCTTCTGATGAGCGCACAACACTTATGATTTTTACCGACACGCTTTTTCTGCCGATTTCTGCAAATGGATCATTATCTCGCGCATAGGCATTGAGAGTAAGCGCCCCTTGGTCGGTGGTGTAATTGTAAGCCTGTAGCCAGTTTTCTTTGACAACAATCGGGTCAATTGAGATGGAACGCACATTGTGAATGAACTCGCCAAGTTGATAGCCAATTTGGGCATCTGTCGGTTCGTATTTAAGCGTTGCCGCTCTCACGGCCCGAACGGAACCGCCCTGTTCTATCTCGACCACATACGGTGTCACCAAACTTTGCGACGATTGCCAGATAAAGGCTCCCGCCAAGAGTGAGGCCATGCTGATACTCATGAGGGCTGCGAGCCGCCAGTTTTTGGCTTGCACGCGGGCTGATCCGATACGGTCGTCCCAAACTTGCGCCGCCGATTGATACGGCGTGATCGCCGCATCAGTTGTGCCATAGGTATTTTGGTTGCGTTTCCACATGATTTTTTACTCCTCATCTTGTTTCAAGTTTGGGCCTTGGCCGCTACCGCCCCGGTCTCCATCACGAAGAACACTGGTCGCGACCATGCCTGCTTCACGGTTCATTCGGCCTTGTTTCGTTTTTTTGGCCCAATCGGGTTCACTCTTACTGGAACCTGCGCCCGCCTCTGCACCTGCATTGGGGCTATCAATACTGCCGCCTGTTGCGGTCACGGCCCCTCGCCCACCGGATTGAGCGGATTGCTTGATCGGGTCGGTAACTTTACCTGCCGCTGTCTTGATTGAGTTTGCCACACCACCAAAGCCAGCCTGTGCCACACCGCTCACACCTGCGGCTACACCGCGAATACCGTCGTCACCTGAGGCTGTTTTTCCGAGTGTGTAGGCAGTTCTGGCACCACCTCCAAGCGACGAGCCAGCTTTTACGGCTCCTGCTGTTACGGATGCCGTCTTTGCAGCCGCCGCACCGCCAAGGGCAATCCCTGCCCCTACGCCAGCTCCGACACCTGCCAGTGTACCAACTGCTGCACCTGCTCCGAGTTGCGGCGCACCGGACACAAGTCCTGTTGCAATGCCCGGCCCAAAGATACCAAGAGCAAACAGTGAGAGAGAAGCTAAAATAACGGACGCGGCTTGTTCAAGCGTCACGGCTCCGGGTGTGAAAGTTGCGGTGACTGACCCAAATAGTGTCGAGCCAATTCCGATAATAATCGCCAACACCATAAGTTTGATACCAGACGCGATAATATTGCCAAGTACCCGCTCTGCTAAGAATGAGGTCTTGTTCCAAAGAGCAAAGGGGACAAGTACAAAGCCTGCAAGTGTCGTCAATTTGAACTCAATAATAGTCACAAAGAGTTGGATTGCTAAGAAGAAGAAAGCAAACAGTGTAATCAGCCACGCTAACCCAAGTATGGCAATGGTGACAATGTTGACGAAAAACCCGACTGGCCCCGTCAACTCACCTATCTCTACCAAGAGTGGATGTGCGGCACTGAAACCCGTATTGGCAATAAATCCGGGCCGTAGAAGATCCCCTGCTGTGATTGTAGAACCCGCCGCGTTCAATCCCAGCTGTGCAAAGCTGGTAAAGATAACATCTGCAAGAAATGAGAAGTTATTGAGTATGAGGGCAAAGAACCCAACATAGAGAACCTTCTTGATGAATTGGGCAATGATATTGTTATCCGGCCCCATAGCCCAAAACAGACCTGCCAGCACAATATCAATACCGATAAGGACAGCCGTCAAATAGCTAACGTCGGGCGCAAGCAATCCAAACCCGCTATCTATATAGCTGGTAAAGGTCGCTAGAAATGTATCAATAACACCAAGATCGTCCATGACGGTTCTCCTTAAAATCCTCTTTTGGGTGGTTCCTCAAGGAACCTAGTAAGCGGTTCTGCTTCCGATAAAGCGGGTGTGTAAAACCTTGGCTTCCCGTTGCACCGCGTCTACGCGAGCGCGTTCAATCGACTGCGCCCGATATTGCGCCACCATCAATTCTTGCATCTGCATGGACTGCTTGGCACTTAGGGCCATGATCTGATTGCCTGCTTGTGTGGCGGACAAATCGCCCTGTGCGCTTTGGCTATTGGAGATAAGATTGGTGAGAAGCGCCGTGTCTTCCTGTACGGACTGAACGACTTTTGACTGCACCAACATGGCATCTTCAAAACTGGCCCGAGACATTTCCATTTGTGTGTCTGCGGCAAGCGCAATATCCGAATTTGACCAAGTGCCGTATTCTTTTGGAAAGGTAGTTTCAAAAGCCCGTTTGGTCTGATTGATTTCGTAGGTGATTGCACTTGCCGCCGCCATAAGCTGACTAATCTCGCTCATAACTTGGCTCAACTCATACTGAATATTGAAATTGAACGAAGCAAGGTTCTTGGCTTCATTGATAAGCGAAAGTGCCTCATTGCGTAACTGCTGTATCTGCATACTGATCTGGCGCAATGTATTGGTAGCGGTTGAGATATTTTGAACCAAGTTTATAGGATCAAGAACAATGTCGCCAAACCCGAATATGGCGTGGGCTGGCTGTACGCTACTCATACAAAGACATGTAGAAGCCAGTAAAGTTATCAATCGTGATTTTATAGTGGGTTTTATTCTGCGGCGCATAGCGTTTCTCCTGTTTGTGGTTGGGGGGTGGTTTCGAGTAAAAGATTGGCAGCCCAATGCAGGCCGTGTGCGGAAAGCCATTGGCTTGCAAATTGATCTTTGCCGCCATTTTTAAGGATGATATTCATTTGCTCTTGGTCGTCTTTTGACGCGCTGGCGCAAAATGCGAGTGCCACCGGGCCAAGCCCCAAATCGAACAATCTGTTCCCTGCCCGCGACTGAAAATAGTAATCCCGCTTCGGTGTCGCTCTGGCAACAATCTCTATCTGGCGCGGGTTTAATCCGAACTGCTCATAGATTTTACATTGTTGCGGTTCTTGGGCGCGGTCATTGGGGAGAAAAATTCTTGATGGGCAAGATTCAATCAATGCAGGTGCAATCTGGCTCGACGCAATATCTGACAAGGATTGCGTGGCGAATATGACAGACACATTTTTCTTACGCAGTACCTTTAGCCATTCGCGGATACGCGGCGCAAATACGGGGTCATCAAGAAACACCCACGCCTCGTCCAATATTAGCAAGGTAGGTTGGCCGTTAAAACGCGCTTCGAGCTTATGGAATAGATAGGTAAGCACTGGCACGATTAGCGCTTTGTTGTGCATCAATTCTTCCATCTCGAAACACTGAACATCTGCGTCACCGAGCGTTTCATTGTCTGCATCGAGCAAACTGCCGTGTGCGCCATCGAGCGTGTATGGCTGCAAGGCTTGGCGGATTTCGTTGGATTGTAAGAGTGCTGATAATCCGGTCATGGTACGCTCGACCTTCGGCGCACTCGCAAGTGAATTAAGGGCAGACCAGACCGTATCTTTCAATTCCGGGGATTGCTCCAATCCTTCATTGACAAGCAGGCTGATAGTCCACTCCAAAGCCCAAGCCCGTTCGCTCATCTGGTCAATATTGGCAAGCGGTTGAAATGCCAAAGCCCCGTCATTGCCAAGATCGTAATACTCACCACCAAGGCCAAGCGTGGCGGCACGCGCTGACGCGCCCTTATCAAATATGAAAACTTGTGCGCCTTCATAACGTCTAAACTGCAACGCCAATAATGAAAGCAACACCGACTTACCTGCCCCTGTTGGCCCTACAATCAAAGTATGACCTACATCTCCTTGGTGCAGCACCAAGCGGAACGGTGTTTGTGCGCCGGTTGTTGCATATAGTAATGGTGGGGCATCCAAATGCACATTCTTGGCTGGCCCTGCCCATACTGCTGATAGCGGCATCAAATGCGCCAAGTTAAGCGTATGCACGATTGGCTGTCTGACATTGGCGTATGGATTGCCGGGAAGTGTCCCTAGCCATGCGTCAACAGCATTGACGGTTTCCCTAATTGTGACAAAGCCCCGCCCATTGATAACGCGCTCAATCGAACGGATCATTTCATCGGCAATAAGAGGGTCTGGATGGTGGATTGCTATCGAGGTCGTAATATAGCCAAAACTTACATTATCTGACCCCAGGATTTGTAAGGCCGCGTCTGTATCATAAGCCTTATTGTCTGCATCCGTATCTACAAGCGCGGACGCTTCATTGGTCATTACCTCTTTAACCACCGACATTATGGATTTGCGTTTGGCAAACCATTGGCGGCGGTAACGAGTAAGAACCTTGGTGGCTTCCAATTTGTCCATCGGTAGAAAGCGTGTTGTCCACCGATATTCAAAACCGAGCCTATTTAGATCATCGAGAATGCCCGGTTGTGTGGTGTTCGGGAAGCCTTGAATAGATAAGACCCGCAAAGCCTCACCGCCAAGCATGGGTTCTAATCCACCAACCAAATCCGCACCGCCTATAATGGCATCAAGATAGGCCGGAACATCTGGTGTTTTGACCTTATGGCGGTTTGGGGAAATACAGCCATGTAGATATGTGAGTGTTTCATCATCATCAAGGAAGCGAACATGCGGTAATAATGACGCGAATAGATCAAGTGTCTTCTCTGTCTCGGCTAGGAAGCGGTTTAAATAATCCGCTGCCATTTGTTTCTTCTCGCCTTCCGGCTTTTCGATAATCAGGTCTTCGATTTTGTTCACCGAGTCCATCGGCGGCAGATACGCGAACGTAAGATAATATGAGTTCTCGAAATGCTGGGCATCTCTTGCATTTTCTTTGGGCGTCTCAAATGCGGCACGCCGTTCTTGGTCAACCAATTCAGCTACAGGGTCACGCCATGCACTTGTTGGATAGGATACAGATGGTTCGCGGCGCGCTTCAAAGTACAAAGCCCATGAGGACCCAAATCTTTTGAGTGCATTATTGATACGCGCACATATGCTCACCAACTCTTCTTGCGTCGAGCTATCCAGATCAGGCCCCCGAAACATGGCGCTACGTTGGAAACTACCGTCTTTATTGAGAACAACACCAGGGGCAATCAAACAAGCCCAAGGCAAATAATCTGCAAGACGTGTTTGGGTTTTTGCGTATTCAACTAAATTTATCACAATAAGTATCCTTTGTGGCGAACATGGCGAGCCAGTACGTCCATGAATTGAGGGTCACGCTTGGCCGCCCACACACATATGCCGTGAGCAATTACCCAATAAAGCAAACCTGCGAGCCATAATTGCAGACCAAGCCCGAGGGCTGCGGCAAGTGTACCGTTGAGGATGGTGGCCTTGCGAGGCGCACCACCCATTAGGATTTGCTCGGTTAGCGAGCGGTGTACGGGAATGGAAAAACCCTCTACTTGCATTTGGGGCATCCTAAATTACCGCCCCACCGCCAAATGAGAAGAATGACAAGAAGAAACTTGTCGCGGTAAAGGCAATTGTCAGACCGAAAACAATCTGAATGAGCTTACGGAAACCGCCGCCTGTATCACCAAACGCCAATGTCAGACCCGTAATAATAACGGCAAGCGTACCGATCATCTTAGCCACTGGCCCTTCAATGGAAATCAGTATGCTATTGAGCGGCCCCTCCCAAGGCATTCCCGAACCTGCGGCGTAAGCATTGCTCGAAATCAACAGACTTAGGCCGATAGCCATGCCCGTAAGTTTTAAAAGTCGTGTTTTCATTGTTTGTCTCCTTTTTTGACAAGTTGAATGGGTTTTGGGTTGAAAGGTGTGAGGGTGTATTTACCGTCTTTGAGGTCGGTCAATTCGCTCACGGTTTCGATTTTGCGCGCACTTCCCCGCCCTGATATGAAGACAATCAAATCGAGTGCTTCCGCGATGAGTTCGCGGGGCAAATGGGCCGAACCTTCAAGAATAAGTTGTTCGACACGGCTTAATCCTGCGTATGCAGAATTGGCATGAATGGTCGCAATGCCGCCCGGATGCCCTGTGTTCCATGCTTTCAGCATATCGAGAGCTTCCGGCCCTCTTACTTCACCAATGATGATACGGTCTGGCCGTAAACGCAGAGTGGAACGGACAAGATCGGCAAGTGTTATGGAGCCAGCCCCATTTCGTCCTATTTGTGTACGCAGAGCTACTTGGTCGGGCGCGTCACAACGGAGTTCTCGCGTGTCCTCAAGAATAACAATACGGTCATTGGATCTTGCCATTTCGTGTAGCAGCGCATTGGCAAGTGTTGTCTTGCCGCTCGACGTGCCGCCTACAATCAAGATATTCATCCGAGACCTTACGGCCTGCTCTAAGGCAAATGCTTGTGTAGACGTAAGCGTTCCTGCTTCCACATAATTAGTCAGCGTGAATACGCGACTGGCACTTTTACGGATTGAAAAACATGGATTAGCGGATACGGGTGGTAATACGCCTTCAAACCGTTCGCCATTTCCGGGAAGTTCCGCGCTTACAACGGGGTTCTTACGATTGGCTTCCTGATGGATATGACTTGCCACTAGGCGCACTATACGCTCTGACTCTGATGGTGGCATAATCTGGCCCGTATCGACGCGCCCTACTCCATGTTTATCAGTCCAAACATGCCCATCTGGATTGACCATAATTTCTACAATAAGAGGATCAGCAAGAGCTTCCGTAATGATAGGGCCAAGGGCCGTACTGAGCATTGCCCGAGTACGCTTTGCGGTTTGCGGATTGAGATTAGACATTCTCCACCTCCGCTTTTTGACCAGTTTTATCCGGTTTAGGAACATGCATCCGCATTAATTCCTCTTGGGTGAAATATGCACTTTCATCAATGACCACATCCTCAAGGGCTGTGAACAATACGCGCTCGCCATTATCCAAAAGCCGTTTCAAAGATTCCAAATAGCCTTCAAATCTAACCGCCCCTTGAGAACGGGCGGCATTTTTATCCTGCGGCGGAACAGAAGGCGTAACGGTGAGAAAATATCGCACGTAAAGAGCAAAAGCTTCAGAGCTTATAATCTGATTGCGTTTTAGGCCTTCGACCTGCCGTGTCATTCGGTCAAGTCTGCGAATGATTGCCGCGTCGCGTTTATCATCTCGCTCATGAGAAAAATATGCGCTTAGTGCCTCATCGACGATTTCAGATTCAAACCTGCCTGGGCATCTGCCAAGGGCACGTAATTTTATATAATTCTGCCCACTGATATAGGGCCATATGCGTAGCTTCTTCTTCATATCAAAAATCCAGTAAGTCAATGTCAGGGGAATTGTCGGCTGCGAAAGCCTGCTTTGCGATTGATGTCGTCTTGGCAAGATCAGAGGCACGTTTGGCTTCAATCTCGGCAGCATTGTCTTCAAGCTCGACACTTGGCGTTATCTCATCGCCTTCCGGTTTTTGGGGAAGTTTCTCGTCTAGTGTGTGCGTAAGCTCTTTGCCGCCTTCATTTGCCGCAAGATGAGCCGCACGATGAGCAGCACGGTTGGCCTTTTGATCTTCCTCGCCAAATAAGCGGTCATCTACAGGCCGGGTGCAACCATTCCAGTCATCACCTTGGGATATGGGGACATCCGCATAAGGGAGATTGGGAGCGGTTAGGATCGGGGGAGAAAGCACCCGGCCTGTAAAATTTTGGTCCTCATAATAACGCAGCTTTTTAGCTTTGATCGGTGCGTTACCGGACACTTGTATGATTTCGTGCGTCGACGGCAGTTGCATCACTTCGCCCGGCGTAAGCAATTGGCGAGCAGTTTCTTGGCGCGACACCATCACATTTGAAAGCCAAGGGGCAAGCCTGTGACCTGCATAGTTCCGCATGGCGCGCATTTCTGTGGCCGTACCAAGTGCGTCAGAAATTCGCTTTGCTGTACGCTCATCATTGGTAGCAAACGCGACCCGTACATGGCAGTTATCGAGAATAGAATTGTTAGGGCCGTAAGCCTTTTCAATCTGGTTGAGAGATTGAGCAATCAAGAAGGCACGCAAACCATACCCTGCCATGAAAGCCAGTGCGCTTTCAAAGAAGTCTAACCGCCCAAGAGCCGGAAACTCATCAAGCATGAATAGGACTTTGCGGCGTTTAACACCAAGCTCACTATCGGTATTTTGACCTTCAAGGGTTTCCGTAAGACGGCGGCCTATCTGATTGAGGATAAGACGAATAAGCGGTTTGGTACGGGAAATATCGGATGGGGGGACGACTAGGTATAATGAGATAGGCTTATCGGCATGGATAATATCATCAATGCGCCAGTCACATTCTGATGTCACCTTGGCAATAGTCGGGTCTCTGTAAAGAGAGAGAAAGCTCATCGCCGTTGAGACAACCCCTGAACGCTCATTCTCCGACTTATTGAGAAGTTCTCGTGCTGATTGGGCGACAACGGGATGGACTTTAGCGTTTTGACTATCGCCAAGATGGTTTGTGCGCATCATTGCCCACAAGGTCTTTTCAAAAGAGCGTGCGGGGTCAGATAAAAATGAAGCTACGCGAGCAAGTGTTTTTTCTTCTTCGGCGTAAAGGATGTGAAGAATTGCACCGACAAGCAGAGCATGGCCCGTTTTTTCCCAGTGATTACGCTTTTCCAGTGCGCCTTCGGGGTCAACCAGAATGTCTGCAATATTTTGTACGTCACGGACTTCATTTGCGCCTTTACGTACTTCCAGTAATGGATTGTATTTTGCGCTTTTGGGATCGGTGGGATTGAACAACAATGTGTGGGAGAATGTAGACCTCCAGCCAGAAGTAATTTCCCAATTCTCGCCTTTAATGTCGTGAATGACTGCGGAACCTGTCCATGACAACAATGTCGGAATAACAAGGCCAACACCTTTACCGGAACGGGTCGGTGCAAACACCATCACATGCTCGGCTCCATCATGGCGGATATACCGATTTTTGAGAGTACCGAGAAACACACCTGCATCTTTGAATAGACCCGCGTCTGCAATCTGTTTCATGCTCGCCCATTTGGAAGAACCGAATGTAGTTAGGTTTTTGGATTGACGACCACGCCACACGGAACCAATTACGGCAAACACCGCGCCAATGAATGAACCGCCTGCGGCTATCATGCCACCTTTGGAAAACACCTGTGGAGCGTAAGCATCAAACGCATACCACCATTCAAATAATCTCCAAGGATAGTAGACGGGGGTATCGGACACTGTGAACCATGCCGGGCCAAGATAAGCATCATATGCAAGTTCTGCCGCTACCCATGCCGTCGCATACCAAACAGCACATATGATCGTCACAAAGACGATTATGATTTGAACGATAATAATTGACTGCGGTGACATAATTGCTTTCCAGTTATTTACTGAAAGCAAGACTGCCCTTCTCCCATAAGTAAAAGATAGATTAGAAAGAGGGCCAATATTGTGCGAAATTGAGTCGGTTTGACCGTAATTTTAGAACACCGTGTATCTGGTAGTATCTTGACCCTTCATTCACCTTTAACTTACAGCACGAACGTATGCCCAGTGATGAATTGGGTATTTTTTTGAGATTTTGGTAAAGCTAATTTCCAAATATCATCAGACAGCCTGCGCCCTGCTCTACTCACTTCCTATGAGATTTTACGCCCCTGCCCAAATTATCCATGATGTACGCGAACATGATGTGAAAGTTCTGCCCGTCTGTGCCGAACATAGCTTTTGGGATAATACGTTGGAACCACAGGCCAAGAAACTATTTTACAGTCGGGGCTTTCACTAAAAGCATGCTTGGACAATTTATCCCCATAGCGAACATTACATGTTTCAAAACATCTCGTGACTATACGCCTTGGTTTAGGATTCGTTCTACGGCATCAATTTGCCTATGTTGGCTAAGGTATACAATTGCAGCCCTTGAAAGCATTTCAGTGTCACTAATCATGCGTCTTAGGGCGACTTTTGCCAATCTTATTGTTTGCATATCTGTTGATTTTAAAGCCTTTACGTGTCTTTCCACATCTAAACGAATATTATTGCGTTTCCTGCATATTTTGGTTTCATGTAAATGGAATAGTTTTGTTGAGTTATTTACTTTCTGAGCCTGTTCAGCATTAGCTCTAGCGATAGGTTCTGGTTTACCGTCTGCATCAAACCAAATCAGCGTGTCATCATCTGTGTCGCAAGGGTCGAGAATAGCTGGACGCTCACTATTATAATCGTCAGCTGATGATGTTGCTCGATTTGCTTCATTGAAAATTGGGAACGCAGATCCTTTTCCACCTTGAGTTTCTTCAAAATTCCTTTTGCTGTTGCAGTAGGTACAAGCGCACCTATAATTCTCCCAATCAAAAGCTAGCCACCAGTACCCTTCATGTCCATCGACTTCATCGACTTTTCCCTTTGGTCGAAAATGATCTATCGGCATGTCAGAACGAATTTCTTCAGCCTCGCAATACCAACATTTTCCTTTAAATTGATCAGGTATTATATCATAAAATGATCGCCATATTGCTGAAGCTTGCGGACTTCGTAGGTATTTTTTTTTGTCTTCAAGTGTGGCTTTGGAGTTTAACGCCGCTAATGCGTCTGTCGCAGATTGCCGCCATTCTGCATTTAAGCTTTCTTCTATAATTTCTGAACACACCCAACGCATTAACTAACATCCCCTTTAGTGGGGTGATATTTTTTCATTAAATAGTCCATATAGTCAGGGTCATCAGTAGAAATATTAAAACCAAGTGGCTCAAGTCGGTCGTTTAACCTTTGAAGTTCTTGTTTTTCCGCAAGAGTTAGTGATGTAGGTTTTCCCGCCAGCTTGTTTCTAGCTTCAATGTCTTCTGTAGTCGGCTGGTCAATTGTAGTTTTTAAGCCAAACATATCACTGCGAAGTAAGAAATTAATTCCCATCCCCTTTGGGCTCTCCATAGGTTGAAACGCTATTACATCTTTCCCTGACCTTTCCATCACTTGCACTTGCTCTTTTTCAAGTTCTGCAATAGCCAAAGGGTGGTGGGAAACCATTAATAGATGGCTCGCTCCGCTGTAAGGTACAAATTGATCTAAAAAGTTTAAATATTTGACAGTCCAAGCAGGGTTTAGGTGTGTGTCTGGCTCGTCCAGTAGGAACAAAGTATCTTTGCCGCCTGTAAATTTCAAAAGCCCTAATACTGTCAGTAACTGTTGTTCACCTTCACTCAATTCACTAAAAGATAAAGGTTGTTCACTAGAGGAAACTTTTACTCTTACGCTAACCTCGGAAATAATCTCAGATAATAGTGTGCTTTCCAACATCTTGAAAAACACATCAGGCGTTAATCCTTCAGCGAATTCACGCAGAACATCCACGCTAGGAAGAAACAGGTGAAAAAATTCATTTTTTATGTCACTGCCTGTTAATCCAGTGTCTTCTGATCGTGTTATTTTCACGGGAGCTAAGCAATGAGGGTATAAAAGTTCCAAAAAATCTCTAACGACACCCTCAGCACCCCAAAAGAGTTCTTTCTTGTTTTTCGATTGTGTCCAACTTGGTTTTCGCATTACGAAATGAACAGAATCTAGGCTTTCTATTCCAAGGTGAGTTTTAAGGAATTCTTTCTCTTGATCCGCTTGTTTCGAGAGAAAAAAGGCTAACAGTACAAATTGGCTATGAAAAGGCTTCGCATAAAACAGGGGGCGAATATCGCTTTTTAAATCAACTTCGCTTTTTAGTAATTTACGATAAAAGTTAGTGCGGTGTTTTTTAAAGTATTTTTCAAGCCTATCACTAGGTCCAGAATAGTAGGCGAATACATGATTAGGTAAAAAATCGCTGTGACCTTTTTTATCTCTCTTTACTTTTGACAGGGCAATTTTCTGATTTGCACCAGTAATGGATCTCGAAAAAGTAATTTGATATTGCTGGGATAAGGTTTTACCAGTTGGATCAGCTATGACAGTAACCCATTTTGCATTGTTACCTCCACCTAATTTATATTTGACCTCATAAGCAAAGTCAGGTTTCTCACCCAAGTCCAAATTACGAAAGATACTCACTAAGGCTTCAAGAACGTTTGATTTCCCGGATCCATTACCGCCAATAAGCACAGTCATCAAATGGTTTTCATCAAAATTTACTTTGATGTTTTCTAGGTTCTTAAACCGTGATTTAATATGCAGAAAATCGATTTTCATATAATCATCCAGCTAGTTTAAAATAATCTTGGTTGTCGTCTCGCCACACTTCAATCTGTAAATTAGTTATAGATTTTCTAACATCTAAAAAGAAATGCTCTATCTGGTCTATATTAGCATTGTTGGGGTAACCTGCAGCAGATAATAATTGCTGCGACGACAACGGCTTTTTGGATTGTTTCAATGCGTCTATTACGGGAATAATCATCTTTGTATTTCTACCTCTTGGTTTGTTTCTAGTAACTTTTTTCTTAGTTTTTAGCTCTTTTTCTAATTGTTCACGTTCATTTTGAATGTGCTTTAATAACTCAACAACGGGCTCATCATTTGGATCTTGAGGCACAAGCTTGCCGCGAAAAGCCTTAGCGAGAATAGACTGTTTTAGTGTTCCTAATCTTAAACCGTTCTCCTTCATTTTAGAATGGATTTGGTCTAAGAATTCCCCCATTTCCTCTAGGGTCTGACTGATGACTAGCATTTCTTCTTTTGGCGGAAGTGGCATCATAATTTTTTTTAAAGAAGATTGACTAATATTTCTCATTGAGTGTTGAGCTCCTGTAGCCATTCTTTCTATTTGTTTGCGGCCAGAAGGTGATCTCAAAAACCATTTCAAATAGACCTTGTATTCTTCAGGCACTTCAAGTCTTAGAATTTTATCACTTAAATAGAGGTCTTTTTTAAACTTATTTGCAATTAGACATGCACCAACTAATTCAATTGTATTTGCACGACTAAATAATAAATCCCCTTCAAAAATTTTAGCCTTTTCATTTAGTCGTGAAATATCAGTTACTGTCTTAGACTCGTCTTCATTAAAGCGCCCCCAAGAAACAGCGCTAATTTTTACAATACCTTTTTCGTTCGCCTTGGGTGGCCGTTCTATGCATCTAAAACTTTTCCCTGACTGGATATTGTTAATTATGCTGCCAACAGTATTAACGGTCCACCCTTCACGAATATTACCTCGCCAGTCTTTAGTCAGAGTACCCTGAAAGGCCGCCGCAAGGATGGATTGGCGATATTGGTTCAATAATGCTGGAATAGCATCCAATGCTTTTTTTGCTTTATTTTTCCTATCAAACAAAGAGTCAATCTTATCTGTTATTCTCTTTTGTTCATTTAATGGGGCAATTGGAAAAGAAAGCTTACCAGCCTTTTTTCCAGATAACTCAAGAAAAGTTGTCCCACTCGCTTTACTCTCTGCATAGACTTTCGAATTTATCAGATAGTAACGAAGGAAATAAGGATTAATCCCTCCTGCGGGAACAAAGCTTTTAAACCCTTGATTTGTTGATATTTCATTTCCTGCAATTACACAGTACCCAATAGGTGCTCTTGAGGTAAAAAGAACACTGCCTTGAGGAATTAGTTTTGCAGAACTATTTCCATATCCTACAATAGAAAGGCTACGTTTGCCGCGCAATATCGTATCCTCATGATAATTCGACAAATCAGCTGGTGTTAACCACGGAATACCATCTTTTGAATAATTGTCTTTTGATATCGAATTCCTCGGAGTGCCACCCGCGATAATGACAGAAAATTCATTGGCCTCAGACCATTGCCAGCTCTCAGGAATATTCCATCTCTTTTCAGCCACTTATATAGCCTCCGAAATGTCGGAAAGTATTGCCTGAAGTTCTTGAATTTCGCTCACCGCTATACGCAGGTTCTCCATGATTTGAACAGCGATGAAATCGGGCTCAGGTAAATTTAAGCTATCGTTTGCGCTTTCGTCAGATAGTCCGACATCTAGATTATCAGCTCGTTTTGCAATCTCTTTCCGAGTAAACTTACAGAACCGACCTTTCTCGCCTTCATCAACTCGTTTTGAATGACCGCTACTGTCATCACCAAATTTATTAAGAAAATCTGTGAAGGTGTCTTCAGTGAGGGGATTGCCTTTATTAAAGGTTGGCATCTTTGTGCGTAAATCATAAACCCAAACATCTTTTGTGTTATTCTTGTCAGAGTTACCACGAGTGAAAAACAAAACATTAGCTTTCACTCCAGCAGCATAGAATATACCCGTCGGAAGACGTAGAATTGTGTGAAGGTCGCATAAATCCATGAGTTCTTGACGTATAGTTTTGCCAATGCCGTCTTCAAATAGCACGTTGTCAGGCAGAACCACAGCAGCGCGTCCGCCAGTTTTTAAGCCATTATAAATGTGTTGAAGAAAGTCCAACTGCTTATTTGAACTTGGATGCCTAATGCTGGATTTTTGTTTACGCACACTGCCTGATTTTGAGCCAAAAGGTGGATTGGCAACAATAACATCTACTTTATCTTGTAGTTCATTAGCATCATCCGTAAGGCCATCTCCCAATATAATATTGGTGTCCATTTTATGAAGGAAAGCATTCATCAAACAAAGACGATAAGTGTTTTTTTCTATTTCGCATCCTTCATAACGTGGTGGGTTTGATTTGTATGATTTTACACTGTTATGATCACGAATATATTTGTCGGCAGAAATTACAAATCCACCAGTTCCTATTGCCGGATCTTGAACAATCTCACCGAGTTGAGGTTGGATTACCTTTATAATGGTATCTACGAGTGCTCTTGGTGTAAAATATTGTCCTGCGCCAGCACGCGAGTCCTGGGAGTTCTTACCGAGTAGTCCTTCATAAATATCACCAAAAGCATCATGTTCTATTGAATGCCAGTCTAGTTTATTAATCCTATCAATGACGGCTTTTAAACTTTCATCATGATTAAAAACGGTTGTTGGGAATCTATATATTTCTCGAACTCTATCGTCCGTGGCTTCTTCTCCTAAATGAGTAAGCATAATTTTGTAATTACTCAATATACCACTTTGTGGCAAAGAAATCAGATTATCCCATCTACGGCCTTCGGGTAAATCAACTTCAGTTCCGGTCTCTTTGGCAATTTTTAAGAACAAGAGATACGTAAGCTCTGACATATATTCATTATAGCCTATACCATCACCGCGCAGGACGTTACACATACCCCATATTTTTTGAACTACATTCGAAATGCTCATATTAAATCTTTATTAGTTATTTTTGATTGTTCCCGCAATCATGGAGTATATGATGTAAAGTAAAACCTGTCTACACAGGTAACGATGACTGATGCGAATATTATGCCGCCTTTCAAGCACAGATGTGACGGCATTTTTAGGCTTAGGGAGGCATCCCTCAGCACACTTTAATAAAAATAGATGAGACTGCGTTCTCAACTGCGTTTGCCAGCCACAAAAACCATATAAGTTTTTTCTTCCTGTTGTACACTCCGTTTTCAGCTAAAAGGCGAGATTCCATGTACGACCCTTATCCAGAGAGAAAAAAATGGGAAATTAAACAAATGGAATTAAAGAAAAGTTTGACAAGAGTTCTCTACCTCTCAGGATATTGATTAAGGGAAGGTGGGCCTGCGGATAAGAAACGCCCTACCCCCAATCCGCATATTACATATGGTGTAGACGCAAGGCATACGAGAGAACAGGCAAAGAAGCTGTTTTACAGTCGGGATTTTCATTAAGGCAAGTTTGGACAATTTTCCGGTTATTAGACCTTAGAGCTTCTTTCCGTCATTATCCTAAATCAATTGACTGCGTGAACAGCCTAGCTATTCTGGTAAGGCAAAGGTAGTGAACCAACTGAACGAACTTGACAAACTGAACAGAACCTACTATATATATCAACTTATAACAAAGTTGGAGTAATGCCATGTCTAGGGCTATGGAAGTATCAGGTCAGTATGCTAAAGCAACGAAGAATAAGGTTGTTGTAGATGCTCATCGCAATATTGAGACAATAACCGTAAAGGAAATGAAAAAAGCGGGCCATATTGCGCCAAGAAGATTTGGAAAAATCATTCGGCTAACATCAGATACTCTTGACAACCTTGAACCCGCTCAACTCGAACTTCTTGCGAGGAAGCCTAAGATGTTCGAACAAAGGTTTCTCAAATTTCTTAAAATGTATTCCATCACGACTACGCCGACACCATCTGAAAAAAAACCAATGGTGGTTGGTGAGAGCATTAATCTCAAACTTCTCAGTACTGAGGAATCACGCGCACCGCTCGCGGAGGATACAGAAATAGTCGGTGAGGACAATCCGCTCTACTCTACTATGTCCACTGTTGAGGTAGGTAAGATACTAAAGATAAGCCGGACAACC